>QXWX01000403.1 GCA_009911175.1 Lachnospiraceae bacterium | reverse complement strand
GGGCAACGCCCATTGGCGGGTTAAGGGCGGCAGTCCTTATCGGGTCAAGGGTGAAACGCCTTGCCCAGCTAGAGTTGATGCCTGCGTCAACTCGTACTGGGTATTACCTGACGCAAGCCCCGCAGGTTCGGCAGCTTCGCAGCCCTCCCGCCAGCCCGGAAATCGGTAAAAAGGAAAGGGGGATTTTGGATTGAAACTGACACGGCACAACGGGCGCTCCGGCAAAAACGGCACATACAACCCACGCCACAATGACCGCCGCTTTGACGTGGAAAACAGCGGTCATATTGATTCGGAGCGGGCAAAGAAAAACGTGTACTGGGACTGCTACCGGGGCTATACCACCGCCGGGAGCCGGGAGGATTCCTCCCAGCCGGATTTCAGCTTTGAGCAGATAGAGCGGGCTTATTACACGGAGCATTATTCGGATTACGTGGAAGCCCAGAACGCAAGGAATGAAAAGACACGGCACACGGAGCGCAACCGCAGCGTGGGGGATTTGCTCACGAACAACAAGACCTGCCCGGAGGAAAGCATTTACCAGATTGGGACGGTGGAGGAATCCGTCCCGCCGGAAACCTTGTTCCAGAT
>QXWX01000402.1 GCA_009911175.1 Lachnospiraceae bacterium | reverse complement strand
GGAAATTAATCTCAAACTTTTCAAGCGTAGTCGCTGGCGACTGGTGCATGCTCGTGGTGGCCGATGTAGACGTTGCTGTAGACAAGGCCGGCCAAACCACCGCCGACGAGTGGGCCCACCCAGTAGATCCAGTGGCCGGAGAAGTCACCGCTGGCAACAGCGGGTCCGAAGGAGCGGGCGGGGTTCATTGACCCGCCGGAGAATGGGCCGGCGGCCAAGATGTTGGCACCCACGATGAATCCGATGGCGATGGGAGCGATGGTGCCCAATGGGCCCTTCTTGGGGTCGACGGCGGTGGCGTACACGGTGTACACCAGGCCGAAGGTGATGATGATTTCCAACACAACTCCTTGGATGGCTCCCACTCCGGCGCCGACGGCGTGGATTGGAATAGCCAAACCACCTGTGACAACAGAGAGCAAAAATGAAGCAACAACGGCACCCAAAAGCTGAGCAATCCAGTAGAAAATTCCGGTGAGGAGGGTGATCTGGCCGCCGAGAGCCAAACCGAAGGTGACGGCGGGGTTGACGTGGCCACCGGAGATGTTGGCGGCGATGGAAACAGCCACAAACAGAGCGAATGCGTGGGCGACGG
>QXWX01000401.1 GCA_009911175.1 Lachnospiraceae bacterium | reverse complement strand
CGCCGCACCAGGGTCAGTGCATCCTTCGGGGACCGGGACCTGCACCTGTTGAGCCGCTTTCCCGTAGAACTCTCCTCGGCTAATGGAATCTTTGTTAGCATCTCCAAGTGCAGCAGACGCCAAATAGGTATCGGCTAACTGGACTCTCTTGACATTGTCTTGTTCTTGAACCAACATGTTTCCGTACTCCAAGAGCTTGTCAAGTGTAATCTTGGGTTGTTCAAATGTTACTGGCCCGTCCCTCGAGTTCACAAGCTTCTTCCCTATGCCCTCGACCCCGACACCTCCAATCCACTTTCTCACTTCATCGTCGTACACTCTAGCCCTCAATGCTCCAAAGAAATCAATGGATTGGCCAGGGAAAGTATCGACAAGCTTGGTAACATCTTCTTTTGAGAGACCATCAGTTCTGAAGATACCAACACAGACACCAATTCGGTCCTCTCTAGTTGGAGCCCAGTAAAATTTCTCCATACGTCCATCACGAATGAGGGGAGCATAAAGTGTTGAAAAGTCATTACCCGTGACAATGATTGGCACACGGGGGTTCTCTTCCTTGTTGTACATACCAGGGAGTTGAACATTTGTGGGGTTATC
>QXWX01000400.1 GCA_009911175.1 Lachnospiraceae bacterium | reverse complement strand
AGAGGAAACTCTGCTTTCCCATTGTAAAACGTATAAAATTCCGGAGCAGGGATCTTCACCAATGCAGTCCGATACCTGTCTTCAGTATCAACCAGCTGTTCATAAGCCCTGCCCGCATACATGAGACACCGGAGAGGCATGTTTTTATTGACAGTTGATTGATGTTCGCCGAATACGATCACCTTCTGATCCACCTCAAAAGAAATATCATTCTTAAAGCTTTTATAAAGGACATTCTCGACTCGAATCTTATGGATATTTTTTACATTCTGGTAATTCGTATCGTGCAGTGCATTGTAGAGACTCAGAAGATTTTCTTCTGCGGTCTCATCCTCGTAGAACAGGTCAACAAACACACTGTCCTTATGCTCACGGTTCTCCTTTTCCGCATCGGCTACTGTAATAACACTTTTCAGCTGTTCTGCAGAAGCAACAGCCACATTTGTACTGCTTACTTTCTTCTTACTCGTTCTCTTTTGTTTCATAGAAAACCTCCTCTTATTCAATTGTTGTCAGGAGATTTTCTGGTGCCAAATTCAGAAAACCTCCCGCTTTATGTGGATCAAAGCACGAATTTTCTGAAAGGCAGGACACAGAGGCCCA
>QXWX01000399.1 GCA_009911175.1 Lachnospiraceae bacterium | reverse complement strand
CATCATCTATCCCCTCTAATAATGAAGTGTGTTTTGTTGAACTTCCCTCTACACAAGATTCCCCTGCGGAAATGGCAGGACAACGGCGCGGGGAAACGATCCGGGCCTGTGGCACTTGCCCTTCCATCAGCATCCGGTGTGGAGGCTTCTCCATAGATTTCAATGACGGTGTAGATGAAAAACAACTTTCCATGGTATTGAGGGTGCTAAAATATGCTGACTGAAAACGGTTTTACCTTCTCAAAGCTCATCCTGGCGACAGGCAGATCCGATCTGCGTAAAGGGATTGACGGACTGGCAGCCATGGTGAGGTTAAAGTACGGCCTCGACCCATTAGAAAAAGACACCTTATTCTTGTTCCGCGGCACCAGACGCGACCGGATCAAGGGACTCCTCTGGGCCGGGGACAGATTCATCCTTCTGTATATCCGGCTGGCAGACGGATGCTTCCAGTGGCCAAGGACAGCACAGGAAGCCAGAAGCATTACTACAGAGGAATTTAAAAGGCTGATGGACGGCTTTTCCATTGATCCCTCTGTTGGACTCAAACGGGTCCCTCCCGCAGCCGACCCCAAAAGCAGACGGAAAAGATAGTGATGGCATAGGGGG
>QXWX01000398.1 GCA_009911175.1 Lachnospiraceae bacterium | reverse complement strand
AAGTTGAGGGGGTTGAAAATGCCCCCTGGGTAGCCAACTTCATTTGGAGGTAAGCTGTAGCTCTTGAAGATGGGGTCCTGGTTCACACTGCCAGGGTTCTTGATGTCTTGCCACCTCCTGATCTCGACGTAGTGGAAGAGGATGAACTCGATCACGAACAATGTCGATGATGAGGCGAAGTACTCCGCCTTTCCTGCATCGTACCACTTCGGAACGTTGATGAGTCCGATTGATGTCAGGACCTCCGGCAGCAGCATGCCGGCGACGCCTAGCATGGCCCACCGCCCGTTCACGAGCTCCGCCTGGACGAACCATTTCAGGTTCTCCGGGTCCTCGGCTAGTCCCAACGGGTCGAATCCATTGTCTCCTGCAAGGCTGCCGTCAAGATAGGCAGGGGAGGGAAGACCGGGGAGCCATTCCCCTTTCTTGGCCTCAACCTTGAAGGAGCTGTAGGATGTAACCGCCTGCCTAACCGACACTTCCCGGTTCAACTTCCCGGAGGAGCCGGTTAGGAACTTGGTTTTCGACGAGGACGGCCGGAGAATGGTGACGGAGGCTTGTGTAGCGACTGAGGCCATTTCCCTCCAACCTGCAAGGTTTTTAGTTGGGACTTTTTGTGATGG
>QXWX01000397.1 GCA_009911175.1 Lachnospiraceae bacterium | reverse complement strand
GGGTTGAAGAAGGGGCCTCCGGGGTAGGCCGGGTCGCCCGACCCTCCGAGCCCCTTCTCCAGCCCCAGGAAGTACTGCTTCCCCATGGAGCCCGGCTTCGCCCAGTCCTGGAACCGCCGGTGCTCCGCGAAGCCCATGAGCGCCAACTCCAGCACGAAGAGGGTGTAGTTGTCGGCCCAGTAGTTGTAGGTCCCGGCAGGGGGGATCACCCCTGTTTTGAACCAGGGCAGGGCAGTCTCAGCTGGGATTAGCCCTGCTTTGCCTAGGATCTCTGGCGCGATGGCTCCAACCACGCCGAGCATAGCGAATCGCCCGTTGATCACCTCTCCATAGGCCAGCCATTTGGGCTCGATGAAACCTCCAGTGCCCTCCGGGTCCGACAGGCCTAGCGGGTCGAATCCGTAGTCGCCTGGGAGGCTTCCATCCAGATAGGAGAGGCTCTGCTTGGATGCAAACCAGAGCTGCCTGTTAGCTCCTTGCTTGACAGGGGGAGTAGAAGCAGCCTTGACAAGGAAGGAAACCTTCCTTGAAGAGTGAAGAGGCCTGCCTCCAAGAATCTGTCTGGCAAGCTCAGCAGAGGAGGAGATGGAAGATGAAGAGAGCAGTGCCTGTGCAGCCATTGTTGG
>QXWX01000046.1 GCA_009911175.1 Lachnospiraceae bacterium | reverse complement strand
GAGATGCTTCTCCAGTTAAAGAGATTATCGCACAGATTTCGGGACTTGTAAAAACGTTAGATTATTCATCGCTTACGATACAAAACTGATAGAAACGTGATATTGAGCCTGTAACATTTTTTACTGGAAAGGGACAATCCACAGAAAGAATTTTCCCGCCCATAATCACAAACGCCACGGCGGGAAAATCCGCAACCCACCCACGAAAAAAAGAACCCAATGCACACCCGACTGAATACAGACCACAGCCGGGCATTTTTATGTCTTTTGAAAATTTTTTCAATTTTTTTCAAAAACATTGCCTGTTTTGCCTTTCCGTGCGTAGTAAGTAATAGAGGGGTAAAATTTCCCGGCTCTGGCAAGGGCAAAAGGGAGGTGGAAGCATGAAGCCCCATTCACAGCAGGAACACCAGAAACAGACCTTTGAACACTTCTGCAAACAAATCTTAAAGAACGAAAGAAACGATTACCACAGACGGCTCAATTACAGACAGGGGCATGAAGTCCTGTTCTGCGAACTGCCGCCAACTACCTTAGAGAAGATTTCCGTATGGGACAAGTATTTTCAAGATACATACCTTTTTGAGATTATGGGATTTGAGGTTGCCGTTGCTGATGAAGTTTTAGGAGAAGCACTGAAAGCCTTGCCACAGGACAGACTTGAAATTATCCTGCTTTCCTATTTTCTGGAAATGAGCGACCCGGAGATAGCGGCGCATTTGAACCTTATCCGCAGGACGGTATCACACCGCAGGAAAAACGCCCTGCGGAAACTGAAAAAAATTATGGAGGGCTATGCTGATGAATAAGAGCAGGAGAAAAACGCCGGGCGGCTTGCTGCCTTACCCCGTCATTGTGTCGGCTGTTTCCGGCAACGTGGACGCTATCAATCTGGTACTGGAACATTTTGCAGGCTTCATTTCCGCACTGTCAACCAGAACCATGTATGACGAGCAGGGAAAGCCCGTTGTCTACATTGACGAGGAATTACGCCGCCGACTGGAAACCAAGCTGATAGCGAAAATCCCGACCTTTAAGGTGGCATAACGACAGATACCCTTTCCCACTGGAAACAGGAAAGCACGGGCGGGCTGACCGCCCGCCGCTTCTTGCCATTCCGCAAAAGTACATCAACATGGTGTGCCTTTGCGGGCTGACAAGCCGCAAGAACCTTGACAAAGAAAGCGCACGGCGCAGCATAGGGCAAACGGGCACGTTCAATGTGCGGCGAGCCTGCGGGCTGATACGCCAAGACCCCCGGCAAGGGGCGAGCGATACAGTATCAGCGAACCGCAGCGGCAATGTGGAAACTGCCGCCGCCATGACCCGCACATTGGCATAATGATACACCCGTATGACACGGCTACTCATAGGAATGAGAGGGGTGCAAGTCCCGTGGAGCTGCCAAGCCGTCCGTTTCGCCCATTCAGAAAAACCAAGTACAGCAATCCGAAGATATTTTGAAAGGAGGGCTGCCAATGATAAACAGTAAACAACTGGACTTTATGAGCAGGCAGGGGGCAGATGAAGCCGACCCCGCACAACTGACGGACATAAACCATGTTTCCATTGATACGGGGCTTTCTGCCACGGAACGCATGAAAGCGTACCTTGAACAGATAAAAAACCCGTACTGCTTCCGTTGCGGGGAAACAGTCGTGCGTCTATGCTTTGCGCCTGCCGGAAACGACCTCAATTCACACCTAATCAGCTTTTTCGGCGGTCTGAAAAAAGGTTAAAAAATATGTTGAAAAATGCTGAAATAATCTCCGTTCTATGGTATAATAGACGTGTGAATATAGGGGGATTGGAGGAACAATGCCACGCATTAGGAAATCACAGAACCAACCCACTATAAGCCGTACCGTATGGCGGATTGCTGTCTACATAAGACTATCCAAAGACGACGGGAACGACGAGAGTTTGAGCGTAACCAACCAGAGGAAAATCATCACGGAGTATATCGAGGAATTTTTCGAGGGCGAGTATATCATTGTTGATGTTTACGCTGATGACGGGCTGACCGGGACAGACTATGAACGCCCCGAATTTCAACGGCTGATACATGACGTGGAAGCCGGGACTGTCAACTGTATCATCTGCAAGACATTATCAAGGGCTTTCCGTAACTATTCCGACCAAGGCTATTTTCTGGAAAAGGTATTCCCCTTATACGGGGTACGCTTTATCAGCATTGGCGACCCGTCACTTGACACATTCAAGAACCCGGACGCAGTACAGGGAATGGAAGTTCCCATAACCGGGCTGATGAATGACCGCTACGCTGCAAGGACTTCCAACGACATACGCCGGACGTTCAACACCAAGCGCAGGAAAGGCGAATTTATCGGCGCATTTGCCCCTTATGGGTACATGAAAGACCCGGAGGACAAAAACGCATTTGTGATTGATGAAGAAGCCGCCGAGGTAGTGAGGAATATTTTTCACTGGTTCGTTGACGAGGGCATGAGCAAGAACGGCATTACAAAAAAGCTGACCGAAATGGGAGTACCCACACCCACCGCATACAAGCACAGCAAGGGCTTGAACTTGCAGACACCGAGAATAAGCAGGAATGACGGTATGTGGGGAATAACCACCGTCTGCACTATCCTAAAAACGAAATGTATATCGGGAACATGGTACAGGGAAAGCAGCGGGTAATCAGCTACAAAGTGCATGAGAAGATTGCACCGCCGAAAGAAGAATGGTTCATTGTGGAGAACACCCACGAAGCAATCATTGACCGGGAAACATTCGACAAAGCGCAGCGGTTACAGGAACGGGACACCCGCACAGCACCGGGCAAAAAACAGCTTTATCTTTTTTCCGGCTTGCTAAGATGTGCGGACTGCCAACGCTCCATGACAAGACGGACGAACCGCAAGCCCAACAAGACCTATGTTTATTACGCTTGCAGTACATACGTCTTTAAGTCAAAGGACAAATGCACCCGGCACGTCATAAAGGAAGAAGTCTTGCACGAAGCAGTATTGAAAGCGGTACAGGCGCAAATCTCCCTTGTGGGGGATATGGCAGAGGTAGTAAAGGAAATCAACAATACTTCTACCGTCTGCACACAATCCAAGCGGTTACAGCAGCTTTTGAAAGACCGCAGCAAGGAGCTTGAAAAACTTACCTGCGTTACAGATAACCTTTATATGGACTGGAAATGCGGGGACATAACCCGTGCTGAATACGTTAGAATGAAAGCCAAGTTTGAACAGCAGGCAGAGCAGGTAAAGGGCATAATCGCCAACCTGCAAACGGAAATTCAGCTATCAGAAAAGGGCGTAGGAAGCGACAACCCTTATCTGACAACATTCTTGAAACATGAGAATGTAAAAAGCCTTGACCGTGGGCTTCTGGTAGAATTGATTGATACTATATACGTCCACGACAACAACGAGATTACAATTCAATTTAACTTTGCCGACCAACACAAGCGTATTGTTGAGTTTATCGAAAACAACCAACATAACCTTGAACTGATAAAGTCCAACAACGCCGTGTAATGATTAGCGGCGTGTTGGTATCAAATCTTTAGGCAAAGTTGTCTATAAATCTATGCACCTTTTGGTCCCGCAAAAACGATCACCTCAGGTTTTTTCTCTGACACGCTCGCTATAACGCTCCTTCCTCATCCTTTTGCCCACTTCTATTCTGGATCCGTCACTATATTCTTTATATATAATCTGCGTTTTACTATCGTATACAATAATAGGAATATCCATCGCCCTTTTTTTTTCAAGCTCAATTCTTACTGCTTCATTTGCGCGTTTTACCACCGCTTCATCCGAAATATACTCTTCGCGCTTCATGATCTGTCCTCCTTCTCATATACTCTATATTATACTAACAGCCGAGGAAATCTGCCAATATACCTGCATGCCGCCAGCGCCGCCACGGCTCCGTCCGCCGCCGCGGTCGTAAGCTGGCGCACTTCCTTTGTACGGCAGTCCCCCGCTGCGAATATGCCCTCACAGGATGTCACGCAATCCTCCGACGCCTCTACAAAACCGGACTCATCCAGCCTGACCAGCCCTGCAAATGCCTGATTCTCCGGAACCTGTCCGATCGCCACGAATACACCAGACACGGAGATTTGAAAATCTTCTCCCGTCTTTTTATTATTTAATACCAGCCCTTCCACTACATTTTCTCCGACCAGCTCTTTTACGGTCGCACTCAGAACAAATTCTACATTCTCTTTTCTTTTCAGAGGCTCAACCAGTCCGGCTTCCCCGCGGAACTCGTCCCGGCGGTGTACCAGATAGACTTTATTGCAGTAATTGGAAAGAAATTCCGCATCCTGCAGAGCCGTATTGCCCCCGCCGATCACAGCCACATCTCTGCCCTTAAAAAATGCCCCGTCACAGGTGGCGCAGTAGGACACCCCGGCTCCCACAAGCTTTTCTTCCTTTTCCAGCCCCAGATGCCGGTGGGTCACTCCTGTAGCAATGATCACTGTGCGGCAGGGATATTCCTTCCCTTCCGTCTCGATCACCTTGATGCCGTCCTCCTCCCGGATCCCTGTCACCTGCTCCAGCTCTGTCTCTGCCCCCAGCTTCATGGCCTGATCCAGCAGGTTCATGGAAAATTCCGCCCCGCTGACACTGGCAATCCCTGGATAATTCTCCACATTGGGAGAAGATGTGATCTGCCCGCCGTAATTCATCGCCTCTATGATAACCGTCCGCTTTCCGGCGCGCTGTCCATAAATTGCTGCTGTCATTCCGGCGGTTCCTCCGCCTATGATTCCAATATCGTACATCATTTCTTTCACCTCTCTGCTTTCATTCTTTGACGGCCGCAGCCCTGTCCTTACCATTTGCAGTCACTTCAATACGGATTGTTCCTGCTGCCTTTCCATATAGAGAAAGCCTGCCGCTGGCAGTCTTTCTGCATACATGGTATTTATATTGAATACGCAGGAATCCTTTCGGCTCCCTGCGCATTCATTTTTTTCAAACTGTCATAAAATTCCTCCGACCGTGCGGTTGGATACTTCTTCACATAGAAGATGCCGATGCTCTTTCATGACAATTCCAAAATCTCATTCTTTATTATTCTCAGCATATGCTTTTATATTCGACGCATTTGCCATCTTTTTCACGCCGTCCTCGTCTACGACCACAAGCGTCGGCGCCTGCATCACGCCGTACTTCTTCACCAGCTCTTCATTCTCCTCCGCGTCTACCAGCTCATAGGAAATGTGCGCCTTTTCCAGTGATTTTGTGGCGATCCTGCAGTTCGGGCAGGTCTTTGTCGTGAACAGGATCATTTTTGTCCCGTCCTCTCCCCCTTCTCCGGAAAACGCTGCGGGCTCTGTTTCCGTCCTCACTGCCGCCTTGGGCTTCATTCGTGAGCCGGAATCGAACACGTCATATACCTTCCGCTCCTTGAACTCCTGAGTCTTGCCGTCATTCCAGTTCTTGACCGGACGGTAATATCCGGTGATCCGGCTGTAGACCTCGGTCTCTTCCCCGCAGCACGGGCAGGTATACTGCTCGCCGCTGATGTAGCCGTGGTTCTTGCAGATGGAATAAGTCGGAGACATCGTATAATATGGAAGCTTGTAATTCTCCGCGATCTTTCTCACCAGAGCTGCCGCCGCCTTCCAATTCGGCAGCTTTTCTCCCAGGAAGGTATGGAATACGGTTCCTGATGTATACAAGGTCTGCAGTTCGTCCTGAATGTCCAGCGCCTCAAACACATCCTCCGTATAGCTCACCGGAAGATGAGAGCTATTCGTATAATACGGCGTGCCGCACTCCTCCGCTGCTGTGATGATATCCGGGAACTGCTCCACGTCATGCTTGGCCAGACGATACGTGGTAGACTCCGCCGGGGTTGCTTCCAGATTGTACAGGTCTCCGTACATCTCCTGATAATCCGACAGGCGTTCCCGCATATGGTTCAGCACATCCTTCGTAAACTGCTGGGTCTCCGGATGCGTGAGATCCTTTTTGAGCCATTTTGCATTCAGGCCGGCTTCATTCATTCCCACCAGGCCGATGGTGGAAAAATGATTGTCAAAGGAGCCCAGATACCGCTTTGTATATGGATAGAGTCCTTCATCCAGCAGCTTGGAAATGACTTCCCTCTTGATGTGGAGGGAGCGGGCTGAAATGTCCATCAGCCGGTCCAGCCTGGTATAAAATTCCTCTTCATTCTCTGATAAATACGCGATACGCGGCATATTGATCGTCACAACGCCGACAGAGCCGGTGCTCTCTCCGCTTCCGAAGAAGCCGCCGGACTTCTTGCGCAGCTCCCGCAGATCCAGGCGCAGGCGGCAGCACATGCTCCGCACGTCACTGGGTTCCATATCGCTGTTGATATAATTTGAAAAATAGGGCGTACCATATTTTGCAGTCATCTCAAAGAGCAGACGGTTATTCTCTGTCTCAGACCAGTCAAAATCACTGGTAATGGAGTAGGTCGGAATGGGATACTGGAAGCCTCTGCCCTCCGCGTCGCCCTCAATCATGGTCTCGATAAATGCCTTGTTGACCATATCCATCTCTTCTTTACAGTCTCCATAAGTGAAGTCCTGCTCCACTCCGCCTACGATCGCCGGAAGGTTGGCCAGGTCATTCGGTACGGTCCAGTCCAGCGTGATATTGGAGAACGGCGACTGGGTTCCCCATCTGGATGGAATATTCACGCCGAAAACGAAGGATTCGATACACTTCTTCACTTCCGGATAGGTCAGATGATCTGCCTTTACAAACGGCGCCAGATACGTGTCAAATGAAGAAAATGCCTGGGCGCCGGCCCATTCGTTCTGCATGATCCCCAGGAAATTGACCATCTGGTTGCAGAGCACACTCAGATGCTTTGCCGGAGCCGCCGTGATCCTTCCCACGATGCCGCCCAGCCCTTCCTTGATCAGCTGCTTCAAAGACCAGCCCGCGCAGTACCCGGTCAGCATGGACAGGTCGTGAAGGTGGATGTCTGCATTCTTATGCGCCTTGGCGATCTCTTCGTCATAGATCTCTGACAGCCAGTAATTAGCCGTGATCGCGCCGGAATTGCTCAGGATCAGTCCGCCCACGGAATAGGTCACTGTGGAATTCTCCTTCACGCGCCAGTCCGTCACCTTCACATAGCTGTCTACAATATCCTTGTAATCCAGCAGGGTAGAATTCAGATTCCGGATCTTCTCCCTCTGCTTTCTATATAAAATGTATCCCTTAGCCACATCTGCGTAACCTGCCCGGATGAGCATGGATTCCACGCTGTCCTGGATATCCTCCACAGATACAAGTCCCTTCTTGATCTTTGGTTCAAAGTCCGCCGTCACCTTCAATGCCAGCAGATCGATAATGTCCTGATTATACTCCTTCTCTTTCGCCTCAAATGCCTTGCGGATTGCCTCGCTGATCTTGGACAGATCAAACGGCGCAACCTTACCGTCTCTCTTCGTAACCTGATACATATGCGCGCTCCCCTTTCTGTCTTAAACGGTATGCAGGAAATGTAAAAAATGATGACTCACGGTCTGAAACCGTCCCGGTACGAAAAATCAATCCCATACATTCTTGCGAATACAGCTTCAAAACATACAAAATAGACAATGACTGCCCGGCATCTCTGCCAGGCATCCTGCATATTCCAACCGTTATTGTATCCCCCTGTACCCCTGTCACAATATGTGCGGTACAAGTGTGAACAGTAATTATTCTAACACTATATAATCCTCCTGTCAAATAAAAAAACAACAATATCTTGTGCTGTTTTTAGCGAAAGCAACCAGATATTGTTGTTTTTCTATTTTGATATATTTTATGTATAGTCAGTATCCGCAGCAGAACTTTCTTTAATTCTCAATGATCTCGCACAGAAAACGTAAATTTTCTGATTTTTTCCATTTATTCCATATATTTGCAGATATAGCTGCGGATTTCTACGAAACTCCCATTATTCAATGCTTTTCAGCAGCCTTTTGGTATTAAAAGCCGCATAGCATGTCAAAATCGGATTCGTTGTCAATCCTTTCTAAAAAATTCCCAGAAAATGTAGGAATCTGGGTTCCTGTTTCAAATGAAATGCCAACTTTACGCGCATCCTCTCGACCAGTCAGTGTGGTGATCGCACAGGGTATAACATGTAGTTAAAATGCCTCAGCGCACCTCTGGCCAGGACATATGGTGTATGAACTTTCGCAATTCATTCCACCCCCCGCAGCTCTGCATTGGGTACATTGCGCTGGACCACCTCCAGCGCTTGGACAAGAATCTCCTTCGTATAAGCCCGCAGTCCCGGACGGATCAGGTCGCCGGATATCCGGAAGCTCTGCAGATAATATCGCTGCGCCCCCTTGATCCACCTTCCGATATCGGAAAAGTCCTCCCGCTTGTGGAATTCCCTCACGACCGTGGTGCGAAATTCATAGGGAACCGTTCCTGACATCAGAAAATCCACGCTCCGGAAGATTTCTTCCATATTGTAGTCTGGAATCCCGATGGTGATCCCATATTTCCCAGGAGCATTTTTTATATCCATGGCCACATAGTCCAAAAGCTTTTCCTCTGCCAGATGCTTCAAAAGCCGGGCATTGCTGCCGTTGGTATCCAGCTTCACACTGTAGCCGATCTCCTTGACCCCGCGGATAAAATCCTCCAGCTCCGGCTGCAGCAGCGGCTCTCCTCCTGAAATGCAGATGCCGTCCAGCACCCGCCAGCGTTTTTTCAGGAAATTCATGACCTGCTCGACCGGGATATTCCTTTCCAGGTCAATATGAGTCACCAGAGACGCGTTATGGCAAAACGGGCAGCGGAAATTACAGCCTGCGGTAAATATCGTGCATGCCACTTTTTCTGGATAATCCAAAAGCGTAAGTTTCTGCAGTCCCTGTATGTTCATTCCGCTTCCCCCTTTCATATTTGAGCACTCTTGTAAACTCATTCGCGGCTGTTCAGGACGTCAGATCAAAGGCCCGTTGCTGCCTGTTCTGAATCATTACCCACATTTACAAGTTGCGCGACACCTCCGCGCATGCCTTCATGGACTCGATCAGCGCACTGCGGAAGCCTTTTTTCTCCAGGACGCGCACCGCTTCTATGGTTGTCCCTGCCGGTGAGCAGACCATATCCTTCAATTCGCCCGGATGCCGTCCTGTTTCCAGAACCATTTTTGCGCTTCCATAGACCGCCTGGGCCGCGAACTTATATGCCTGGGCACGGGGCATCCCTTCCGCCACTGCCGCATCCGCCATAGCTTCAATCATGATAAATACATAGGCCGGGGAGCTTCCGCTGACCGCCACCACCGCGTCGATCAGATTTTCCGGGATGACCTCCGTCTCCCCGATCGTCTTGAGGATGCTGACCACGTATTCCAGTTCTTCCTTACTTACACAGTCATTGGGGCAGACAGCGGTCATTCCCTGGCTGACCATGGCCGGGGTATTCGGCATGGTGCGCACAAGCTTGACCGGTTTTCCGAAATGCTCCTCCAGCCACCCGAGCGTCTTGCCCGGAGCAATGCTGATCACGAGCTGCCTGTTGGAGATCACATGCTTGATCTCCGCAATGACGGTCGAATAGTACTGCGGCTTTACACACAGGAATATGACCTCCGCCCGTTCCGCCACCTTGCGGTTGTCCGGTGTGACATAGATCCCATAAATATTCTGCATGTGTTCCCGGCCAGGCGCCGATATATCAGATCCGATGATCTCCTCCGGAGGGATCAGTCCGGTCTTGATGATCCCGCCGATGATCGCTCCGGCCATGTTTCCAGTTCCAATAAAACCTAATTTCAATATGACTCATCCTTTCTCCATTCCGGGTTATTGTCCTTGGTTCCTTTTGTATGATTATCGCAAAGCGGCAAGACTCCGCTTTTTGAACTATGGCTTAATGTCCGCTAAATCTGTAACACCTAAAACTTCAAGCCGTTTCTCTGTAACCTTGATTTTGTGGTCTCATACTGCATTTTCCTCTTTGTTTGCCGCCTTGATTGTGTAAAGGTCCGCCAACATTTCCAGTAACATGTCTCTCTTTTCATCTACTGTTATATCTTCCATTACCTCCATCATATTCTTATCTTCCTCCTGTCGATTTCAAAATCACCGAACCTTGAAACTGCTTTCCTGCTCCAGCGGAATCTCCTCTGTGTCCATCCATTCAATCCGTATGAACTGACTGCTGTTCAGTCCTACAAGGAGCTTCTGGATCAGGGGCTCCCTTCCCTGGATCTCCAGCGTCACCGTACCGTCCCATTCATTTCTCACCCATCCGGTCAAATGCAGGGACAATGCCAGATACTTTGCCGTATACCGGAAGCCCACGCCCTGTACACGGCCGTGGAAAACGATGTGCTTTCTGACTTCTGCCATCTAATCCCTTCTCTCCTGAATACATCCCAGCTGTATAGTTGGAATATATTTTTCTAAAGCAAACTGCCCGCCCTTATCTACATTTTATACTACTTTGCGTAAAAAATCAAAGAATAACAGATACAAAATATATATTTCTATGGTAGAATGGAAACAAAATCAAATTTAGATATAAAATCAAGCAGGAGGGATCATTTTATGGCAATACAGCCTTTTCCCCGTCCTCTGGCGGACAGGCTTCCGCAGCTTGCGGAGCGTTCCGGCACACAATACCCGGACGGATATGAACTCATCTACAGCTCCAGAAGGACTCTGGCTGTCCAGATCACTTCCGGCGGACAGGTCAAGGTACGTGCCCCGAGGCGCACATCGAGGGCCGCGGTCGAACGTTTTCTGATTGAAAAGCAGGAGTGGATCCTGAAGTATCTGACAAAAGCCGCCGCGCAGGCAGCACCGGCTCCGCCGCCGCTGCCGGAAAGTGAGCGCCGCCGCTATGTGGAAACGGCCCGGGATATTTTTACACGGAAGGCTGCTTACTATGCTTCGATCATGCGGGTGACATACGGGCGCATTTCTATCCGGGAGCAGAAGACCCGGTGGGGAAGCTGCAGCAGCAAGGGGAATCTGAATTTTAACTGGCGGCTGATCTTCGCGCCGGAGGATGTGCTGGATTATATCGTGGTGCATGAACTGGCACACAGGAAGGAGATGAACCACTCTCCCGCTTTTTATGCCGTCGTGGCATCTGTGCTGCCGGATTATAAGAAGGCGCAGAGGTGGCTCAGGGAGCATGGCGAAAGCCTGTGGAACGTTGTGTGAATGTTCCGCAGGCTTTCTTTTTGCTTAATATATAGTAAGCGCTTCATTTAATTTTTTGGATCCCAAGCTGCCTTTCCAGCCTTTTCAATGTATCATAGGACAGCTTCGGTTCCTGGTTTTCGTCCAGTACACCGGCTTCATTCCCCCCTTGTTGTTTTTTGTGAATATATCAGGCACTCCCCTCACCCCTGATACCCCCGATACCGCCAATACCCCAGCCACACACCAGCCACTCCCACCGCCAGCGCGATCGCCAGATGCATCATGACCTGTTCTGCCGGGAACCCGAAGTCCCAGGTCATAGTCAGATAAACCGGCATGGAAGCCATAAAATGTGAGACCGCTTTTGTCACCGTATGCCCAAAGATCCGCATAGGGCCGATCAGCTTCAGCCATACCACTGGGATGAGGTACAGCGTCAGGGACAGCACCACCGCCAGAAATGCATTTTTACAGAGGGCGGAAACCGCCAGAACTACAGCGGTCAGAAGAATCATCCCGGCAAGCCCCAGCCAGAACTGGTACAGGAGAAAGCCAGCCACCGTATCCGGGCAGTATCCCCAACGATTGCCCCACCCGATCATGACGGAAGACGCATCCAGCCCCTGGGTTCCGAATACGTTCAGATAAATTGCCCACACATATACTGTGACCGCAAAATAAATAGACAGTGTAAATCCAAAGGCCGCAGCCGCTTTCATCCAGATTCCGCCGCCCTTCCCCCGCCGGGTAGTCAGAAGGATGTCCGCCGTTTTCAAAGAATATTCTTCAGAAAATACCGACGATAATCCGATCATAAATAAAGCGGAAAGACAAAAGATCACCATGATACCGTACGTTTCTGCCAGATCGTCCCATCCATATACATAATCGAATCGAAGGCCGTCTTCCAACAGATACGCCGCATTGTTTTCCCAGTCACTGCCCTGATAGAACTGGATATCATCCAGAGCCGGTTCTTCCAACTGCCTGCTGTTAGTCATCCGCTCCGTGATGAAACGACTACAGTAGTTTCCATTCTGTTCCCCTGTTTCACTGTTAATATAGAAAAATCCGTATTTTTCATAAATAGTCTGAACTTTTTCCTCTGTCAGAGGCCCCGCATACTGCGCGGTCAGCTCCCGATCCTTTGCGATCGCTTCTTTTCCGCAGATTGTTTCCCGGCCGGTCGTCATGGTGTACTCATCCACAACCATTGCCAGCCGGTATCTTACGAAACCCAGCAGGCAGAACAGTCCGATCCAGACAATCTTTTTGGACGCGATCTTATAAAACTCTTCCTGAAATATTTTCCACATGTTTCATTCTCCTTTGCCTGACAAATATCCATACAGCATCATGATCTCATTGATGCATATCTCGCAGAAAAATACTCCTGTCCGCGTTCCTGCATATTTCGTCCGTCCCAAAATAATACAGATAGACATCCTCCAGCCCCGGTTCTGCCGGCGCGGCGCCCTCACATGGGCAGGTGTCGGAAACTATCCGGAGATACACCATGTCGCCTTCATTTTTCAGATTGCTGACCGCAAACGTGTCGTTCATCCGGTCCGCCTCCTCCGGCCCCGCCATGTACTCCCACACCTTCCCCCGGACGTTGCCGGTCACCTCCCGGCAGGTTCCCTGCTCCACGATGCGGCCCTGCTTCATGAGCAGGATCTGGTCCGAGATAAATTCCACGTCGGATACGATATGGGTGGACAGGATCACGATCCTTCCCTTGGAAAGGGCGCTGATGATATTGCGGAAACGGATCCTCTCCTTAGGATCCAGCCCGGAGGTAGGTTCGTCCAGTATGAGGATCTCCGGGTCATTCAAAAGTGCCTGGGCAATTCCCAGCCTACGGATCATGCCGCCGGAAAAGGTTTTGATCTTCTGCTTCTGTTCTCCCTCCAGCCCCACAAGCCGGAGCATTTCCTGTACTTTTTCTTTTGCAAGATCTTTGGGGACCGCTTTGCAGGCGGCCAGATATTCCAGATATCGCTTTGCGGTAAAATCTGGATAATATCCGAAATCCTGGGGCAGATATCCCAGAAGGAAACGGTATTCCCCGTCCAGCATGCGGATTTCCGTTCCGTTGCAGCGGATCTCCCCCGAGGTGGGCTTTAACACGCCGCAGAGCATCCGCAGGAGTGTGGTCTTCCCGGCTCCATTTGCCCCCAGGAATCCGTAGACTCCGTTGCGCAGGCGCAGGGAAACGGTGTCCACCGCGATTTTATGTTTAAATCGTTTTGTTACTCTGTCGATCACTAATTCAGGCATAAGCTGTCTCCTCCTTCGATTTTTCCCAGAATCCCATAGATTTCCGCTCCCAGCAGCAATGCGCCTGCCAGCCCGAATGCGCGCCACCAGGGCAGGGCCGCCGCCTCATATGCATCCTCCAACATCACCGGAAACAGCGCGAGAAGGCCGCACAGGATTCCGGCAGAGATCTGCCGATAACCGGCCAGTCCGTTCCGAAAGGCAGTCAGCATGTGCAGATAGAGGACATCCGACCAGAGGAACGGAACCAGCATGTACAAAAGATACGCCCCTGTCCCTGCACTGTTGAACCGGCCTGTCAGTCCGGTCAGAATATACAGGATCACCAGATCCAGAATCCCGGCTTCCAGCATCCGGATGCAGACCATTTGTTTCAGGTTCAGGTACAGCGTCTGCTCCAGCTCCGCCATGTGCCGGGAAAACAGACGGGCAACACCGCTCAGGCAGATATTTCCGGCAAATACGAGAAATACCGAGCAGACGGTGATGGAATCGGTATCCGCGATCTGCTTCTGGTTCAGCCAGACCGACAGAAGCATGGCCGACAAAAGCACTACCCCCTGGGCCGCACGGCTCTTCCAGGACTGGAAGCGGAACTGATTCCACAGATTGGTGGCGAAAGAGGGGTAACGGCTGAGCTGCTTTGCCTCCGCTGCCTGGCGGATTGCGGCAAGGCTGTTTTCTTTTTTCGATTCGTCCAGCGGCAAGCGCCATGCTTCATGCCGTATCCTGTCCATTTTTGATTCCTTCCATGACGGTCCGGACTGCTCCTGCGTCATACTGCCATCCCTTGATCTGTCCGGTGAAAGCTTCCATTTTTCCGTTTTCATCTTATCATCCATAGAAATCCTCCCTGTTTAAAAGCTGCTGCAGTTTTTCAATTCCCTGCCTGACCCGTGACTTGACCGCACTGTAGGAAGCGCCTGTCATGCGGGAAATCTCCCGGTTCTTATAGCCGTAAAAATGGTGAAGGAGCACGGCTTCCCTCTGGATCTCCGGTAGCTTTTGCAGCGCTGCCGCCAGGAGCAGGCTATTCTCCCGGTTTTCAAACTCTCTGCCGTCGGAAGCGGCGTTTTCCTCTTCTCCGCTGTCCCCAGCTTCGTGTGTGTAAAGTTCTGGCTGAACGGGGATTTTGCCGGTATCACAGACGTAATTCCGGCAGAGGTTCATGGCAATAGTCAGGAGATAACCTTTCAGATTCCGATATTGGTAGCGGTCTACGTACCGGATGAAACGGAGAAAGGTTTCCTGGGCCAGGTCATAGGCATCCTCACGGCTGCCGGTCTGGTAGCAGCAGAAATAGTAGATGTCGTTGTAGTATTTTTCGGCGATCACGTTCAGGTATTGCTTCTGTCCGTTTTGGATCCGCCGGATCATCTCCCGGTCCTCCAAAGGGCATCACACTCCTTTCTGCTGGTTTTATTGGGTATACCGGGGAAATGCCGTGTTGGATTTCAACTTTTCGCGGTATCCGGATTGAGGCAAATCAGGCGCTCTTATTTAATATAACCTGATATGCGTGGAAAAGGATTTAAAATTTTGAAGATATTATTTCACGAAAACGTTTCTAAATTAAAAAGGCTGCCGCTTCACAATTTTTCAAATGTAAAAGCAGTAGCCTCTTGGGAATTGCAGGCTTCGAACCCACGCTGTCTTTATGGTGAGAGAAACCGTCTTAATATGTAGGCAACGTCTCATAACCTGCCGTCTCATATGTCACAAACTGGTAATCGGGTTCTCTGGATTGCGCAATCTTTTCCCTCTGGGCAGAGAGCCAATCCATCAGATAGTCTAAACGCTCAATGACATGCGCAAAGTGTACCATAGAAATCTCAATTTCCGATACTCTCGCAATCTCCTGCCATTGTTTTATATAGGACATTTCTAGCCTTACAAACCGCCGGATCAAACGCCTAACACTGTCTTCCATATCAAGCAGAACCTCTTTGTCAATCGCTTTTTTCTCAAAAGCAGAAAGAATGGTACGGCTGACTTCCATCTTATCCAGCATCAGGGAAAACGCATCCAGAATATAGCGCATCTGCCCCTTTATCATCCCTTCCTTCATCGTATCACAAATCGCTTCTGCATCTGCAACCACCTTTTCAATACTTCCGCAAACGTCTTCTGAAATCTGGAAATACGGTCTGAGCGGGTGCTGAGAATGCTTTTCCAACACGCTTTTTACACCGTCAGGCAAATTCACATCATAAGCCCGCAGCCCTTTTGGCGGTATTCTTCCTCTGATTCCTTTTCCAAAAATAGGTTCATCAAAAAGGGCCATTACACACTCGCTCCGGTTTTTGGACCACAATGGCGGAATCTGATATATTTCCGCAAGCTTTCGCACCATCCGCGCATACCCTTTGATCCCAATATACCGGTCTGAATGCCGGTCTACATATTCACTGCCCGGATCTTTCCCGTGCCAGGCCGCTGCCGCGCCATATACATAAATATAATATCCCGGGGCAGGCTGCGTATAGGCGCCATGATCATTCCAATCTGTCAAAAGCATTCCCTGTGCCCTGTGTTCGCATCCTTCCCGTACCAAATTGACAACATTCGTAATCGCCCCATCCAAACGTGGAAACAGTGTGTTCCAGTTTCCGGTTCCCGGGCATACCCAATACAACACACCGCTGTTATACAGAATCTCCGGAGTCCCATACCTTTCCTTCGGGTCATAAATCCAGTCCAGACAGATGATGTCCTTGGGCAGTTTTGAAAAAAGTTCCGGATTTCTGCAAAATACATCCCCAAATATCATTATCCTTTTTCCGTATTTTGCAGCCAGCGCATGAATTTTCAACACATATTCCAAATATAATTCTTCCTCTGTTTTTCCGCTGCCTTTATTTTTACCTGCCCCAATATCATAAGGCTCATCCAATCCTGCATTGAAATATTCATTCTCAAACAAAGGCAGATATTCCCCATAAAGATCATCGAGCAGCTCTGTCACTTCTTCCGATGCCAAATTCAATGACCAATACATATCGCTTTCCGCAAGCCCCCTATATGCTTTTCTTGTTAAAAGCCTTCTGCAATGTCCCAGCGACTGCAGATTTGCCTGCAGTTGTATCCCTTTTTCCTTACATTTTTCCTGCAGTATCCTTATATCCTCCGCCGTAATCGGATCAGATCCCTCGCAAATTTCCGGATGCTTCTTAAAACCAAAGGTGTGTTCCACATATAGCTGAAGGACATTATATCTCAGCGCAGAAAGCAGTTCCGTCAGTTTTGTCAGATACTCCCCTGTAAAAACTTTTCCTCTCGAAATATCAAGCATTAGTCCGCGCTGCTTGAGTATCGGATAATCATAAATTGTCAGGCATTCCACCTCGTCTCCCGCCTGTTTCAAAATCTGCTCCAGAGTATCCAACCCATAGCGAAGCCCACTCTCATCCCCCGCACAAAGGTATATTCCCTTTTCACTCACAGACAGCCTGTATCCCTGCTCCTCCATCACTTCCTCTTTTAAATTCAAATCATTGGTATAAAATACATATCCATCCTCCGCTTTTACGAATGGATATTTACCCAGCTTTGCGCTCTCAATCGGTATTGCGCATGCTACCGTCCGAATAGAAAGCAGCGAAAACCGCCCTTTCCCATAACAAATTTCCTTTATTGGCGGAAATACCTCATATCTCTCTCTGCCTGTATTCAAATCCCGCATCTGCCTTATTATGCTCCCTTCCTGCATTTTCTTATGTTCCATCATTCCGGATTACTGCCACGGGTAAGCCCGATCCCACATATTTTTAAAATCTCCGGTCCACAAAATACCATAGTCTTTCCCTGCCAGATAGGTTTCCAGCTCCCCGTCCGCAGTTTTTCCTTCCAAAACCGCTTCCCGCTGCAGCGCAAGCCACTCTGCAGTCTTTTTAAGCTGCATCCCTGCCCCGTCAAAGAGAGAAAGGCTGGATTCAATTCCACTTCTTTTCGAGCGCAGAAGCCACACCTCTTGGAAAAAGTCTCTGATTTCCAGCCATTTTGCATATAAACAACGGATATCCCATATTTGCCTCAGAATGATTTCCGGCCGGACTTCTTTTTTCCGGAGATTTTTTTTGATTTCATATGCGAGCATCCCTTTTTTTCCTGTAAACCAGGTCATCCATGCCGAAAGCTTCAATTCATACAAGAATTTTTCTCCAAAAAGCTCCTTCCAGCTTTGGTCTATATACTTTGTACTTTCCCAGATTTTTTCATCCAGTAGTTCATCCAGAAGTTGGCAGGCTTTTTCTCCCTGTTCCGCCAATGTATGAAATGACTCCTCCGGAATATACGGATAGCGGCTGTTCCCATGCATGGAAAGCCCATCCATCATATCATCAAAGAAATAATAGATTGTCATCGTTTTAAATCCGGTCTGTAAACCAGGAGACAAATTCGAATCCATCAGCAAACGGAATGCCCTGCGCAGCCGTTTGTCCTGAAAAATCGCCGGCCACATCTTTTTTTCAAATAATTTTGCATCTATCCTTTCCGCATGAAATGCCTGACACCCACCCAGAAGATAACCATACAAACTCAGCCCCAAAGGCTGACAGTGCCCATAATCGCCCCAGTCCGTAAGCATAAAGCCCTCGGCCCCCATTTCCTTCGCCTGGCTGGAATATACAATGATATTCTGGTACATATTGTATACTCTGGGAAAAATAGAATTCCACGTACTCACTCCTGCCGCCGCCCAAAATTCATGCCTTCCTTCATGGAAGGCATTCAAAGACGGATACTCCGACTGCGGATTATAATTCCAGCCTATCAGGATTACATCGTCCGGAAGCTGCTCTTGCAGCTCCGGATACTTGACCACGCCATCTCCCCACATCATGACCTTTTCTGCGCCCTGCCTTTCGGCAATTTCAATCACCCGTTTGATATGCTCGGCAAATACCGCCGTCTTTCCTTTTTTTTCAACAGATTCTCTGGAATGTCCGGTTCCCAGATCATAGGCTTCGTCCATCGTAATATTTACTGTTTTAGATGAAAACCACGGAAGAACCTCTGCCAGTTCTTCCTCCAGAAATTCATAGACCTCCTCCTTTCCTGCCGCCAGGGAAAACAAGTCCTGATTTTCGCTGAGCATCTCGTATCCGGGAGTACGCAGAACTCCATGCATGTGCGAATACGTCTGGATGCATGGCTGGAGTTCCATAAAATGACGGCAACAGTGCCGATCCAACTCCCGGATCTCCGCTTCCGTATAAGCACCCGTCAGTTTTCCAAGATTCGGGTGTTTCGGTAGAAACAGTTTATCCTCACAATAAATCTGTAAAATATTATATCCAAGATCTGATAGAACGCAGACCAGATGCTTTAAATATTCAATCTCCGGCATTTTCCCGCGGGATACGTCCAGCATAACAGCCCTGTTTGCAAAATCCGGTTCCTCCCTGATCGTGCCATAAGTCAGAACATGACCTCCAAATCCAAGAAGAAGCTTCAAAGCCTTAATTCCAAAATAAGCCCCTTTTAAATTGTCCGCCTGGATTTCTACCGTGTGCTTTGCAATCCTCATTTCGTATGACTCGGAATCCCGGGCTTTTTTATTTTTAATTCTTATCCTTAACGTCTTCTCTGAATGTTCATCTGTTGGAATGTGCTTTAGCGCTGATTCCAATCTTTTTTGAACCTGCTTCTCCATATCCAGCTTGAATGCCGCAAATTCTTCCCCTTTTTCTCCTTTTTGCACCCATCTTAATTCATGTTTACATTTCATATATAGTCTTCCTCCGGTTCCATGCCAGAACTGCACAGAACCGGATTTTTTCCTCCTATTTTGCAGGCTTCAATTCCCCGTTCAAAATCTTAATCACAGCAAAGTTGTCATCTCCCGCACTGTTTTTATAGACACTATCATCCGTTCCCCAATCAGTTCTCATTCCATTACTTGTAATATACTTAGACCATTTTGTATAAACCGGAAGATACGGTACGGTTTCATTTACAGTCAGCACAAGCTTCTCTACCGCGTCCCGCTGGCTTTCCTCTTCCCATCCGCTGGTAGCCTCTGTCAGCAGCACATTTAGATCAACCTGTCCGCAGCTATCTGTATCCTGTACCATTTCATAGCTCAGTCCTTTGCCGCTCATGACCAGAGGAGTCTCATAAGAGAACATTGGATGAGGCTGTCCTGAGCCAAAGAAGGACATCGCCATTTGATAATCGCCCTCATTGATCTTACTCTGCCTCATGGATTCGTCAATTCCTTCCACAGTCGTCTTAATACCAAATGCCGTGAGCTGCTGAGCTATTTCACTTGCCGCAGTGGATGCGTCTGCCCATGTCATCGGACATTGAAGGCTGAGTGTAAATACCGTTCCGTCTTCCCTCATCCACTGTCCGCTGCTGTTTTTACTGAGTCCTGCTTTCTGAAGCAATTCTTCTGCCTTTGTTTCGTCTGCGGAATAGTCAATCAGTTTCGAAACATCTACCCACTCTTCTGTCAGGCTGTCTCCCAGCCCGGATACATATTTTGTCCCGCGTGAAACCTCCGGAAGCGCCAGCTCTCCAACCTGATTCCTGTCAATCACATATGCCAGCGCCTGACGCACCTCTTTCCTGTCCAGGGGTTTTACCGCTTCATTAAAATATACGGCCATGCCATCGACTCCCGGTACCTGTAACGTCTCATAACCCATCTGCTCAAATGTCGCCATTGTAGAAACCGGAAACTGATGTGTAAGAAAATCAACTTCCCCATTCATAACAAGCGGTGTCAGATCCGCCACATCACCGTTATAAACAATGACTTTATCAAACTGAACGGTATCCGCAAGAAAGGATTTTTCATTTTTCAGCAATTCGATATTCGACTCGCTGATATTGGCCTTATCCAGATAATACGGTCCGGTGGCATTCACGCAATCGGGTCTATAGAGATTAAAATCGTTTGCCAGCTCTGTCCATTCCTCTGAATCTTCCGTTTTTCCTTCATCCAAAAGCGTCTGCACCTTATCTGCGTATTCTCCATATGTAAGGTAGTCCACCATTGGTTTTCTAAGGACATATCTGAGAATCAATGTAGTCGGCTTCTTCACAAAAAATACGATTTCATTGTCCGAAACGATTTCCATATCGCTGACATAATTCCATACCGGATTTCCTACCAGACGGTATATCATAAATGTTGTCCATACATCTTTTGAGGTAAATGATTCTTCTGTTCTCCATGAGACATCCTCCCTAAGCTTTACCCGAAACTCTGTCCCGTCCTCCGAAATTTCCCAGCTTTCTGCCAGCATCGGTTCATACGCGTCTTCCGATGCAACATATGTGGCAAGAGGAAGCTGATGCAGTTCCCTGTAGAACTTCAATTCAATCGCATTGGCGCTGAACATATTAAAATGTCCTGTCGGCATCGTGGAATATGGCCATCCGCCGACAAATGCTGCTTTTGCGCTGTTCTGTTCCACTGCTGTCTGTGTATTTGTATTCTCATCTGAAGCTTCATTCCCGCTTTTTCCGCACCCTGCCAACATTGCATTTGCCAGCATCACACACGCGATTACAAGAGCAATTCTTCTTTTTTTCATCATTTTGTCATTTCCTCCTTTTATTTTGTTTGTGGTGGTTGTATTTCAAATAAAAGCCTGATGTCAGGAGCATCGTGACACCCAGTATCACATTTATAACGTTCATATAGTATTCCGGTTCGCCTTTTTTCAGATAAACTCCGAATAAAATGGAGCAAAAGCAAATCAGCGCCCCGACTGTAAATATAAACTTTGCAAACCTAATCATCTCTGCCTTTCCTCCTCGTATAAATGGCATCTCACATAATGCTCCTGTTCTGCTTTGGCAGATTCCGGTATTTTTACGTCACATGTCCCCGCTATTTTCTGAGGGCATCTCGGATGCAGCGGACAGCCTGACGGAAGATTTTTGAATGAAGGGTTATCCGTACCTGTAAGCCTGTATTTTTTCCCCTGATCCTTTTCCAAAATATCACTACTTCCAACCGCTGCCGAGAGGATCGCCTTTGTATAAGGATGACAGGGATATTCGACCAATCGCTCCATCGAACATTCCTCAACGATTTGTCCAAGATACATGATGACCGCCTTCTGTCCATGCGCAAAATATTTCCCGAGCGCAAGGTCATGCGTTATAAAGAAATAAGAGACGCCTGTCTCCTCCTGAATCTTTTTTAAAGTACCCAGCAAGCTGATTCTCAGTGACGTATCTACCATGCTTGTTGCTTCATCTACTACGATCAGCTTCGGATTCATTGCCAGAGTCCTGGCAATTGACACTCTCTGCCTTTGCCCGCCGGAAAGGAAGGCCGGATACTTATCCACAAAATCTTCTACCGGCGTCAAACCTACTGTTTCTAACAGCTCTGTCACCTTCTCATAAAGTTCTTCTATTTTCACAATCTTGTGGTGGCGTCGGATGGGATTTGCTATGATATCAAAAACCATCATCGTAGGATTTAAGGATTCGTAGGGATTCTGATGGATCATCTGCACGCTGTTTCTGAATTGATTCCGCTCTTCCTTTGACATCTCAGAGACTTCTTTTCCCTGAAATCTATAAGAGCCTGCCGTATAGTCTGAGACGCCTGCCACAATCCTTCCCAGGGTGGTTTTCCCGCAGCCGGATTCTCCCAGAACACACACGGTCTCCCCCTCCCCCATGGTAATCGTAATATTCCTTAAGATCGTGATCTCATTCCTCTTTCTCTGCGGAAAAGCTTTTCCAAGCCCGCAAAGCCGCATCAAATCACCCATTGCTCAGAACTCCTTTCTCTGGATGCCAACACGCGCAGAGATGTTCTCTTGTCCCCGCACACTGCATTTCCGGCATTTCTTTATTGCAGATATCTTCCCTTCGGCTGCAGCGAGGATAAAATGGGCATCCTGGCAGGTCGTCGATCATATCCGGAGGTGATCCCGGAATAGAATACAGCTCCGAATTTTCTGTTGTCAGCCTTGGAATCGCTTTGATCAGTCCCCGGCTGTAAGGATGGGCTGCTTCCTCGAAAAACTCCCGGACCGGAACCTTTTCTATAATCCTGCCCGCATACATCGTCACAACATAATCCGCCAGTTCCGATACGATGCCCAGGTCATGCGTAATAAAAAGCAGGCTGAAATTCATCTGTGCCTTTAACCGCTTCAACAGCTCCAGAATCTTTTCCTGTGTCAGAAGGTCCAACGCTGTTGTTGGCTCATCCAGAATAACAAGCCGAGGGTCCAGCAAAAGCGCCAATGCGATCAACGTTCTCTGTTTCATGCCGCCTGATATTTCATGGGGATATGCATTGAGGATCTTGTCCGGTTCCAGCATAACCATTTCCAGAATCTCACCGGATTTTTTCAGAATCTCTTCCTTACTTTTTTCCGGATTATGCGCCTTTACCGTATCAATAAACTGAGTGCTGATTTTCCGCACCGGATTAAAAGAGCTCTGAGACGCCTGAAACACCATAGAAATATCGCTCCACAAAACCCGCCTCATTTTTTTCCTATTCAGATCCAGCAGGTTCACTCCCTGTCCATCCTGTTTACGGAATAATAATCTGCCGTCAGTTACTGACGCAGCGTTTGGCAATGCCCTTACTATCGAAGATGCCAGCGTAGTTTTTCCGCAGCCGGATTCCCCAATCAACGCTGCCGCCTCTCCGGACCGTATCGAAAAAGAGGCCCCCTGTACAGCTTTGAGAAGTCCCCGCTTTGTTTTGTAAGAAATACTGATATTTTCCGCCTGAAACAGGAAGGAATTTTTATCTATACTGCTCATATTTTGTCACCTCCTACTTTCTAAGCGCAGGATTGAAAACATCTTCCAGTGCTTTTCCTACCCATACTAAGGACATGATCAGCAGGCAGATCATTATGGTCGGCGCAAGAATATACGCCAATGAATCCGAATTGTAAATTGCCCCCTGTGTCCATGCCTGATTGATCATCACACCCCAATTCTGCTCCAGCGGAAGCAATCCCAAAAATACCAGGCCAACCTGCGAATAGATAGCCGCACGCATGGAAAGTGTAAAATTGACTACAATAAATCCCATCAGATTCGGCATGATTTCTTTT
Source organism: Lachnospiraceae bacterium (assembly GCA_009911175.1). The sequence goes on along the minus strand of QXWX01000046.1, from coordinate 29,397 downwards.
AAAATGATATGTCTCTTACTAAGATTCTGCATGAACGCCGCCTCTACAAATTCTCTTTCTTTCAGAGAAAGCACCTCTGCGCGAACGGTTCTGTACAGACCTGCCCAGGACAAAATCCCCAATACGATCGCCAGGGTCAGACTGTTTAATCTCACAAAACCAGACATCACCACGAGAAGCGGAAATCTTGGAATGGAAAGCCAAACATCAGCAAAAAAGCTTAATAACTCATCAAATATTCCGCCGACCACTGCTGAAAACGCGCCCAGAAACGCACCCAGAATGATTCCGATCAATGCTGCAATCAAAGAAAAAATTATCAGTTCCCTTCCTCCGTTTGCGATCTGTGCCCAGATATCTCTTCCAAGATAATCCGTTCCAAGAATATGCTGTAAGCTTGGCTGCATCATGATTTTCGAAGGATCTGACCGTGTATCCAAAGGAAATACGACCGGTGACAGAAACGAAATGACAATGATAACAGTCAAAATACAAAATCCGGCGAATCCGGCTTTGTCATGCAATATCGCAAATTTCATCTGGGTCAGTATTTTCTTCATTCTGCTTGATTGAGAAATCGTCGTGTAATTCGACTTTCTTTTATCCATTTATGTTCCCTCCACTTTAATTCTTGGGTCAAGCACAACGTAAAAAACCTCTGCCAAAAAATTGCATACTACGATTGAAATTGTCATGATCAGAAATACTCCCTGCATCAATGGATAGTCTCTCCCATTTGTCGCATTCAGCAGCTCCAGACCAATTCCCTGATAGACAAATAATTGTTCTACAATCAACGCACCACCGACAATAAATCCCAGGCGCATTGCGAACTCTGTTACAATGGGAAGCATTGCATTCCGCCCAATATAGGAAAATAGTATTCTCCCTGAACTAAGCCCCCTGATCTTCGCGACGGTTACATAGTCTGTATTCAAACAGCTTGTGGTACACCCCTTCATCAGCAGCACCCAGATTCCGATCTGAGAAAGCATATACGTAAAAACAGGGAGTGCTGCATGCAGCAAAATATCTTTGATAAACGGCAGATTCCATCCTGGGCTGACTCCCATGCTGCAATTTCCTCTCAACATGAAAATCGGAACCAGGGTCCCTTTTCCTCCCCATTCAATCACCCCAAAAATCAAGAGTAGTGTAATTGCTATAAGAAAATCCGGAACAGAACTGAGAAAAGATGCAATTCCGCTGATCACCGGTTCATACCATTTGTCACGTTTAAATGCCATAGCAGCTCCGATCGTAACACCTACGATAAAAGAAAGCAGAAGGCCCGTCCCTACTGTGAACAATGTCCACGGAAGCCTTGCGGCAATGATCGTCATTACGGGTACTCCCGGCGAAAGCAGCGAATCTCCAAAGTCCAGACGAACCACTTTGCCCAGATATTCAAAATACTGGCTGACCAAAGGCTTGTCCAAATCCATGGAGAACAAAAAGGATGCCCGCATCTGTGCATCTTCATACGTAAGGCCATACTGGACCATCTGCTCCTCTATGTACTGTTGTACCGGGTTTGAAGGCATCAGTCGTATCAGGAAAAAAATAATGGTTGTAACCACAAATACTGTTACAAGCATCTTTATCAGCTTTTTCAAAAGATATACTGCTGTCGCCTTATACTTCACCGTTGTGTCACCTCCCCGACCAGATCCGCCGCATACCGGTCAATTGCAAAAAGGGCTGCTCCCTGTGCCGGATTCAGCAGATCCTGTCCTGACAATATTTCCACTTTTACAGGCACATCCTCGAGCATCTTTCTGATTATTTCCAATTCCTGATCTGTTATTTTTTCAAAACAACTGCCTGTCAGGACAATACAATTCGGGTTCAGAAGATATCCCGTTGTCAGTATGTGCGGCATAACGGCCTGTATCATTGTCTCCGTATTCTGCTGCCCTGCATTCCTGTCTCCGGCAAGGCTTCTCATCAATCCGCCTTTTTCGAAAATTTCACCTGCCGAGCCATTTCCCCCCCTGTATAACTGGCTGCGTAAAATCAAACCGCACCCTATTCCGAATGGCATTTGATTCAACAGATACGTCACACAATTCGAATAAGTTCTTTTCGTGTTATAGTGAAACAGTTCCGCCGCACAATTGGCATCATTTTCAACGATGAATGGGATTTCTGAAAACTGCTTCTTCAAGTCATTTGCAAGTCCCTCAAAATTCCAGGCGTCTTTCCCATCCCAGTTTCCATATCTTTTCCCAGATTTAATTGTCCCATCTGTCTGAACAATCCCTTTGACCGCAACTCCTATTCCTTTGATACTTCCGTGAGCAGACATATTATATTGGATCGTTTCAATAATAGAGCTTTCTACAGAATTTTCTCCATATTTTTCTCTTTTATACTCCAATATCCTTCCGTCAATCCCGATCCAATATGTATCAATCCAGTTATCTTCCACATACAGCCCCAGAAAGGAAGCCATATCATTATTCAGAGCTAAAAGGTTTCCCGGCTTTCCAACCTTACCTTCCCGCTGCTCCTGCTCCGCATCTTTGATCAGCCCGCATTTTTTCAGATCATTGACCAAATATGAAATTGTAGACGCCTGTAAATCACAGTATTCCTTTAACCTTGCCTGTGACATAACCCCATACCTTCTGAGCATTTCAATTACTAGCATCAAATTGTGTTTTTTCTCTACTTTCTTATTAATATAAATTCACTCCATTCTGTTATATAATTAATTCGTTCAAACTATGAATTAATTATAACATCTTATATTTTTAATGTCAATAAGATCACTTTATGCATATTTAACATAATTGAATAGGCATTTATGGGCAACATGTCTAATATTCCTCCGCCACAAGATCCGACTGGCTTTTTCCGGGGCAGAAACAGGGATGCCACATTTCGACCCAGTCCATTTATAACGTGCCTATGTCAAGTCAAACCTTTGTGATCCTGATACGGTGGTAACATATATCAGTAGGTATCTTAGACATCCACCATCGCCTCTTCCAGAATTGATTCCTATGATGGCGAGAACGTGACTTTTCATTTCAAATGGAGAAGTTTCCTAATAGAACAAAAAACTGAGCAGGTGTCTCTACTGAAACACGCCTGCTCAGCCAATCATTGCCAATCTCATTTTTTCATCATTCCGAAAATCGAAATGATACACAGCACACAATCTAAAATCCCAGCCCCGGTGACCTGCTGCCACGCCCGAAAAATATTCTGCCAAACGGAAAATTCTTGATGTAAAGCGAGCTCTCCGATCTGTCTTGCCTTTTCCTGGAAAATGCGGCTGAAAAATTCGAAGTCGGACCAGTAGGTTGGCAGATAATCGCTGCCGGGCGCGGCGTATCGGATTCCCAGCCACAGGAACCCCACTGCTGCCGCCATGCCTGCCGCAGTCATCCATTTCTGACGCGTCCTCCTTCCCCAAGCGATTCCTGCAATCATAAAAATCACCCCGAATATGCCGAAATAAATGAAGCATGCTGTCACATAATACAGCTGGCCGTCCATCCTTTGACCCCCGGAACTGCCGAAGAATGCCTCCATCCGGCTGAATGTCAAATTGGAGGACTGTCCGATTTCCTTTTTCCGCACTGCCGCTCCGTCAAAGCCGCCTCCTGCATTTCCGGTCATTGCCGCTCCTCCGGAGCCAGAATTTCCTCCGGCGGCTAATCCCCCGCCACTTCCTCCGAGTCTAACGTTTTCTCCTGCGGCTGACCCTCCGCCATTTCCTCCATTTCCACCGCTGTCTCCCCCGGAAACTGCCCCTTCTGAAACTGGCTCTCTGCCGGATTTCCCGGAGGGAATCACGCAGATCGCCCGGTCTCCGTCCAGCACTCCCATGATCTGCCATCCTGCTCCATGGATCCGAACCTCCATTCCCAATACATCCTCCGAGCCAAATAATTTCCGAACGGTATCCCGATCCAGGAGGCAGACATGGTCCTCATTTTCCACGAAATATCTTCCGCAGACCAGCTCCTTCCCCAAAACCGCTGCGGTCTGTCCCCTGATCTGATAACAGGAAACCTTTTGCTCACGCCCGGTCTGTTCCTCTGAAACCGTGATCTCTCGCAGGGATTTCCAGATCCCCGCCTGGGAGAACAGCTCTTTTTGTTTCTCCTCCTCATCTGCGTCATTTTGCTCGAACTGCTCCCAGGCGGATACCGGAAGAGTTCCCTCCGGATAACACAGGGCGATCAGATCCGCATAGTCTTTCAGGAACAACAGCCGGGACGCCGCGAAAATATTTGCAGAGATAAAAAGCAGCAGCACAAGGAGCATATATCTGTGTTTTTGAAGCATTTCCTTCATTCTTTGATCCGAACCCGTTCTCCTTCCTCTACATATTTTTCCGATGAAGCAATGATCTGGTCTGATTCTTTCAGAGTGGAAGTGACTGCCGCCTTCTGCGCGTCCTTTTCCAATACGGTTACAGGAATCCGCTTTGCAGTCTGCACCGTTCCCAGCATGTTTTTTTCTTCCAAAAGGATCAGGCAGAATGCCCCGGCAGTGTCCTCCCGCAGCGCGCTGAGCGGAATGATCTGCTCGTATTCCTGATCCGAGGCGGCATTCACATTCCAGGTAAATGTATTTCCATTTTCTGCCGCAGTATTCTCCGGCAGGCGGGCATACCAGCAGAACTGCAGGGACCCGGAATCTGATCCGCTTCCTCCTGCTCCGCCTTCCGAACCTTCGGATCGCTCCGCCGAGACAGACTCCATCCTCACCGTTCTCTTCTTCCCCGCGCCCAGACGGATCTCAGCTTCTGTCCCCGCCTTCAGCTTCTCTTTATCCTTCGCATCCGCAAATCCCTTCAGCTTCCAGCCCCCGATACCAGTTACCATAACCTCCGCGCCTGTGGTAAATGTCCCTGTCTGCACACCGGACATTAAGACGGTACAGTCCTCCTCCGCGCAGATCCTTCCGCCTGCGTTCTGATAGGCGGTCAGTTCCTCCAATTCCCGCCTTGCCTTATCAGCCTGCACATGCAAAGACTGGACGCCCAGCTGCGCGGACTGGATGGAATTGGCTTCATTGGTATTCTGGGCGGAATCCTCTTTTAATGCAAACTGATACTCTGTCCGGGCCTGGTCGGCAGCCTGCCGAGCCGCTTCCACATCTGCCTGAGCCTGCTCCAGCGCTGCTTTCAACTCCTGCTGCCGGGAGGAGATATCACTGGAATTGTCCGGGAGCACGTTCCCTGGATCCTCTTCGGAATTGTCGGGATCCTGAATACCAGGCATCTCTTCAGACGTTTCTGGATTTCGGCCTCCAATTACTCCTCCAGATTGACCCGCACTCTCCCCGAACCGTCCACTGGATACTCCGGCCAACCCGCTTCCGTCAAACTGATCATATTCCTCCCGCACCTTCATTTCCTTCTCCTGGGCATCTTCCAGCTTCTTCTGCGCATCCTCCAGATTTTGGAGCGCCCTCTCCGCCGACGGCACCCGCACGGTTCCCCTGGCCGCAATCTCCTGCTGCCGCACCTGGATCTCCAATTGCGCCAGCTCTGCCTGCTTGCTCCGGATGGTCTGCTGTAGATATTCCATACGGAATTGGATCAGGCATTCCCCGGCCTTCACCGCGCTTCCTGTCTCCGCCGCCCATTCTACCTGCTGGCCCGCCCATAAAAATATGGTTTTTTCCTGTTCCGGCACTACAGTCCCATTTCCGCCGTAAGAGTACGACAGCTTCCCTCGCCCCAGCTTTTCTACCTGAACCTGGGCCACCAGCACGGATGCCGCTGCCCTGGAAAGAATGGTACAGATTATCATCATGATCAGGAATCCGGCCAGCACCCATGCTCTCCGTTTTATTTTTCTGTCCAAATCCGCAAATCCTCCTACTGTTTTTGGCTTACCCGCTCTCCACTTTTTTCAGCTTACCCGCCCTCTCCATTCCGGATGCCGCGATTCCCTGCTCCAGATACTCCTGGCCTGACAAAAATAAGAGCACTGCCGGGAGCAGCGTGACGATGGACGCGGCAAACGCAGAGGCCGTCTCTGCGCTAACCATCTGAGGCAGATACAGCGAAAGGGGCCACCTCGCCTCTGTTTTCAGATAGGTCATCGGCTGCTCGATGGCATTCCAGTATTCCAGAAATCCCAGGATCAGGATGGAAAAGATCCCCGGCATCCCGAGGGGAAGCCCGATATTCAGAAAAATCCGCACATTTCCCGCGCCATCCAGTCTGGCCGCCTCCACCACTTCCCCGGGAAGCCCGGCAAATGTTTTCCGCAGGATGAACACCGGCAGCGTGGAAAATATTCCCGGCAGGATGACCGCCCCGTGGGTGTCCATGAGCCGCGCCCCGCTTAAGACCAGGTAGCCCGAAACCATAGTCACCTGAAAGGGCAGGATCATCAGCAGCATATACAAAAACCAGAGCATTTTTTTCCCGGGAAACCGGAATCTCGCAAATGCCCATGCCGCCGGAACCGCAGTCAAAAGCTGCCCTGCCAGCACGCCCATCGTCTGCAGCATGGAATTCCAGAACGCGGTAAAATATTCCGGAGAATCCAGCAGCAGGCGGACATAGGCCCTCAGTGTCGGATAACTTGGAAAAAAGCGGAATCCGACCCTTTCTCCCTGACCCCCAAGCACGGCTCCGCAGATCTCCTCCAGCTCCCGGCTTCCCATCAGGGAATCCGAGCACAGCATCAGCAGAGGCAGCACCATGATTCCGGCAAATGTACATAACAGGATCCATACTGTCCATTTTGCGGCCCTGTGCTTCCCTTTTTCCGCCAAATCCGTCACCTTCCCTTACACATCATTTTAAAGCACTTGCCATGCGAGAAACATCCTACGCTTTCTGATCCGGCAGCCATCTTACCTCTCTTCATCCGTCCCCGCCTCCCGTTCTCCGAAATCCGAACAGTACTGCCCCCGTACCGATCACCAGCATAACCGCAGCCGCAGTCATTTTCTGGATATCCAGATTGACGAACCAGTTGTTGAACAGATGCTGCAGCATATAAATGCTTTCATGCGGATATTCGCCTGCCAGCAGGTAGGCTTCCCGGAACACCCGAAATGCATTGACAAAAGAAAGCAGCGCCGTAACGAACAGTGTTTCCTTTAGCTGGGGCAGCGTGATATAGCGAAAACAGGCCCATGCCCCGGCTCCCTGCACCTTCGCGGCCTCGTACTGCTCTTCCGGGATGGCCCCCAGCCCGGCCAGCCAGAGGATCATGTCATATCCCAGGTTTTTCCAGATATAACAGGCCGACAGCACCCAGAACGCCCGCCCGGAGGTAAGCCAGTCCTGCCCGGCCAGCCCCATCTGCCGCAGGAGCAGATTCAGCCAGCCCTTCTGGTCAAACAGCATTCGGAAAAAGATAACCACGGATGCTGCCGGAATCGCCATAGGCATAAGAAATCCAGTCTTGATCCACCTTTGAAAATGAGTGACCTGGCAGACCAGGACCGCCATGCACAGGGACAATGCCAGCAGGATGGGAAGGCAGAACAGCATAAACCGGGCCGTATTGCCCGCCGCCCGGCGAAATGCTTCGTTGGTCAGGACCTGACGGTAATTTTCCATCCCCACAAATCCGCTTCCAACGGCCCGCAAAAAGGATCTCCGGAATACATCCAGAAACGGAATCAGGACAAAGATGCCTGTACCCAGGAGGCTGGGAAGCAGGAAGAGATATCCGCTCCATGCCTCCCTCAATTCCCGATAGGAGAGTCCTCTGCTCCCGGATTTTCCCAGATGTCGGCCGGGCAGACCTCTGCTCCCCGATTCTCCTGAACTTTGCTGGTACAGCGCATCCCGACATCGTATGTACCGGTGCGGCATCTTCTCACTCCGCAAGGTAGGTATCCACCTTCCGGGCGATATTTTCCGCTGCTGTTTCTGCATCAATCTCGCCTCCCAGATATTGATCTGCTTCCTCCTGATACAGATTCCAGATGATCCGCTCCTGCTCCGCCGGCCTGGTCAATGTGCCGCACATTTCGATAAAGCCTTCCACCTCTTCCACGGTCGGGAAATTGGCTTCCAGTTCCAACTTTTCCCCTTCAAAATTCCAGCTGCTCATCATATAAAAGCTGGATGCGTAGTCACTGTTTACTTCATCTTTTTTATCCTGCAGCGCAGACTCCAAAATCGGAAATCCGTCGTCAAGCTGTGCGGACTGTACCTCCTGGGAAAGCAGATATGTTACAAATTCCTTCGCCGTTTCCATTTGAGCCGTATTCTGGTTGATTCCCACCACTCCAACCGGCTGATAGAATCCCCGGATTGTTTCCGGCGTCAGGCTTTTCTGCCGCATGACCGTATATGGGATCATCATATCAGTAGCGCTGTGAATGCTGGCGGTAGCTGCCCCTTCCGGATGATTGAGGATTCCCTCCGCACCGAGATTGGTAAATGGATCCCTGCTATAGCCTGACTCGTCTTCTCTCAGATTTTCCTCAAACAAGGATGCTTTCGCATTTTCCGCGATTTTTCCTGCCAGTTCCAGGAGCTCCGCCAGTTTTTCCTGATCCACCTTGCCGTCCTCTCCAAACAGCTCGTCCTGATAGATCTGGAACAGAAAGTCCCGGATATATTCTCTGTTCGCCAGACCAAACACGCTGGCCTGAGGGTCCTTTTCAAGAAACGCTTTCAGGCTGTCAAAGGATTCCAGTGCTTTTTTTGCATCCTCATTACCATATAAAATGGGTACGCCGAATTTGATCGGAAGCCCGTAGAGCTTTCCGTCCTTTTGAGCGGTATTTTTCAAAATATCTTCCAGATACGTGTCGGCTTCCATGATCTTCCCTGCTGTCTCCGACAGATCCGCAAGGATTCCTTTTTCAATATAGGCATTCATCGGAAGTCCGTCCAGCAGAAGCACATCCGCGCCGTTTCCGCTGAGCAGCTCTGTATTCAGCGTGCGGATATCGTCTGACGTCACTTCCCCGGCCTGTTTTCCGGAGGTGGTAAACTCGACCTTCACATCCGGATACTTTTTCTGGAAACCGATGGCTGCCTCGCGAACCGTATCACTGTCCGACAGTCCGAATACCTGCAATGTAGTTTCCGGAACCGCCGCGGCCTCAGGGTCATATACATAGCGTTTTAGGCTGTGGGTGCCTGCTTTTTTCTGATAGTAAAGAATATAAAAATCATCCTCATTTCCCCGGACAGCACCCATAACTTGATTCACGGTGGAGCCCATGGCGCCCAGGCTGCCGTCCATGATCACTTCCTTGGTATCATTTCCCAAGGTAAGCCGGGTAATTCCTTCTTCGGAAATGTAATACCAGTGGTCTTCTCCGCCGCACATCCAGGCCGCGCCTTTCTTTTTTACAGAAAATGTTCCCTGCTGCTCCCGGTTCTTTTCATAGACCGTGTATACATTGTCCTCCGTATTGACCGCTACCATACCATTTCCCTGGAATATGAGCCGGTCCATCATGGAAAGGAGCTGGGATGTCGGAAGTTCTTCCAATACCTCCAGGGTATCTCCGGCAATCACCGCGGCAGTTCCCTCGTAGGGCGACTGCAGCCAGTAATTGCCGGCATCGTCCACGAGCATCCCGGTTATGATGGGGTATCCGATCTCGGCCTGCTCTGCCAGATAAGGAATCTGCAGCTCTTCCCCCTCCTGTCCGTTCCCGCCCCTGGCAATGTGTGTCTGCTCCTCATCCATTCCGCGCACATACTGTACCCCTTCGGCGGTTTCCTGCACTTCCATGGGAATGACCTCACTGTCCGGATAGACCCGGGCGAGCCAGTCCAGAGCGGTCTTGCTCCAGTCCTTCCCGTTGTATTCATAGCGGTTCACCTGGGTATCATTTACTCTGGTGAAGAGGACCGGCGCGTCGTCCGTTATCCGGGTGAGGTTCAGAACCTCTTCGCCGTCTGCCAGAGGGAGGTCCATATCATCCTCTATGTAGCGGCCTTTGGCGGATGTACCGCCGGAGGAGCCGTTGGCGCCGGTGCTGTCCTTGCCGTTGTTTCTGCTTCCCGTATCCGCGTCGTTTTTGGAGCAGGCGGTGAGGGCGGTGAGGGTCAGTGTGAGAAATAAGACGGAGGCCAGAAGGCGGCGCAGGTTCTTTTTCTTTATGTAGGAAATTCTTTGATTCATGGGTTGTAGTCTCCTTTCTTCGTAGGTCATTGGGGTTCGTCTGACGATCTCCCGATCGGGAATCCCTGCAGATAAGTATACAGGGGATTTCTCAAAAAAACTTTGAAAAGATGGGGGAATTTTTTGAGGTTTTTTTGAGAAATGTCTGGTATACTGTATCTATAGCGGTATAGCATTTGATTCACAGCAGAAACTATGGTATACTCAAGCCACTTGTTAATACATAGCATCCGGTGAAACAGCCATAATGGATGCCCTTGGGGTATAACCTTGTGAAACGGAGAGAGCAGATGCATATTTTAATCATAGAAGACGACCGGGAACTGTGTGAAGCGCTGCGGCTGCAGCTGAATGTCCGGAACCATACCGCGGACTGCTGCCACACCGGAAGCGAGGCGCTCTATCGTGCCATGACGGATGCCTACGACCTGATCCTTCTGGACCGGATGCTTCCGGAGATCGACGGGCTGTCCATCCTGCGTTCCATCCGCCAGAATCATATCACGGTTCCGGTCATCGTGACCACTGCGCTGGATACCATCCATGACCGGATCGACGGCCTAGACTGCGGGGCGGACGACTATCTGGTGAAGCCTTATGCCATTGAGGAGCTTCTGGCCCGCATCCGCGCGCTTTCCAGAAGGCCCCAGGCATTTACGGAATATCAGAGCCTTTCCTATCTGGATATCCGATTCGACCCGGACAATCGTCTTTTAACCTGCGGCGGAGAGGAACGGCAGCTTTCCAGGCGTGAATCGCTGCTGCTGGAATTTTTCCTGCGCAATCCGGAAAAGACACTGGTCCGGGAGCAGATCTTCTCCCGGGTGTGGGGACCGGACGGCGCCGTGGAAGATGGGAACCTGGATACCTATATTTATTTTCTCCGAAAGCATCTGCGCGCCCTGGGGAGCCGGACGGTGATCTCTACGGTGCATGGGCTGGGGTATCGGATGGAGGGAGTTTGATGTTTCCAAAGCTTGAAAAAAAATTTGTGATTCTTTATACTCTGAGTACCGGACTGATCCTAAGCGTGATCCTTGCGGCAGCTTTCCTGTTCTTTCTCTCATCCCAGGACAGCCGCCGGAAATCCATTTTTCAGGATCAGCTTTTTACCTTGATGTCCCGGCTGCAGACCGACTCTGTATTTTCTGATTCCTATCTGGCGCAATTAGAACAGAAACACCAGCTCGCTATTTATATAGAAGAAAATGATTCGCCGTTCTTTTTCCCAGGCTCTTACGTGACACGAACGGAACGTGAGAAATTATTCGAGCGCGCCGAAGACCTGGCTGCAAAGGAAGGGATCTTCCCGCATTCCCATCCCATTTCCTCCAATCTTCTGCAAAGCTCTCTGCTGGAGATCCGTGGAGACGCGCGGGACATTTATCTTGGAAATGTCCTGGTCATCCAGACCGCCGGCGGGTATAAAAAGCTGATCCTGCTGCAGGATATTTCCGGGAACCGGGCGCTGGTTATGAGAACTCTCCTTTTTTATATTTTGATCGGCTGTATCGGAATCCTGCTTCTCTTCCTGACCGGGCGCTGGTTCGTCCGCCGGTCTCTGAAGCCTCTGGAGGAGACTTACCAAAAACAGCAGGATTTTGTGGCCGCTGCTTCCCATGAGCTGCGCTCCCCCCTTGCGGTCATTCGGAGTACCGCTGACGCAGTTGCCGACGCGCCCAAGGAACAGGAGAAGCTCTTGGAGGTGATTCGAAAGGAATGCCAGAGAGGAAGCTCGCTTGTGAAAAACCTGCTGCTTCTGGCCACGGCGGATCAAAAGCAATGGGCTGTGAGGAAAGAATATTTTGAGATTGATGAAATGCTGCTGAATCTCCTGGAGGTGTATGAACCTCTCTGTGTGTCGAGAAACGGGAAGCTGTTGCTGGAATTGCCGGAGGAGCCGATTCCGAAGGTACTGGCTGACCCGGAATTGTGCCGGCAGATTTTTACCATATTGCTGGATAACGCAGTGGCTTATGGGCTGGGTGGAGAAGAGGCGGAGGATGTGGGAATGGATCGTGACTGCGCGACCGGCGAGGACGGCAAAATGGAGCAGGTTCCCAAAGCAGCGCCAAGGTGTGGAAATGCCGTGAGAATCGCACTGCGTATGGAGCAGCTCCCCGCAGCATCGCTGAAGCGTGAAAATGCCGGGAGGATTGTGCTGCGGGCGGAGTATCGGCCTCCTTCTGTTATAGTGTATGTGATCGATCATGGGCCGGGGATTCCGGATGCGGAAAAGAAACTGGTTTTTGACCGATTTTACAGGCAGGATCCGTCCCGCAGACAGAAGGAGCATTTTGGCCTGGGGCTGTCGGTCGCGGCGAAGCTTGCGGAGATACAGGGGATTGAGGTGAGTCTGGAAGATACGGAAGGCGGGGGGAGTACGTTTCGGGTTACTGTCCACACAGTGTCGCGCACTCGCTGTACGGCAACCGGCCAATACAGTGATGGGGCTTTTTCTGTGATATGATATGGGTGTCAATTTATTTACCAGGCCCCGGCGCTTTGGTAAAAGCCTGAATATGGATATGCTGAAAACGTTCTTTAAAATTGATACGAATCCTTTTTTTACCGGACTGAATCATTTTAAGGTATACTCCATTTCGGATACTGAGTATACAAGGATTTCCTTATGAATCTATCCGTGCGGTACTCGGTCGTACCGATCCAAATGCTGTTAAAAAAGCAAGGCACCGTGAGTAGTAACGGTTCCCATCACAATGCCTTTTTCAGCCCGATATAAATGCCCACAAAACAAGTATATGGTTTAATGATGGTTTAATGATGGTTTCAAAGTGCTGCCTGTCGCCGAGAGCAAATTTATTATCTGCCGCAAGCCAATCGTCCCACGCCTGGCGAAAGCAATCCATTTCCCAGGTTTTCACCGACTCGATCCGATCGCTTCTGCCGATGAGTTCTTTCCATTGCTTTGGACTTTTAAACATATAACTCTCATCTCCAAGCCAATTGAAAAGATACTCTTCGGCTCTTCCTGTATATTCATCTTTCAGACCGGGAATCCCGATCAAAACCACTCCATTATCTTTCAAAAACGGCAAAAGCTTTTCCTGAAAAAATCCCTTGCTTCCCGCAAAATAATGATAGGAGTCAATACTGATCAGAGCACGGAACTGCTTTTTTTCAAAATGAAGATCATTCGCGTCTTCACAAACAGGCGTGATCTGCTCTCCAACACTCCATTCAGCAAAGCGTTTCCCATTTTCTTCCGCGCTTACCCATAGATCATCTGCGAAAACTCTCGCTCCGGTCTCCTTCGCAATGATAAGACTTGTCAGTCCCGTCCCGCATCCCAGGTCGAGGACCACATCATCCGGATGAAGCCGCAGCGGATATTTATGGAACAGCTCTTCTAATATCCTTACGCTGTTTGGCCCCATCATAGTTTCTGCCGAAATATATTCCTTATAGTCATCCGTTTTCATATGCCTTGCTCCTTTTCAATGATCATTCCTCACACTTCACAACTTTTTTATCCGTCTTTATCAGCTCTCTCTTATCTGTACCGTCCGGCACAAATCTGAATACGACAAATTCTGTTATTTCATCCGTATCATTTTCAAACGTATGGATACTGTGAAAGGCCCTTACAATATCATTTTTTACCGCATAACAGGATTTTTCAATTCCATTGCGCTCTACATATTTACACAGTAATTTTCCCTTAGTGTTCAAAATATTTTCGTCGATTTTTTCATGGAAATGCCACTCCTGGACCGTATGCGGCATAATTCTGTTTAAATGAATTTCCGCCTCAATAACCTGTGATATATATTCAATTGGATTTTATTTATCGCTTTTTCTTGCTTTATACCAAATGCCGAGGCAGCTTCCTAAAGCTATTATATACAGGCCTATAAGCGTTGTCATAAGCAAGCCCTTTCTATTTCATAAATCCCGATTTTGAAGCTAAAACTCATACCTGATTCTTTCCTTAAGTTTTTGCAACACGTTAATTGTTCGCTCTCAAACGTCGAAGGCTTATGGTTGATGTTCAATAATCCATTGTAAGATTTCTTTTTCACCAATATCACCAGACGCCAGTGCAAGAATCACATCACTTAACTCCTTTTGGGAAACGGATTATTTAACGCCAAATCCAGCATTCCTTCATCATGAATACCATCACTTCCTCCAGTGGCTTTTATTAAGCTTGCATGAAGCTTTAGCACCTGTTCTTTGCTTAAAATATTCATTTGCAAGAACCTCGTATGCTTCCGTATTCTGTTTTATTAACCGTTCAGATATTGAAAATGCATCTTCATTACTGGTAATTTTTTCTTTTTCCACTTTACTAAAATCAATGACCAAATATCTGGACACATTATTTTTCAGAATAACTACCGTTCCATGTTCGTCAACTACTCTGGCTACTTTTGAAAAATTTCCAGCTGTGCGGTTGGATGCTCCAAGGAGCATCCAACCCACTTATATTATATATAAATTTTAGCTTGGAAACAACGTATTTTTCATTTTTGATTTCTGCAAATTCCAGTCTGTTGCTCCAGATATTCCTTATTGGGGAATTTGTATCAATCCTTTTTATAAAATGCCAATATTTCTGTATTCCGGCATTACAAAAACAAGTGTTATTCGCTTGGTTACACCATATTCGTGTTTATCAATTTCCATTTTCCGCCGCAGTGTTCTCCGGCAGGCGGGCATACCAGCAGAATTGAAGAGACTGAGAAGAAGAACCGCTTTCCCCTGCTCCGTTTCCCGAACCTGCCGCCCGCTCTGCGGCGATGAACTCAATCCACACTGTTTTCTTCTTTCCTGCCCCCAGACGAATCTCTGCTTCCACTCCGGCTTTTAACTTTTCCTTGTCTTTTGCGTCCGCATAACCTTTCAGTTTCCAGCCCCCGCTTCCTGTCACCATCAGGGCAAAGTATCTGCATCCCCATGTTGAGGTGTCTGTGATCGACTATGGACCTGGGATTCCGGATAGAGAGAAGCGGTTAATTTTTGACCGGTTTTACAGGCAGGATCAGTCCCGCAGGCAGAAGGAGTATTTCGGGCTGGGGTTGTCTGTTGCGGCGAAGCTGGCGGAGATACAGGGGGTTGAGCTGGATGTGAGGGGTACGGAAGGCAGAGGGAGTATGTTTCGGGTTACGACTGAATGTAAACAATTGTAATGATACTTTTTCTGTGATATGATATGAAAATAGAAGGGAAGATGCTGTTCCTATGGAAACGAAGAAGAAGCTTCCAATCGGTATTGAATTCTTTCAGAATTTTATTATAGAAAACTATTATTATGTGGACAAAACCGGTTTGATCCGCGACTTGATAAACACCAGAGGCAGCGTCAATTTATTTACAAGGCCCCGGCGAGTAGATGATTCATCATTGTGGACTTAAAAATAAAGGAGTCTTTTCCTGCAGCTATAAATAGAGTAAAAAGCATAATAATATTTACCAAGAGGAATGAATCGTGTGGTATCATAATATGTGAAGAATACGTATAAAAGAGAGGTTTTGAGTCAATGTTCAGACTAGTATGTTTTGATGAGGATATCTCCCGGAAAGCTGATTGGATTTATCTCTGCAAGACCGCCGGCCATACGGTCGCAGAGGGTCTGCGTTTTACCTATAAGCCAGAAAGTCTGGACGAAACGGATATTCTGGGAATACTGTGTGCTCACTTTCCGCCGCATTTCTTTCAGGGTTTTTCCTCTTTTGTGGATATGAAGGATGACACAAAAGCAGGGATACAATTTATAAGGCATAAAGTGAAACGTATGATCCAGAAGATGGAAGATCCGGAAAAGGATTACACCTTTGACGTATTTGAAGAAGTGTTATTTGCAGTTGCTATTAGCTTTGTGCGGGATGATATTGATTTTAGAAAAAGCATAAAGTTAGATGTAAGCTATCCATTTTTAGAAAAAGAAAGAGAAAAGGATGTAATTGTGGAACTAGTAGAGCGATTTGGATATAAATTTCCCAAAGCAAAAAGAATGGCGCAAAAGGTAGTTCGCTTCCATGAAATGCTTTTGAAAGAAGATGAGGATAGTAATTTATTTTTCTGGGATTTGGATTATTGTGTGTTTTTTGGGAAAACGTTTATTGATGGCATCCATATGCTCGAGAGTTTTCCAGGTGAACAAAGCGGCTATGGTTACGATTATGCCTGTGGTATCTTTACAGATATAGGAATGAAAGCGCCTTTGAGACTGGTCGGAACCAGGGCGGCAAATGAGGCCGCAAATGAAGTCTCGCGAAAAAAAGTCATGGCCTCTATTGATAAGCTGTTCCATGGTGATTTGTATAATGACGTATAAGATGCGCATTTGGAAATATTTCAAAAACGAAAGGACGTGACCATATGCCATTCCCCAAAAAACAACAGATTTATTCATCCGATGATTACTGGAGCCTTCCGGACGGCCAGCGCGCAGAGCTGATCGACGGTCAGCTGTATGCTATGGCTCCGCCAGATTTTATTCATCAAAAATTATTGAGCGAACTTCAATATACCATTCTCAATTATGTGAAATCTAAAAAGGGAATATGTGAAGTTATTCCCGCGCCTTTTGCTGTAAATTTAAACGCAGATGACAGAACCTGGGTGGAACCTGATATTTCTGTGATTTGCGATAAAAATAAAATCGACAATAAAGGCTGCTGCGGGGCGCCAGACTGGATTATTGAGATTGTCTCCCCCACCACCCAGAAGATGGATTATGGCATTAAGCTTTTTAAATACCGTACCGCCGGTGTCCGAGAATATTGGATTGTGAATCCTATGACGCATACGGTAAACGTTTATGATTTTGAACATGAAGAAAAAACCGGGCAATACCATTTTAATGAAGACATTTCCGTATGTATTTATTCGGGTTTGGTGATTCATGTTGCGGAATTCTTATAAAGCGGAAAATGGATAAACGAATTACGATATACCATGGTTCAGAAAAAAACATAGAGCAGCTGGTGTTCGGAAAAGGAAAGAAGATATCCTCCCATTATTGCCCTGACCGGCATTTCTCGGGCAGTGACTCTGGCCATGTCCGCCTTGCTGCGGCGAGCTGCTTAATATTTGCTTCACATAAATTGATAGAGATCGGCAGACGCCCGTTTTCCGGAAATGTTTCCAGATATTCCTTCTGGTTTTTGGAATATCCCAGTGCCTAGTACAACAAATAATAAATAACTAACCATATCACTTGCCTGATTTTCCAGCTACCGTGTTAGATTTTCTAGCCGCGGCCACCGCTACGCCGTTGAAAATCTGCCTTGTATCTGAAAAATGATTCCATAATCAAAAAGCACATCCATCCCATACTCCGCTATTTTATGAGTACAGGATGTGTCGTGTGCCAAATGTTATAAATGGTATTCCTGATATAACCTTTCACGCAATGCGTTATCCTCCGCGATTTGAATGATCATATCATTTTTTCCTTCTCCGGTCAGACGGAGAATCAGCCTACTGTATTTTTCAATCGCCTCTTCCCGGGCTTCCTCCCGGTTTGCCCTAATGTCCTCTTCATAATCATATTCCGCAATCAACATATTTATCACCTCACTGCCTTTCCGCTTCAGATAATCTGCCAAGATCCCGTTGGCGATGCATTCATTGATCGCCTTCTTTAAGGAATCCTCCTTATTCTGTTGTTGTCAGGAGATTTTCCATTGCCCTGTCAGAAAAAGATCCTGCTTATGTGGGTTAAAAGCACGAATTTTCTGAAAGGCTGGACGCTGAGGCCCCTATGCAGAAATGTCTCGTTTTAAGATATACCGGAAACAAACGATCCGGTATAAGAAACTTTAGAAAATTTGCGTTTTATTATTGTAGCACATGGCTGCAAGGGAATACAAGAGGAAATATCAGCTTCATATGGATTAAAATGAGGTTTACCGTCACAATTCCCACTCTTAAAAACAGGATTTCTCTAAGGTTCTTTTTACTGGATGATGCGCTTTTTCCTGCTCAATCTTTAGCCCTTGCAGAAGCCATTCTATCTGTTGGAAAGAGATCCGCTTCACTTCACCCGGAGCACTTTTAGCAGGGACTCTGTCTGGAAATCTTCCGTCAAAGGCTGGGGATGAATGCAGTGAACCAGAAGATTTCACAGAGTGTGAGACCTCTGCGAAGGCAACGGCTGGCTCCTGATTTACTTTGCTCACCAGGCTACCACTCCTTCGTTATACTATGTACACAAGTATAACAGGTTAAAGCGATAATTACACTACGCCATCTTTTGAGGCACTTACTTTTGATATGGCTTGTAAAGAAGCAATGGAACAGATTGAAGATGGGGGATATGCAGCTCCTTGTATGCTACTATTCATCCCATATGATCCATTTTAATGTTCCGTATACCCCAATTCCAATATATCCGCTATCCTTTGACAAGCCATACCATCACCATATGGATTCGAAGCATGTGCCATTGCATTGTAAGCTGTACGGTCATTCAACAATTCTGTAAAGGAAGAGTAGATCACCTCTTCATCCGTACCAACGAGTTTTAATGTACCGGCTTCAATCCCTTCCGGCCTTTCCGTTGTATCGCGCATGACAAGAACCGGTTTTCCAAGGGACGGAGCCTCCTCCTGAATGCCGCCGGAATCCGTCAGAATCAAATAGGAACGGCTCAGGAAATTATGAAAATCCAGGACATCCAGAGGTTCGATCAGCCTGATCCGGTCATCATCGCCGAATACTTCCGCAGCTGTGGCTCTGACCACGGGATTCAAATGGATCGGATAAATCGCTTTGACATCATCATGTTCATCCAACACACGCTTGATTGCCCGGAACATATGATACATCGGTTCACCAAGATTTTCGCGCCGATGCGCTGTGATCAGGATAAGACGGCTGTCCTGTGTCCAGGTCAGCTCCGGATGTGTGTAGTCTGTCCGCACGGTTGTTTTCAAGGCGTCAATGGCAGTGTTGCCTGTAACAAAAATAGTTTCCGGCTTCTTTCCCTCACGGATGAGATTTTGTTTAGATATCTCTGTGGGGGCAAAATTGAAGTCGGAAACTATCCCTACGGCTTCTCTATTAAATTCTTCCGGATATGGGCTATAAATGTTATATGTCCTGAGACCTGCTTCCACATGTCCGACGGGGATCTGTTGATAAAAGGCGGCAAGTGCGGTGGCAAATGTAGTGGATGTGTCTCCGTGGACGAGGACAACGTCTGGATGGACGGTTTCGAGGATTTTTTTCATGCCGTTCAGGACAGAGGTTGTGATATCGTAAAGGGTTTGTTTGTCCTTCATGATGGAAAGGTCGTAGTCGGGGGTGATGTTGAAAGTCTCCAGTACTTGGTCCAACATGGTTCTGTGCTGGCCGGTGACGGCTACGACTGTATGGAGAGAAGGGCGGGATTGAAGTTCCTTTACGAGAGGGCACATTTTAATGGCTTCGGGGCGGGTGCCGAAGACTATGAGGATTGTTTTTATTTTTAATTGTATATTCATTTTTTCACTCCACTTTCTTCAAAACATTGCTGTATCTATTACTTGTCAATTATAGTAAAATAAACATCATATACATAACTCCCATAAGAAACAAACCACAAATACCAATCATAACATATAATTGTTTATACCCCCTAGAAACTGAAAAAAAAGAACGGTAAACCAGTATGAACAAAAATGGATATAATAATATAAAATGTCTAAATGTAAATGTAGATATTACAATTGGCAAAAAAATTAACAGAAACAAAATATGATACTTATCAATCTTTTTAAAACTAATAACTAAAAACGGAAGCATAATTATTTGAAATAATGACCCTAAAGCAATTAGGAAATCACACACACTAAGCCCACTATTGAAAGACAGAATTTTAAGTATACCTGTAGGCAAGGGACTTACTAAACCAAATAAAATTCTATATATTATTCCAAAAGGCAAGAGTGGCGTCAAAAAAATCATCCTATATAGATAATTACTACCATTTTCATTTATCAGCTTTGTATGATATATTCTATACCGTTCCATTTTGTTGAGGAAAAAATCTAGTATTCCAATTCTATAAAAGACAAATAAAAGCATAATTACAATGCAAAAACTAATTAAAACCTCTTTTACTCCTATCTTTCTATTTCCTATAAGAGACACGATAAATATTAGTATATTTAAATAAAATAATTCTTTTCGTATCCAATATCCACAAAAGGAAATAAATAGCATCATAAATAGTGCAACAAACCTTTTCTTCGTAAATATAGTTTCTGAATCTTCCTTTTTTATAAAATCTAAAGAAAATGAAAAAAAAGTAATGATTAAGAAACAACAAATAGTATCCCGAAACACAAATGATGTTAAAAACAAACTATTAGGCAGTAATCCCATCGTAAGCATACATATTAATGAAACTTTCTTTGACATCCTGAGATCTCGTCGGCAAATTTTATAAAGAATAATGGATATACATATTAGTATATCCATGTTTAGAAGCCGAAATGCTAATGTATGATAAGTCTCAAAAATGTTTGAAATTCTAATTAATGAGGCAAACAGAGAAAGCATACCTTTTGCATTATGAATTCCTTTATATTCCCAAGGCCATATATAATTATTTTTGATAAACTCCATGGTGTATATTTCAAAATCCAGATCATCGGATCCGCCATGATAATAAGGAGCACCATACTCTTGTATATTTCCATAAAATACAAGGAAAATAAATATATAAGAAATACATTTAATTAGTATTATCGCACGAGTCACTACTACGTCATCTTGTTTTTGAAATAATAGCACTAATGCCAAACCCAAAATTTCAAAAATGAGAATAGAAATTGAAGAATATACAATTGATAAAATTGAACTTAAAACTAAAATTCCTATAATATATATAAGCATCATTGAATATGTACTTTTTTTTGTCCTCAGCATGACAACATCATTTCTCATTTGATATTCTCTTTTTAACTGTAATGCCCTCATCCTAAATCTCCCTTAGAGTATCGTAATAGCACTATTCTTCCGTTTTCATTTTTTGAAAAACCAAAAATTTATCTCCCTCTCTATTATCAAACATAAAAAGAAACCTTTTTATATCAGAAGAGTATTTCCCCTTTTTTGCGCTAAAATTTAATATTCTTCTAAATATTTTTCTAAATTGGGGTATCCTTTTATATAAATGTGAAAATATATAAATATCTAATCTACTATAATATTTCTTAAATATTGGATCCTTATAAATTCCATTCTCGTAAAAATTGTATGAACAAACACACTTTAATCCATGTTTTTGAAAAATGTTCTGTAGATCTTCTACATTCCAAGATCTTATATATTCAGATTTTCTACTATGAAATTGTTCCATAACAATTATGCATCCACCATCAGCCAACTTTTTTGACATAAAACTAATAACTCGATCTAATTCTGTGTCTTCCAGTATATGTTGCAGAACAGTAATTGATAGAATAGTATTAAATTTCTCTTTTTCTTCAAGCAAATTATTAAAATTTGAAATACATTTCGCTCCACTATTCAGTTGAGAAGCAATAGCTAAAACTTCTTTACATGTGTCATACAAAACAATTTTATTAAATCTCTTCTTTTCATGATTTGAAAACTCCCCATTTCCACAACCAAAATCCAGCAAAACTCCACCTTTACTAAATCTTTTTACTAAATAATCTACTATTTCAATTCTAATTGGTTGATCAAATGCATAGATTGCTTCATCAGCCCATCCTGTATGACCAAAATCAACTACTCTTTTTGTCCAAAAATTTGTAGACATATTATCCTCCTTAATCCTAACTATTTTTCTTTTTAAAAGATATAATAAGCATTATCGTGCAAAACATACATTCTATAATTACAATACTTAAAGTGGCTATCGATGCACCAACTAATCCATATTTGTTGATTAATACATAATTAAAAATCATATTCAACGGGGCCGATATAACTGAACTGATTGTATTAACAAATAATTTTCTTTGAGTAATCAATAGATTTCCGGTAATAATTCTAAAAGTTCCAGAAATGACATAGTTTAAAATCAGAATTCTAAAAGGAATAAGTCCATCCATGTATTGTTCACCAAAAAAAATCTCAATTATAAACGGCGCACATATGTTCAGCAAAAGACCTATTAAAACATTAAATATTCCCAATAAAAAAATAACAGCTTTGAATTTATCCAAAAGCCATTTTGTATCATCTTTATGTTCGCAAAAATAAGGATAAATGAATATAACTATAGATGTAGGTATAAACATTAATGCAGTTGGAATTACTGTTGCCACTTTATAGGTTGCAACAGCCATATCGCTTTTTAACAATGCTCCTATAGTAAAAATATCAATTAAATATAGCAAACTAGAAAGACCATTATTAATCATTGAAATTATTCCAATTTTAAATATATCTGTTCTTTCGCTTTTACTTATCTTAAATCTTGGATTAATACAGATTTTTGAATGATACTTTTGAACAACTATGATAAATAATAACGATAGATAAAGTGCAACAACTCTCCCTAATAGTTGGAATTTATATGATAGTGCGGTTGTAATTATTATTGTTATAATAGAATAACATATATTGTTAAATGCATATTCTTTATTGTTCTTTTCAGCGCGAATTTTCATTTGTTTTATTTCATATATAAATTCCAACACTGGAATCAAACTCATAGATAAAAGTATTGTATTTGCCCCTTTGATAGGCAATTTCACAAAAACACCTATAAAAACAATGATTATTGTCAATAAAAAACTTATACATGTTCCAATACTTCCACAATAGTTAAATACTTTTACCTTCTTTCCTTCACTTCCTCCTTCTGATATAATTTGCAAAACAGATTGTGTCAACCCCAAACCATTAAAAACGAATACAAAGTTGTAAATATTCTGTGCATAAGAAAACACTCCGAATTCGCTTTTATTTAAAAGTCGTACAATTATGAGTCCACTAAAAAAAGAAATCAATTTACAAACTATACTCGAAAAAAATATATGTAAAAAACCTTTTTTTGCCAAGTGAATTGTAATTTGTTCAATTTTAATAAATATTTTTTTCATACTTTTCAAAATATCTTATGATTTTATTACTTATTTTATTAAAATCTTTTTCATCAATATTATAGTATAAAGGAAGTCTTACCAATCTTTCACTTTCTTTAGTTGTATACACGTCTTTTCCTGAAAATCTTCCATATTTTAATCCTGCAGGTGAAGAATGTAATGGAACGTAATGAAAAACTGAAAGTATATCATTCCTTTTCATATAGTCAATAAATTTTGTTCTTTCTTCAATGTTACTAAGTTTAATATAATACATATGAGCATTATGAACACATTCTTTTGGTATAGTCTGTATATCAATTAATTCTTCTGATACATAAGGCTTAAGTATATCATTATATTTTAGCCAGGTGTCCAATCTATTATTTGTTATCATATTAGCTTCTTCTAATTGTGCCCACAAATATGCCGCATTCAATTCAGAGGGTAAATAACTGTCTCCAAAATCTACCCACGTATATTTATCAACCTGACCACGAAAAAATTTTGCACGATTAGTCCCTTTTTCTCTTAAAATTTCTGCTCTTTCATTATATTTTTCGTTATTTATAACTAATGCCCCACCTTCACCCATAGTAAAATTCTTAGTTTCATGGAATGAGAAACATCCAAAATCTCCTATAGTACCTAGATATCGGTCACAATAAGTACTCATTACACCTTGTGCTGCATCTTCAATAACAAGTAAATTATACTTATGTGCTATTTCCATAATCTTATTCATTTCACAAGAAACACCTGCATAATGCATTACAATGATTGCTTTTGATTTATCTGTAATAGCGCTTTCCAATTTATTTTCATCTATATTCATTGTATCAGGCCTAATATCAACAAATACTAATTTTGCACCTGCTAAAACAGCAGCGGTCGCCGTACTTGAAAACGTATATGATGGTAAAATAACTTCATCTCCTTGCTTTAGATCACATAGAAGCATTGCCATATCTAAAGCTGTTGTTCCACTTGTTGTAAGTAGCACTTTTTGAGCATCAAATTTTTCCTCAAACCAGTGATTACACATTTTTGTATATTTACCATCACCACATATTTTATGGTTTTTAATAGCATCTTCTATATATTTATTTTCTGTCCCGACAAATGGAGGTATATTGAAATGAATCACTTTGTATATTTCCTTTCATTAATATTCCTATTTTTTTGTATTTAAAAACATATATATATTAGTCCAATTTTTATAATACGAATCTATTGAAATAATATCATTAATAAACATGCTTTCTCTTTCTGTATATACATTCTTTTTTGAAAATAAATGGGTATCTAAATTATTACTATTGAAAGTAGTAATTCCTCTTTTTTTAAAATAAATATCTAATACAGAGTTTTTCGGGAAAAAAACTTTTTTTCCCATATACATTAACATATAAATATTTCCTAATCCTATCTGTCTATTTGTATGAAATATCGC
Source organism: Lachnospiraceae bacterium (assembly GCA_009911175.1). The sequence goes on along the minus strand of QXWX01000046.1, from coordinate 4,842 downwards.
ACAATCTACGCTCCACAATAGTTTTATATAATTTTCAATAGACATTTTGTCACGATATATCTCTGCATTTTTTCCAAAAACTTGTATTGCATACTCTGAAACTTCATCTCCTATTTCTTTATATCCATAACAGAGTGGAAATATATACTTGGTATTTGTGGGTAAATTAATTTTTTTTAGATTATTAATTGTCTCTATATGATTTAACTCTGGAGCTGTACTATGCCCAATCATTATACGCAAATTTTCGTCAAAAACATTTGGTTTTAGTGAGTCAATTAATTCGGTATCATATCCCAATGGATTAAGTGCACTGAAAAACATTTGTTTTTGATAAACTCCAAATTCAGAACTATAATACTCTTTATCGCATTCATCACTCACAACAAGTTTTAAATGTGATCGATAATACTTTCCTAAACTATTGAAAATCAATCTTTGTATATTTACAAATATATTTTTTGTATATAATTTCTTCCAAGAATATAAGTCTTTTCCCCACACTATCCATATAAGCTTACTTCTTAAAGCAGCAGAAAATAGGGTTTTCAAAGCAAAAATGTGCTCTTGTATTAACGAATGCATTATAATAAAATCATATTTTTTTGATATTTTCTTTATATTTTTGTATAGAGTTCTATTAAGTGGTATATAATTTATGTCTTCTCTACTTTTTATATAATCCGATGCACTCTCTTTATTTCCAGTAAATATAAACTTATGATTAATGTCATTAAAATATTTACTTTGAAATTTTATCATAGCGTCTGTATATTGTTGATTTCCAAAAGAAAAAACATGTAATATATTCATCTATTTCAATTCTCCCAACTTAAACAAAACTGAAAACAGTCTCAATAGTTTTTCTTTACATCTTCTATAATCTTTTTCATTTTCTCATAATTATCAACTGAATTATAAAACAACTTAGAATTTTTACTATAATCACTATAGTTTTCCTCTATTTTTTTTATTGCTTTTTTTACTTCCTCAGTCATTTCATTTAAAATACATTCTCCACACTTTTCTGTTTTAAACAACATATTTAATCCAGGAATATCATTGCCAATCATTGGAATACCAAACATGGAATATTCGAATATTTTATTTGGAGCACAGTATAATGAATTTAGAATTGAATTACTTGTCTTTTCTGGTATATAAGACAATACCCCGATATATGCATGACTTGTCACTTCTAAATGATAAGGTGCGTTAATATATTCAATGCAATAACAGTTGTCTGGAAGTTTAAATGATAAATTATTGATATTATTTGACATTATCAAAAATGCATAGTCACTTCCTAGCTCCCCTACCGCTTTTACAAATATATCTAATCTGCGTTCTGCTGAAATAGCCCCCTGATATATAATAATCTTTTTTCCTTTTAACTTTTTTATTATTTTTTTTGCATCTTCCGAATGATTGATTTGACTGTATCTGGCGGGCATCTCATATAAATAGGGTTTATTAGGCATAATATAAGGTAATTTTTTTAAATTCCATAATGCCTTTACAATATGCGCTCTATTATATTCCGGCACAATAACAGCAAGTGCTGTATTTCCAATTTTATTTGCATTTAATTTAAAAACAGGGAACTTAGGCCAATACGCTATATTTTCATTCAATTCATTTAGATGCAAAATATAACGATATTTTAGCAGTTTATTTCCTAAATGTTTAATAGTTATATTATGACCAACCCATAATACGCTATCTTCACAATATATAGAATCTATTTCTTTCCACATCTGTTTTCTAATATATAATAAACGAAAAAATTTCATAAAAATATTAGCAGGTTTTGTATAGTCTACTTTTAATTCATGAATATCAACTTTTTTATTAAAATGTTTATTCAAGTCAATTTGATTTTTTGTAGTGACTACTGAAACTTTTACTTTATAGTCAAGCAACATCCGAATTATGCTTTGTGTCATTGGATGTGTAATGATCCCAACCCTAATCACAATTATATGCATATTTCCCTCCACACTATAACAAACTAATACGCAATTATATTTTCGTGATATTTTGATACATCTCCTGGTATTTTAAATAATAATTTCTAGAATTAGTTTTAACCTTATTATTCTTTTTTATTTTCTGAAGCTTTTTACAGAAATCATCAATATCACGCGATTTAAATATAATGGTCCCTTCCTCCCTCTCACATACGTCAGACGCTATACTTGGTACACCGACATTAATAGCTTCCGCTACAGATATTCCGTAACTATCTGTTGATGTAGGTCTAACAAAACAATCTACCGATTTTAAAATTGGAACAAGATTAGTTAGACCTGTGTATATATAAAATCTGTCCTGCAAATCATACTTTCTAATACTTTTTTTACATTCCAGCATATATTTAGTGTCGTATTGGGGTACACAAAATATGAAAGAATGCGTCTTAAGTCTGTAACAAGCTTCAATACACATATCCATTCCATAAACATCTATTCCGGACTTATCTTTATATAGTTTAGATGCATTCGCTAAAACTATTATATTATTTGTCCTTTTTAAAAAGGACATAATTTCTTTTGGCACTCGTTCTTTATATTCTTCTTTAGCAGGAGGCAGATAAGTAGATATGATATTTATTTTTTTTGTTTTAACTCCTCTATATACTAATTCTTCTTTTATTGATTGTGATGGAGCAACATACTGTATTTTTGATGCTTTTTCACATAACCTAAATGCCATCTTCACTATTAAATTATACTCATTCCATCTAAAGCTATGGACTGTGGTATATATTTTATAACTTTTGTGACACAAAATACATATAACAAATAATTCTAACCAGTTGTTTAGTTGATAGTGTATAATCGCATTATTTGACTCTTTTCTTAATCTATTTATTGTAGTAATATAGATTTTAACATTATTCTTTTTATTACCCGCGAAATCCCTAATATCAAAAAATGTAACATCTTTTCTATTATTAGAAAGCAAAGTAAGCAGACGTTTAACATGTACTGTTACTCCTCCAATAGGTGGAGGAAATGTTCCAACTAAGAGTATCATCTCTAAATCCTTTTATCCATTTTTTTCGGTCATACTATGTAGTTGCCTGTTGACAAACAATTTTTTGCATAATTTCGTCAAACGGCTTAAAAGCAAAAAATGTTATACCTTTTAAAGTATACTATTTTGTGAAGAAGATTTCTTTATTATTGTGGATAGATAAGAATAAATGAATGTCAGGCCTAAAGATGCTAAAAATCCTTTTATTCCGATCCATCCAATTGATATCATTATATTGACAAATATCATATGACTAATATATATTGGATATGATATATCTGTTTTTATATTTATTTTTGGAAATTTGTATGCAAATCCCAAGCATCCTAAACATGATACAATTGTCATTAAAATGGGATAATTTCTAGAATAAATATCTATTTCCAAAAGATTCCATACAATAAAAATCGGTATAGATACCCAACAATATTTTTTAAGTAACGGTAATAAATTATCTATATATTCTGCAACTATAACTCCAAGAAAAAAAATCCATAAATACTGTACAACTGTCTGGCAATAAAGTTTATACAAAATATCTGGAATTTTCCCTTCAACAAATCCTGTACAAGCACCAATTATCATAAGCATTGTAGTCGATAATATCCAGAATAATAGTTTTCGTTTACAAAAAAACTTTCTAGCCACCCATATAATTATATAAAACTGTACTATGACACATATTGTCCATAAGGAACCGTTTGGTGTCCCACAACCATAGCCTCTAAGAAACTCTGGGGTCCAAAATTGAAAAATTGTAGCTTGGGCTAATGCAAATAATCCAAGTTTGGGCCACTGAATATGCTCTCTGTAAAAAATAATAATTGTAAAAATCTCAACAATTATGCCCCCCCCCCCAAAGTTCGGGATATATACGAAGAAATCTCTTTTTAAAGTACACCTTCGGATTATTTGTTTTTTTTATAGAAAACCAAATCAAGTATCCGCTAAGGAAAAAAAAGTTTCAATCAATAATCTATGCCCCACAAATGCATCTCCTATAATCCCATTCTCCTTCTTTCCAGTCAGTACATCAAATATATGCCGATATTCACTTCCAATTCCCTTATCCTGCTTCAGCTTCACTTCTCTTTTCTTACCGCTCCCATACTTCGTCAATCCCACATAATTATCCATCTCATACACAGTCCCATTACTGAACACCCGCAACTGTTCCTTCGGATATTTTTTACTCCCCATAGAAGTATATACAATATTCGCAACCGCCCCGGATGCAAATCTGAGAGTAATAACCGCATTGTCTTTCTTTGGGTATGCCGGATTCGCAGCATAACTGACTCCTAGATTTACCAGTTCACTGCCATCCAGATACTGAATCGTATCTATAAAATGTACTGCTTCGCCGATAATCCTTCCTCCGCCTCTGCTCTCATCCTGTGTCCAGTGATCCGGTGGAATATATCCTGCATTTGCTATATAGTCATACACAGCAGGAATTTTTGACGTCTGAAGCTCTTTCTTAATCTCCTGGATCAATGGCGCATGCCTTCGGTTCAGTCCACAGAAAAGCTCACCGCTATTTTCTGCATATACCGCTTCAATCTGCTCCAGTTCATTCAGATTCAGACATAGCGGTTTTTCACAATATACATTTTTTCCAGCCTTTAATGCCTCAACAATAAATCTGCAGTGACTATTATGCTGTGTAGAAATCGCAATCAGATCAATATCCTCATCCTCAAGCAATTTCCTGTAATCATTTGTTGTATAATTAATAAGGAAAGCATCTGATTCATCGAACAAAAAAAGCAGGGGAAAACCTGCTTTGAATCTGATGATTTC
>QXWX01000396.1 GCA_009911175.1 Lachnospiraceae bacterium | reverse complement strand
CAATTAAAATGTATGATAAATTTGGCTGTGTTTTACGGATAGAAAGTACTTGCAATGACATCGGGACTTTTCGTGTAAAACGGAAAGTGGAACACAGGGACGGCAGTTCCACAGAACAAAAAGCGCCTTTGAAAAAAAGTATTTATAGCCTGTATCAGTTATTCACAATCATGAAAGCCGCCAACTACCGGTATCTGGAATTCGTATCATCCTTTGATGACCACAGCGGCGGAAAGAAGAATCTTACAAAAGCAACAGAGGCTGTTAAGGAGAAAGGCCGTTCCTACCGTGGGCTGAACTTCTTTTCCCCAAAAGATCTGTTGGTACTGGAAGTGATCAGCCGGGGCGAATACATGACTTTTGGAATGCAGGGAAAGGATATCCGCCGCCATCTGGAGGATATCAGTCCGTCTGCCATGTCGAGAATTTTTAAGCGGCTCCGTCTCCATGGGATTATTGAACGGGTTCAAGGAACTTATAAGTATTTTACAACAGCTTACGGCAAAGAGGTCATTGCGGCAGGATTAACCGTTAGAAACCTTGTGCTTATACCAGCATTGGCATAAGTGTTTTTCTTATGCAGAAATTTTGCCATTTTGCGTCAAAAAATATTTATAAGTGGCCTAA
>QXWX01000395.1 GCA_009911175.1 Lachnospiraceae bacterium | reverse complement strand
CTGTCACACCGGTTCAGGAAGGGGTTTCTAAAGTCAGTTGCATAACCAACTCTATAACAGAGTTTTACACAACAACCCTTTTTATTTAAAACATCTGAGTTTTACACAACAGCCCCCTTTATTTAAAACATAGACATAATTAATACAAATACTGATAAACATTGAAGTGAAATGCGGGCGAACAACTTAGGAGGATTCGTGGCCAAAAACTGATAGACGTGCAATCCTATTGACATCCGGCTCTGGTAAGCTGACATAATCGGGACATTTGTTTTCTACTTGACAGTCTCTAAACTTGAATTTCTTGGTTAAACATAAACGGACATCCTCCAAA
>QXWX01000394.1 GCA_009911175.1 Lachnospiraceae bacterium | reverse complement strand
CCAGTTTTTGAGCATGTAATTTGTGGTTTTGCGTGGAAAGCATTTTCAAGGGCAGAAATTATTCCAGCTAATGGATACTTCTCTGAATTTGAAGGTACATATCCAGCTCCAAAAAGGACTTCCGTGACATCAAACGTATAATACAAACCGAGGGTTGTCAGGAAATAGTTATATTGGTCTCCCGTTACTGAGGCAGCACATGTACCATGTGTTTCCCACTCGTGAGCCCAAAAGCTTCCTTTTGTGTTATGGCATGTTGATGACATTTTGCATTTTAGTGAT
>QXWX01000393.1 GCA_009911175.1 Lachnospiraceae bacterium | reverse complement strand
TCGGAACAACCTCTCAAATCCCAAACACAACGTCAAACTAGGAAATTAAAAAAAGCAGTAAAATTAAACGATAGATCACCATCAGATCTATATCACAACAGATCATCACAAGATAGATCTAGAGTTGACCGCAATCAGCAACGACAACCGGCTTTGAGGTCCTACCGCTACCGGATCCGACCTTCTCGATCTCCTTCACGATTTCGTATCCCTCAACAACCTGCCCGAAGACGACGTGCTTCCCGTCCAGCCACTCTGTCTTCGCCGTGCAGATGAAGAACTGCGATCCATTCGTTCCCGGTCCGGCGTTGGCCATAGACAGCACGCCAGGTCCAGTGTGCTTCCTCACGAAGTTCTCGTCGGCAAACTTGGCGCCGTAGATCGACTCGCCTCCGGTCCCGTTTCCGGCGGTGAAGTCGCCGCCCTGGCACATGAAGTTGGGGATCACGCGGTGGAAGCAAGATCCCTTGTAGTGGAGGGGCTTGCCGGAGCGGCCGTTCCCTTTCTCGCCGGTGCAGAGAGCGCGGAAGTTCTCGGCGGTCTTGGGAACGACGTCGGCAAAGAGCTCCATCACGATCCGACCGGCAGGCTGGCCGCCAACGGTCATGTCGAAGAAAACCTTAGGGTTTGCCATTTTTT
>QXWX01000392.1 GCA_009911175.1 Lachnospiraceae bacterium | reverse complement strand
ATGTATCTGGACGATGACGAATGGTTCGAGGACGTAACCGAAATACGGGATTTCTTTTTGTCCGGGGAATATCGAAGCTTTGGTTCTGCGTGTTACAAACAGAAAAATTATTTGGGCTGGGATGGGATTCAATATTCTGATTATCATGCTTTTCGCATGTCTCGGCTTGTGCCAAATCTGGCTTTTCAGAATGTGGTCCATGAAGAAATGGTTCCCCGTCTGATGCCGTGCAAATATTTTGATGCATATGTAAACCATTATGGATATATCTATGACAGCGGAAGTGATAATACGGATAAACAATCCCGAAATCTTCCTCTTCTGCTGCAGAATATCAAGGAGAGGCCGTCATATGTGAAAAACTATCTCCAGATCACACAGGAATATACTATTGCGGAAGACTGGGCAAACGCAGAAGTATATTGTAGAGAAGGCTTGCGGCTCTGCAAGAAATATGAAGATGATTTTTACCGTGGATGGCTGCAGGTGAATCTACTGTCAATCTTATGCAGAATAAATAATTTTGAAAAAGCGGAGCAGGAAGCGCTTCGCATTTTAGAAAAAGAGCCGCCAAGAGAATTGATAAGGCTGGACATCTATGAGACACTGCTTGCAATCTATACCAGGCGTAAAGCAACGGA
>QXWX01000391.1 GCA_009911175.1 Lachnospiraceae bacterium | reverse complement strand
GTAAAATATAGATAATAATAGAGATTGGATAAATCTTGGTCTATTCAACTCTTTACAAAACCAGCTTTTTTTTCGAATTTTATTTAGAAATGATAAAAATGAATCAACCAAGATAAACTTAGTTTACAGTAACTTTGCCAACCATACCAGCACCTTGGTGTGGTGCACAGTAAAAACTGTAAGTCCCTTTCTCAGTTAATTTCACTGCATAAGTTTCACCACCTGCATTCAAATATTCCTGCTCATCCATAGAAATCTTGGCTGCATCAACACCAGATGGGATTTCATCTTCATCAAAAACAACATTGTGTGGGAACCCTATGTTGTTTTTAAACACAATCTCTTCGCCTGCTGCAACACTGAAGGTGGCTGGCTCAAAAACCAAGGCACCGTTATTGTCGCCAAGCAGGACTTCAATAGCCAATGCATTGCTTGCAAGCAACGCGCTGGCTGAAATGGCGACAGCCGTCACTGCAGCATCTTTCAGTGAGGCTCTCACTGAAAGCTTTGGGGTGGCGGCGGCCACCTTTACACCACTGGCTCTTGAGGCGGTTGATGCAACCGCCTTGAGGCCAGTGAATGATGGGATGGTAACAGCTGAAGATGTCACACTTGCCATTGTGAAAGAAAGTTTGGAGTTTT
>QXWX01000390.1 GCA_009911175.1 Lachnospiraceae bacterium | reverse complement strand
ATATTATATGGAAAACATCTTCCGTACATCTTTTACATTTTCAACAGTGCAGGCAACCTTACTTGCAATCTGCTTGTTTGTAAAATCCGGATTCTCTTTTACTGCCTGAAAGACCTTACTGGATAAGATAATTCCTTCTTGTTTGCCGATTTTTTTACCGATCCTTTTGCCGGTCTTTTTGCCCCTCTTTTCGCCCCTGGATTCTCCAAGCCGTTCCCCAATCTGAAATGCTTCCTCCTGCTTCACCTGAATATCTTTCTCGTAACTGTATTCCGCAATCAACATATTCATCACCTCACTGACTTTTCGCCGTAGATAATCCGCCAAAATCCCGCGTTCCATACACTCATGGATTGCTTTCTTTATAGAATCTTCTTCCTTCGAATACTTCCGAACCGTGTCAATAAACAGACTGTACTCCTTTAACACCTCACATTTGTCAAGAATACTATGTGCCTTATTGGAATTGATATTGATGACCTTTACCATCAATTCCAATGAAGCTTTTCCATTGGAATCAAGGTAAGCATCAGAAAGAAACAGTTCCTGTTCCAGAGGAAACTCCGCTATTCCATTGTAAAACGTATAAAACTCCGGAGCGGGAATCTTCACCAGCGCAGTCCGATACCTATCCTCACTATCAACC
>QXWX01000389.1 GCA_009911175.1 Lachnospiraceae bacterium | reverse complement strand
GAGCAGGATGCCACACTAACTACAGTACATTAGCCATGAGAGAAGAAGGTGGGTTTGAAGTAATTAAAAAGGCGATTCTGAACTTGTCACTTCGCCACACTGAGCACATCAGTGCTTATGGAGAAGGCAATGAGAGAAGATTGACAGGGAAGCACGAAACTGCCAGCATTAACCAGTTTTCATGGGGTGTAGCTAATCGTGGTTGCTCAATCCGTGTGGGGCGTGACACTGAGAGGGAAGGCAAAGGTTATTTGGAAGACAGACGCCCAGCATCAAACATGGACCCATACACCGTGACCGGATTACTTGCCGAAACAACCATCCTTTGGGAGCCTACCCTTGAGGCTGAAGCACTTGCTGCCCAGAAGTTGGCATTGAATGTGTAAGATTCCCCCACAAGGCGATATACAACGAAGAAAGCGTCAACATGCATATTCATCCATGTTCTTTGAAAACTCGGTTTCCTGTTTCTAGTTGATTTCTTGAAGATGTTGTAAATAAAGGTCATCACTGCTTCATATTCAAGCTATTTTTAGCAAATGGGTGTTTTTCAGATGATTATTGGACAGTTTATGCACATTTTGATGTGTGCATAGGTGCACTTGACCCGGTCTGAGCAGACATTATTTTCTCTTCTTGATTTAAAG
>QXWX01000388.1 GCA_009911175.1 Lachnospiraceae bacterium | reverse complement strand
CGCCACCCACCACAATTCCATTTTCTGAAATCTCTCATTTTATTAATTAAGGAAGAATATGTCTTGCTGCGGAGGAAACTGTGGTTGTGGAGCTAACTGCGGCTGCGGCAATGGCTGCGGCGGGTGCAAGATGTACCCTGACATGAGCTACTCGGAGGTCGCCGCCCCCACTGAGACCTTGGTTCTCGGCGTTGCTCCCCAAAAAACGTTTTTTGAGGGAGAGTCTGCAGAAGGCGGTGCTGAGAACGGGTGCAAGTGCGGAGCAAACTGCACCTGCAATCCATGCAACTGCAAATGAGTTAAGTGGGCGACGAAGCAGAGGCGATGAAGAAGAAGAAGAAGATTAGTATTAATGAATGTCGTTATA
>QXWX01000387.1 GCA_009911175.1 Lachnospiraceae bacterium | reverse complement strand
CGTTATAGTGTATATGTGTTATATTTAACTTTGTGTCAGTGTCTGCAAAGGAGCAGGTCATCATCATCATCATCATCTTGAGTGATGGAGTGATGGTAATCTAGCTAGCCTTTTCGTAATAAAAGTAAGCCATGAAAATGGCTGCTTTTGGAGTCGTCTGTGTTTTAAGTTCAGTTAGTGTTGCCATCTGATCTCTGCTGCCCCCTCTATCTAATCGTTATGCCTGAGGCTGAGGAGAGTTGAGTTTGGAATACAATCAGTAATGGAAACTCCTTTCCTTTCTTC
>QXWX01000386.1 GCA_009911175.1 Lachnospiraceae bacterium | reverse complement strand
GAATTGTACAATTCCATGCAAAGTTACATGCACACAAAAAGATTGGATTTTACATATATACCCTTGTCAATCCGATCTCATCCTGTTAATCTGGTTCAAAGCCGGCTGCAAGATGTTGTACAGCACCCAAGCAATCGCCGGCGCCACCACGAACAGCAGCAGCTGCCCCCTGTTGTCGGCGCCCGCCTCTACCACGGCTGCCGAAGCCTCCGGCGGGTGGAGGAACCCCGCCGCCGCGAGGCCGCCGAGGCCGAGCCCGATGATCACGCCCTTAGAGCTCCTCATTCTGTTGATCTGGTTGAGCGCCGGCTGCAGGATGTTGTAGAGCACCCAGAGAATCGCGGGGATGAGAGGGAGGAGGAGGGCGAGGCCGCGGTTGTCGCCATCGGCTATATCCGCCAGCTGCTGGGCGGCGAAGGCGGGGCTGGCGGCGGAGAGGGCGGAGAAAACGGCGCCCGCCACGGCGGAGCTGGTGATGAGGTGGGGAGCGGTGGTGGTGGTGGTGGTGAGGCCTTTTGGGAGGTTTTGGAGAGAGATTAGAGGGAGTGGCTTCGTGGGCTTGGAGGGGTTGGCGTTTTTGAAGCAATTAGCGTTGAGAACCGCCATTGATGTGGCCATTGCAGCAGCCATTTCTTGCTTGAGACTGTGTGTGTTT
>QXWX01000385.1 GCA_009911175.1 Lachnospiraceae bacterium | reverse complement strand
CCTCCCAGGCTGATAATCATAAAGGATGATAGACGGGAGGCCATCATTTCCTGTGAGATAGATCCACATATTATGTGGGTAGTCACATAATATGTGTTATGTGCTGAGTTTTTGAGAAAGGCCGGAATCCACAAGAATGCTGTATTTCAGACATTTATTCCAAAAACTCATAACATAATAATAGTTTCTCCTTTATGATGTAATTACTAAGGAAAGCATCTGATTCATCGTAACAAAAAAAGCAGGGAAAACCTGCTTTGAATCTGATGATTTCCAATTGTACCAACTTGCGGTCAAATTTTCTGATAATTGTATTATGGAATTAGTATTCTTTCCACTACAATTCAGGAAATTATCAGAAAATTATTCAAGAAATTTATGTTAGAGACAGTGTAACATAAAGCGATAACGTTGGCAAGCCATTGCGAAGCGATTTGGTACAATTGTATTACCAACGTTACTGGTCAGACCCTGACCAGATTCCATTAAATACTGAATAGTAAAAGTGGGAATAGACACATCTTTGCTCATTTTTTTGCAAGGCATATTTTTAAAAAAATATGCCTTGTTTCTATTGGCATTCTCCTTGTCATATGTTATAATATATGACAAGGAGGTGAGGTTATGGCCATTGTAAAATACAAAAACCAGTCCG
>QXWX01000045.1 GCA_009911175.1 Lachnospiraceae bacterium | reverse complement strand
GCCGGTAGCATCGTTGACTGACTCCAACGCAGTAATGGCATGGACAGCGAGTGATTATTACTCAATTATTAATGCAACGCTGTACTAGTTCTGCAGCGTGTCTCATGAACCGTGGTGATGTCCGTGAGCATGGTGATATCCGTGAACGTGGTGATATCCGATTTCATCATCGTTTCCCTTTTCACTTTCCTGGCTATCGGTGCTTTCACTCTCCTTGCTGTTCAGATTTTTCATATTCTGACCAGCGGTGTTTTCACTCTCCCGGCCGTTCCTGTTCCTGTATCTCTGGCAGTGTTCCCCGTCTGTATGATGGGAATCTACCGAATCCGTTTCTTCCTCCTGCCCCTGATAGTTCCGGATCAGAGCCTGGATCTCTCCCATGCACATCCCGCTGATCTTATCCAGGGTAATGGACGGGTCTAATTCCTGCAATACCAGAAAAGCTTCGTATTTTCCAAGAGACACCCCGGCCTCACTGGCCGCCTGTCTGTCTGACGCGCTTCCCCCATGGCAGCTGACATTCCCGCAATGCTCCCCTGCGCATTCCGCGGCGCGGCCCTGCATCCGGATACTCCGTGTCTCATCCTCCGCCGCCACGGAAATGTTGACTTCGGCATTTTCCGCCAGATAACCGGACATTTCCCTGCTGGTGAGCAATACGGTGATGGCTTCATCATATTTCCTGTGCTTTAAATGCAGCTTTTCCACAACATGCTCTGCTTCCTTGTTATAACAAATCACAGATACCACCCGGTCCAGGCGGTTTACCTCCCACTCCATGGATGGATTGACGTCGATGCTGATCGCCGCGACAGGGGTCATATAAAACGCATATCCTCCGATCCCCAGCAATACAAACAGCAGGCAGGCCACCGCGGCAGCATACCGGGCGGAACCAGAATGTCTGCGGACCGACGCCTGGGACAGATACGCCTTTGTCTTTTCCTTTAATTCCCGGCCTGCGGAAACAGAATCAAATGCATCATAGATCCGGTTACTCAAATCCCTCACCTCCAAGCCGCTCCTTTAACATTGCCTTGGCACGGGCAAGAAGCGTATACACCGTGTTCACATTTTTTCCAAGAAGCCTGCCAATCTCCACCGCCGAATATTGTTCGTAAAAATAAAGGTAGATCACGGTTTTATATTTTGCGGGAAGGGAAAGGACGGCTTCCAGGACATCACTGTGGTCCTCCGGAACATCTGCGATGAGGTCTTTGATCTCATCGAGAGGAACCGTATGGCTCCTGAAAAAGCTCTTCATAAAGTCCTTGCAGGCATTGAGCGTCACACGGATCAGCCATGCCTTCTCATGCTCCTCATTTTCAAACACACCCGAATAAAGGACATACTTCAGAAATACGGTCTGAAATATGTCCTCTGTGTCAGAATTGCTTTTTAATTGCAGCATACAAATCCTGCGTACCGTATCTGCATACAGCTCAATTGCCCTCGCAGCCTCCTGTTCACTTCGCATAGCAACTCCCTCATCCCGCCGCAGTCATGTACTGTCGGTCAGTAGCACCCGCGCCTATGGTGACCGCCGCCATGATGTCCGTCACCGTAACCGCCCTGGTAGCAGTTACCGCCTGAGTAATCATAGTTCGTCCCAGTATTGTTGTTATATGTGCCGCCCACATAGCAGTAGCTATTCGGGCAATCTGAATAACCGCACATATTATCATAGCAGATCGGATGTCCATACGGACAGACCGGCTGATATACAGGCTGTGTATCCACCACAGGCTCCGAAGGAGCCGCATAGGTTTCGGCCGGCGCCGCCGTCTGCACAGTACTCTGGGCTACCGCTGCCGCCGCTTCCTCTGCCTGTCTCTGGGCTTCCGCCGCCGCTTCCTCCTCGGCCTTCTTCTGAGCCGCTGCCGCTTCCTCTTCCGCCTTTTTCTTTGCCGCCGCTTCCTCCTCGGCTTTCTTTTTCGCTGCCGCTTCCTCTTCCGCCTTTTCCTTTGCTGCCGCCTCGGTCTTCCTCTGTATGGATGCCAGTTCGGCCTTTAACTCCGCCACTTCCTTTTCCGCTTTTGCCTTCTCCACTGCTTCCGTCTCAGCCGCCCTCTGCGCCTCGCCTGACGCAGACGCATATACCGTCACGCCGCCGATCACAAGGGCAGCCGCAATCACAAAGGAAACAATTGACTTTTTCATTTTTACATACCTCCTTTATTTTTCCAATAAGAACCCCTTTATAAATAATACGAATGAGTTGGGCAAATCCTTTCATAAAAAGCAAAAAGACTTGGCCGCCGCATGGAGAACCTGTTCTTCTTTGGTTTCTCTTAATTATAGCTCTTCAGCTGCCGGAATACAAGCGCGATTCTTTATTACATGCTGCTGAAACAAACGCCAGTTACAGTTCACGACCTGTGAACTGTAACGAACCCGGCGCATTGTAGCTTTCCGACATCTGCAGGTTCGTACAGGCATATCCGATGGTCAGGATACCTGCATTGTCAAAGATCGGCAGACTCAGCCAATGGGATAGATGCCGCGCAATGCCCCTTTAGTACAGGAAGCAAAAACACCTCGATCCCTCCCAGCGTACAGACGAAAAAAATAGGCAGCCTGTGCAAACCGGTAGGTCATGGAGCAGCTATCGTAATCCTTGTCACCGCCGTTTCCGTCATAATACCAGCCTCCTGCTGTTCTGAATGTTGCCTGATCACAACCTTATCATAGAAAAACCTGGAGATAAATCCATGGATTATCTTCAGGTTTTCTGTAAAATTGTTATTATGGGTGACTGCAAATATCACATTCTGGCGCCAGCCTGGCACTTCTCTGGCATTAAAATATCTGATTGATCACCGTATCCACATCCAGCGTTCCGTAATGATCCAGGAGCCAATGCATGGTTGCCAGGTTTTGCCCATTGATCAGCCCATTGCAGGTATCATTATCATCTCCCTTCATCTTTGCGACGGCTCCTGAAAATTCCGGATTTTCAGAATCTGAAAGCCAGAGTGAATTCATATACCCTTCGCACTGCACCCCGGCCATCTGGTATCCATACATATCCCTATAGGTAGAGGTTCCATGCTGCATCCCCAGATACACGATCTTCGCGAGCTTTGCAAGGTATGGATTTTTACAGTACTGCGCAATACGCATCACGTCCGGCACAAATTCAATGAATTCCGTATCCACATAGCTTCCTGCCGGAATCACATCGCAGCCTGCCCAGCCTGTCGTCTTAAACTCATGATCTCCCAGCACCGTCCCTTTATTAAAAGGAACATCCCATAAAAAGGTCCATGTAGACAATACTTTCGCCGCTTTTTCCGCCGCTCTCAGATATTTCTGTTCCCGACAGATTTCATATGTAAATAGCAGAGAACGCATGGCAAACATCACACCGACCGCATCAATCTTAACAGATTTTTTATGTGTCGTATCATTCAGTCCTCCGATATATTTGATATCTTTCACATAATACTGGCAGATAAAGTCTGCGGCTCTGATACAGGATCTCAGATATTTTTCATCCTTCGTCTCCAGATATACCTTTGTCAACACCTCGATTGGAAAGATCACTCCGGATCCCCGCTCAATCCGGTTGCATCCGAACCACATCTCCGGTTCCCTGATCGGCTCTCCTGCCATCGTATATGCCCGGTTCCAGGAACCGTCCTCATTCTGGATTTCCGCGAACTTATCGCAGAATCTGATCACAGCCCGCTTCCAATCCTCATGAATACAGCCGTTCTTTTTTTCTGTCTCGTAGCATAGCCACAAATAATACATGGATTCGATCATCGTCCTGGTATAATTGCCCTTGTACTTTTTCAGCTCTTCCGCTACCGGCAGGATGCTTTCCACGACCTGAACGCCCAGATATTTCTCCAATTCGTTTCTGTCTTGGCTGTACTGGAACGGAAACAGCACCCCGGTCCACCAGAAAATATAGTCTTCTTTATCTACATCATACAGCCCATATGGAATGCCTGATTCATGGATGCATTTTTTCATAAAAAATTCCAGCGTCTTCACGGCTCTGCGCCTGTATTCCCCATCCTTTAAATCCTCCGCCGCCCGAAGCATGACATACGCCAGCATCTGTTGCTGCCCGGAAAAACCATATTCCAGTATATTCTGTTTTCCATAAGACTTTCTTGGAGAAAAATGTACAAAATATCCGGCTGGTTCATTATCTTTTTCCGAAAAATCGCGGTAGCTGTTGTGTGTCATTTCTCTTCTGCATTTCATCGACTCTTCCATCGTAAACGGAGCTGCCGTGTCCTCCTGCAAAATCCGTTCCATCTGCACTTTTGAAACCTGCCATCCCGCCTCTGTGAGGTCCTCTGCCTGACCGAACATAAGAATATAGGAGATCTCAAAGCTGTCGCCCTGCCCCATCTTCTGATAGCCCGCCCAATCAGACCCGTCTACGTTCAGGCAAAAGCTGTTTCTCTCGCAAAATGGAAAATCACATCGAAGAATGACCTCGTTCACTTTATAGCTGGAAGGGGAAAAGCCCAGAGATCCGATTTCCGTATCCAGCAGGAAATGCCGCTCTTTGATCTGCTCTCTCGTAATCGTTTCATCTGCCGAAGGCACATCCGCCCGGATGAGCGCGGTATAATGCCCTGATCTGGAACACCACACGGTCTCTGACAGGCCCGGGTTACGATCATCCTTATAGTCCTGCTCAAAGGTGCCCAGATAATCGTCCATCCCATCTTCGTCGGTATCATTTTTATTATAAAATGCTCCCGGAAACAGAATCTGATAATCGTCAAATGACTTTGCCGCCGCGTCTTCCATACGAAATCCGCTTGTAACACGGATTCCTTTTTTCTCTGCGGATTTTACGCACTCTACTCTCCGATCCAGCCTGATCTGACCGTCCCCGGCCGAATACCATGTATCCGCCAGACGCAGTTCATATTCTGCATTTACCCTGATTGCCGCTTCTGCCAGATATCTTCCCTGCTCTTCTTTCACATGATCGTATCTGGTTCTGATATTTTTCCCGCCAAGAATCTGTACCCTGGCCGGAAAGTCCAGCTGTATCCGGGTGCTGTTGTTTTTATTTTCCATTTTGACATAATGGTGTCCGTAAATTTGAGGAAATGTAATTTTCATGTTCTCCTACTCCTAAACCTGCTCTCTTTTCAGTCTCTCATGCTCCGCTCACGATCCTGTTCAGAACATCGTTACCGTTGACACCCTGACCGGGCGCTCAGAATAACGAACCTCTGTCAGTCCTATTCCTTTACTGCCCCGGATGTCAGCCCCGAAACAATATATTTCTGGAAAAACAATACCAGAATCATAGGGATGATCGTTGCTATCACTCCCGCTGTCATAGTCATTCCATAATCAATCCCATACTTCGTCCCGAATTCCGAAACGGCAACCGTGATCATCTTTGCTTTATCTGATTGCGCAAAAACCAAAGCAAACATAAATTCATCCCAGCACATCAAAAATGCCAGTGCGCCTACCGCCACAAAGCCAGGCAGCGTATTGGGCAGCGCCACCTTGATATACGCCTGCATCCACGTACACCCGTCAATCCTGGCCGCATTTTCAAGATCCTTGGGAATGGCTTTGAAAAAATTTGACATCACCCAGATCACATAGGCCAGTACAAAATTGGCGTTCACTAAGATCAGCGTAGATAGTTTATCCAGCATCCCCGACTTACTGACCACAATATAGTATGGTATCAGCAATGAGATCGGCGGCAGAAGCTGGAAAAACAGTGCTGAGAACCGCAGAGTACCGTTCCCTTTGAACCGCAGTCTCGCAAACGCATATGAAGATGACGCGCCGATGAGGATACTGACGCCTGTCGTCACAACCGCTACGATCGTACTGTTTACCATTGCCTGACGGAATACGGCCGACTGCGCCGCTGCGTTCCGGTTCACTCCTTCGATCTGCTCTCCCCACAGGATCATTTTATATCGGTCCAATGTAACATGTTTCGGAAGTAAGATGGATGCGTCTATAATCTCGTTGCTCGGGGTAATGCTGGACAGGAACATCCACAAAACAGGCAGCACGCTCCATACCACGAGTATAACGGCTCCAATATAAATACCTGCCCTCTTTAGTTTCTTTTTTTTCTTATACATCCGCCACCCTAATCCTTTTCTTTTAACAGCTGCATATAGATCAATGAAAGAATTAGCATCGCAGCCAGAATGATCAATGCGATCGCCGCACCTTTCCCATAGTTCAGATAATTATAAATTTCATAATAGGTGTAAAAACTGATTACCATAGTTCCGTTGTCCGGTCCGCCTTTCGTCATGGTAAAAATAATGTCGAATACACGGAATGCCTGAATCGTCCTTAATACCAGCACCACAAGAAGCATCGGTTTGATGCTGGGCAAATATACACTTAACACCCTTCTGACCGCGCCTGCCCCGTCCATGGTCGCCGCTTCCAGGGTAGACTTTGATACGGTCTGCAATGCGGCAAGCAGCATCAAAGTCACCATGGGAAGCATCCGCCACGTATCCACCAGAATCACACAGTTCAGCGTAAGCTTCGGATCTCCGAGCCAGAATATCCCCTCGTCTACAATATGAAAAGCGATCAGCAGCTTATTGATGATCCCGTATGAGGTATTCAGCATCCATTTCCACAGATTCGCGTTTACCAAGGTCGGAACTGCCCAGGGCAGTATACACAATGTCCTGACCAGCCACCTCCCCCTGAAATCCTGATTCAGCAGAAGCGCCACGCACACTCCTAGAAAAAGCTGCAGCGCAATGGATACGATCGTAAAATAGAATGTGATCCCCATGGACTGCCAAAACCCTGGATTACTCAATGTTTCCGTGTAATTTTGCAGACCCGCAAATTCGGTTTCCATTGTCACCGGATTGACTTTGCACAAACTGAGCCAGACTACATATAGAATCGGACCGATTCCTAACAAGGTAATGATAACTGCCGTGGGAAATACCATAAGATAAGCCGTACTCTTCTCATTTCCCATTGATTGATTCCATTTTTTTAGCATAGTCACTCCTGTTCATTTGCTCACATCTCGGTTATTTCAAAAAATCCTTTACCTGGTCATAAGCCTGATCAAGCCCTGTTTTCGCATCCTCATTTCCGATCATGATGGAACTCAGCTCTACCTGAAGGATATTGGACCATTCACTGTAATTCGGAACAGCCGGTCTGTTTGCCGGATATTCGAACTGAGGATACATTTTCTCCAGGGAGGGATCTAACGCCTGAACCTCCGGGTCTTCAAATACTGCTTTTAATGTCGGCATCATCGTAAACTTTTCGAATCCATATTTCTGGATCTCCGCATCCGCCAACTTTTCGATAAATTTCCATGCGTACTCCGGAGATTTTGATGTGGACAGGATTCCCAGTCCGCCCCCGCCTGTCGCAAACGCGCTTGTTGTTCCATTTGCTCCCGGAACAAGACATACATCCACGTCTCCGGCCACCTGGGACTGCGCCGGGTCATTTGCCACATTGTACGCATAAGACCAATTGGTCACAAATGCTGTATCTCCTGCGAGAAATGCATCCAGGATATCCCGGTCTGAGTAGGACACAGACGAAGGATCCGCCCATCCGTCCTGAATCGAACCGGTCATAAATCCAATGGCCTGCACGCCCTCATCGCTGTGAAACGCAAAATCCCCCTGATCATCTACCCATTCTCCTCCAAAGGAGCACAACAGGGTAGACATGTTGCAGATGGAGCCTTCCGCCTGCAGTCCCGGCCAGGCGATCCCGTATTTACAGATTCCCTCGGACTGCATCTTCATGCTCATTTCCTTTAACTCATCCCACGTTTCCGGCGGTGCGTCGTAGCCTGCCTGTCCCAGCATTGCCTTATTGTAATACATAAAGGTTCCGTTGTTACAGAAAGGCACACCGTATACCTTGCCGCCTGCCGACATCTGGTCGATGTTTCCCTGCAGGAGATTCTCCCGCATCTCATCCGTATAGTATTCATCCAGAGGAAGGATCAACCCTTTATCTGCAAATTCTGCCGGCCATACCACATCCAGATATGCAATATCTGCATTTCCACTGGTAACGCTTGTCGTGATCTTTGTCTTCGTGTCATCATATGCCTGGCTGATGATCTCTACTTCCACACCGTATTCTTCCGTATACCGCTCCCCGATGTATTCGAAATATCCTACATCGTCCGTGGTGCTGATGATCTTGATTTTTTCCGGTTTTCCGCTCTCCTCAGGGACTTCCTCACTTTCGCCTTCTGATGCCTCTGACGTCTCTGATGTTTCTGTTTGTTCTGTTTGATCTGAACCACAGCCGGACAACCCGGTTCCGATCATTACTGTACACAGTAAAAACGCCACCAACTTTTTCATTTTCATAGCTTTTCCTCCTTTTCAAATTTATTGCTTGTCCGCCATCTGCGCAGCAAATTTTAAATGCGGGCAATACTTGATGTTGTTGTCAGTATATAAAAAACGCCCTTTTCAATCTACCCGCATTATTGCTGGATTATTGTACAATTTTGCTTTTGTCCTATCAGGGCAACAGCAGGTTCCGTTTATTTCCAGTCTATTTCCGCCCTGATCTGCCTGTCTATTCTTGCAGAGTGACCATCCGCCTTATTTCTTCAAAGTCCAATGTGCCAAACAGCTCTTTCAGCGTCTCCAGATTGTACAATGCCTGTGCCGCCACCAGACCATTACAGGTATCGTTGTCATCCCCCTTATTCTTTGCCACAGCTCCGGCAAATTCTTTTGCCTCCGTATCCGAAAGCCACAACGAAGTCAGATATCCCTCGCACTGGATTCCGGGCATAGAATATCCGTACATATTCTGCGGCATGGACAACCCGTGATGCATTCCCAATGTAACGATTTTTCCCAGCTTGGCCAGCTTTTCATCACGGCAGTATTTGGCAATCCGCATCAGATCCGGAACAAATTCCGCAAATTCATCGTCTACGTAGCTGCATCCGGGAATTGCGTCGCATCCGGCCCAGCCGGTGGTTTTAAATCCATGTTTGCCCAGTAAGGTTTCCTGGTCAAACGGAATATCCCACAGATACGTCCAGGATCCCAGGATTCTTGCCGCGTCCCTAGCACCTGCCAGATATCCTGGATCCCGGATACAGTCATATGCAGTCAGGAGCGACCGCATGGCATACATGACGCCGACCGCATCGATCTTCACCGATTTTTTATGAGTTGTATCATTCAGTCCCCCTAAATACAGCACATCCTTCACATATCTGGAATTGATAAAATCTGCTGCCCTTTGGATGGCTTTCCGATATTTTTCCGCTTTCATGTAATCATATGTCAGTGCCAGTACCTGAATTGGAAAAATGCTTCCCGAGCCTCTCTCCAATTCATTGGAGCCAAACCAATTGATAGGCTCTAAGATCGGTTTTTTGTTCATATCATAGGCACGGTTCCACGAACCGTTCTCATTCTGAATCTCTACCATTGTATCGCAGAATCTGATCACTGCGTCCAACCAATCCTTATGATATTGTCCCCACTTTGCCTCCATTTGATAACAGAGCATCAAATAATGCATCGCCTCTACCATGGTACGCACATAATTTCCGGTCTTGCCTTTCAGTTGCTCTGCTGTTTCCATCAATGCGTCAACTACCTGGTCCCCCAAGTAGTTTTCCAGTTCCTCCCTGCTGTCAGAATATTGGAATGGGAGAAGCACCCCCGTCCACCAATAGACAAACTCCTGTTTTTCTATATTATAGATACCATTTGGCAGTCCATTCTCTTCGATACATCTTTCCACAAAGAACCGTATTACATTGTGAGCTCTCCTCCTGTATTCTTCGTCCTTTGATACCTCATACGCCTTAAGCATCACATAGCAGTTCATGATCTGGTTTCCTGTAAACCCATATTCCAGCAGGTTCTGATTTCCATATTTTTTTCTCGGTGAGAAATGAATAAAGAAGCCTGCCGGATTGCCGTCCTTTTCCGGATATTCTTTATAGCTTTGAAATATCAGCTCTCTCCGGTATTTCATCGCCTCTTCCAGTGTGAACGGAAGCCTGATATCCGGATTCAGCATCCGTTCCATCTGAAATGCTGTAGTATTCCATGATGCTGCCGTCAGGTCCTGTGCTTTTCCCATCAGGATCATGTAGGACATGCGCCGTTGCTCTCCCGGCTGAAGTTCCAGATAGCCGGACCATTCCGAGCCGTCTACATTCAGACAGAAGGAATTTCTTTCATAAAACGGATAATCCAGCCGGAAGATAAACTCATTCGTTTTCCTGTCAGAAGGGGAAAATCCGAGAGAACCAATATCTGAATCATATACAAAATGCCTTTTTTGAATCATGTCGCGGGTGATCGTTTGATCTTTCTTCGGCTGGTCCGCTCGGATTAATGAAATAAATGTATTTGTATTGACGCAGTAGCAGGTCTCAGCCAGAAGCGGATTCCGATCATCTTTATAATCCTGGCTGAATGTGCCCAGATAATCATCCATTCCGTCGCCGTCCGTATCATTTTTGTTGTAAAATGCGCCTGGAAAAATGAATTGATAATTGTCGAAGGAACTTGCCCTGTTGTCTCTGCACTCGAATTCCGTATGCAGACGAAGCGCACTGCCCCCTCTTATATAGCACAGAGACCGGTCGAGTCTGGCTCCCTCTTTTTCCGGTGTCCATAGATCGACTACTCTTGCCTCCAATAGAGATGCGCATTTTATGTATGCTTCGCATCGGAAGGAATCCCCTTCCTTCTCTATGCTGTCATAACGTGCTTTCAGCATTCTGCCTCCCAGAATCTGAATCGTCACAGGGAACTCTGCCCGCATCTCTAATTCTGCATTTCCAATCTGATTTACAAGCCGGAACTTCCTTTTCTCGTGCTCTTTTGGAAACTCTATTTGCACCATTGTCATCACCACTCCCTTTCTGTTTTTTAGTTTACACACTTCTTAATTATTATATTATCATTCACTTTTTCAGGAAAATAGTTACGTTTATTGCTTCTGCATGGAAATTTGTTGTTATATATCGTATAATGGTTCTCAGAGGTGAATTGTAATGGAAAATAAAAATAATAATTATATCTTCCGATATCAGTCAGACCGCCGGCTTACATCCCTGTCTGTGCGGGATGTAGGCTTTCAGAGTTGTTCAAAGGATCACCTTTTTGGTCCCTGTATCCGTGATTATTATCTGGTTCACTATATCATTTCAGGTGCAGGTTATTATATAATGGATGGTCAAAAATTTCATCCGCGCGCAGGTGAAGCTTTTCTGATCTATCCTTCCGTAAGAGCTACTTACTATTCTGACATGGACAATCCCTGGGAATATTACTGGGTAGGTTTTAGTGGAAATGATGCTGAGATTCTAATCAATCTGACAGATTTTTCAAAAGAAGTACCTGTATTATCTCTTCCCTCCAATGATATTCTGGAGCTTTTTTTACTTATTTATAATTCCAAAGGTGAAGATTCCCATCTTTCCATCCGGATGATTGGTTATCTCTATCTTTTGCTGTCCCATTTTATCGAATATTCACAATCAGGGGATTCGGCAAATGAATCCGCCATGGAAAAAAATCTGAAAGCTGCAGAAAAGTATATTTTACAGAACTATCAAAATACCATTTCTGTCGAAACTCTCGCATGTGCCTGCGGAATTAGCAGAAGCTGGCTGTTTCGTTGTTTTAAGGCGCTGACCAACACATCGCCCAAAGAATATCTGACTGCCTATCGGATTGAACGCGCAAAAATCCTTTTACAAAATTCAGCTCTTTCGATCCGGCAGATTTCGTATTCAACAGGTTTTCAGGATGAGCTCTACTTTTCCAAGGTATTTAAAAAGATTACCGGAAAATCTCCTTCAGAATACAGAAAACATTTCCAGCTGTGCGGTTAGATGCTCCAAGGAGCAACCCACTTATCCATTCGCAAAAACCGTGCTGACGCACTTATACGTCTGCTAACGCAGCCGCTTTTTGCTCATTAATAAGTGGGTTGCTGGAAACATTTTCGAAATTGTATCCTGGTATTATGCGGGCTGTGCAGTGAATGCACAGTCCTAATCGTAGTTTTTTTCATACTTCTACAGCATCTGCCGAACCCCGGTCCTGGAAGCTTCATAGAGCTTGTCAATCGTTTCGATCACATGGATCTGCCTTTCCAGATTACAGCCGTCATTCTCAATCACTCCTGTTTCAATCGCACGGTGAAATGCATTTAAAATATTGCAGTGATCATCGTATGCTTCCACATTGACCAGATAACTTTCCCCAAATCCGAGATAATTTATTTTTTTTGCATTCTCAATCTCCTTATGTGGAGAATATACGATCAGTTCCTGTGTCAGCATATTGATATAAATAATCCCTTTGTTTCCATATAACGTAATATAGTATAAGCATCCGCTTTTATCCGTTGCCGTACACCAGTTGGTACGTACCGTTCCGACCGCGCCGTTCTCCCATTCCAGGATTGCCGCCGCATTGTCTTCTACAGTCACATGAATGGGATCACCTGACAATGACATCCTGTCTTTCTCCGACGTCCCCACTTTTCCCGCCACATATCGGGCCGGCCCCAGCAAATACATCAAAACAGAGATCGGATAAATCCCAAGGTCCGCCAGTACACCCCACTGCGCACGCTCCCGGTCAAAAAACCACGGAGCGTGGAGCGGTCCATGATGTGCGAACACACCGTCTGCTGATGCCACTTCGCCAATAGTGCCATTTTCTATCATTTTCTTTGCGGCCACAAAATTAGGATAAATCTCAAACGGCAGCGCCATGCACATTTTTTTCGTTTCTTTGGCTGTTTTTCCTACCGCAAGGGCGTCCGACGAACTGGTGGCGAATGGCTTTTCTATCAAAACATGTTTTCCGGCTTTCATTGATTTGATTGCGATCTCTGCATGGCTCGGATGAAATGTGGCAATGATGACCGCATCCATCTCCTGTACCGCAAGCATATCTTCTAATTTTTTATATCCCCTTACTCCAAATTCTTCCGCTGTTCTTTTACACACTTCCGGGTTATAATCATGCACCCCTATCAGTTCAAATGATTCCTTCAGATGCCTCAGTGCATAAAAATAACGAATATGGGCCAGATCTCCGCATCCGGCCACTCCGATTTTTATTTTACCCATGATAATACCTCCTAGATTCTTCTGAATTATATTTTTAGGAATAGACCCGCTAAGATGCATAAATTATACTCACGGCCGATGAAATCTGCCGTGAGTATCGCGCCAGCCGCAACCGCAAAGCGGCATGTTTCCTTATGCGGCTGTGCGCATCATGTTATACTGTGCGGCAGATTTATCTGGCGCACAGTATATTTCCGGACAGTTCCTTACTTCTGCTTCACACACATAGGATGCATCTGGTATTTCAGCACCTCGATCGCATTTTCCAGTTCTTCCACAGGATCCGCCCCTGCTTTTAAAAGAGGCCACATGAACTCCAGCGCAACCGGGCCGTCATATTCATACTTTTTCAGAAGCCTTTGCATACGTTCCAGATCCAGATACGCATCCCTCGTATTGTCCTTGATTGCTCTACATATTTTGATATGTACATTCTTTGCATAAGGAAGTAATTTCCCAATCTCCTGATAGCTCCATTCCCCGATCAGAGGGGTTCCGGACGCGGAAAAAGTCTTATAATTAAACACATCCGGACAGGTAAACAGACATTCGGAACGCATGTCTCCGATCAGCTCCACGATCTCATCCGCCCCGAAGCACACATTGTCATGATTCTCCAATACAAGATTCAGATCCCACTCTTCCGCTTTTTTTATGATCCTCTCGATCCCTTCATAGATCCACTTCATCTGCATGTGATAGGGAACCCCTTCTTTCAGCCATCCAGTAAACACACGCACGTTCCGGACATTCAGCTTTTTCGCGGTCTCCAGCCAATGAATCACCCTGTCCGCATCCATCCGGCGTTCTTCCTCCGTATATCTGCACAGATCATGCTCCAGCGACATGCATGTGATCTCAACCCCATACGCCCGGCCAATATCCTGCAATTCTTTCATACTTTCAAAAGAAGTATCCTGGAAATCAATGTCCACTGCTTCCATACCAGACACCCCATGCTTATGCAGCAATTTCACAAAATCTTCCTTTGACATCTTTCCATGATACAGTTGTTCATGAGCGCTCCACGTACTTACACTCAGCACCATACCCCACTGCCTCCTTATTTTTTTGCCCCTTCTTCGATCAGGATCCGTTCCATATACTCTTTTGCTTCTTTGATGTATTTATCCGGATCGTCAAAGCCTGCCAGTTCCAGCGACAAAAATCCGTCATAGCCGATATCCAGCAATGACTTCACAAATCCAGTCCAGTCAATGATCCCCATTCCCGGCGGATAAGAATAGCACAGCATCCCGTCTCCGTCCCGGACATGGATATGTTTGATCTTCTCCCCCAGCTTATATACAGACCAGGGAATATATTCTCTCTGAACCAGCTGCCATGCCGTATCAAAATTTGTACAGAACCGCTCGCTTGCAATCTGGTCTGACGCGCGCAAAAATGCGTCTGTCGTTCCCACTACTACATTCGCATGACCTTCTACCAAAAAATCCATCTGATTTTTCTCACAGATCTCTGTGAGGACTTGTAACGATTCTATATAGTTGTCCCATGCCCCTTTCGCATCATAATTCCGCGGGATATCCATCTTTAATTTCGGCGAAAACGGACTCACCCCGTTTGGATGGAAATGACAGGGAATATACGGAATCGGCGCCGTAAACTCATTGGGCCAGTTAGACACAATATTAATCTTATCCGTTCCCAGCTTCTTCGCAGTCTCAACTCCTCTTTCAAACAGGTCATATGCTGCCTGTTTTTCCGCCTTTCCCGTTTCCATCAATCCTGTCACGACCGTTGCATATAGCGCCAGCTCTGAAAGTTCCATGCCATAGCTTTCATACAAGGATCGCAATTCTTTGATTCTGGATGGGGTATAATACTGACGCAGATCTTCTTTTTCGGCTACGATCAGCTCGAGCCCGTCAAATCCCAATTCTCCGATCTTCCGGATTGCATTCTCATACGGCGGATCATAGTGAGGGTATGTAAAACACCCTACTGCACAACCTATTTTCATCTTTCTACCTCTACTTTCTTTTTTGTCCATTTAATCCTGCATTCTGTTTCTTGTATAAAAACGGAGGGTACCCATACTTCTTTTTGAACATTTTATTGAAATAGCTTACACTTGAAAAACCGATATCGTAAGCAATATCACTGATCGATCTGTTTGTCGTTAACAGCATTTTCTCTGCTTCGCGCAAACGGATATAATTCAAATATTCTACAAATGTCCGATCCGTCGCCTTCTTAAAGGTCCTGCAGAAATTATAAATGCTGATGGAAGAAACCTCTGCGACCTCTTCCAATGTTATACTTTTACTGAAATTTTTCTCCACATAAAGTATGGATTCCTTTACCTTTTCCAATGCCTGCCTTCTCTCTTCCGGAATCTGCGGAAATTTGAGATACTCATTTCGTATAAAAAAAGCAAACATCTGCATCAGATACGCCTGTATCTGTATCTCATAACCAATCTGTTTTTTCTCATACTCCTCAAAGGTTTTCGTGAGCAGCTCCTGCATCTGATTATTTTCTTCTGTCACCCGGAAATGGGCTTTTTCTTCCAAACTGTTGAACAATATATGGGTAAGATACTGGTATTCCGATATTGTCCCGATATATGGCAGAACCGCTGACAGTTCAAACTGCATCACAAGGATCGTATGCCGCCTGGACAATTTGGCCGTCGCATGGATCTCTTCGGCTCCGATGATCGTCACCTCTCCTTCTCTCGAATGAAATTCTTCGCTGCCTACCTTGATCATGGTCTCTCCCTCAACCTGATACAGAATTTCCCAATAATGATGCCAATGCGACTCACACCTTCTTTCAGTAAACAAACCAATCGTGAACGGCAGTGTCGTTTCCGGAATGTAAAATCCCTCCAATAACATTTCTTTTTTCAAATCAGTCACCTCTTCTACTGCTTTTATTTATCCGAATAGTTTACCACAGTCCTATTCTGAACCATTTCAAAGCAGCTTTATCCAAAAACAGCTTGTGAAATATTTCCATTCCGTTTTTTGCCTGATTTAAATTGCTTTACCCAGCCGCATGCATTCCTCTAAAACCGGATGTCCATCGATTTCCCCCTTTCCTGAAAATCCTTTTGCCAGTATGATCCCCCGGTCTTTCCAGCCCTGATAGCTGCTATACTGACGGTAAGAACCTACCGCTCCCTGATAATGCGCTTCCTCCCTGTCCCCTCCGCAGAGCAGAAGAGCGCTCTCCCGAGTCTGCTTCAATCCGCCCTTCGCCTCAAAGCAGTAGAACCGATCCATTGCTGCCTTTAGCTGAGCGGAAAACGCAAAGGAGTACAGCGGAGACACCAAAACCAATACCTGCGCATTCTCTGCGAGAGGGACCAGTTCCATAAAATCATCCTTCCGCACACAGCGCCCTGATCTTCTGCACATTTTACATGCTAAGCAGCCGCTGATCTGCTTTCTTCCTGCCTCGAACTTCATCACCGTATGCCCTGCAAACCTCGCTCCTTCCGCAAATGCTTCTGCCATCTGGTCGCTGTTTCCATGTAGTCTCGGACTTCCGGTCAAAACCAGAATCTTTTTCTCTGACATAGCATCTCCTCTTCGTCGATCAAATTCTGTCGGCAAACTGAGGCAGATATTTTTTATGCGCCCGGATCAGCTCGTCAACCGTAATATTGGCCAGTTCATCACTGGGACAGAGCGGATTGATATTCAGCGCCGCAACTGCCAGATCCCGGTTTCCTGTCACCGCTGCTTCGCACACCATACGTTCAAAGGACTTGATCATCTGTATCATTCCGTTGATCTGTGGTTTTAATTCTCCTACCGCAATTGGTTTCGGTCCATCCTTCGTTATCACACTGGCAATCTCAACTGCGCTGTCCGCCGGAAGATTGGAGACTGCCCCCTGATTGCGGACATTAACATACTGGATATCGCAGGTATTGTTATAAATCGAACAGGTCAGATTACACGCCGCATCGCTGTACAGTGCCCCGCCCCGCTGTTCCAGCTGTTTCGGCTTTTCATCCAGATCCTCATTCTGATACAGTTCAAAAAGCTCTGCTTCCAGCCTTCTCACGACCTCTCCGCGGACCCTGCCTTCCTGATATTCCTTTAATTCTTCCTCCAGCTGTTTCTTTGTAAAAAAGTAATAGTTATGATAGGGACAGGGAATACAGCCGAGTCCGTTCAGCAGTCCCGGTGAAAATGGAAATGCGTTAAAATTTTTCATTGCAATAGCATCCGAAGTATCCAGATTCTGATATACTTTGATCACTTTTTCCAGAATAGATTCCCCATCCAGGAAAATATCGGTCGCAAAAATGTGGTGGTTCACGCCTGCAATTTCCATCCTGATGCGGTCCGGGCTGACCTTCATCATCTTCGCAAAACCATTTACCATATTGATCGGGACATTGCATAATCCGATCACTTTCTTAAAATCCGTATGCCGCAGTACTGCTTCTGTGATCATTCCTGCCGGATTGGTAAAATTGATCATCCATGCGCCCGGGCATAACTCCTCCATATCCTTTACGATATCCAGAATAACCGGAATGGTCCGAAATGCCTTAAACATCCCGCCTGCACCATTGGTTTCCTGCCCGATCATGCCGTACTTCAGCGGAATCCGCTCATCCTGGATCCGCGCCTCAAGCTGTCCAACCCGCATCTGTGTTGTCACGAAATCCGCGTCTTTTAATGCCTCACGTCTGTCATACGATAATACGATCTTCATCGGCACTCCGGCTTTTTTTACCATCCGTTTTGCCAGTCCCCCTACGATTTTCAGCTTTTCGCGTCCTTCTTCGATATCTACAAGCCATAATTCTCTGACCGGGAGACGATCGTACCGTTTGATAAATCCCTCCACCAATTCCGGCGTATAAGAAGAGCCGCCTCCGATTGTTACGATCTTTACACTTTTCATTCCCCAATCCTTTCTATTGATTTTTCATTTCGCAGCAGTCCGTTTGTCCTGGCAGATGCATAGACATTTTGAAGGATCTTGTCCGATACCTTGCCTCCCAACGCCTTTTCCAGTGCCAGTATCACACCTCCTACAATGGGTTCATACATAGAATCTGCAATCCTCACCTGAGGATTTGCCGCCCGCAGCTTCCTTTTCAATGCTTCCAGCAGTACATCCGTTGCGCTTTTAAAGATACTTCCGGACGTGTAGACTGCCGTCGGCTTGTCCAGCATCCCGTTTCTCTTCATCCCTGCAATGGCATATCCGGCCCACGCATGCGCAAATTCTTCTAAGAGTCTGATACAGACCTGATCTCCCGCAGCCGCACAGCTTCCCACTTCAATCGCAAAATCTTTGATCTTTTCACATTCTATTTCTTCCTTGACCCATTTTTCACGTAACGTCAGAACATCCGGCAGCCCATAAAAATCCAGCAGCTTTTGAGTCAGCATCGTCTCGTCCCTGACTCCCAGAGCCGATTCCATAACTACAAACAATGTCCTTCTTCCGATGGCTTCTCCCCCATGCCACAATTCATCGATATAATACCCCAGAACATCCTGGCTGCCGTCCGGCGCCCAGACTCCCACATTCAATCCTGTTCCGGCACAGATAATCAGGGAAGATCGTTCTCTGGTCTCCGCCCGCAGTGCGATGATACAGTCATTCACCACCACAGCCGGACAGGAAAATGTCTTTTCCACCCCTTCTTTCAGCGCCTGACAGTCATGAGGAAGATCCGCTCCTGCAAGTCCGCCTCCGATTGCGGCTATATCCCCCTGCATTCCGCCGATCCGCCCGAATGCGGCACTGGCTGCGGATCTCATCTGTCCTGTGGCATGCTCCATCCCTGTCAGATAGTGGTGCCCTCCGCCAGCCCCGCCAACGGATAAAATATTTCCATCCAGATCCGCAATCGCAGCAAAAGTTTTCGTCCGTCCCTGATCCAGTCCCAACGCATATTTCATAGCGATTCTCCTTCGTTCGTCGGCATGTCGTCGGAATCATGAAAAAATGCTTCGCATTTGCTTCCTCCCCGTATCGGTGACAATGCGATTCTCCGAAGTGTATGGCGCACGCCTTTGATTGTCTGCGAGAATGCCAGGATATTTTCCGGAGAGGAAACGCCTCCATATACACTGTCCCCGATCTGCTGAAGATCTGCGCCGGCCATTTTTCCATCTGCCGCAAATCTTTTGATTGTCTCCGGATCTGCGCCTTCCAGTGAGGCAGCCACTGCAGTTTCAGCCAAAATCCCATTCTCATGGGCAAGATCAATCCACCGTTTTACTATTTCCACGGTGAATCCCTGGGCTGTTCCCGGTCCCGGCATGATCAGTACATCCGCCCCGCTCTCCGCTATTTCTCTGATTTCTTTTTCTGTCACATATTCTTCTGCTTTTCCTTTGAACCCGAATCCCCCTGCCTGCATTTTTCCTGCTTTGACCAGTCCATGCTCACCAAATCCTCTGCGGACGGCTTTGATATGTTTCACCAGTTCTTCCGTCGGAACATCCGAAGAGCAGATCAGGGAGATAAAATTCGCCCCGTGCTCAACCGCGCGTCTTGCATTCTCTTCATTTGCCAAAAGGGCCGGCGGAATTTTCCCGTTATTCTCCATACACAGCAGTACAATTCCTACCTGAATCCCTGCCAGTCGTCTCACATCCGCAAGTGTCCTTCCGAATCCCAGACTCTCCAGGAAATAATCCTGAAATTCCCCCTCGACCACTGACGGATCCGGCACTGCACCCTTGCTGCCTGACTCGTTCCACAAAGAAAAAAACTTTTCAATCCCTTCTTTTGAAGATGCCAGACCGGGCATCATCGGCATATCCATGTCATAATGGTTGATCAAAACCATATCGCAGCCGCAGCCCTTCAATAATTCTACATTGGACACCCCGTCAATCAGATTCTGGCGATATGTGATCGTCTCTCCTACTACTACACGCCCGCAGGCTTTTATGATTCCCCGAACCATCTCCTTTCTGTCCGTCCAAACAAATTTTTCTCCCACATCATTTAAATATCGCAGAGCCATTTCTTCTCCTCCTTCTTTTCTGAATGCATGATCGTTCTTCCTTTGCCTGTAACTATGCAAAGCAGAGGACGGTCTACTGTTCTGAATGGTTGTATTTTTCTTTATACTAAAAAAGATTGCGTATTCCTTCAACATTTTTATTGCCGAATAATTGCACAATCTTGCTTTGACATTTCGTATTTACTTTCCCGAACATTTCTGCTATACTTGTTCTGTGAAAACCTATCGGACCATGCCATTCCGGCCGTCCGGCAATTCTGGCGTCTCGCCATATTTCACAGCAGCACAGGAACTCATTGGTTGACAATTTACAGAAGAAAGGACTGATCTCTATGTCTCAAAAAAACATGCCCGGCAACGCCATGCTGTGGGATGAAATTCTCAAAGCCATCGTGGATGCCATGCCGGAACAGCTTTTTCCACTCTTCAAGGAAGTGTACGGAAAAGAGTATCCAAAAGGAACCCCAGTCACCCTGCTCGCGACGGAATCCTCCACTTACAGGGAGGATCCAAATGCTCCGCCAGGCTCGCGTCTGTCCGATATCGCGCTTTTGGTACAATCAGACTATTATCATCTGGAATGTCAGATGCGCAATGATCGTGAAATGGTCATCCGTATGGTCGCGTATGATCTGCATTTTGCCATGCAGTATACCATTCATGAAGCTGACGAAAATGGCGGTTATACTATGCATTTCCCACGTTCTGCGGTCATCTATCCTGAAAAAAATGAAAAGCTTCCGGAATATCTGCGGTGCCGCATTTTTTTTCAGGATGAAACTGAGCACATTTACAAAATCCCCACCGTCAGGATCCAGTCCTATTCTCTGCAGGAAATTCATGAAAAGCATCTGAATCTTTTTATTCCTTATGTATTGCTCCGACTGCGGCCGAAGTTGGATCCGGAAAGAAAATTTCCATTAGACAAAAAGGAATTGACAGACTTTGTGGATAAAGTTATGATGATATTAGAAAATGAATTAGAAAAAGGGTATCTGACGCAACAGGAATATGATGATTACATCAACCTCTTCCGCCGTGCCGCGGAAAAAATATTTGAGAAGCATGCTGATTTTCGAAGGGAGGTAGACCGTATGACGAAACCGATGATTGAACTGCCCAGTGTACTGCAGAAACGTTTGTATGATGAGATTGACAGTTTGAATGAAAACAAAAAGACATTGATCGCTGATAATGAGGCTCTGGCTGCTGATAAAGATGCTTTGATTGCTGATAAAGATGCTCTGATCGCTGATAAAGATGCTCTGATTGCTGATAAAGATGCTCTGATTGCTGATAAAGATGCTCTGATTGCTGAAAACAACACCCTGACTGCTGGTCTTGCAGAAAAAAATGCTTTACTTGCTGATAAAGATGCGGAGCTTGCCCGAATGCGGGCATTGCTGGAGCAATATCATATTCCGGTCACTGCCTGATTCTCTTTCTTCGGCAGCACAGAATATCCTATAAAATGCTGAAAGGACTGCCGCAAAATACAGATCGTATACATTGTATGGCTGAGCGTGTAATCCAAATGCCATACCCTGTATATTGCAGTTAGGAACTGTCCCAAAATAACTTCCCATATTCCTTGCCTTTCTCTCCTGGAGCACTACCAAAAAATCAGTTACATAGCCCGCTATGCGCCTGATTTTTTGGCAGCACTCCTGAAGAGAAATCCTGCGGACTATCGGAAGTTATTTTGTGCCAGTTCCTTATTTTGCCGCAGCCCCTTTTCTATGTAATGTCATTAAAATGTAATCACTGCCTTCAGCACCTCCTGGGGATGTTCCCGGATCATTTGAAATGCTTTTTCCACCTCATAATACGGAAATACATGTGTCACGAATTCCTCTGCATGCAGCGTACCGTCCTCAAGTCCCTCAATGACTTCATCAAAGCAGCCGCAGTTCAGCCGCGATCCGACAATCGTCAGTTCCTTTTTAGTAATATCCGCCATTGTAATCCTGGATGGCTGGTTTTTCAATCCGATCACGACCACCCTGCCGGCCGGTGAAGCAAGCTGCACAGACTGCTCAAAAGAAGATGGAATGCAGACGGTATCTACTACAACCGGAATTCCTTCTCCTCCCGTAAACGCGGCAAGCTCCGCATCCAGCTCCTGTCCCTGGTCTTTTCCCTGCTGCCCCTGCGGATGGATGAGTACGGTCCGATCCGCGCCCATCCGTTTCGCCCGATCCAGGCGTGAAGACACCAGGTCTGTCATCAGAACCTCCGCTCCGTTTCTCTTTGCGCACTGCATCGCTGCTATTCCAATTGGTCCGGCGCCCATGATCAGTACCTGGTCTCCCTTCCCGATCTGTCCGCGCCGGTTGATCTCTGTCCCAATTGTAAATGGTTCTGCCACACTCAGCATCTTTTCATCCATTTTGGTATGGAATTTATGTACATTTTTTTCGGGCACACAGACATATTCACAGAATCCTCCATCCCGGTGTACGCCCAATACCTCCAGCGTGGAACACACATTATGACGTCCGATTCTGCATGCATAACAATGCCCACAGCTCATGACCGGATCCACCGTAACCTGGTCGCCCGGCTTTACCGACTTCACGTTTTTTCCTGTTTCTGTCACGATCCCGCCAAATTCATGCCCGATAATCCTTGGATAGACTGCCAGAGAATTTGTGCCGTTCCAGATTCCAACATCAGAACCGCAGATTCCTCCTGACGTAATTCTGATCTTTACATCTGTTTCCGCTCTCACTTCCGGCTCCGGCACATCCTCAATTCTGATTTCAAATGGTTTTGGTACCTTTACTGCTTTCATATCGTCCTCTCCTTCCACAGCACAGGCGATTTTAAGACACCTGTCTTCTTTAATTGATATTCATAAGACCAGCTTTCCCCGGTTGTCCGCCATGCGTTTGGATCAAAATAAATCTCATTTTCATCACAATTGTGTACCGCTCCGAACGTATTCACCCGGCTTCCAAAGCTTTTAATCTCGATCCGATGGATTCCCTCCCTCCTGATCTCAAATGGCACCCGATACGGAGCAGTGATGATATCCCCTGCTTTTTCTCCGTCAACCCTGATTTCCAGAAGCGGGGCCCTGTATTTTGACACTTCGATCTGATAGTTTCCCGGTTCCAGCTCCACTTCCGTAACATAAACCGCGTTTCCCCCGTAGAAGGGCATCCCCTGCCCTGTCAGGCTTCCCCAGTAAGCCGCATTTTTTCTCTTTTTGATCACAGTACGGCATCCATTCACATCTACCGAAAAATCCCCCAGCAGATAGCAGCATTCCAAATTCACTTTTTCTGAAAAGGCAATGCAGAGCTTCAGTTCATGTCTCCCTTCAGAAAGCGCAGGCAGCTTCACTTTCACAATACACGGATCCACATAAAATCCGCAGACCGATTTTTTATCGACACGTTTCTCATCCAGATAGATCTCGGTTGCTCCCAGCGCTTCCAGTGCCAGTGATACCCCTTCAAGCTCTGTTTCACAGTTCAGGGAATACCGGAGTACCACAGGGTAAGCTTCTGCCGTTTCCCTGCGTGTCCAGGGCTGGACCAGCGCTGCCTGCCTGAGCGGAAGTCCCAGCTTTTCCCGCAGCAGATTATCGATACGCAGGATTTCTTCTGGTTTTTCATAGCATATCGCTTCTCCAAATCGATACTCAGGCATATCCAGGATCAATACATTGGGCTCTTCCAGACGGATCTCTCCGGGATCCGGAAGACGCTCCCCGCAAAGTAAATGACCATGGTCTTCCTGCCGGAAAAATCCTTTCTGTCCCGCCGCACAGCCTTCCTCCGCCGGCTCCAGATACAGCAGCAAACTATCATATCCATAAAAGCGATGATAAAACACAGTCTTTCCTTTTTCCGCTAAGGACTGCTTCTTTTTCACGATTCCCTTCATCGTATCCATCTCGGTTACACTCCAGATGCCGTCCAGTTCTATCCGAACGTCATCCGGCAGCGCCAGGTCAGGATTCCCTTCCTCCATCCCATTTGCCGCAAAGAGCCAGCGCGAATTCCCTTCCTGCCGCATCTGGCAGAGATATTTTTCCGCCCGCTCTCCATTCCAGTTTTTCTTGTGGTTCGGCTTTTTCAAATGCTTTTCCCCATGATACCGGATATCCAGCAGCCGAAATTCTTCCAGCCGCGTCAAAAGCTCCTCCCTGGCAAACGCGGTCTTTGTACAGGTCCGGGCAAATACCCTGACATCGTCACTTGCGCGCGCATCCACATATGCGGGGACTTTTCCCATAAAAATGATCTTCTTTCCCGCGGTCCGCATCTGTTTCAGAATATCCAGTGTTGTGCGGCGAAGTGTCAGGCATCCCGGCACTACTACCGCGTCATAGTCCATCTGTCCCACCTTTCCGTCTTTCCAAAGCCCGGGCAGAAGGCTCTCCGATAGATAGTCAAAATCCAGCTGGTTGAATAGCAGCCATTTGGTCACGTCCCGAAATCTCTGATCCGCCTCCTGGCGCCTCTGCCCTGTCTGCTGATTCGGCCCGAACAGCAGCCAGAACGATTCGATCGGATGGATCACCCCGATCCGGACCAGTGCGCGCCCCCGTTTCATCGCGGTGTTCACTCTTGCAAAATGGGTCTCAATAATCCCGTATTCCTTGTACCACGGAGACTGAAAACCGATTGCTGCCGGATAATCCCGTTTTGCTTCCCCGCCCATACTCATCCAGTTTAAATGGTGTACACGGTGCGTCACCCCCAGCGCGGCCTGCCAGTCACCCTGCAGCTTGTGGCCGCGGAAGTCAAAATCCCAGTTCGTAACTCCGTACAATTCGCTGGCCACGCCTTCCCTTCCATATTGATGGCAGACGCTCTCTGCCTGCTTTGCTGTCGTATATTCACGCGCGTCGCACAGCATGTCAATTCCGGGAAGGGAAAAACCACGCAGTCCCCGCATCGCTTCTCCTATAGCCTGAGTCTGGGATTGAAGAGTCGGCTCTTCCATCATATGGCCCGCCAGACGGATCTTATGCTGAGAGCACCATTCCCCGATCTGGTCTGAATAAGCCTTGGCAAATCGCTCAGTCAAATGATCGTGATACCAGTATCTATATTGGGAAACCGCTTCCCCCGGAAGCTCCCACAGGAGTTCCGGAATATGATCCAGCAGATCCTCCCCATATGCTTTTTGGAAGCTGTCCGGAAAATCCTCCGTAAACGGAAGCATCACTTCCTCCTGGGAATCCGCGTTCCCCAGGCACCTTTTTTTCCCAAACTGAGGTTCGTCCGTAAAGATCGCGGGAATGGTTTTTCCAAATTCCCCGCCCACTGCCTGACAGTATTTTTCGTGCGTCACTTCCAGAAAATATCTGACTGCCTCAGGATTTAATGTATCTGCATAAGACTGGTGATTGAACCACGAGCTGTCATGGGCTGTTTCCAGATAAACATACCAGATTCTCGTCCGCCCTGCCGCCATGACATTTTCCTCCCCCCCTGCAGCTCTCTGGCCTGCCCCATCCCGCAGCGTTTCCCTGCGTCTCCTATAGGCCTTCAGGGTTCCGTCCGGATGCAGCTCCACCTCATATGCCGCCAGGAATCTTCCATTTCCCTGGGGGGACGGGGATGCCATTGAGTCAAAATTTCTGCCGACATACGTTTTTGTCCCCTTCCGATAGGGTGTGATCAGGAGATTTTGGCTCCTGTATTTCCGATGCCGCGTCACCTTTCCCCCGCCGTAGCCGGAGGGCCAGCGGTCCTCATCATACAGGCAGCAGAACAGGTTCTTTTCCTTTGCCAGGGCTGCCGCCTTCTTCACACATTCCATATATTCCGGCCCCATATACTCTGTATCCAGGCCGACTCTTGTATGAATATAAAAACCGCCCATCCCCATCTCACGGAACTGCTCGACCTGCCATTCCAGACAGTCCAAATCCAGCTTCGTATTCCATGACCAGAAGGGGGTTCCCCGATGTTCCTTTCCCGGATTCTGAAATTCCTCCAAAAATCCCTGGGGGAATGCATTTTCCTTCATCTTTTTTCACCTAGCCTTTCACCGCGCCTGCCGTTATAGAGCGAACAAACGTCTTCTGGGCAAACAGATAGATCACGACAAATACCATGGCGCTG
Source organism: Lachnospiraceae bacterium (assembly GCA_009911175.1). The sequence goes on along the minus strand of QXWX01000045.1, from coordinate 27,061 downwards.
ACTGTCAGTGCCGCAAATACCGGTGTATAGCCGATCGTGGCAATCTTATCCCGGATTACCGCAATCCCCACGGACAACGTATATCTTGATGTATCACTGATGGATACCAGCGCCCACATGTATTCATTCCAGGCATTCATGCCTCCCAGGATCGCCAGTGTGACAAGCATCGGCTTTACCAGGGGCACCATAATGCTCCACAGGATCCGATATGTACCGCAGCCGTCCATTTTTGCCGACTCAATAATTTCATTAGGAATATTATCCATGTAGTTCTTGATCAGGATCAGTCCCAGCGGCGCAAATCCCTGATAATAGGGAAATACGATCGCGGCCAGGGTATTCTGGATGCCTAAATTTACAACCTGCAGATACATCGGCAGCAAAATGATCGGCGTCGGGATCAGCATATTGATCAGGATCACATAGTAAAAGAATTTCTTAAATTTCATTTTCAGCTTTGAAAACGCATAGCCCAGGCAGGTGATCAGCACTAGGTCAACAGCCAGTGTAGCCGCTGTATTGATTACTGTATTTTTCAAATAAGTCAGCAGGTTCGCCTCTTCAAATGCCTTGATATAATTGTCGAAGTGAAGCGAAAACGGCAGTGACCAGATACTGCTCAAAAATTCTCCTTCGGTCTTAAAGGACTGCAGAATCACCCATACCAGCGGATAGACAGAGATCAACGCGGCAAACAGCATGATCACAAATACCGCTGCTGAAATCTGATTTCTTCCTCCGGATCGTTCTTTTTTGTTTCTTCGGTCATTCTTCATTTTTTCCACCTGCCTTCTTTACCAGCTGCAGGATCACCGTAATTCCGATCATAACAGCCATCATGATGATAGAAGCGGCCGTAGCCGGTCCGAATTTCTGAGATACAAATGCATTAGAATAAACGTAGGAGGTCAGCACATCGGAGGCTCCCCCCGGTCCTCCCTGGGTCATCACCCATACCAGATCGAATGCCCGCAGGTCATTGGTCACTGTGAGGACTCCCAGTGTAGCAAAAGTCGGGATCATATGGGGGACGATGATGTACCTCAATCTCTGAAATTGAGATGCCCCGTCAATCTCTGCAGCCTCTAGATGGTCCTTTGGAAGCGTCATGATATTGGCATAGCAGATCAGCATATTAAATGGAATCGTCCGCCAGATCCATGTCACGATGATCGCAGGCAGCGCCGTATCGATCTGGGACAGCCAGGGCCGCGCCAGGCTTCCGAGCCCGATCAGTTCCAGAAGCTGGTTCAGAGGTCCGATCGTAGGATCGTAAATAATGCGCCATATACATCCGATCACGACCATGGAGATCAGATAGGGAATAAACAGCGCTGTATTAAAAAACCGTTTCATCCGAATTCCCCGGAATAAAATGTAGGAAAGGATAAATCCAATCGTAATGGAAAAGATCAGATCACATCCGATCAATTGAAACGTATTGCCAAACGCCCGGTAAAACTGATCATCCTGAAGTACGGATCCATAGTTTTTCAGCCCCACATATTTTGTCAATTCCCCATAGCCTTTATACTTGTAAAGACTGATCCGAAATGCATTCGCAAATGGGATAAACAGGAAGATCACCAGGATCACCAGGGTGGGAAGAATCAGGATATACGCCGGGATGCTCTCCTTTAACTCCTGCAGCAGACCTGCTTTTTTATGTTTGCCCACAATATTGCCTCCTCTTTTTTCGTATTTTCAGCATACGCAAAATCCTGCCGCCGGCAGCATTTCCGCATATGAAGATATAAAAACAGCTGGCCGCCAGCCAGCCGTTTTTACGTTTCCCTATTACTCCTTATCCTCCAGATAAGAATCGTAGGATTCCTGTAAGGTTTTCGTCACGTCCTCCAGGGTGATCTGTCCAAGCAGATAGTTCGGGATCAGGTTTTCTTTAAACTCCGTATTGATCTCTGTTGACACTGTCGTTGGTACAAAAATATCCGGGCAGAAGCCATTTTCCGCCGCCGCGCCGTAGCCCGCCAGGATTCCGTCCAGTTCCGGACTGCGTTCCACATCATTCAGGCCCGAGTTGGAATATTTTAATCCCTCGTCAGTCTCAAAATTGGTTCTGGAGGTCAGATACTTCAGCAGACGCACCGCTGCCTCCGGCTCTTTTGTATCTGCGCTGACCGCGAAAATATTGCTTGCCCCTCCCAGTGATCTGGAGGGAAGTCCGTCTATTCCCGGAAGCGGAAATGTTCCAAGCTCCATCGTATCCGGCGCATTATCCATGATATATTCCAGTTTATCCGGGGCGATCATCACCTGAGCCAGCTTTCCCTGCAGAAAGAGCTGCGCGGTGGTATCCAGATCCGAGGTCATGAAGTTCTCCGGCAGATACCCTTTATCCCAGATTTCCTTATAGCTTTCCAATCCGGCCTTTACCGACTCTGTCTCAAAGGTCATCTCTCCGCTTTCAAAGGTTTTTCCATCCTCCTCGATCTCCTTCCTGCAGAACTGATCCCAGAACAATCTCGGCATCCAGTCAATACAGGTATTGGACTGTACGGATAACGGAGTGTATCCCGCATCTTTGAGTTTCTCGCAATTGTCCATAAAGTCTTCCCAGGATTCCGGCTCAGACAATTCCAGCTTCTCATAGATTGCTTTGTCATACATCACCGCCACCGTAGTCATCGTAAAGGGAACGCCGTAATCATAAGATTCCATTTCGCCGCAGCCCGTATATGCGATGTTCTCCAGGCTTTCCAGCAGGGATGGGATATACGTATCCTTCCACGCCATATCGCCTTCATATGCCTGATCCGCCAATTCGTCGGAAATATCCATCAGAAGGCCCTCACTGATCTGGTCACAGTAATAACCGGATTGTGTCCAGAATACGTCCGGCACTTCATGGGAGGATGCAAGCGCCGCAAACTTTGCCGAATAATTTCCGGAATCCACATAATCAAACTCCACTTCTATGTCCTGATTCTCTTCTTCAAAAGCCCTGATCATATCCTCATCCACCAGCTCCATGGCAGACAAAAACCGGATCTTCGCTTTTTCGTTTTGCTCCTCTGATCCGGAACCGCTTTGCTCCGTCTGGGTATTGCCCGAAGAGCCGCATCCTGCCAGCAGGGTTCCCGCCATCGCTGTAGCTATGAGCATGGAAATAATTTTTCTCTTCATGATTTTCTTTCTCCTTTTCTTTTCAGTTTTCTCTTTTGATGGTTTTATTCTAACACAGGTAAAGTGGACATTTCTTGGTTCCTGTGGTATACTTTTCTTAGTTTTTTCAGAAAGGGCGTTTTCTATGAAATTACGGCAGAAATTGTTTATCATTCTGTTTTTTATGGCATTGCTGCCAACCATCTGCATCACCGCAGTATCCTATCACCGTTATCAGAAGACCACGCGGCAGCAGATGACTGAGTACTCTTCCAACCTGTTTTCCAGGGCGGTCCAACAGACCAATACGACACTTGCGGAGCTGGAAAAGCTGGCGAATCAGTTTTCCTCATACTCCTCCGGCAGTTATTCCCTGACCCGGAATCTAAAGCCTTATGCCGACCCAGCGGAGGAGCACAGCGAACTGTCTATCTATCAGAACAGGCAGAATCTAAAATACCTGTGCCAGAACCTGTTCAATACCTATGACTATATCTACGGTATATATTTTTTTACCCCGTCCGGCATTCATTTTACATTTGAAAATACGCCCGACACCAGGCTGGTCTATGGATATGCCCCTTCAGAGGAAGCCTGGTATCAAGAGACGTACAGCCAGCGGGGAACTCTGTATATCAGCAGGATCTCCACCCACCCCGATATCTTTCAGGGAGGTAAAAAAAGCTTTTTTCTGGCAAAGAATCTCTACGATATTTATACGTCCAAAAGCCTGGGAATCTTAATGATCAACTGCAGTCCTGATATCTTCGACCTGGATGCCCTGAACACGATTCCTGATGTCACTTCCATCGCGGTCATCAACCATGAAAGCGGAGAAACACTTTATTGTACCCCGCCAAATGGGCGCGTCATGACACCGGAGGAAGCAGAAACGCATGCCGCATATTCTGCTGAGCTTGCGCATCCCTCTCTGTCCCTGTATACTTTTGTGGATAACAGCCGGCTATATCGCGAATTCGGCGCCGCAGGCATCCTGCTGCTCCTGATTGCGGTCATCTGCGTGATCAGTGGTATCCTCCTGGCATTGTATTTTTCAAAATCCGTAACAGAGCCGATTGTTCATCTGAGCCGGAAGATGTCACGCCAGAGCGAAGAGAACCTGAGTGTTTCTACGCGGTATCTGAACCGAACGGATGAGATCGGTATTTTATACAATGAATATAATTCCATGATCGAGGAATTGGATACCGCAATCAAGACCAATTATCAGAGCCGGCTGATCTCTCTGGATGCCCAGATGAAATCACTGGAAGCACGGATCAATTCCCACTTTTTATTCAATACACTGGAGGCGATCAACAGCATTGCCGCCATTGAGGGGAGCCGATCCATCTCCACGATGGCCATGTCTCTGGGAAATATGTTCCGCTATGCGATCAAGACACCCAGCGAGGTGGTTACCCTCCGGGACGAGATCGACCACGTTCTGGATTACATCTCCATCCAGTCGATCCGGTTTGACGGGCTTTTTCAATTCCGCCTGCGCATTCCCGAACGCATGAAGGGATTGAAGGTTTTGAAGCTGATCCTGCAGCCTATTGTGGAAAATGCATTTTCACACGGACTGCAAAATTGTCAGTTCGGCCATCGCATCAGTATTCGTGGTTTTTTATTTGATACTTACTTCTATCTCTATGTTGTCGATGACGGAAAGGGAATGTCTCCCGAAGAATTGCAGGCGCTGAATGCTTCCCTGATGGAAGAGCCTGCTTTTACGGAGCTGGGGCATCGGAGCAGCCAGAGCATCGGGCTAAAAAATATCAATACACGCATTGAGCTTTATTATGGGAAAGGATACGGTCTGTACGCGGAAAGCAGACCCGGCCGCGGAACTCTCATCCGTGTCAAGCTGCCCTGCCTGAACGAGAGCGGCCCGGACCATTCCTGAGAAAAAATATGAAAGGCAAATCCTATGTATCAGTTTATTATTGTAGATGATGAACCGTTGATTCGTCTGGGAACCTTAAAAAAGCTGGAACCGCTGAAAGACCAGATCCATTGTTCCGGTGAAGCGGGCAATGGAAAGCAGGCGCTGAAACTGATTGAAGAATTTCATCCTGACCTTGTCATTCTGGATATGGAAATGCCGGTCATGGACGGAACACAGCTCCTGCCCTTCCTGGCAGAGCATTATCCTGATATGCAGCTGATTGTGATCAGCGGATATAAAAGCTTTGACTATATCAAATATGCGATTTCCGCCAACGTGATTGATTATATATTAAAACCTTTTACAGATGAGCAGATCCAGCAGACGGTACTTCAGGCTCTCCGGCGTCTCGAAGCCTCTGAATCAATCGACAAGAAAATACGCCTCAGCGAAGAGCAGAAGGAAATGGCTTATTACGAATATGATCTGCAGCTGATCCAGAACCTCATCCTGGGCTATGCCGTATCTGACACTGCCATCAATTCGGAAAAGCTGGCTTTTCTCAGGCAGTCCGGGCGCATCTGCCTAGCCGCGCTGTGTTCCTCCGCGCCGCTCCATGATTTTCGTCTGCAGGAACATGTGGCAGAGCTTGGTTTTTCGGAAATGGCACTTTATCTGCCGCATCCGACCAATGCGCTGCTGGGCTTTTTTGTACTCTGCACTCCCAATGACGCAGATTTTACGCCTCAGTCTTTTTACCAGAGATTTATACAGGATTTTATGGCGCATCTGCACAGTTACGGCGCGGTATCCTACTGGGGCGTCAGCAGCCCCTGTTCCGCGCCGGAACAGCTCCATGGCGCTTACGAAAAATGCCGTGAAGCCCTGGATACCATTCCAATCCTCCAGACCTCCTCAGATTATTATGTCTGGCATCCGGATACCAAAAATGAACTCCGGGAGATCAGTTGGGATAAAAAGGAAGAATTTCTGTTCCGTGTGGAAGCCGGGATGACGGATGCCGTTTTTCAGCTGCTGCGGGAACTGCAGGATTGCTATCAGGCGATCCCCTCCCTCACGCTGGCAGATGTCAAATACCACTATCATCAGTTGACTGAAGAATGTATGCTAATCTTAAAGCAATATGTCAGCCAAACCAATCCGTCCAGAAGCATGCATAATATTGTCAGGGAAATTTTTTCTCCGGAAGAGCTCCACGGTTATTACAGGCAGTTTTTCGGCAATCTCTCGGAGATGCTCAAGCCTCAGAGCGTATACGCTGTCAATGATCCCATTGAACAGATCCAGATTTATACCAGGAGGAACTACCCGAAGAACCTGACTGTGGAATTCCTTGCCTCGCTCTTTTATATGAACAGCAGTTATTTAAGCCATCTGTTCCGCAAACGGACCGGGGTTAAGTACGTCTCGTACCTGAATTCGATCCGGATCGAACAGGCAAAAAAGCTTCTGGAGACGACAGACCGGAAGCTGTATCAAATCGCCAAAGCGGTGGGATATGAAAATAATAAATACTTTTTTCGCGTGTTTAAGAAAGCCGAAGGGGTTACGCCGGAGCAATATCGAAAGATGCGGTGATCCGAACAGCAGTCCGGACAGCGGGTGCTCTGGCCGCTCCCGCGGCCGCGCTCCGGCGGAAGTGTATCCGGCCATTCAGTACCCTTCCTCCCGCCTCCGCTTCCGCAGCTGATACCGTTTTTCCCCTCCAAACCATTCTGCCTGCTCAGCCTCCGATGCCAGCTCAAGCCCCGGCACCTCCACCGCATTCCCCTTTTCATCGACCGCCACCATGACAAGGTACGCCCGGTTGATACTCCTGCGGTTTCCCTGGTAGTCCTCAACATAGGTGTCTACCCGCACCTCCATGGACGCGCGTCCCACATAGGTCAGCCGGCCCACCAGGACGATCATGTCGTTCTGATAAGCTCCTGCCTTAAAATTCAGATTGTCAATGGATGCCGTTGTCACCATTTTCCCGGAATGGCGCCGGCTGACGATCCCGGCCATCTCATCGATCCACTGCATCAGATAGCCGCCGAACAGCCTGCCCTGGGGATTGATGTGCTGGGAACGGATCACATAGACCTGCTCAGTCCTGGAATCCCCCACTTTTTTCATTGCTCTTTTCTGCTCCATGCCTTTCACTTCCATTCGATTTGTCATTCATTTTTTCCAGCTATGCGGTTGCGATTGGATAAATGAGTTTCGTGATCCCTGGATCCTCAAACCGCACAATTGGAATTCATTTCTATAGTATATACCATAATCCCTCCGAAATCATAAAAATCTCAAGTTTTTTCTTCCCTGATGAAATTTTTTCCCCATTTCAAAGATATATATAGTAGAGTGGTATACACAACGCCGGGGTTATACTATTTGAAAGAGAAGCGCCAAAATAGCAGCGGAGAATATAAGGAGATCCTGAAATGTTACCGAAAGAGCAGTTTATTGAAATGGCAGAAAAATATATGGACATGATCTTCCGGATCGCGTTTCACTATGTAAAGAACCGTCCGGAAGCCGATGATATCACACAGGAAGTCCTGTTAAAGCTGTACAATACGAAAAAGGACTTTGAAAATGAAGACCACATCAGGCACTGGCTGATGCGCGTCACGGTCAATTGCTGCAAAAAAACATTTCTGTCCCCGTGGAGGAAAACCGAACCGCTGGAAACCTATGCGGACAAGCTGTCCTTTTCCACACCGGAGCACGGCGAACTGTTTTATCTGACCATGGATCTTCCCCGCAAATACCGGGTCGCGATCTATCTCTATTACTATGAGGACTGCAGCACTGAGGAGATTGCCCGGCTTTTGCATATCCCGAAGGCAACGGTGGCCACCCACCTGCACCGGGGGCGGGAGCTGCTCCGCAAAAAACTGATGGAGGTGAAATGACCATGTTTGACAAAAAACTCTATGTAGAAACATTTTCGGCCCTTCATGCCTCTGAGGATACGCTGGCTGAAATTCGAAAGCTCACGTCACAGACCAGAAAAAAAGCACCACATGGGATCCGCCCTGTCGTCCTGCTTACTGCCCTGCTGGTTTTTCTGCTGTCCTTTGCAGCCTTAGCCGCAGGCAGCCGGAGGATGGGCGGCTGGGTACATCATGCTTCGGTTCGAAGTGTGGAAAAAATGGGGCTTTCCTGCCCGGACCGGCTTGGAGAATACCGGCTGTCCGGTCCCTCCCCTTTCCGCCGCATCCATGCAGCCCCGGAAGAATCCAGCGTCCTGAAAGCCTGGCTGGATCCGGACTATACCTGGATGAGCGCGGAATATCAAAATGAAGCCGGCCAGACTCTTTCTCTCGGCTTCGGAAAAACCGATCATCCTCTCTGGGCATACTGTTTCAGTTATGACGCGGAAGCGGAGGTTTGGCTCGGCGCAGAGACAGATACCGGACAAAAAAACACAGAAAAGCAGGATACGGAATCGTCCGCCGGAAGTTCCGGCCCGGATATAAAAAATGTGGAGACAACAAAGTATCAGGGCTGTACGATTTATCTGGCCACCCGAAACAGAAGCATGGAGGCCCACTGGGTCGATCCGGAGATCGGGCTTTGTCTTGTCCTTTCTTCCGGTCCCGACTGGATCCAGGATGAAACGGAAACACAAAACCGTGATACAGCTTGCCTTGCACAACGTGAATTTCTGAATTTGGTAAAGCATGTCATTGACGATAACCGGACAAAATAGTCCCTGCAGATTACTCCGGCGCGCAATACAACAGGCAGATTTTTCCTTTTTATTCGGAATAAATCTGCCTGTTCATGGCAAAATACTGCCCTGAGCCGTTCCCTTTTATTTGACGGTGATCAATTCATATTCCTTCGTCCCCAGCCCGATCTTCTCCGCATGGGCCAGACAGGTCTTATACTCGGAATTGGGCGTGGTATTCTCAAAATGGTCGTGATGGTCGCAGAAGCTACTGCCCGCCATCTGCTCCGTCAGCTGGGAGTTGGGCAGCGGGGTCTGCCGCAGGCAGGCATCCGCGCAGGCCTGATCCAGCGCCAGCGGATCCGCGGAAGCAAACATCCCGATATCCGGAAGGATCGGCACGTCATTTCCCGAATGACAGTCGCAGACCGGTGAGATATCGCACACCAGAGAAATGTGGAAGCAATCCCTGCCTGTCACCACCGCCTTCGTATATTCCGCCATACGGCAGTTCAGCTCCTTGACCGCCGCATCCTGTCCAAATGCAATGGCATCGAAGTTGCAGGCACCGATGCAGCGTCCGCAGCCCACGCATTTTTCCCCGTCAATGGTCATGACCTTTCTTTCTGCGTCAAATACCAGTCCGTCGTTTGCGCATTCCCGCATACAGCGCTTGCAGCCCCGGCAGCTCTCCGGGTCAATGACCGGCTGCCCGTTATGGTGCTGGTCCTTCTTGCCTGCTCTGGAACCGCAGCCCATCCCGATATTCTTGATGGCTCCCCCGAATCCGGTCATCTCATGCCCCTTGAAATGGGTCAGCGAGAGAAATACATCCGCGTCCATGACCGCGCGCCCGATCTTTGCTTCTTTGATATATTCGCCGCCTTCCACCGGCACCGCAATGTCGTCCGTACCCTTCAGGCCGTCGCCGATGATCACCGGACATCCCACCGTCATGGGTGTGAAGCCGTTCTCCCACGCACAATACAGATGCTCAATGGCATTCTTCCTGCTGCCGGGATAGAGGGTGTTGCAGTCCGTCAAAAATGGCTTGCCGCCGCATTCCTTTACCAGGTCCGCGACTGCCTTCGCATAGTTAGGTCTGAGATAACTCATATTCCCCAGCTCTCCGAAATGCATCTTGATCGCGACAAATTTGCCGTCCATATTGATCTGATCCATCCCGGCTTTCCTCAGCAGCCGTTTCAGCTTCTCCACCGGACTCTCATCCATCTCACATCGAAAATCTGTAAAGTATACCTTTGCTTTTTTGGTATCACTCATGTTATTTCTCCTCTCTTATCACAGGATCTACTGTACTTTTCGCGGAACATCCTTCCCATGTACATTCTCTGATCTAAGGAACTTCCATTCTGCGCTAAACTGTACAAAAACAAGATTCATGGCCGGAAGGCTGTAACGCGTCATTTCCATCAGTTTACCACATTTAGAAAATAGTTTCTACATCATATTTTGAGTTTTATGTAGTATATATAACCACTTAATAAGGCTTTAAAAAACTCTTCATGTATTTTGAAACGCAAAACGATTGCATTTCCCAAAAAAACGTAGTATTCTATATAGAAACGCAATGAAAAGAAGGGTATGATATGAGCGAAGCATTTCACATTATCAGCGACGGATCGTGCGATCTGCCTGCAGAGCTGGCACAGGAAAAAAATATTACGGTCGTTCCGTTTTATGTCTCATTTGATGATGAGCATTATCTAAAAGAAAATGTAGACATTGATATCCGGGATTTTTACCAGCAGATGGTTGACAAAAAAGGCGTATTTCCCAAGTCCTCCATGCCTTCCATCCAGGATTACGAGGAGGCCTTCCGACCCTTTGCCAAGGCCAATATTCCCGTGATCTGCATCTGCATCACCACCAAATTCAGCGGATCCATGCAGTCCGCGCTCAATGCCCGGGCGCTCATACAGGAGACCTGGCCCCAGGCGGAGATCACGGTCATCGATGCCACCGTCAATACAGTCCTCCAGGGCCAGTATGTGCTGGAGGCGGCGCGCCTGCGGGACAGCGGCTGGAGCTTCCGGGATACGGCGGCACGGCTGGAGGAGATCAAGAGCACCGGACGGATCTTCTTTACGGTAGGAAATATGGAATATTTAAAGCACGGAGGCCGGGTCGGGAAGGTGGCTTCCCTGGCCGGAAGCGTCCTGGACGTGCGTCCCGTCATCACACTCAGGGAGGGCGAGATCTTCCCCTCCGGGATCGACCGTGGAAGGAAACGCACCACTCAGAAAGCCCTGAATCTCCTTCTGGAGTATTTACAGGAAAGCCGTCTGGGGATTGAATGCTACAGCCTTGCGGTTGGCTATGGATATGACCTGGAGGAGGGGCTTGCCTTCCGTGACCATGCGCTGGAGGCGCTGCAGAAAAAAGGGTATGCGATCAAGGAGATCCCTGTCTACCAGATCGGCGCCACCATTGGAGTCCACACCGGGCCCTATCCACTGGGATTCGGGATCATCGAAAAAGGGATCCACAGCTAAAGGGCATGATCTCCCACATCTGGATGACCGTAGACCAAAAGACCTCTGACGCAGAGTGTTTTGTCCTGCGGGACCTGATCTTAAAATTTTTCCACCTGTACGGTTGCAATCCGAAGTCACATTTTTATGCAATTTATTGCAATGAAAATGCGACTTCGGATCAGCAACCTACCTCATTAATAAGTAAAATGTGACTGCGTTAGCAGGCATAAAAGTGCGAAGCACGGATTTTACGAATGAATGAGGTGGATTGGATGCTCAAAGAGCATCCAACCGTACAGGTAGAAATTTTTCCACCTGTGCGGTTGCGATTCGGCAGCCGCTTTTTCTGCTTTTATTCTTTCAAGGATTTTATGCCCTGCTGCTTGCATCGGAGTGGTTTATTCCACCAGGATCGCGTTGGGATAGATCCGCTCCACCCTCGCGTCCTCAAAATGCGCATCCGTCCACACCTGCCAGCTCTCTTTTGCCGGCACGCCTTCCTGCCGCTCTCCATAGCGCGCCAGCGCCATACAGGACACGGTGATATTACAGCACATAAACAGGATCAGCGCCCACGTCGCGACCTTCCCGAAGATCACCGGCAGCCTTTCGATCATCCGGGAAATGAATGGGTAGCAGCATTTGAACCAGACCACCGCCGCGATCCCCCAGAAAAAGCAGTACAGCAGGTTGATCCTCCCGCCCAGATTGAAGGGGATCTCGCTGTAGTCCCAGAACACCGTGCCGAATACCATTTCCGTAAAGACACTGCAGAAATATTCATAAGCGCCGCCCAGGAAGGTGCCTGCAAGAAACAAAAAACCGTCCGACCGGTTCCGGTACTTATAGAGCATGGCCGTTACCAGCGCGATGGCAAGCCCCCAGACGATGCTGAACGGCCCCCAGACCACACTGCTGCGGCTCATCCAGACTCCCGCCGTGATCCGGCAGAAGATGGTTTCCGTGATATCCCCGAGAAACGCGCCCGCAAAGAAGAGCCACACCACCTTATAAAAACCGCACCCTTCCGCAAAGGTCCCGAATACTTCCTCCAGCTCCATTTGCTCCACAACATGATATGCGTTGTGGATTCGTTTTTCTACCTGTACGGAGATCCATTTTCCCAGCCGCGCGGACACCTGCTCGAACCGGTTGTCCGCCGCCTCCCACCGGTCCAGGCGGCCGCTTTTTCCTGTCAGCAGGATGTACGTTGCCAGAACATCCACGGCCAGCGCGATCACCAAAGCCCAGATCAGGATATTCCGGAGCAGCACCGGCAGCATGTCAAAGAGCCGGATCAGAATCCGGTTTCCCCATCTGACACAGAAAAATCCAAGCACTCCCCAGAGCAGGGACATGGGAAGGCAGATATAGCCGTCCAGATTCGGGCGGATCCCGGAATAGTCCCACCACCTCTCGTGATAATACTTTTCGATCCAATGCCCCGCGATCCATTCCAGCGATACCGCATAGATGACGCTTCCGAAAAACAGCCAGATCCCGGTCACTTCATGAAGGCCGATGCTCATCAGAACTGCCGCCGTACCGTAAATGATACAGAACGGTCCGTTGATCATCCCTCTGTTGACAAATTTTTTCTGCTTCACTGCCGCAGCCGCCGTTTCCAGAACCCATCCCAAAAATGAGTATGCCAGAAAGAGCCAGAGCAGCCCATATCCTATGTATTGCATGATACTTCTCCTTCTCTGTGCTGAGGAACTGTCCCTAATGATCCGCAGGCAGATCCGTCTGCGGCGCGGATCAGGATTTCCGCCTGTTCAGTTTACAGCTTCTTACCTGTCCAGATTGGTTATGAACTTTTTCACTTCATCCGCTGCTTCAAAAGAACGGATCACCGGGTACGGCAGTTCCGCTTCCGGTTCTTTTCCCTGGCTGTACCAGATCCCGCGCATCCCGGCGGCGATCGATCCCTGCACATCCTTTTTCACATGATCTCCAATAAATGCGCATTCCTCCGCCGCGCATCCGGCCTTTTCCGCGCACAGCCCGAAAAACTTCGGATCCGGCTTCTCCACTCCTGCTTCCTCGCTGGTCACCACAAAATCCACATAAGGGGCGACTCCCAGCTCCTCCAGCTTCCGATACTGGATATAAGCTGTCATATCTGTGCCGATCCCGATCCGGATCTGATCCTCGCGCAGAGTCCGGAATAGCTCTACAATGCCGGGATAGGGCTTCATCTGCTCCAGCACTGTATCCCAGTATGTGCAGGCCAGTGTTTTCACATGGGGAAAAAGAGGCTCACCCAGCAGCTCCATCATGCATTGAAACCGGAGTATCCGGTTGTGGATCGCGGCCGTATCCGATCCCACCCGCTCCTCTGCCATACACCACGCCTTCCGGTAATATTCCCGAAAATGCGGTTCCTCCAGTCCAAAGGAACGCCGGCAGTAATCCCGCGCCGCCTCCATCCCGAACCGGTTGGCTCTGTCAAAATCATAGAGCGTGTTGTCAATATCAAATATCACTGTTTTCATCATTTGTCCGTCCTTTCGTTACTATTTACAGTGCCTTGTGCCTTGCCGCAAGGCATCATATACTTCCGCCGATCTGATAAATCTTCCGCAATTTATCCACTCCATTTTCCATCGATGCCTCATGATTGATCCCACGGTTCGCCACAGCCTCGGCGATCCACGCCAAAAGTCTTACCCACCAGTACAATTCATTATAATTTGTCACCCATTTCCGCAGGAAAATGATGACCTGCTTGCGCAATTCATTATAACACATATCACACATTTTAGATAGGATTATCCTTCGCTTCCTTCCTCCTGCCCGCAGCCATCAGTCCCCCGCCGATCCCAAAGGGCAGCACCCAGGTCGCGAACCGGAAGAGCAGGATCACGGGCAATGCCCTGCCTGAATCCGTAAAACGTGAAAAAAACAGCACAAAGACAAACTCCAGCGCCCCCGCCCCGGAGGGTGCCGGGATGATCCCGGAAAGCATATACGCAACTGCCATGAGCAGGATCGACTCTGCAAATGAAATCCCGATCTTTCCAAAAAGAAGGCTTGCAGGAATGGAATAAAAGAGCAGCATTTTCACGATCTGCAGCGCCAGGGCGCAAAGGCTCCGCCGCTTCTGTTTCAAAAAATCCTTCCCGGACTGGTTCAGCAGCCGGATCTGTTCCTTCCATTTTGAGAAACGTTTTTCCCAGGACGGCAGCTTCCGCGTCAGCATTTCCAAAAGCCGCTCCGCCCAGGAAGCGATCCTGTCAGAAAGCGCCAGTGCTGTAAATACAAGGATCACACCGGCTGTCACCCCGCAGCCTGCTGCCATAAACAGCGCATATTCCCGACAGACCGCCCTGGTATCTCCTTCTCTCCACAGCACCGCAAATCCAAACGTCCCAAGCAGCATGACGGCAGTCCTTTTCAGCATATACTGGATCATGGTCAGCACTGCGGCGCTTCCGGCCTCCATCCCGTTTTTATGGAGGTAGTGGATCTCCGCAAATCCCGAACCGTTTCCCAACGTGATCATACGGTAAAATTCACATAAAAATGTGATCCTGATCCCTTGTCTGATCGAGAGAGGACCTGCCTGCCCTTCCTTTTGCCCGGCATTCTCATCCAGCGCCTCTGCCCGGACCGGATACTGTACAGCGCATGCCTGAAACCGCGGGCGCATGGGCAAATCCCGCTCACAAAAACCGGAGGGGATGACCGCCCCCGCCATACAGGCTATGGTCATCCCCTCCACAAAATACGCTGCCATGGACAGCATAGCGCTCATCAGAACCGCGGCCGGTTCGGCCTGCCGGATCCCCTGGAAGATCTCGGCCAGGGAATCCCGGTAGAAAAACGCTGCCGCCAGAAGCAGACAAAATATCAATATTTTACTGACCCGCTGCCATTTGACAGGTTTCATATTTTTCCTTCTCATGGTTTTCCTTCTTTCCCCTGCGGCTCTTTCCTGCCCCTGCCTCTCCGACGCCGCCGATCTGAGATACGTTTTTCGAGGGCCGGCAATTTTCATGCTGCTGATCCGTTTGTGATCTGCCCTCTTTCCACAGCCGATCCGTGCATGATCCGCCTTCTCTCCACAGCCGATCCGCGCGTGATCTGCCCTCTCCCCACAGCCGGTCCGCGGCCGGCGCCCATCCTGCCGCATATTCATGACATTTTGCACAGAGATGCTCCGCGCTCTCCGGAGACTGCAGATCCGTCGAGCGGGCCCCGGTCTCCTTCACGATCCGTTCCAGGATCTCCGGATTTTCCAGCATCGGACAGGGACGCAGAGGATTGTCGTTGAAGGGCTGGTTTTCTCTGTAAGCCATGAACAACGGCTGCTTTAAGATCTCCAGCAGCGTATGGGTCCGGATATTCGCGTCCGAATAGTGGATGAATACGCATGGCTCCGCGTCCCCATTTGCATTGATGTGAAAATAATTCCGTCCCCCCGCGATGCAGCCGTCTACAAACTCCCCGTCGTTCTGGAAATCCATGGTAAACAGGCCTTTTCCGGTTGTCATGTTCCGGATCTCCCTGACCCGCGCCATCATCCGCACCCGCTGCTCCACAGTGGGAAGCAGCTCCACGGCGGCCTCATTTCCCACCGGCATATAATGGAAATACAGCGCATAGCGGCAGCCCTTTTCTACAAGCAGGTCCACAAATTCATTACTGGTCACAGCCTCTATGTTCCTGGAGGTATAGCAGATGGATGTCCCGAAGAGCAGGCCGTTCTCCTTGAGCAGCTCCATGGCATGCATGACCTTTCCGTAGACACCGTTCCCCCGGCGCAGGTCATTGACCGCTTCAAAGCCCTCCAGACTGATGGCCAGATACAGATTTCCGGCACGTTTCATCTCCTGACAGAACGCCGTATCCACCAGCGTTCCGTTTGTATAGGCCAGAAACGCGCAGTCATTGTGCTTTTCACAGAGCCGGATGAGATCCGCCTTCCGTACCAGAGGCTCTCCGCCTGTAAACATGTAGAAATAGATTCCCAGCTCCTTACCCTGTCTGATCACGTCATCCATTTCCTCGAAGGAAAGGTTCAGCCGGTTTCCGTATTCCGCCGCCCAGCATCCGGTACAGTGCAGGTTGCAGGCGCTGGTCGGATCCATCAGGATCAACCAGGGGATATTGCACTGATGGATCCCCCGCATCTTTCGGATCGTCCTTGTCCCGTGAAAAAATGCTTCAAAGCCCAGGTTGAGCGCTGTCGTCCTGAGCACATGGGGATCCGTTTCCGCAAGGATCCGCCGTACATACCGGTTCAGTGTCCCTTCCCTGTCACAGATCCTCTCCCTGGCCCGTTCATAGTCAAACTCCAGCTTCGCGCCGCTCATATATTTCTGCATCAGGTCCAGAAGCCGCTTGGCATCCTGCTCCCAGTCCTTGTCCCTGTGTTGAAGCGCAATGTCGATCGCTTTACCAAATGCAGCCCTTCCTGCCTTGTGTGTCATTTCACTCATTAGTATATCCCTCCCGTAAAATAAATTCCTGCCTGATTCATTAAATTTTTGTACCTGTTCTTTCCATCCACTATAATTAATTTTTGCCCAATAAAAAATAGACACTTTCCCTTAGATGTCTGAAAATCAGACAATCCCGTGAAAATGTCTATCTAAAGCTTTTCCACCTGTACAGGTGGAAGCTTTTTTAATCCTGCTCTCCGGCGCTTCTGCGGATCACTTCCTCCAGCATTCCTTTTTTTAATTCGCACAGCCTGTAAAAATCCGCCTGGATGTCCTCCTTCATTCCTCCGTTCAGCCAGTCCAGCACCGCCCCGAAACATTCCCATTTGTAATTGCGGACCAGTACCCGCCTATCTGCTTCTTTCAGCTGATATTCCGCGAACGCGGTGCTGATATAGGTGTCCACCACATGCTCGCACACCCTCCACAGATATCGTTCAAACAGATCCCTGTTCGCCGAGTAAAGGTGCATGGCAGCGCGCCGATTTTCCAGCGCAAAAGAAACCGCAAGATCAAGGCATTCTTCGATGGAGTCCACCGAAGGATGCTGCCGCACCATGGCCTCCGCTTCCTCCAGGATGATCTCCTCCACCATGGAAGGCAGATCCTGATAATGATAATAAAAAGAATTCCGGTTGATCCCGCAGTCCTCCACGATATCCTTGACCGTGATCTGGCTCACGGGCCGCTCATTCAGAAGCCTGATAAAAGAATTTCTTATGGCCCTTTTGGTAAACCCCGGCAAATCCAATCCCTCCCCCGCGTCCGTCAAATGGTGCTGCTTTATTGACCGGATGCCTTGCGGCAAAGTGCAAAGCACCGTGAACAGTAACGTCAAATACGCTTCACTCTGGTATCAGTATAGCGGTTTTCGGCCTGGGAGTCAATATGAACAGAAACCTAAAACTTGACGGCCGACATTCCTTTGCCTTATAATCAATAATGGATGCAAAGGAGGCCGATATGGAACAAAGAGAAGTGAAATTAGAACCTGTCGAAAAGGATTCCCTCTATCTGAAGATTTCCGATTCGATTTACAATTATATCCGAATGAACAATCTGCAGCCCGGGGACAAGCTCCCCTCCGAACGCGACATGGCAGCCATGCTGCAGACCAGCCGCAACTCGGTCCGGGAAGCATTGCGCATTCTGGAGGACCGCGGACTGATCTATGTCAAAACAGGGAGCGGCGTTTATATCAACACCCCTGACAGCGGAAAAAGCGTTCTGTCTGTCCGGCTGACGGATTTTACGCCTGGGGAATTGCAGGAGCTGCAGGATACCCTGGAACACAAGACCATTGTAAACGCGATCGTCCGCGGTACACCCGAGCAGAAACAGGAACTCCTCTCCCTTGCAATGGACATGCAGGAGGAATATCGGAAAAATATTTACAGCCATACACTGGACCACAGCTTTCACAATAAACTCTATGAGATGGCCGGGAACTCTGTGATCCATCAGCTCATTGATAAGATCCGTGACGATCGGTTTATCCGGAGGGAAAGCGCCGCCAGCGAAAATGATTCGGTCTGGCTTTTTACGGTTCCGGAGCACCTGATGCTTGCCGAAGCCATCATACGCCAAGATACGGACTCTGCCCTTCGGGCAGTGGATGTGATCAACAATTACGGATTTTCTCTGATCTCTGAGGATACTGGGGAAGCCTGACGCTACAATTCACGGCCTGACCGGCCGCGAATTGTAACGCGTATGGCCCATGATAAAGCGGTCTTCGAAGCCGCAAAAGCAGGATTGCTGTTCGCTGCGGACCACACATTGACCCGATAGTGACCCGCGGCGGCTGTTGTCACGGTGCCGGATACCCGGCCCGCATGTAAAACAGCCGAAAAACAGCTTCCTTACGATTCCAGCTCATTTCCCGTAAGCTCCACATAATCCTCGTAATTGTCTCCGCCTTTCTGAATTTTTGCGATCCCGAAGCCCGTAAATCCCCAGATGATCGCAAAGATCACACCCGTGTAGCACAGGCATGCCCATGGCGCGTACTGTGCCGTAGGCACACCCAGGGTGGAGGTCATATACACTCCGGCCAGCGACCAGGGTACCAGCGGCTCCACCACCGTGATGCTGTCCTCCAGCGTACGGGACAGGTTTTTAGTCTGCAGTCCCCGCTTAATGTATTCATCCTTGAACAGACCGCCGATCATCAGGAAGGTAACCGAAGCCTCTCCAATGACCGTGATGATGATCACGCCGAGAACGGCCGTAACGGTGATCAGCTGGCCTGTGCTGTGGATGTGCTTCATGATCTGGGAAAGGATCACGTCCAGACAGCCTGCGATCGTCAGCGCCCCGATAAACCCAAAGGCACAGAACGCCATCAGCGCCGTATTCATCATGGAAGACATACCGCCGCGCTGCAAGAGGTTCGGAACCTCTTTCACGATATTTTCCAGATCCACAGTCGGATTCACGAACATCTCCATCTTGAATCCGCCCACCATGCTGGCCGCACAGGTTTCAAAAGAAAATCCCTGAACAAACATGGCGATCAGGACTGCAACCGCGGAAGAGATGAACATAACCGGAATCGTGGGCTTCTTTTTTAAGGAACCGTAAATGACGATTACCGGCGGCACCAGAAGAAGCAGCCCCACAGGCATGCTCAGATTGAACAGCTGTGACAGCGTTTTGATAATCTCATCCACCTGCCCGATCGTACCGCTGCTGGCAAAGGAAATCCCGGCAATGATATAAACCGCGCAGCTTACAATAAATCCAGGCACCGTGGTATAGAACATATGCCCGATGTGCTTGTACAGGTTTGTGTTTGTGGCGATGGCGGACATGTTGGTGCTGTCGGAAAGTGGCGACATCTTGTCCCCGAAATAAGCGCCTGCCACGATCGCGCCGGCTACGGCCGGAAGGGGAGCGCCCATTCCCGCCGCCACGCTCATCAAAGCTGCTCCCACCGTTCCTGCCGCGCCCCAGGATGTCCCTGTGCTGACAGACAGGATCACGGTTACGAGAAAGGAGGTCACGATGATAGACCTTGGATTGATGATCTGCAGACCAATATAAACCAGAAACGGAATGGTACCGCTCACGATCCATGCGCCGATCATCAGTCCGACCGTGATCAGGATCATGATCGCCGGAAATGCTTTTGCCAGTTTATCAACGATCTCATTTTCCACATCCTTCCAGGTATGCCCCAGATACATGCAGAGTACGATTGTAAATGCCGCGCAGAGCAGCAAAAGTACCTTGATATCTACTTTAAAAATAATCAGCCCTGTAAACAGTACCACAAACATAAAAATCAACGGCAGGACTGCCAGCCCCAGACTCGGCGTTTTGATTGTCTTTTCGATTTTATTCTCTTCCATAATCCACCTCCATCATACCTTTTCCAATGCCTGCTTTAAGTCTTCGATCAGATTTTGAGCGCCCTCCAGGCCGCAGTGAAGCCTTACAATGCTCCGGTTGACTCCCAGGAAGTCCTGCTGCTCCTGGGTCCAGTTGTAAGTATACGCAATCGCAAGACTCTCGAATCCGCCCCAGGAACAGCCCCGCTCAAAGATGTTCAGGGCGTCCACAAATCTGGCCGTCGCTTTCTCATCCCCGTCAATCTCCAGGCTCATCAGCCCGCACTCGCCCTTCTGCTGCTTTCTCGCAAGCTCATATTGGGGATGGGATTTCAGCCCCGTGTAATACACTTTTTTCACCTTCGGATGCTTTTCCAGATACTCCGCAACCTGCATCCCGGTTTCATAATGTCTCCTGATCCTCACATCCAATGTACGCAGGCCGCGAATTGCAAGCCATCCCTCCATCGGCCCCAGGATGCTCCCGAACCGGTCCCTCTGGATCATCAGCCCTCTCATCAGCTCCTCGTCCCTGGAGATCAGTACCCCTCCAGACAGGTCGCTGTGCCCGCCGATGTATTTCGTCATGGTATGCATGACAATGTCGATTCCCATATCCAGCGGTTTCTGGAATACCGGCGTGGAATATGTATTGTCAATATACGTCTTGATCCCGTGCTCCTTCGCCAGTTTTGCGACCCCCTCCAGGTCAATGACGGAAAACAGCAGGGTAGACGGGCTCTCCAAAATGATCAGATCCGTCTCCGGGCGGATTGCCTCTTCGAAATCCTCCAGCCTTGTCCCACGGACATAGGACACCGACACATTCATCTTTTCGATCAGGAAATCATCCAGCAGATGCTGCACCGGACCATAGCTTTCTTTCAGGCAGATGATATGGCTTCCCATCTTGCAGACTGCCATGATCGCCGCCGTACATGCAGCCATCCCCGCGGAAAATGCAACCGCCCTGACACCGTGCTCCAGCGCCGCCAGCTTCTTCTCCAGAATCGCAACCGTAGGATTCGATGCACGCCCATAGTAATATTCATCCTGAAAAATATCCACGGAAAAATATTCATCCACAGTGTCAAATACATGAAGTGAGTTCATAAAAATCGGCGGTGTCACAGACTTCATGTACTTGGACGGCTCCTCCCCCAGATGCGTCATGGCAAGCAGATCTTGATTTTCAGTTTCGGACATAATCCATTCCTCCTTTTCTTTTTGATAGGCTCCCGGAATCATGGCTGCCTGTCTCTTACCGCAGATCAAACAGCGAATACAGGATACCGTCAGACAGTCACTTTTCATACCTTTTAGAGTTTATATTGGTTCTGAGGTTCAGTGGTAGAACCAATTTAGCTTCATTATAATTTCGATGTAAAATCTTGTCAATATATTGTTCCTAAGTTCCATTTTTTTAGTGAATCCGCACAAAAGAGGAAGCTCATTTTTATGACATTTTCACAGTCATACGTCAACCTATGGAGTCAGCATATACCATTCCCACTAATCCATATAACTTGTACTAAAATAACGCAAATATGATAAGCAACCTCTCTATTCCAACAGTTGCTGAACTATTAGAATTACCCGCTTTTGAAGGACATACGCTTCTTGCCGGCTGTAAGGGGCTTGATTTGCGTGTTTTGGGGATCAATCTGAGTGACACTCCTGATTACTATCCATTCATACGATCAAGGACACTGGAGGGCATATTGTCTTATTAAGCGCTCCTGGTGAAAACAGGAATCTTTCAGATTTAAACAGGCTGTGCGCCTTATTTTCCAGTAACGTAGCCAATCAAATTCCGCATTCTGTAATCGGATCCGTGTTCTTGATCACAGCCGCAACGATCATGTTCTCTGGTATCGATACGATCGTATCCGATGAACGTACTTTAAAAAATACCGTAATTGCCGGATCTACTCTGTCGATCGCAGTCATGCTTCCTTATCACTGCGCTTCTACATTTTCTGCTACTTATTAAAAAAGCAAATATAAACGGAACCGGAACCATTGCCGATATTTTGATTGACGAAAATGGGAAATATAAGGAAATTTCTGAAAACATAACCGCTTCTGACGGAACGAAAGTCATCGAAGCCAACAGTATGATGGCATGCCCCACCTTTGTCAATACTCATATGCATTTTGACAAAGCATATACGTCAGAGCTTTGACAAAAAGAACTGGATCTCCAGTACGGAAGAGACTCTGGAGGACGAACCGCATACCCGTGGTGTCACACGGATCCGTGAAATGGTTGACATGGGGATCAATGTGATAACGGCACAGGATACCATTTGCGACGGCTTTCATCTATACGGAACCGGTGATCCATTGGATTATGGTCTGGTGGGATGCTACTGCGCACAGTACAACACACCGGAAACTGCACGCATTATGTGGGATATGCTTACTTCCGGATCTGCCTGCGCATTTGATCCGGATGCAAAATACGGCATTCAAATCGGAAATGATGCAGATTTAAATATTGTTGACGCTCCAAGCGTACATGGGGCAATCCGCATCCGTGCCTCCCACCCCTATATTCTCCGCAGAGGAAAAGTCATTGCCGGTTTCGAGCGTAAAGCGGCAATGCTGTAAATCGACATACTGAATCATCTTCTGAAGCGTTAAAAAAGTGTAAAGTCTTTAATCGTTCAATAAAGACTTTACACTTTCGTTTTATTTTTCGCCTGGTTCCGTGACTTCTAAAAGGATAGAATCAAATTCATTTTCAAGTTCATCTCTTTTTTCTTGCGGTACAAGTTTTAATAGTTTTCTTACAAAAACAGTTAATCTATTGATATATCGTAATTGTTTGTCGGTCATTTAATTGCCTCCCTTCTATTAAATATCATCTATGAGATACTCTCATTGTACCAAAATAAGATATGAGTGTAAAGCCTTTATTCAATTGCTAAAGCACACTTAGCAACATACGTGTTACTGTTCACACCCTTTGGGTGCTCCAGTAACAGTATCCAGCCTATTTTAAGTCGCCTTCGGCGAGAGGCTGGATATTATGGCAAATGTTACTTTATCGGCCGGACGCCGTGCAGCAGGGTGTGCGACGCCGTGTGAACAGTAACCCACAAGGGGCCTGTTCTTTTTTTGTGAGATTTCTATATAGAAATCTCCGGCCGAATCCTTTATACTGAATCCTGTCACTTATACAATCCCGCCAATCTGCCCGGCATCTACGCAGATATGCGCCGATTCTGTACAGAACAGCAGCAATCCCACATTTAATTACCAGAGGTATTTCCCATGAACAGCTTTATGTTGGCTCTTTCCGTTGTTCTCCCTCTTGTCGTATATATGACAGTCGGAGGGCTGATACGCAGATTCATTTTTTTGGCTTGCCATTGATGTATAGCTCCTTTCAAATTTTGATAGATTTTTCTATCTCCCATAGCATAAACGATTCCAATCTAAAAGCAAACTATTTGGCGCAAAAAAATACCTTGCTTCTCTTTTGTTCACTGGCCGGGTAATGAACTGTAACGTAAAAAAGGGCAGCCCATCGGCCGCCCTGCCATTTTCAGCATTTCAAGCAAAGAGAAATACGATCTCAAACTCTATCTTATTTCAATTCCCCGGACGCCACTTTCCTTGCGATCTCCGCCTCATTCGCTTTCGCCTTTTCCCTCGTCATTCCCACACACAGGAAGAGGACCGCTCCGAGTACAAACAACGCTGCCGGCGCAAAGTTGATCACCATATCCATCCTTGTCAGCACTTCCGCAGAGAGATTCTCCGCATTTGCCACATACCCCACCGCGCTCAGCGCCAGGATTCCGATAGAACCGCCGATAGCATTTCCAAGCTTGGTGGAGAAGGAAACGCAGGACGCGATCACGCCGTCGGAACGCACGCCTGTCCTCAGCCAGTTGTCGTCAATGATCTCCGCGCTCAGCGTAAAGCAGGAAATGGAGATCAGGTTAGTCACGCCATACAGGAACCCGGAAGGAACGATCATGCCCACCAGATTGTTCTCGCCGATGATGAAGAAGAATACACAGCACAGGGCCTGTAAGATACAGCCCGCCGCGCCTACATATTTTTTGCTGAACCGGTTCAGCAGAAACGGAGCATAAAAGTTCACCACCAGCATCCCCGCCGACATGGCCGTTGCGAACCCTGCGATGAGCACCGGATTGCCCATGATATAGATGAAATAGTACGCCATGATACCGATTCGTCCAAACAGTCCCGTCAAAAATGTAAGCATGGCCAGCATCAAAAATACCGCGTTCCGGTCTTTAAACGTATATTTGAAAGAGTTTACCAGGTTTTTCATGGTATCTCCGACACTCTCCTTCTTTCCGCTGCTTCCCAGGATTTCTTTTGTGGATGCAAAACATACCCAGAAACAGGGGATACATACAACAGAGAATACCAGCGCCGCCATAAAATATCCCTTTTCAGAAGAAGCTGATCCGCCTCCGAAATACAGGATCATCGGCATGGTCACCGCGCTGATCACCATCTGGATCAGGCCGGAGCCGATTCCTTTATACGCATTCAGCGCCACACGTTCTTCGTTCAGAGCAGTCATACAGTTTGCCACGCACTGTGTGGAAATGTTCACCGCCGTATACGCCATCCCGCAGCCGATATATGTAAATCCGCACCAGATCGCCTTCCAACTGTTTGGAACGTCCAGATTCAAAAAAGTAAGACAGTTAAACAGTGCCAATATCGGCGCGCCCCACAGAATATATGGACGGAAACGTCCCCATTTGGTGTGGGTATTCTCCGCGATGGCCCCGAACATCGGGTCATTGACCGCATCCCAGATCCGTGCGATCAGCATGATCGCCGAAATAGCCACCGGGGTCAGTCCGACCACGTCCGTGTAGAATACGGTCAGATAAGAGCTGATCAGTGTCCAGGAACACTGGGAGCCGATCTCACCAAAGCTGTATCCGATCTTCGTGAGAACCGAAAGCTTTTTGTTTGCGTCTTCGTTTGCCTGTACGGCTGCATTTGCGTTTTCACTCATTTCTCTTTTCCTCTCTTTTCTTTTCTTGATGTATTTATCTTATCAGCAAATGCGGAAATACGCTTATCCTGTAGCTTCCTGTTTTCTGTCTATAATGACCAAAATCCTACATATTTTTATTAATTCCCACATGGTATGTGCAAAAAATATAGTAGGATTTTGACCTCGTGTACTGACTGCGTTTTTCCGGCAGGCTTTTTTTCGGATCTTCCATCGGTAATGCCATATCCCCTACACCAGCAGCCGGATCCTGACAAATGCGATCTCATTGGGCTGCATCTGCACCTGGAGGCTTAAAACCCCTTCTCTGGATTGGCATTTCTGGATCGTGAGCTTGGGCTCGCAGACCCTGCGGAAATATTTGATATCATTCCTGGACAGTTCCTTTTCATAATCCATCTCCTGCCAGATATTCAGCACGCTCCCGTTCTGCTCATTGATCCGGTACGTCTTCACCTGGTAAACCCCGTCCGTCACATCCGTCAGAGTCAAGCACAATTCCAGCCCGTTCCGATCCTCAAAATATTTCCAGAGATGTTCCTTCTCGATCTCGTCCTCCTTGGTAAAATAATAGTTATATCCCAGCTTCCGCTGGTTGTGGCAGATGATCCCGTAGGAATCATGCTGGTCGGTGGAGATCAGGTAATTCTCCCCTCTGCCGATATAATAAGGATAAAGCCGTTTCAAAAATTCAAAGGCGAATCCGGTGGGTTTGAGAATCCCGTCCTTCGACATCACCCCGGTGCCCCCGTGGAGCAGCCGGTTGGAATCATAATATTCCGAGATCCGGTCGCTCCCCAGGAAAAACGCCATATCCGCAACCTCGCCGTAAATATCCAGTATATTTTTGATCACATAGGCCCCCTTAAAGCAAGTGTCGTTGATAAAGCTGCGCGCGGAAGCCGTCAGGTTCCATTCCGTAATATAGAGCTTGACCTCCCGAAGCCCGGTCTGTTCGATCAGTCCCTTTTCATATAAAATACGGTGCTTCATACATTCATTGTCCGTACTGCGTTTCGCATACCGGTCCTTTTCAATTTCCCCGCGCTCATAGGAAAAATAGCAGATGGACAGAAAGTCCGGCTTCACGTCCTGGGCGCCCCAGCCCTCCAGAAACGCAACGCGCCAGCTTTCCCGGAAATCCAGCCTGAGTCCGCAGCCGCCCACCTCCATCTGATCGCTGTAATGCTTCACGATCCTGCTGGTTCTGCCGAACAGCTCGTAATAATCATTTACCGCATTCTCCTGTTCCCACCTGCTCTCATGGAACCACACCTCCATGCGCCAGTTGTCCAGCTCGCTTCTGCCGTAGCGGTGTACCAGATGCCGCATCAATGCATGCAGTACCCGTTCCCATTTTTCCGGCTCCGCATATCCTGTGTCTCCCTCTTCCTGAAACAGCGTCTGCACATTTCTCATAAATCTGACCGGCTTCATTCCCAGTTCGATATGCGGTTTGAGCCCATACTGCAGCAGAAAGTCCAGGATGGAATCCAGCCGTGTAAAATTATAGCTGCCGTCCAGGATGTCCAGGTCGATGAGCATTTCCTTTGCGAAAATATTCCAGAACCGGACATAGGTGAAACCCAGCGCTTCTTTGAGCAGCATCACGTGCTCCTGCACCTCGGACCGCAAAAGCGACGCCGCCGACCCGATATTCATGGTCCGGCCCCAGCCGTCCCACAGCTTTTCACTCTTTTGGACAGAAAATATATCCTTCCGGAAACCAATCTCCATGCCCTCCTCCTGTACCGAATCGTTCACATGGAGATAGTGCTCCAGCCGCTCCTCCACAGCCGTGTCTGTTTCCCGGACCTCTTCCTCTCTGGCCTGCTCCTTGGATCGTTTCCGAAGCGATGAGGGCGTTTCCCCGTAAGCCTTTTTAAATGCCTTGTTAAAAATAGCTACATTGGCAAATCCATTGTCATAGGCGATCCGCGTGATCGGCGTGCTGGTATACAAAAGCTCGTCCACCGCGTGATACAGCCGGCAGCTTTAAAAGGTGATTTTGAGTTAGTTTTGTCTAATTGCGTATATATTCATTGTCAGCCAATTTTTCAAAGTT
>QXWX01000384.1 GCA_009911175.1 Lachnospiraceae bacterium | reverse complement strand
CACACATTTCCATCTCATCCTTGACTAATTTCCAAACTCAAATCCCCCTCTACCTTTTTCCCTAAGAAAAAAATGGGAGTCACTACTTTTGTTCAGGAACTGAAAACCAAGGTCACTTCATCTCGTTTGTTCAAGGCTTTGGTCACAGAGGCCGGAGATGTCATCCCTAAAGCCTCCCCATCCATCAAGAGCATGGAGCTCGTCCACGGCGACACCTACGCCCCCGGCTCCATCATCCAGACCAACTTCCCCGAGGGTGCACACTTCAAGTACGTGCAGCACAGAATAGACGAGATAGACCAGGAGAAACACACCATCAAATACACGTTGGTGGAAGGCGACGTGCTGGGGGAGAAGCTGGAGAAGATCTGCTACGACATGAAGTTCGAAGACACTGCAGACGGAGGGTGCGTGGTGAAGGTCACGAGCGAGTATCACACCAAGGGCGATTTCGAGGTCAAGGAGGAAGATCTTAAGGCCGGGAAAGAACACAGCCTGGGAATGTACAAGGCTTGTGAGGAATACCTCATCGCCAACCCTCACGTCTGCGCCTAAATCCCTACCTTTTGAAATTGTTTTGCTTTTGTTTCTGGATTGCATGTTTGAATAAAGAAACAATCTAGAGTTGTTTCCAAAATGGTTTGTGCTTTTGCTTTTTTGT
>QXWX01000382.1 GCA_009911175.1 Lachnospiraceae bacterium | reverse complement strand
TTTCATTTTCCCCTGATAATCGGAATATCGCAATGCTTCCAGCGGAGATACTGCCGCAGCTCTTTTTACAGGAGTATAAATAGCAATCATCACAATAATAAATGCAAAAAGGCCAACCCCGGCCGTCACACATAAAGCAGTCAGCCAGTACCAACCGGCAGGAACCAGAAAGTACCCAATCACATTTCCAATAACCAGCCCAATCGGGATAGCAATGGCCGCAAGTAATTTTCCCTCGCGGTAAACCATCTTTTTGATCTGTCGCTTTGTTGTTCCGATTGTACGAAGCTGTCCATAGTTACGGATACTGCCTGCTACTGAAATATAAAAAATTGAATAGATCACAATGCCGGAACCAATGAAAGTTATAAAACCGATCAAGAAGTAGAACAGCATATCACTTCCACGATTTTCGTCCTTTATGTTGAAATAAGTGGAACGGACAATCACATTATCATCGGTAATTTCTAATTGCTGTGCCAGAGTATTTGCATAGTTGGCGGCTTCTTCCTCGCTCATATTTTGAGCGCCTTTCAGCCCAATGTAATAATCAATCATGCCCTCGTCGCCATACTGCTGTCTTACTAATTCTTTTGATATAATTAATAAGGAAAGCATCTGATTCATCGAACAAAAAAAGCAGGGGAAAACCTGCTTTGAATC
This sequence comes from Lachnospiraceae bacterium, assembly GCA_009911175.1. The sequence continues at coordinate 5 of QXWX01000382.1, read as the reverse complement.
TGATG
>QXWX01000381.1 GCA_009911175.1 Lachnospiraceae bacterium | reverse complement strand
TCAGTCCGCTGTTTTCACTCAACAATATCAATCTCCTCTCCATGATCATCCACTTCCGTTTTCAGCCACTTTTCCCACCGCCCTGAGTCCGTCATCTCTGTAAATGTCATATTCCGCATACCTTTTATTGACTCTGCTATGTATAACGCCGCTGTGTATTCCGTCTGTTTATCAAGATATGCTTTCCTGGTTCCATAAGGTCTGTCTATCCCTTCCGGATTTTCCGCCTCCTGAATACCGGCTTCCGGTTCAGTGTTTTCGGGCATTTTTTGCGCCGGCGCAATTACAGTCTGGTTCGTTTTTCCGGATTCCTGTTCTTCCGGTTCGTTCATAAACTGCGGGCAATATTCCGGCATGTCCTTTGTGATCTCCATCTGTCCTGGGATTTCATCTTCTTCCCGGTTTCTTTCCTGGATTCCTTCCATATCCATCCCTGCTTCTGGCTCCGCAGAATCCTCTTCCGGGCCAGTGTTTTCGGGCGTTTTTTGCGCCGGCGCAATTGCAGTTTCTTCTGTTTCACTACAGCCATCCACAGGATTTTCTATGATATTCTTCCCGACCAACTGGCTCTCGTTTTCCTTTCCAAGTGCCTGCTGCCTGGCTGGGTCTTTCTCATCCAGCGCCTGCTGCCTGGCTGGGTCTTTCTCATCCGGCATTTGCTGCCCGGCTGG
>QXWX01000380.1 GCA_009911175.1 Lachnospiraceae bacterium | reverse complement strand
CTTTTCTTCATCGCTCTTGGAGTGGTAGCCAGGGAGCTTCTCCTTGATCTTATCCAAGAATCCCTTCTTTTCCTTGCCCTCCGCCTCCGCGGTGGTATAACTGTCGTGGTACTCCGCAACTGGCGGTGGAGGTGGTGGCGCCGCCACCTCCTCCGTCTTCTTCCCACCTGGAAGCTTCTCCTTGATCTTGTCTAGGAACCCTTTCTTTTCATCTTGAGCCGGCACGTCGTCGCATTTCTCAACCGGAACCGATGTGTCTTCGTACTTAACCTCAGCCTTCTCTTCTTCCTTTTTCTCTCCTAATATTTTTTCCTTCAAACTCTTCTTCTTCTTCCTCTTGATCTTCTCCCCGCCTTCTTCCACTTCCTCCTCACTCGAGGAACTGCTGGAGCTGTCGGATCGGCGAAGCTTCTCGATCAATCCTTCATGCTTCGTCTCCTCCTCTTTCTTCTCCTCTTGATCACAAACTTGAACCTTCTCTTCGAACTCGGCGGCGATCACAGTTTCCTCGCACTTCTCCTCCTCTTTCTTCCCTCCGAAGCCGAAGAGGCCGCGGTCGCTGCTCTCAACGGCGGCGCCGTACTCCTCGACCTTGGGGGCGGCGGCGTACTCCTCGACCTTGGGGGTGGCGCCATATGCCTCGTCGGCCTTGGTCTCCTCGTGGTGACCGTATTTC
>QXWX01000379.1 GCA_009911175.1 Lachnospiraceae bacterium | reverse complement strand
AAAAAGATATTGGAAGCAGTATTTGAGCCGATGTTCTATGAGGAAATGATGGGATTCCGTCCGAAGAGGAACTGTCATCAGGCAATCAGAAAGCTGAACCAGATGATCGAAGGAAACAAAACAAGCTATGTGCTGGATGCGGATATTAAAGGGTATTTCAATCATCTGGACCATGAATGGATTGTGCGGTTCATAGAATCGAGGATCAAGGATCCGAATATCATCCGTCTGGTAAGAAGAACCCTAAAAGCAGGGGTGATGGAAGATTACCAGTATGAAGCAACAGAAGAGGGCTGTGGACAGGGGGCATTATGCTCACCAATCATTGCAAATATCTACATGCACTATGTGCTGATATGGTGGTATGAGGAGAGAGTAAAGCCACTACTGAGGGGATACAGCGGACTGGTGGTATATGCGGACGACTTTGTAGTATGTTTCCAATACAAAGACGATGCGGAGAAGTTCTATGAGATGCTGAAACGCAGAATGAAGCACTTTGGACTGAGCCTGGAGGAAGAAAAGAGCCGTCTGATAGAGTTCGGGAGATTTGCGGAGGAAAACAGACGGAGGAAAGGGAAGGGAAAACCAGAGACCTTTACGTTCCTCGGGTTTACACACTACTGTTCGAGAAGTAAGAATGGGAAGTTCAGGGTGAAGAGGAAAACCAGCAAGAAGAAGT
>QXWX01000378.1 GCA_009911175.1 Lachnospiraceae bacterium | reverse complement strand
AGGATCCATCATGCATGAATTAATCCACCGATTATACAACATTAAAATTCTTTGTTTTCAAATTCAACATCCATAAAAAAAGATGCAATGTATTTACTTAACAAAGTAAGGAAGGTCAAGAACATAGAGCAGGAAGTAAGCCCAAGTGACGCCGGAAATGCCACCAAAGAAGAATCCACCGGTGAACTTAGCCCACCCCTCAGCCGTCTGCAGCTGATCCGGCACCTTCTTCCTGCCCGTCAACGTCAGCGACGGCGCCGTCGACGGCTCGCCTTCCTTAAACGATGCAATCCCGTAGATGGTGAGGGTGATGCTCAGGATCACAACTAGGCCAGCTGCAGCC
>QXWX01000377.1 GCA_009911175.1 Lachnospiraceae bacterium | reverse complement strand
TGGGCCAGCCCCACCTCGATCCCCCGGAGCAGCGGGTTCACCGCTGTCCGGTAGGCGGGGAGGTTGGACAAGTACCATGCTATCAATGGGCTTGAGGTGATGGGGGTCTCGAGACTTCCAATGAATGGATCACCGTTGATTGGTTGAACCACTTGGTATGTAGGCTTTTCCGACTGGATAGCCTTGACGGTGAAGGAAGAGGTTCTTCTCCCAGAAGGCAAGACTCCGAAGGGAGCACCAGAGATGCCCTTTGGAGTGGCAAGTTTCCTTGTCAAGGAAGAAGCAAAACTGCTTGTGAGCTGGCTAGCCATGGTTGAAG
>QXWX01000376.1 GCA_009911175.1 Lachnospiraceae bacterium | reverse complement strand
ATATATATATATATAGCTTTTCTTGCCACGAAATTAAAATTTGAAATAAAATTTCGAGGTCGTTCGAATGTTAATCATAAATAAATCACCATGATGTTACATAACGACGATATTTTTGACAAGCTCTAAAGAGTGGATGTATTGTACATACAACAAAAGAATTATGCTTCGTAAACCTTGCACTCTTCTTCGGATGGGTTCGTCTTGCAAAAATCCTCCAATGCATCTCCGCTTCCAGCTACGGCGCCCCCTGGCCATTTTTCCGCCACTAGATGTGCCAAATCGACCACACGTTGACTATATCCCCATTCATTGTCGTACCAAGCGACGACCTTAACCATGTCATCACCCATGACCATGGTCAATGACGAGTCAATACTTGTCGAAACATCGGAGCACCTAAAGTCAACTGACACTAGTGGCTCGTCGCAAACAGCCAAGATTCCTTTCAATGGACCATCGGCCGCTTTCCGGAAAGCAGCATTTACGTCTTCGGCTGTGAGACCCTTTTTAGCCACATTGACCACAAGGTCGACAACAGACACATTAGGGGTAGGGACACGAAGTGCAATGCCGTTCAACTTGCCCTTGAGTTGGGGCAAGACCAACGACACGGCCTTGGCTGCACCAGTGCTTGTTGGGACTATGTTTAAAGCCGCGGCTCTAGCCCTCCTTAAGTCCCTG
>QXWX01000375.1 GCA_009911175.1 Lachnospiraceae bacterium | reverse complement strand
ACGCCGGTGATCTTAACATCTTTGGGAGCCTTGGATCCCAGATCAGTATCAGACGGCTGAATGCTCTCGAATACTCCGATGACCTCTCCGGTCTCCGGCTTACTGTTGGTCACACTCAACGTTATCTTCCCCGTCGAAGAGGCCACGTTCTTGTTGTTCTCCTTCGCCAGCTCCTCCTCATCCCCACGCCCTCCGGCCGGCAACGCCACCGCGTTGTCGTACCCGGTCGACCCTCCTCGGCCCTTTGGGTCGAGGAAGGAGGACCCTCGGTACGACGGCACGAGGAACTCTCCGCTGAAGCCGTCGGGCTTTCCAGAGGCTACCAGATTCTTGATGGTGAAG
>QXWX01000374.1 GCA_009911175.1 Lachnospiraceae bacterium | reverse complement strand
CCCTCGATCTCGTCGAGGGTGTAGGTGAGGCGGGTCATGAGCTTGGTCTTCTGGAACTCCGGCGCGGCGTTCTTGCTCACGCCCTCCGCCTTCACGGTGAAGGAGGTGGGCTCCAGGCAGAGCTTCTTGGCGTTGTATTTGCCGGGCTTGAACGCGAATTTGTCGACGCCGCCGTCGATGGTGGGGCACTGGTTCGCCGTTCCGGTGCCTTTCACTTCTAAGTAAGTCTTGCTTTGGATTTCGTCGAATGTCAGCCTCTTTGGGGCTCCTTCCGCGCTTGCTCCCGAAACGACGAGGGC
>QXWX01000373.1 GCA_009911175.1 Lachnospiraceae bacterium | reverse complement strand
GAGGAGCATACTATCTTCCTTTGGGAAATATCTGATATCTAATGGATACCAGGATGTTTATGTCGGGCATGACGACAGGCGTTCCTTCAACAGCGACTATATCCCTTATGTGTTTTCAAAGGAGGAAATCTCCCGCATGTTTGCCCTGCTGGATGAAAACTGTTCCAAAGCTCCCTGCTATGAAAACGAAGCATTCCGTGCAATGATGTCTATGTATTACTGCTGCGGTTTCAGAAAATCGGAAGTTGTTATGCTCAGGCTCTGCGATGTCGATTTCCAGACAGGGAAAGTGACCGTGCTGGATGGAAAAAACCGTGTGAGCAGGATTGTCCTTGCATCAGACACCCTTCTTTCACGAATGGGATCATTCTGTAGTAAATACCATTCACACTCCAGCCCTGATACATTCCTTTTCCACGGAACAAAACATAAAGACAAGCCTTTTTGCAGGGCTTCCCTTTATAAAATGTACCACAGCCTCCTGAAAAATGCCGGTATACCTGACAGGGAGGACGGAAGAGTGCACAGGCTGCATGATGTCAGGCATACCTTCTGTGTCTATGCACTTGAGCAGATGCAGGAAAAAGGGTTTGATACTTATACCTCTCTCCCGCTGCTGTCAGCTTATCTTGGCCATAAGCATATCCGGGAAACGGAATACTATCTCCGCCTGGTTGAAGACAGGCAGGAGAATGTC
>QXWX01000044.1 GCA_009911175.1 Lachnospiraceae bacterium | reverse complement strand
AATAGAGGTAATGAAGTGATTTTGGAAATGGTAGAAGCCTTGAAAAATAAGAACTTTGAGTTTCCGAGAGCACACAATTAAAGAAGGAGGTGCGTTATCTTGAAGAAAAAGCCGCAGGGCAGCAAAGCCACGCCAAAAACGGGGCTTAATTTTTCAGAAAAGAAACGGTTGCGGGAGTTAAAAAACACCCTTGCCGGGAATGACAGAAAACAGGAAAAGCCGGACACGGCGCAGAAAACAATCACGTTCAAAAAGATGTACCGTGACGGCATCTGCCAGGTGGCTTCCGGCTGTTACACAAAGATGGTCGAGTTTTTTGACATCAACTATGACCTTTTGGAGATAGAGGATCAGGGAGAGATTCTGGAGCAGTACAGCAGGCTCATCAATTACTTTGACCCGTCCATACGGTTTGAGCTGTTTTTGTTCAACAGGCAGGTCAACGAGCAGACGCTGATTGACCAGTTTGACATTCCCCTGCAGGGCGATGATTTTGACGACATTCGTGAGGAATACACGGAGATGTTGAAGAAACAGGCGGCAAAGGGGAATAACGGGATTATTAAATCAAAATACCTTATTTTTGGCATTGAGTGTAAGGGGTACAAGGAGGCAAAGGCGAAACTGGGCAGCATAGAAGCCGATGTTATCAAAAATTTCCTAAACCTCGGCACCCATGCCAGAAGCCTTGACGGGAAGGAGCGCCTGCGTGTCCTGCATGAGTATTTCAACCAGGACACAATGGAGCCTTTCCGTTTTTCTTTTAAGGAACTGTCGGAGTCGGGAAAGAGCGTGAAGGACTACATAGCCCCTCCGGGGTTTGACTTCCGTTACCCAAGCCGCTTTAAGTCGGGGAGGATGTACGGGAGCGTCCATTATCTCGACATCATTGCGCCCAGGTTCAATGACGAGCTGTTAAAGAAGCTCCTTGACATTGATGATAACCTGACGATCACGCTCCATATGCAGACGATGGACCCGGTGAAGGCAATCAAGATGCTAAAAGGGGCGCTCACCAATATCCAGAAAATGAAGATTGAGGAACAGAAGAAGGCGGTACGCTCCGGTTATGACATGGACATTCTGCCCACGGACATTATCACCTACGAAAAAGACACTTTGGAACTGCTTGACGATCTGAACACCAGCAACCAGAAGATTCTCAAAGTGACTTTCCTTATTACCTGTTATGGCAGGAGCAAGCGGGCGTTAGAGAACATCACACAGAGGGTGTCCGGCATTATCCAGCAGGCGAACTGCAACCTGCGGTGCTTACAGTATTTACAGGAGCAGGGGCTGATGGCGAGTGCGCCCATTGGCTGCAACGATACGGGGATTGAGCGTGTGCTGACCACAAAGAGTACGGCAATCTTGGTTCCGTTCTGTACGCAGGAGCTTTTCATGCCTGCCCCGGCAATCTACTATGGCCTGAACGCACTCAGCAACAACATGATCATGGCAGACCGGAAAAAGCTGCGGACACCCAACGGGGTAATCCTCGGCACACCCGGCTCCGGGAAGTCCTTTTCCGCAAAGAGGGAGATTTTATCCTGTTTCCTTATGACGGAGGACGATATTATTGTCTGTGACCCGGAGGGCGAGTATTTTGCCCTTGTAGGCGCTCTGAACGGGCAGGTGGTAAGGCTCGCCACCAATTCAAAAGACTATCTGAATCCGATGGATATCCAGCTTTCCCACAAGAATGACCGGGAAGCGTTAAAGCTGAAATCGGATTTTATCATTACCCTGTGTGATCTGATTGCCGGAGGGAAAAACGGTCTGGAGAATGACGAAAAGGGCATCATCGACACCTGCATCAAGCATATCTATGATGATTATTTTGAAAATCCCATGCCGGAGAATATGCCTATACTGGAAGATTTATATAACGCCCTGTTAAAGTATGAGCCGAAGGACGTTGCGCCGGAATTACGGCAGGAAGCCAAGAAAAAGGCGGTGCGGATCGCCAACAGCCTTGTTTTATATGTGCATGGCTCTCAGAATTATTTCAACCACCGCACAAACGTGGATTCCCAGAACCGTATCATGTGCTTTGACATCAGGGATTTAGGGAACCAGCTCAAAGAGCTTGGGATGCTGATCGTGCAGGATGCGGTCTGGAACCGTGTGTCGCAGAACCGGGAGAGGAAGATCGCCACAAGGTACTATTGTGATGAATTCCATTTGCTTTTAAAGGAAAGGCAGACAGCGATCTATTCCGTGGAGATCTGGAAAAGGTTCCGGAAATGGGGCGGCATACCGACAGGCTTGACGCAGAACGTGGGCGATTTTTTGAAATCGGAGGAAATCGAGGGGATTCTCGGCAACTCCGATTTTGTCTATCTGCTGAACCAGAACGCAAAAGACCAGGCGATACTTGCTGACAAGTTAGGGCTGTCGGAGAAGCAGCTTGCCCATGTGACCAACTCCGAGCCGGGAAGCGGGCTTATCCTGTTTGACAACGTGGTAATCCCATTCGTGGATAAGTACCCGTCTGATACAAAGACTTTCAGGGTGATGAACACGAAACCGGAAGAAAGCGTGAAACAGGGGGAAAAAGAGTGAAGATCGGGCTGATTGACGTGGACGGACACCGTTTCCCCAACCTCTGCCTGATGAAGCTGTCCGCTTACCATAAAGCAAGGGGCGATACGGTGGAATGGTACGATGATAAAAAGTGGTATGACCTTGTTTATATGAGCAGGGTATTCACGGACACCTATTCCAAAGATTATGCGGGGAGCGTAAAGGCTTACCATGTCATAAAAGGCGGCACAGGGTATGGTCTTGACAATAAGCTGCCGGATATTGTGGAGCATACGCACCCGGACTATGGGCTGTACCCGCAGTTTGCAGGCACAGCCTACGGCTTCCTTTCCAGAGGATGCCCCCGTGGGTGCGGGTTCTGCATTGTGGGGGAGAAGGAGGGCAGAAAGACGGTTGCGGTAGCTGACCTGGATGAATTTTGGGGCGGCGAAAAAGAGATCAAGCTCCTTGACGCCAATATTTTAGCCTGCCCGGATTGGGAGAGGCTTTTAGGGCAGCTTGCGGACAGCGGGGCGGAGGTGGACTTTACGCAGGGGCTGGATGTACGGCTGGTTACGCCGGAAAAGGTGGCGTTATTGAATAAAATCCATACAAAAATGCTGCATTTCGCATGGGATAACCCGGAAGATGACCTGATACCGTATTTCAAGAAGTTTTTAGAACTGACAACAGTAAAGGACAAGCGGAAAAGGCGTGTCTACGTCCTTACCAACTACGGCAGCACCCATGAACAGGATTTATACCGTATCTATACTTTGCGTGATATGGGGTATGACCCGTATGTAATGGTGTATGAAAAGCCAACTGCGCCGGAGGAAACACGGAGGATGCAGAGATGGGTAAATAACAAGTGGCTGTTCTACTCCGTGAAAGATTTTAAGGATTATGAGCCAGGCGGTTATAGAAAAATGAAAGGGGAGAAATGAGCCACGGATAAAGAAATAAAACTGCAGAATTACATTTACTGTATGGACTGTATGGATTTGATGCGGCATCTTGCGGACAGTGCAGTATCCATGATACTGACTGACCCTCCCTATGGAATTTCCTACCAAAACAACTTTACAAGAAAACGGCATGAGATTTTAGCGGGGGATTGCGGAATGGACTATGAGAAATTCGCAAGGGAAAGCTACCGTATTTTAGCGGAAAATGCCCATGCTTATTTTTTTACACGTTTTGACTGCTACTCGTATCATTATGAGTGCCTGAAAAATGCGGGATTTCATATAAAAAACTGCATGGTGATTGAAAAGGGAACAGTTGGAGGGATTGGAGATCTGCAGGGAAGTTACGCAAATAATTCTGAATGGATTATTTTCTGCCAAAAAGGAAGGCGTATTTTTAACCATACCACATTACTGGAAAATAAAAAGAAAGAGGGAAAGCAATTCCACAGGGGAAGGGAACTAAGCAAAAGATATAAAACGAGATTCAATTCCTGCTGGTTTGGGGAGGAATATCCAAAAGCCACCTATAATTCCACATGGCAGAAGAAAAACCAGATATACCACCCGACAATCAAAAATGTGGAACTTCTGTCATGGCTGATACAGATTTCAAGCCTGCCGGGGGAATTGATTTTTGATGGTTTTATGGGAACAGGAAGCACAGCGATTGCGGCAATCAGGACAAAAAGGGATTTTTTAGGTGCGGAGATTAACAGTGAATATCATCAGACCGCAATTAAGAGAATCATGGAGGAATGTTAATGACAGAAAAAAAGAAAAAACAGCCGGCTGCGTTTGCGAGGGATAAAAATACTTTTGCTGACGGCAGTTCCGCAAAGGGAGATACTGTCGCAAAAAGGGCAAAACAGAAGCAGCCTGGCGCACACCAGCCGAGGGATGCAGATACCACTTCTGGACATAATGTCCAGAAGCCTCAGCAGCCGAAACCTTTTGAACACGATGCCAATAATTCTGCAAGGCGGGATGGCTTGAAGCCGGGAGGCAGATCAGGCAATGCCGATATGTGGGAGAACCACAGCAGTTTTCATAGTGACACACGGAAAACAGCAGGGCAGAAAGCAAAATCCAGTCAGAAAAAACGCAGACAGCAGGGGCAGTTTCAGAAAGAAAACAGCTTTACGGGAAAGAAAGAGAAGTCTGACTGTGATAATGCAGACGGCAAGACAGGAAGCGTTTTTTCCCAGGAGCAGAACGCTTTTACGGAGCAGGGCGGCGGTGAACAGACCGGGGATACAATTGAATTTAAGGACGATTACCGCCGCAGGGATACTTACCACAAGAGCGAAAAAAAGGGCAGATACTGCAGGCGGGAACATCAGGACAGGGAACACACGAAAAAAAGTGATTCCGGGCGTGACTTCCAGACGAAGGATAACACCTTTACGGAAAACAATTCCTTTACCGATGGCGCAGAACCGGAATTTCAGGGCAGCAAGAAATTAGAAAAGCTGCAAAAGAAAGCGGAGAAAGCCGGGAGAAAGACACAAGCCGCAAGGAAGAAGCTGCCGAAGAAAAAGGAATATTCCTTAGAGCGTGTCTTTGACGAAAAAACGGGCAGGGCAAAGTATATGCTGACTGCTGTGGTAAAGGAGAAACTTTTCAAGGCGGACAATCCAGTAAAGCGGATGGCGGGCAGAACCGGATCGGAATTTACAAACATTGCGCACGGCAAGGTTGCCGAGGTGGAGAAAGAAAACTCCGGCGTGGAGGGCGCACACAAGACGGAGCAGAGGGCCGAGGATGCCTACCGCTTTGTGAAGCGGCATTATAAGAACAAGGAGCAGCGGCAGCGTGGGAAAGTGGCGAAGCTGGAGAAAAAGCAGTTTAAAAAGGAAGTCAATTTCCGCTACCAAAAGTTCCTGGAAGAAAACCCGGAAATGCAGGAAAAGACCTTAAAGAAGCAGCTCCAGAAACGGTTACAGAAACGGCGCATCAAGCGTGAGTACGCAAAGGCAAAGCGGGCGGGGCAGGCGGCGAAAAATACAAAGGAAGCGGCTGTAAAATCCGCCAGTTTCACCACAACCGTAGCGAAGAAAGTGCAGGAGATAGCGGCAAAACACGCTTCCTTCCTTGTTGCAGTCGGGGCGTTTGCGCTCCTGCTCATTATGATCATGACTTCCGTATCGTCCTGCGGGGCGATGTTCTCACAGGGGATGAGTGCTACGCTGGCAGGAAGCTATATGAGCGCCCCGGCAGAGATTGACGCTGCGGATTTAGCATTTTCGGAGCTGGAAATGGAATTGCAGAAAGAGATCGATTCCATAGAAACGGATTACCCGGACTATGACGAATACCGCTATAACCTTGCTCCGATCGGGCATGACCCGTTTGCGCTCATCAGTTACCTCTCCGCAGTCCATACGGAATTTACGGCGGCAGACGTGCAGGGCGAGATTGAAAGCCTTTTTGACGAAATGTATGAGCTGACCTTAAACCCGACAACGGAAACGAGGACAAGGACAGTAACCAAGACAGGCACACACACCGTCACAGACCCGGTGACGGGGGAGGAAACCGAGGAGGAATATGAGTACGAGGAGGAAGAAGAATACACCGTAACCATACTGGAGGTCACGCTGACCGCTAAAAATTTAAACGTGGTGGCTGCCGGGCATATGGACAGCGAGCAGAAAGAAATCTATGCGCTCTATAATGAAACGCACGGGTTGACACAGCAGTTTTATACGCCGTTAAATCTGTATTGGTACAATTATGTGAGCAGCTATTACGGCTACCGCATCAATCCGGTGACCGGAGCCAAGCAGCTCCACCGGGGCGTGGACATAGCAGTGCCGACAGGAACCACCGTCCTTGCGGCGATGGACGGAACGGTCACAGCCGCTGCCTATGACAGCTATTACGGGAATTATATCGTGATCGAGGACAGTAACGGCTACTGTACCAAGTATGCCCACATGGACACGCTAAGCGTCAGTGCGGGGCAGACTGTGAAACATGGGGATACCATAGGCACAACGGGGAACACGGGGAGCAGCTCCGGAAGCCACCTGCATATCGAATGCCAGTATAACGGGGAGTATTATAACCCGCTATTTTATTTTGAGGCAGGGGAAGGAACGCTCTACGGAGAAGCAGGTGCGCCGGGCAGCGGCGGGGGAAACGCCATACCGCCGGATTCCTATGACGATGCAACCGTGCAGGCGCTTATGGAGGAAGCCGCAAGATATTTAGGCTATCCGTATGTATGGGGCGGTTCAAGTCCGTCCACAAGCTTCGATTGCTCCGGTTTTGTTTGTTGGGTATTCACCAACAGCGGGGTGCATAACCTGCCACGGACTACGGCACAGGGCATTTATGACCAGTGTACTCCGGTTTCGGCGGCGGATGCAAAAGCGGGTGACATTATCTTTTTCACAGGCACTTATAATTCAGCCGGTGCGGTGAGCCATGTGGGGATTTACTGCGGGAATGGAACGATGATCCATTGCGGAGATCCAATCAGTTACGCAAACATCAACTCGTCCTACTGGCAGAGCCATTTTTATGCGTTTGGAAGATTAAATTAAGGGATAATTGTCTGTTGATAATGAAGTTTGACAATATGGGAGTGAAATTTCAAGACTTTCTACTGTCTTATTATTTTAGCACAAAAGCGCTTGAAATGTAAGACTTTTTAAGACATTAAAAAAGCATTTTTTCAGTGCGGAAAGGAGAGCAAATGTGACAAAGGAACGGATTATAAAGGAGCTTTCCAAAGTCAGGAAGCAGCTTGCGGAATTGGAGGAGAAGCAGAAAGATTTGGAGAGCCAGTTACAGATGGCAGAGGATGCGGAGAAGATGAAATTCATTGAAAAGAATAAAATCTCTCTGGAACACCTGATCTTGCTGAATAAAGTCAGCGAGGAAGAAATTTTAAGCCTGCTCCGCAAAAAAGAGCAGGAGGAACAGTTACAGCAACAGCAGACAGAAAGGGAGGCAGGAAACCATGAACAGAAAAATGAAATTACGTTATAGGGCGGTGCTATCGCTCATGTTGTCCGCAGTATTATTCTGTATGCCTGCGGCGGCGTTTTCCATGAACGGGAATAATGCCATTGATGCGAGGGCAGAGGACAGCTTGGAGAATGGTTCTGAGGAAGAAACAGAAAACGCCACAGGGGAAAACTTTACGGAACAGGAAACAGCAGATCAGGAAATAACAGAGCAGGAAACAGAGGGCAGCACGGAGGGAAATTCGGAGGAGCAGACAGAAAGCGGCGCAGAGGGAGAACCGGAGGACGGAACCGTTTCGGGAAATGAAGTGTCGGAGCCGGAATGTACCTGTGAGAAAAAATGCAGCGCTTATGATTCTGACAAAAACTGTGCGGTATGCGCCGCCGATTATAAGGATTGTAAGTATAAGACACCGAATGTAGTAATCCATATCAACAGTCCAGGCGGGTGGTACAACGAGAAAGCAGCGGTGACATTTTCCGTGTCCGACACGGCACATACGGGGAACTTTGAACTGGCAAAGATTCAGGCGAAAGTCGGGCAGAATGGGAGCTGGACGGACGTGACGGAAGAAAAGAAGCTGGAGATTTCGGAGAACTGCACCGTCTATGTGCAGGTTACAGACCAGAAAGGCAATACATACGAGCGGAGCAGGGCTGTCCGGTGCTTTGACACCACGAAGCCCACGCTCAATGCGGCGGTCAGCGACGGGTTGTTAAGCGTCCAGGTGCATGACACGGATTCCGGCGCAAAGGCGGTTTATGTGAACGGGTATGAATTTACGGAGCTGACAAACGGCACGTTGAATATCCGTTTACAGCAGTTTGACGCAGGCTATGAATATTTCACTATTTCCGCTATGGACAATGCAGGGAATATGTCGGAAGTCTACAAGACCAAAAACCCGTATTACAAAGACCCTGCCGATGAGAGCGACGAGAACCCGGCGAAGCAGCTCCCGGTGAGTGCCGAAGCTACCAAGCCGGGGAACGCCACAGGCACGGTCACAGAGCATACCAAAACGGACGGTGACGGGAACACCGTTTCCCAGACACCGGAGGAACAGAAGAAACAGGAGTTTGCCAAAGCGGATGCGGCGGAAAAGGAGGAAAGCGGGGAGAAAGAAAAAGAACCGTCTGAGCAGGGAAAAGAATTTTATACAATCCAGACGGCATCGGACAAGGTTTTCTACCTCATCATTGACCGTGACGGGGAGGAAGAAATGGTGTACTTCCTTACGGAGATTACGGAAAATGACCTGTTAAACGCAACTTCCGACAACAGTGAAACTCTGCCGAAAAACTCCGCAGCTTTGGAATCGGCAATCCCTACAGAGGAAGGCGCACTGCCCAACAATAATGGGGAACAGCCGGAGGATACCGAACCGGCAGAGGAAAATGCAGGAGATACGGAAGATACCGAAAGTACGGAGGAACCGGAGCCGGAAGAAAAGGCAGAGCCGAACCCTCTTGTTTCCTATATCCTTATGGGCGCACTTGCAGTCGCCTTTATCGGCGGCGCTTATTATTTCAAGGTAGTCCGTAAAAAGAAAGAGGACTTCATCGAGGATGAAGATGAGGATGGGGAAGATGAGGAGGAATACGAGAACGAGGAGGAAGAACCGGAGGACGGTTCCGATGATGATTTTTTTGAGGACAAGGAGGATGAATGATGGCAGTTTTAGTGGTAACGGAAAAGCCCAGCGTGGCACAGTCGATTGCCCATGTGGTCGGCGCTGGTGGGAGGAAAGACGGCTACATGGAGGGGAACGGCTATCTCGTTTCATGGTGCATCGGGCATCTGGTGGAGCTTGCACAGCCGGATGCCTATTCTGACGCATGGAAAAAGTGGGATTATGAGAGCCTGCCCATGATACCGGAACAGTGGCAGACGGAAGTAAAAAGCGGCACGGCGGCGCAGTACAAGGTGCTGAAAAAACTGATGCACGATGACAGGGTTGACACAGTTGTGGAGGCCACGGACGCAGGGCGGGAGGGAGAACTGATCTTCCGCCTTGTGTATGACCAGGCAGGGTGCAGGAAACCCATAAAGCGGCTCTGGATTTCCTCTATGGAGGAAAGCGCAATCCGTGAAGGCTTTGCAAACCTGCGTCCGGGAAGCGATTATGATAACCTCTACCACTCCGCACTGTGCAGGCAGAGGGCGGACTGGCTGGTGGGGCTGAACGGCACGAGGCTTTTTACAGTCCTGTATGGCGGCAAGGTGTTAAAGGTCGGCAGGGTGCAGACACCAACGCTTGCGATGCTGGTGGAGCGTGAGGAAAAAATCAGGAATTTCAAAAAAGAACCATATTATACAGCGCATATCCTGACGGGCGGCATGGATGCGGCAACGGAGAAGATAGCTGAAAAGGCGCAGGCAGAGGGCATCGCTGCAGCGTGTGAAAGCAAAACCGCCACGGTTGTTTCCGTCACAAAAGAGAAGAAAACCGTACAGCCGCCGAAACTCTATGACCTGACCTCGTTACAGAGGGATGCGAACCGCTTATTCGGCTTTACCGCAAAGCAGACCTTAGAATATACGCAGAGTCTTTATGAGAAAAAGCTGGTCACATATCCCCGGACGGACAGCCAGTATTTATCGGACGATATGGAAGATACGGCAAGGGCAGTGATCGGGGCGGTTTACAAGGCGATTCTCTTTGAAGAACTCTCCGGGGCAGAGCCGGATATAAAGAGGGTAATGGACAGCAAAAAAGTGACAGACCACCATGCAATCATTCCTACAATGGAGATTGCAAAGGCTGACCTTTCCGCCGTGCTGGAGGGGGAGATGAAAATTCTCTCCCTTGCCGCCAACCGCCTGCTCTGCGCCACAGGACAAAAGCATGAGTATGAAACGGTCAGGGCAGAGTTTGACTGTAACAGCGCTGTTTTTACTGTTTCTGGGAAATCCGTAATAAAGAATGGGTGGAAAGATTTTGAAGCCGCACTGAAGCGTTCTTATAAAACCACGGAAGATAAGGAAAAAGAGGAAAAGAAGCTGCCGGAGCTTTCGAAAGGGATGGTTTTTGAAGGAGTGCAGACGAATGTAACGGAGCATTTCACGCAGCCGCCGAAGCATTTTACGGAGGACAGTTTATTGTCGGCAATGGAACGTGCCGGGGCGGAGGATATGGGCGATGAAGTGGAACGGAAAGGGCTTGGCACACCTGCTACACGGGCGGATGTGATTGAGAAGTTAGTCAAGGACGGTTTCGTAAAACGTGAGAAAAAGCAGATGATTCCTACGGAAGATGGAGTAAAGCTGATCACCGTGCTGCCTGATGTGATGAAATCCCCGCAGCTTACCGCTGATTGGGAAAATGCCCTTACCCTTGTGGCAAAGGGGGAATATCCCATGCAGGCGTTTATGGACGGAATTGCTGATCTGGTAAACGGGCTTGTGCAGACTTACCACAGTATCAGTGACGAACAGAAATCCATGTTCGGGGGCGGCGCACAGGAAGTTTTTGGCAAATGCCCGAAGTGCGGCGGCGATGTGGTAAAAGGGAAATTCGGCGCTTATTGTAAAAATAAATGCGGCATGAACGTGTCCAGGGTAATGGGGGCAGCGCTTACCGACAGCCAGGCAAAAAGCCTGCTGGAAGGGAAAAAGACCCTTGTGAAAGGCTTGAGGGGGAAGAAAGGCAGCTATGATGCGTACCTGATACCGGAGGGCGTGGAGAATTACTCCTATACCAAAGACGGGAAGGAAATCAAAGGCTCGCAGTATAAAGTGAAGATGGAATTTCCCAAAAAGAAAAAATAACAGGGGAGGTAATCTATTTGCATACGGAAGGAGTGCCTGCCGCAATGCAGGATGGGCGGGTATTTGCGGACAGACTGAACTATGTGTACGGAACTGACTGTATGAACATATTAGCAAAACTGCCATGTGAAAGTGTCGATCTGGTTATTGCTGACCCGCCATATTACAGAATGAAAGGCGGATTCGATTTTGTGTTTCATTCTGAGGAGGAATATCTGGAATGGTGTTCCCTATGGGCGGCAGAGTGCTGCCGGGTATTAAAGTCGACAGGGGCGTTCTATTGTTGGGGAAGCTGCATGATGATAGATAAACTTTCAGTCCTTGTTTTGGATCGGCTTGACTGGATAAAAAGAAATCTGATTGTATGGAATTATAAAACGGGGCGTCCGGCAAAGGCATCATACCGTAATGAAACAGAACTGCTTTGGTTTTATAGTAAAGCGCTGCACACACTCAATATTGATGAAGTCAGAGTTGCTTACAGCAAAGGGGGTGAAAAGGACAAACGGAAAAATCCGAAAGGGAAGTCCTGTGGGAATGTGTGGGAATTTTCACGCATTATGCCCAATTATAAAGAATGGACAGGTCATCCCACGCAGAAACCGGAGAAACTGGCAGAGAGAATCCTGCTTGCAAGCAGTAAGCCGGGCGATTTAGTGCTGATACCGTTTGCCGGAAGCGGTACGGAGATAGAAGCCTGCATCAGAACCGGGCGGAATTGGCTGGCGGCAGAGAAAGAAGAACAGTACATACAGGATTTCATATTGCCAAGGATACAGTCTTTTACGTGAAGGACTGTAAAAAGAGCGCAGGGGCATAGCAATCTCCTGCGCTTTTATATAAATTTGATAAAAGAGAGGAAAACAGTATGAGTGAAGCAATGGAAAATGTAACAGAAAACATTTCTGCAGGAAAGACAGGGGAAACCAAAGCGGAGAAATTTATCCGGCTTGGGGAGTACCGCATCAATAAGGCGATGGATGCCATTGGCAGGATTGAGAACCTTGCCAACAGGTCGGCGTATGACTATACACCGGAACAGGTGGAGGCTATGTTTTCCGTCCTGGAGTCTAAGGTGGCGGAAGTCAAAGCAAAGTTTGCAGCCACAAAAGCGAAAGAAAATACAGCTTTTTCTTTCGGCAGCAAAACAGAATAAGGAGGGAATGGCAATGGGAGCAGAGATTTTAAGCACAGGTGATAAGGTTTTAAATACGATGAAAGAGATGGATATGAGTATACCGGGGCTGGCGGCATTATCCGGCGTCCGTGAGGATACGCTCCTGGACATCATGGCGGGAATCCGTGAGGCGGATATAAATACGCTCTGCCAGATTGCGGATGCGCTTGGCGTCTGTGTGCGTGAGCTGTGTCCGGATCAGGAACGGTATTCGGTTCCGGTGGAAAAGAATACCCTTGCGAAGCTGATTGTGGTCAGCGAGATAAACGGCGTGGAGCTGGATGTGCTGATAGCGTCCATTCTGGAAAAGGGCATTGAGGAAAACGGGTTTTATGATTAAGGAGGGTGCGGATGGCTGAACAATATTACGTTTCAAAGAAATACCATGAAATCTCCGTGCTTGCCGGGGAAACCGCAAGGCAGGTGTCAAAGAACGGGGAGGAATGGAGTAAGTACCTGACCACTGCCGCAAGGCTGTACCGATACCCGTTTGAGGATCAGATGCTGATCTACGCACAAAGACCGGATGCCACAGCCTGCGCCCTCATGGAAACCTGGAATGAAAAAATGTTCTGCTGGGTAAACCGTGGGGCAAAGGGAATCGCCCTTTTTGACCGGGAGAGCGAACGCCCCAGGCTGAAATATGTTTTTGACGTGTCGGACGTGCATAAGGCAAGGCGGATCGGGAAAGACCCGTACCTGTGGGAAATGCGGGAGGAACACAAGGGCGCTGTGCTGGCGCAGCTTGAAAAGACCTACGGGGCAACCGATACGGGCAGAACCTTTGAGGGCAGGCTCATGGAGATTGCCGGGAGGATTGCGGAAGATTATTACGGGGAACTGATGCGGGATATGTCCTACGCAAAGGAGGGCAGCTTCCTGGAGGAACTTGACGAGCTGAACGTGGGGCTGCGGCTTAGGGAAACGCTGTCCGCAAGCATCGCCTATACCCTATTATCCCGGTGCGGCGCTGACATGGATTTCTGGAAAGACGAACTGAATTTTGACTATATCAGTGAGTTTAACACCACAATGGCATTGTCCGTGATCGGCAATGCCACCACGGATATGTGCAAGCCGCTCCTTATGGAGATTGGGAGGACGGTTGCGGCTTATGACCGCCAGATGGCACGGCAGAAAGCCACACAGAAAGCCGCAGGCAAGGCAGGGGAGAGGGCGGACGGGGTACAGACTGCCGCTGCTGAAAAAAATCCTGAAAAAACGCTTGCAAATGAACCGGAACCACGCTATAATGCTTTAAAGCGTGAAAGCGAAAACGAACCACAAATTGATACAGACACCAACCATATAGAAACGGAGGGCACCTTGCATGGAACTGACATACGAGAAGAACGGGGATTACCTGATACCCAACCTGACACCGGACAGCGAGCCGGAGGAGCCGCTGACCAAGTACGGGCTGATGCGGAAGAATTACCTGAAGGAACACCGGAGGGGGATTTACAGCGGGCTTCTGATGGAGGGCAGGCTGAAAGCGCACTGCCTGGAGATACAGAAACAGGCGGAGGAAAGGATGGACTTCCTGACGGAGCAGATGGCGAAAGCCGAGGGAGTGGACGAGGCTCTGAAAGCCTCCGATCAGATGAAATGGGTGGCGAAGATGAACGGCATCAGGCACTCGGCGGAGGAAACCGTACTGACGGAGCTGGTCTACAGCCTTTAAACAGCGAAGCACAACCGAATAAGGAAACAGAAAAGCCGGATAATGGAGGGGATTCATTGTCCGGCTCTTTTTTGGATAACCTGGACTTTGCGGAAAAGGCGATGGAGGTTCAGAAAGGGGTTTTATGCTCTGACGATTTCCTTATCCATAAAAGACCGGAGATAGCGGGATATTTCGCAATGGAGCAGGATGCGATGCTGCAGACGGAATATTTTAAGAACTGTTTCCATTTTAACACCTATTACGGGTATGAGGCGGCGGGTATTCCTGTCGGTTTCTATGCCAATGAGGAAGGGATTCACATCAACATGACCGGGAAGCCGGGAATAGAGAACGAAACGCTCCTAACATGGGAGGATGCTCGTTTCTTTGTCAATTACTATATGGAGGATGATGTATACCTGCTTCCGGGGGAAAAGGCGGAACAGATTGATACGAATGGGATGTATCAGCAGCTTGATTTATTTTCCATGTTCTCGGAGCAGGTCGGCGGCATTGCCATGAAAGAGGCGGAGGATGGCATTCTCCCGGCAGAAAAGACAAGCCCCGGTCAGCCAAAGGCAGCACTGCCGCAGGAGCAGATTGACACAATCCTGCGAAGCGGGGGCGGCAGGGAGAACAGCCGCAAGCGTATTTATGCCAAGTACCAGCAGGGCAAGACACCGGAGGAAATGGCAGCATTTCTTAAAAGAGAATACGGCGCTACTGGGAAAGGCTTTGAGTTTGAGGGGAAACAGGTAGCCGTGTGGTTCGACAGCCAGGGAATGAGCGTTGCAAAAGGTACGTCTGCGTTAGAACGTCCGGCGCTTACAATGGACTGGAAAGAGATTGAAGCACAGATACGCTCCCAGGTGGAAAACGGCTCTTATATGGGCGCAAACGAAGCCTACCTTGTGGACGAGGTGGAGCGTGGGCGCATTGCGAATCATCTGTATTTTTTCTTCCGTGACGGTATGGGGGAAATGCCGGAAGAACTGGAAATGAAAGCCGCCAATTTCCCGGATTCCCATGCAAGGCTGGTAGACCTGCTGTCCACACCGGAGGGAGTGGATATGGCGGCTTCCCATATGGATAAAGCGCTGTCACAGCTTGAAAGCGATGAGAAAAAGCTGCGTTTTCGTTCTGTCATATCGAAAGAAGAACTGCGGGCAGAGCTTGACAACCTGCTCTTGCAGAAGAAAACATTCCCGGTAGCTGACCATGTGGAGGTGAAGAAAGAGGACTTTATCACGCAGGACGAGATAGACCACAGGCTCGGCAGAGGAAGCGGCTTTGTACACGGCTCATTCCGCATCTATGATTATTTCATGGAGGGGCATGACGGTAAGGATGCGGCTGATTTTTTGAAACATGAATACGGCACGGGCGGAAGTTCCCATGCGCTGGCGGGGGCTGACCACAGTTGGGAGGATCACAATTTTAAGGGCATCAGTCTGAAAAAGGGAGATTTATCAAACCCTTATGCGGACGTGCTGTTACCGTGGAAAGCGGTAGAGAAGCGTATCCGTAAACTTATCCGGGAAGATAAATATTTATCCCCGAAAGGCAAGGAAGCCTATGCGGAGTATAAAGAGGAACAGGCGCAGAAAGAGCTTGAACAGGCGCAGGCGAAAATAGAGCGTGACACAAAGGTTTCCTGCAAGGATGCCATTGACCGGGCTATCGCAGAGAATTTTGACGGACACCGTCTGCCAAAGGGAACGGCGGAGGGCGTTATCCGGGAATACGGCATAGAGAGAGTAAGCTATGTGCTTGCGAATACCGTCATGCACCGCAGGCAGGAGGAAAGGATTTCCCCGGAAAATAAGGAATGGGCAAAGTCCATTGAACCGTATGCCATGTATGAGAGCAGGGATATAGTCGCCGCTTCCCATCCTGCCGTGCTGAATGGCTTTATCAACCAGGCAAGGCGGCATATTGAGCGTGAGAAAGAACTTGCGGCTCAGAACGAAGCGGAGCAAGCACAGGCGCAGGAAGATTTGCCGGAGATTGCGGAAGGAGAATTAGACTGGCACATCATACATGAAGCGGATGATGATAACGGACAGCCTGCACAGTGGAGCGCAAAGCTGCCGAATGGGGAATTTCTCTGGATTGACAAGGAAGCGGAAGGGTATGCCCTGTATGACACCCACGATACGGACGCAAGTCCGGTTTCCGTTTCGGAAACACTGGACGGGGCAAAGGAAAGCGGGGAAGATTACGCTTTAAGATTCGCTGATGTGGAGGAAGTGGAGAAAATCACGGTTGCGCTGGAATCCTCTGAGGATTTTTCGGAGCCGGGGATAGGCTTTTATACCCACCAGTATGCGGACGGTAGGGAGGGAGTGCGCTACCGCCTTGTGACAACGGCAGAGGACGGGCTTCTGATACCTTATCCGGAGCATAACCGATTTTTTATCAACCGGGAACTGGCGCAGGAGTACATAGACAATCACGCCGATCTGATTGATGTGATTGGATATGATGATATGGTATTCCAGTCCATGCGGGAGCAGAGCCGATACAAAAGGGAGCAGGCGCAGAAAGAAACTTCTGGACATGATGTCAAGCCTTCTGCAAGTCAGAAGGCTTTGAAGTCCGGCGAACCGATTTCCATTGACGGACAGGAGTGCGTAAAGGCGGATGAATGGAATGCCGGGGATAACGTATATGTGGTTGGCAATTCCGTGGAGGACAGCGATTTCTTCTATGCGTCGGTAAATGGGAAGGATTTTTTTGAGTATGACCATAAGCCGTACCGGGATGAAGTGGAGGACGATTACATTGACCTGGAAGCCATGCGGGATATTGACCGGCATGAAGCGGAGGTATATTCCCGTTTTGAAGGCGGTGCAGAGCAGGGGTTTTATTATGCCATTTCCCTTACATCGGATGCCCATGCTGATAGTTATTATATTTCTGTTATGGACGGAAGCACAGGGGAGGAAATACAGAGCTACCGTGACAGCCACGGGGATATGCCCACATTTGGAACGGTTGACGAAGCGGCTGAATACTGCCATAAGAACGGTATTGATTTCGAGAATGCGGCAGAGGTGGATCAGTGGCATACCATTGAGATTGAACGTGCAAAGGCGGTTCCTGATGGACAGATACGGAAAGATAGTACGGACAAGCCGCTGACCGCAGATGATATACAGAATCTGGTCTTGACCAACAGGGAATATTTTGCAGGTTCCCGGACTACGGTATATGACTTTGAATGTGACATACGTGGAGAGCATGATACCCTGCAATATACCCTGGAATACCACGATGACGGAGAAGGCTTTACCATTCATACAGAAAAGGATGATATATGGGAACGGATGCCGGAGCCGGAACTGGAACGTCTGGAGGGGATTCTCAGCAGGGAAGCGGTTTACTTTAAATACCATGAAAAGATAGCAGGGGCAGAAAGCCTTGAGGCTCTGAAAGAGCTTGAGTATGAAATCATGGAAGATGAATCGCCTTATTTTTCTGCTGTTTCAGAGCGTGTCTGGAATGACTTTACCCGGAAAGAGGAGATGCTGTCCGGCAAAACGCAGGAAACTTCTGGACACGATGTCCAGAAGCGGGATTACCGGGTTGGGGATAGGGTATATCTGGACAATAAGCCCTATGAGATTACCCGAACCGATGATTGGAATGTGGAGATTATGGATCGCTCCCTGTTCGATCCACCTCGCCGTTTGGAGAGTAAGGAGGACTTTGCGAAGCTGCTGCGGCAGGATGAACGGAACGCACACCTGTTTACGTCAGAAGAAAAAGAGCCTGAGCAGACGGGATACACAACGGAAACCGTAAAGGTCTATCCGGGCGAAAAAAACAAGCTGCCTTATGATGTGGTTATAGAGAAGCTGCATTTTGAGGAGCCGGAGAAAGCCGAACCAGAGAAGTTAATGCCAAAGGAGCCTGAACCGGATATGAAAATTCCTGCAAAGCAGGCGGAGCCGAAAATGGATAAGTCCGGGGCAGTTAATTTCCGTATCACAGAAGATTTTCCCGGAACGGATAGGGCAAAGGCGGGCGCAGGATTTTCGCCGAAAGAGAAATTCAGAAAAAATATAGAGGCAATCCGCACCCTTGAAAAGATTGAGGGAGAAAACCGCATTGCCACGCCGGAGGAACAGAAGATTTTAGCGCAGTATGTCGGGTGGGGCGGCCTTGCCGATGCCTTTGACCAGAACAAAAGCGCATGGGCGGGGGAATACCAGGAATTAAAGAGCCTGCTGTCGGATGGAGAATACGCTTCCGCAAGGGGGAGTACCTTAAATGCCCATTACACAAGTCCTGTGATTATCCGCAGTATCTATGAAGCCCTGGAACAAATGGGGTTTGAAAAAGGAAATGTACTGGAGCCTGCAATGGGCATCGGTAATTTCTTCGGTATGCTTCCGGAGAATATGCAGGACAGCAGGCTGTACGGCGTGGAACTGGACGGGATCACCGGACGGATTGCGAAGCAGCTTTACCCAAAAGCCAACATTAAGATTTCCGGCTTTGAAAAGACAGACTATCCGAACGATTTCTTTGACGTGGCGGTGGGAAATGTGCCTTTCGGACAATATAAAGTGTCTGACAGGCAGTATGATAAAAATAATTTTCTCGTTCACGATTATTTTTTCGCAAAGACCCTGGATAAAGTGCGTCCGGGCGGCGTGGTCGCTTTCGTGACAAGCAAGGGAACAATGGATAAGAAAAGCCCGGAAGTGCGGAAATACCTTGCGCAAAGGGCGGAGCTTTTGGGGGCGGTCAGACTGCCAAATACCGCTTTTAAGGAAAACGCAGGAACGGAAGTCACTTCCGATATTTTATTCTTAAAGAAGCGTGACCGGGTTATGGATCTGGAGCCGGATTGGGTACACCTTTCGGAAGATGAAAACGGCATCGCCATGAACAGCTATTTTGCCGTACACCCGGAGATGATCGTGGGAAAGATGGAGATGGTTTCCGGCCCGTATGGGATGGAAAGCACCTGCCAGCCCGACACGTCAAGACCTTTTGCGGAGCAGCTTACAGAAGCTATAACCCGCATTGGTGGGGAGATTGAGGAAGTGGAACTGGATGAGCTGGACGATGAACTGTCAGACCAGACAATCCCTGCAGACCCGGAGGTGAAGAATTACAGTTATACGCTTGTGGAGGATAAGGTTTATTACCGGGAAAACTCCGTCATGAAGCCTGTGGGTATGAAGGATTCCATGCTGCAGCGCATTAAGGGCATGGTGGGGATAAGGGATTGTACGCAGGAACTGATCAACGTGCAGCTTCAGGAATACCCGGATACCGTCATTAAGGAAAAGCAGGCGGAGTTAAACCGGCTGTACGATGATTTCTCCAAAAAGTACGGGCTTATCAATTCCCAGACCAACAAGAGGGCGTTTAACCAGGACAGCAGCTATTGTCTGTTATGCTCCCTTGAAAAGACGGACGAGGAAGGCAAATTTGTGGGCAAGGCGGATATGTTCACGAAGCGTACCATTAAGAAAGCGGAGGTTGTCACAAGCGTTGACACGGCAACCGAAGCCCTTGCGGTGTCGCTGTCAGAGAAGGCGAAGGTTGACCTTGACTATATGGCGGAGCTGTCCGGGAAAAGCGTTGACAGGATAAAAGAGGAACTGACGGGAATTATCTTCCAGAATCCCGTGACGGACAAATGGGAAACGGCGGACGAGTATTTAAGCGGCAACGTCCGTGACAAGCTGGAAACGGCGAAAACCTATGCGGAGAACCACCCGGAATATGCCGTAAATGTGCAGGCGCTCACGCAGGTGCAGCCCAAAGAGCTTGACGCAAGTGAGATTGAGGTGCGTATCGGCGCAACATGGGTGAAGCCGGAGTACCTGGAGGATTTCATGCGTGACACCTTTGAAACGCCGCAGCATTTACTTGACAGGAACGTCATGGGCATACAGTTTTCCGGCGTGACCGGGCAGTGGAACGTCAAGGGCAAAAATGCGGATTATGGAAATTCCCTCGTGAACATGACTTATGGAACAAGCCGCAGGAACGCCTACCAGATTTTGGAGGATTCCCTGAATTTAAAAGACAGCCGGGTATATGACACAATCACGGAGGATGGGAAAGAAAAGCGGGTTTTGAACAAAAAGGAAACCACCCTTGCGGCGCAGAAGCAGGACACCATACGGGAAGCCTTTAAGGACTGGGTATTCCGTGACCCGGACAGGCGGCAGGACTTGGTGGCGAAATACAATAAGCTGTTCAATTCCACAAGGCCGAGGGAGTATGACGGCGAGCATCTGAAATTCCCCGGCATGACACCGGATATTGAGCTAAAGCCCCACCAGAAAAGCGCAGTCGCACACGTTTTATATGGGGATAATACCTTACTGGCGCATTGTGTCGGGGCGGGCAAGACCTTTGAGATGACAGCGGCGGCGATGGAGAGCAAGCGGTTAGGTTTATGCCAAAAGAGCCTGTTTGTGGTTCCGAACCATTTGACGGAGCAGTGGGCGAGTGATTTTCTCCGTTTATATCCCGGCGCAAATATCCTTGCGGCAACGAAGAAAGATTTTGAGCCTGCCAACCGGAAGAAATTCTGTTCCCGGATAGCGACAGGCGATTATGATGCGGTGATCATCGGGCATTCGCAGTTTGAGAAGATACCGCTGTCAATGGAGCGTCAGGAAGCCATGATAGAGAGGCAGATCAGCGAGATCGAGCTTGCCATAGAGCAGGCGAAAGCCGACAATGGGGAGCGCTATACCATTAAGCAGATGGAGAAAACAAGGAAATCTCTTGAAGCAAGGCTTGAGAAGCTGAACGATACATCAAGGAAAGACAATGTAGTGACCTTTGAGCAGCTTGGCGTTGACAGGCTCTTTGTAGACGAGAGCCATTTTTACAAAAATCTTTTCCTGTACACAAAGATGCGGAACGTGGCGGGCATCGCACAGACGGAGGCGCAGAAGTCCTCGGATATGTTCGCAAAGTGCCAGTACCTGGATGAACTGACGGGCGGCAAGGGCGTGACTTTCGCAACCGGAACGCCGATCAGCAACAGCATGACGGAATTATATACGAATATGCGCTATCTCCAGTATGGCACGTTGCAGAAGTTAGGGCTTGGGCATTTTGACAGTTGGGCTTCTTCTTTTGGCGAAACGCAAACGGCGATAGAATTAAGCCCTGAAGGAACAGGGTATAGGGCAAAGACAAGGTTTGCGAAGTTTTTCAACTTGCCGGAACTGATAGCATTATTCAAAGAAAGTGCGGATATTCAAACGCCGGATATGCTAAAGCTGCCTGTGCCGGAGGCAGAGTATGAGAACGTGGTATTAAAGCCCAGCGAGTACCAGCAGGATATGGTTTCCTCACTGGCTGACAGGGCGGAAGCGGTGCGTAACAGGCTTGTGGAGCCGTATCAGGATAATATGCTGAAAATCACAAACGATGGAAGGAAGCTGGCCCTGGATCAGCGCCTTATCAATGATATGCTGCCGGACAGTGAAACTTCCAAATCGGCAACCTGTGTGGGAAAGTCGTTTGAAATATGGGAGCAGACAAAGGAGAAGAAGTCTGCACAGATAATTTTTTGTGATCTCTCGACACCGAAAGGGGATGGCACATTTAATGTTTATGAGGACATAAAAAACAAGCTGGTGGAGAAAGGAGTGCCGCCGGAGGAAATCGCATTTATCCATGAAGCAAATACGGAATTAAGGAAAGCGGAGCTGTTTGGCAAGGTAAGAAGCGGGCAGGTTCGTTTTTTATTGGGTTCCACGCAGAAAATGGGCGCAGGAACCAACGTGCAGGACAGATTGATTGCTTTACATCACCTTGATGTGCCGTGGCGCCCGTCCGACATCGAACAGCAGGAGGGGCGTATTCTGCGCCAGGGCAACCTCAATCCAAAAGTGAAGATTTTCCGGTATGTGACGGAAGGAACCTTCGACAGCTATTCCTGGCAGCTCATCGAAAATAAGCAGAAATTCATCGGCCAGATCATGACGAGCAAATCCCCGGTGCGTAGCTGTGAGGACGTGGACGAAGCGGCGCTCACTTATGCGGAGGTAAAAGCCCTTGCGACGGGCAATCCCTACATCAAGGAAAAAATGGATCTCGATATTCAGGTGTCAAAGTTAAAGCTGATGAAAGGGAACCACACAAGCCAGAAATACAGACTTGAGGACGATATTTTAAAGCGTTATCCGCAGCAGATAGCCACTCTGAAAGAGAGGATCAGCGGCATGGAGGCTGACATTCAGACAGCGAAGGCAAACCTTCCGGCAGATAAGGAACAGTTTTTTATGAAAGTCGGGGATAAGGCTTATACGGATAAAAAAGAAGCCGGGGCCGCACTTGTGGAAATGTGCAAGGAAACGAAAACCGTCAATGTGCCTGCCACAGTGGGGGAATACGCCGGGTTTAAGATGGCGGTGTCCTTTGATTCCTTTAACCACAAATTTGTGATGAATTTGAAGGGGCAGCTTTCCCATAACCTTGAGATCGGCTCTGACCCGCTCGGCAATATTGCCCGTATCAACCACGCACTGGAATCCATGCCGAAACAGCTTGCTGAAGCGCAGACGAAACTGGAAACAGTGGAGCGTCAGCTTGAAACCGCAAAAGTGGAGGTTACAAAGCCATTCGCACAGGAAGCGGAACTTGCGGAGAAGCTGGAACGCTTATCCGCCTTAAATGCCCTGCTCAATATGGACGAAAAGGGTGATGACGCACTCGGCATGGATGATGCGCCGGAGGAAGAAAACGAAGGACAGGAAACTTCTGGACATGATGTCCAGAAGTCAGGGCAGGAGGAAGAGGCTTCCATAAAGCCGGAAACAGGAGAAAGCTCTATGGATATGCCGATTCCATACCCGGTAGAAAACGCAAGGCATAATTACGCAGTGGACAATGGAAAACCGCAGGGGGCGAAACTGGCGGCGGCAATGGCTGACAAGCCTGTGCAGCGGACATCGCTGAGAGAGAAATTGGAAACGTTCAAAGCGAAAGTGTCTGGAACAGACAAATTGAGTATTGAAAAAGCGAAGGGGAAGGAGGAAACGCTATAACGATTTTATAATATTTGAGATACCAACTGTTTCTGACATGTCATCTAAAAAGTTCCGATTGATTTAGCGGGAATTTCAAGGTATAATGATTTAGAGGTCATATACCTTTGGGGAATGGCTTTTACATTTCCTGCAAGTGAGCAAAAGGAGGTTATGGCTGTGGATATGTCAATAGACACTGAAATTAAAAATGCGGTCAGGGCAGCAGACCAGGACGCACAATATGATGATAAGGCAAAACGCCTGTTGGGTAATAAGATCATTCTGGCGCATATCTTGGTAAAGACCGTTGATGAGTTCCGGGGAATGAACCCGAAAGAAGTGGTGTCCTATATCGAGGGAGAGCCATTGATCGGTGTGGTTCCAGTAGAGCCAGGTCTGACCAATGCCGGAAAGGAAGAAAACGGCCAGCGCATTGTTGGAATGAATACGGAAAATGCGGAGATTAACGAGGGGCTTGTAAGGTTTGACATTATCTTTTATGTGCGGATGAAAGACGGTATCTCACAGGTTATTGTGAACGTGGAAGCACAGAAGGATGAACCGACAAGTTACCATATCCTGAACCGGGCAGTCTTCTATGTAAGCCGCCTTGTTTCCTCGCAAAAGGAAAGGGATTTTGTCAAGACAAACTATAATGACATCAGGCGTGTATTCAGTATTTGGGTGTGTATGGGCATGGACGAAAGCAGTATGGCTTATGTGCATCTTGCGAAAGACGATCTGCTTGGTTCCTATCCGTGGAAAGGCGGGCTTGACCTGCTGAATATTGTCCTGATTGGTATAGCAAATGAACTTCCAGAGCATGATGAGAAGTATGAGCTGCACCGTCTGCTGAGTACGTTGCTTTCAATGGAGTTGACCGTTGATGAAAAATTAGGAATTATAAGAACAGAGTATAGTATTCCGGTAGATGACAAATTGAGAAAGGATATGAGCGCTATGTGTAATCTTTCACAGGGAATCAGGGAAAATGCAACAGATAATGCCATAGCAGGCGTAATAATGAATATGCACAGGAAAGGCTATACATTAGAGCAGATAGCAGAATGTGTAGAAAAGACTATTGAAGAAGTAGAGGCTGTCATTAGAAAAAGAGAGCCTGTGCTGGCATAATCACAGTAACGAAATAACACAGACAGTAAAGCAGTGAATTTGTTTTCGGATCAGAGAACAGTTCGCTGCTTTTTTGTTTTCAGGGAGAAAGACAGTCACATCAGATTGTCTTTTTTTCATGCAAGGAAAGGATTGAAAATATGGCAGACGCAAAAACAGAAAAACAGAAAGTAAAGGAGATCACTGACAAGCTGGAGGAAGGGTTAAAAGAACTTTTTGAGAGCGGGAAGTACAAAAACTACCTCTCCACCATGTCTAAATTCCATAATTACAGTGTCAACAACACGCTCCTGATAGCCTTACAGCGCCCTGACGCCAGTCTGGTCGCAGGCTACCAGGCATGGCAGAAAAATTTCAACCGCCATGTAAACAAGGGGGAGAAGGGAATCCGTATCCTTGCCCCTGCCCCTTACAAGATCAAAGAGGAACGGGATAAGTTAGACCCTGTGACCGGGGAGATCATGCTTGACCAGGACGGGATGCCGCAGACGGAGGAAGTGGAGATCAAAATCCCCGCTTTCCGTGCGGTATCAGTGTTTGATGTCAAGCAAACATCAGGAGAGCCAATCCCGGAACTGGAGGCAAAAGAGCTTCTCTCCACGGTGGAGGGGTATGAGGACTTTGTTAAGGCAGTCACCTATGTTGCCCCGGTTCCGATCAGCTTTGAGGATATACCCGGAGATTCCAAAGGTTTCTTCAGCCCCACAGAAAAACGGATTGCGGTGCAGGAGGGCATGAGCGAGAGCCAGACTTTAAAGACGATGGTGCATGAAACCGCCCATTCCATGCTGTATGATAAGGAAATCAATAAGGATATTCTTGCGCCCGCAAAGGACAGGAACACCAAAGAGGTGGAAGCGGAGAGCATTGCCTATACGGTATGCCAGCACTTCGGCATAGATACAGCGGAGTATTCTTTCGGGTATATAGCCGGGTGGTCATCAGGGCGTGACATGAAGGAACTGAAATCTTCCCTTGATACAATCCGCAGGACTGCATCGGAGCTTATCACAGGAATTGAGGGGCAGCTCCGGGAATTACAGCGTGACCGGGAACTGATGCAGGGGCAGGAAAAAGAGAGCCTTTTGCTGATACAGAACAGCGGTCTGTCCGAGTACAGCCTTGTAAATGTCAGGGGGATGGATGCGGCAGAGATCATAGAAGCCCTCTCTGCCATGAATGACGATGACAGGCTGAGTGTTGCCGCATATCTGGAAAGCAGAGGCGCATGGACTACGGAGATTGCCAATCAGGATACGAAAGAGTTCGGGGAATACCGCCTTGATGTCCGGTATTACACCGATACAAACGAGATCATTGACCTGAAGGCAGAAAGGGAATGGAACGAGAGGGCAAAGGAGCCTGTCGGGGCGGATGATGTGATTTTGAAGATCACGCATTCAGACGGTTTTGAGGTAGAGCGCATTACCAATAAGACACCGGAGGAAGTGCGGGAGATCATGGGGGCGCTCACAAAGCTGGAGGTTAAGGGTAGAAAAAATATCCATGACTGCCTGGAAAGCTGCGGGGCTGATTATATCCCTATTATTGTGGACGGCGGCAGAAATTCCGGTATGCCGCAGTTTAATGATTTTGAGATTGACCTGGATAAAAAAGAAGTGGTAATGATAAGCAACCTTTCCCCGGTAAAGCAGGCGGAGGGCATCATCAACCGTCTGGAATTTGCAAAAACCGCCTTTTCCGATGATGAGCGGAACCTTATCGTGAATTATGCCTTTAAGCTGAATGACATGGAAAAGACAAGGGAACTTGCGGAGCATATCTATTATGAGGAAACGGAGGGCAGTCAGGGGGCTGCCCTTGCGGCCATTGACGCACAGGCCGAAATTGACGCACTCCCTGACCCGATGATCGGTTTATGGGAGATGGAGGAATACGGCTATACATGGAATGAAATGCTGCCATTGACACAGGGGAGGGCATTAGAGCTTTTTGACCGTGACCTGCCTGTGTGCCTGCTCCATGAGGACGGCTCTGAAACAACCGTGCTTGACAGGAAGCAGATCACAGGGCATGGGGGAATCTTCGGCATAGAAAAAGGCGATTGGGAAAATGAGAAAAATTTCCGGGCTATGCGGGAGGAACTTGAAGAAAGCGGCGCAGACAGGGAAGCACAGCTTCTGCATGGCGATACCGATCAATACGGCATTTGTCAATTAAAAGACAATCCAGAGCTTCGGGATTTTCATTTTGCGGGTACAGCGGAACTTTTGAAAAGAGGTATCCTTTCTGACGATTTCGGGGAAATCCAGCCGGGAAACTATAACCTTGTCTATGCAGGGGAGCTTTCAGACATACACGGACAGTCACAGAGGGAGAAGCTCAACGCAGTTTTTGAGAAATTCAACATAGACCACCCGGCAGATTACAGAGGGCATTCCCTATCTGTCAGTGACGTTGTAGTGCTGCATGAGAACGGGGAGAACAGCGCACACTTTGTAGATTCTTTCGGCTTTACAAGACTTCCTGAGTTTATGAGGGCTTTAGAGGGTGTAAAAGAGCAGGATACTCAAAAAGCGGAACCGGAAGAAAGGCAGGAAACTTCTGGACATGATGTCCAGAAGCCGGAAGCTGGACAAACAGAACAGAAAACCTATCCGGCTTTCTATGGGCATACCCTGAGTTATGCAGCCGAGCACGGGGAAGTGGACAAATATATGGAATCCCACAAATTTGACAGGGAATGCAAGGAAGCGGTTGAGGGAACAATCCGGCAGAATTTTGACGGTATGCACTTAAAGCATGATATTGTAAAGCCTCTGGCGGAAAAGTACGGTGCGGAGCGCATGGCGTTTATCCTTGCCAACACGCTCCAGCAGGAATCAAGGGATGGACGTTTTTCAAGGGATAACAAAGCGTGGGCGTCAGAGTTTTACATTCCTGAAAATATCGTGCATGGAACAGATATGAACCGTGAACTGATCGTGAGCAGCCACCCGGCAGTTTTGGACGGCTTTATCGGTATGTTCCGCAGGGAAGTCCTGGAACTGGAAAAAGAAATGTCTGCCGGACAGGATGCGCAGAAGCCGGAAACAGGGCGGCAGGAAACGGAACAGCCACAGGCGGAAGCAGAAAGACCAGAGCCACAGGCGGAGCAGACCGGGCCGGGAAGATTGGCTAAAACACCAGAATTAGAGGATTTGGACGAGGGTGACGAGATCATTGACCTTGGAGATGAAAAGGATAAGGTTCTTGCGGAAATGAAGCAGTCTTTAGGGGGCAGACAGGAAACTTCCGGACACGATGCCAATCAATCTGCAAAGCAGAATGATCTGAAGCCGGAACAGACAGAACCGGGGGAACCGGCAAAAACAGAGCTTGCCTTTCAGATAGCAGACCGTTACATCAGCATCCAGGAAACAGAGGGCGGCTATGGCTATTCCATTATGGGCCTGGATTATAAGGAAATAGACGGTGGCGTATATGACAATCCCGGTATCGGTATCAAAGAAGCGATCAACGAAATCGTGGAGGATTTGAAAATAATTCCTTTTGATAATGGCGCAAGGGGAAATATCCGTGACGGTGACAGGCTGATACCGATTGATTATGATGGATTGATGGAGAAGGCGGAGGCGGCAAATGCTGTCATGCCGCAGAGCGATGTGGTGGCAGATTTCAAGGCAAAGACAAATGAGCTGTTCCATGAGATCAGCGAAATGAACCCGGCAGAGATAGAGGAAACTGTAAAATGCCATGTGCAGGCGCAGTTAGATGAATCCGGCATAGACGCTGTGATTGTGGACGCGGCAGTAGCCGGGAGCCGCTGCCGGGGTCTGGAGCAGGAAGGCTCTGACCTTGATGTGGTGGTGGAGCTTTCCACGAATGAACGGGAAGATGCGCTGTTTGATATGCTCAATGAAAGCGGGCTTCATATCGGCGGTGTAAAAGTGGATATTAACCCGATCACGGCGCAGAGGACGGGGAGCCTGGAAACGTATCTCCCGCAGGTGGAGGACTATCTGGAGGGAGTGCGTGAAGCCAGGGAGAGAGACCTGGCTGCCAGCATTTCCAGAGAGGAAAACCAAAAAGAAACGAAAGAAAGCCTGTTCCCGGAGCGGGCGGAACCAGAAGCGATGCAGTCAGAAACGGAAGTGACGCTGACGGTTGCGGAGTGCGGCGAGTTCCACAATTTAGGCGAGTTTTATGAGAATATCCCTACTGTGGAGGAAGCTGTCGCAATCTGGAAACAGATACCGCCGGAGCGTATGCACGGTATCCCCGCAATCGGCGTCAATATCCATACACCGGGAACGGAGGCGTTTGAGGATGTGGGGATTGACATTTTAACCGGAAAACGGATTGACCTTGATATTTTAGAGTATATCCCGGATATAAAGGGCAACCCGCAGGCAATGGAAGTGATTGCGGAGCTTGCGGCAAAGCTGCCGGAAATGGAAATAGACGGACGTATGAGCGAGGAATTTGAAGCGAAGGTATGGGAGAAGCGTATGCCCGATCTGACACCTGCAGAACAGCTTGCGGTGGAGCTTGACCGCTTTACATATGATTATGATACCGCCCTTTACCGTGACAGCAGCCAGAGCATGACGGAGAACGTGTCGGAGATTGCGGAAGCCTTAAAGCAGAGGGATACCCACGATATTGCATTGTGGCTTGCCGATATAGCTGCGGACGGAACGGTGCCGGAGGAAAGAAAGAGGGCTATGGAGCTGCTCGAAAAGCTGGCGGAGTACAAGCCCCTTGCGAAGATTGAGGAAATGGAAGAACAGAATTACAACATGGTGGATAATGTGCTGAATAACGGCGCAGGGGAGAAAGCGCAGAAAGAGGAAAACAAAAAGGTACAGGAGAAGCCAGCCGCAAAGCCGTCCTTAAAAGCCCGCCTTGCGGAGAAAAAGGCGCAGGCGGCAGGACAGGGGCATGAAGAAAACATAAAAAATAAGCAGAGGGAGATGTAAGGATATGGATACAATGTTTACCGTGGAAGAAAGCAATTTGATCTGCATATTTGCAGGGGAGAGCAGGAACGAGGCCATAGGGGATATTGAAAGGGCGCTGCCCTATCTGGAAGATACGGATATGGCGGAGCTGTCCGGCAGGGTGATCGGAAAACTGCGGGATATGACGGATGAAGAATTTGGACAGCTTGAACTGACAGAAGCGGAGTAAATCACAGCAGAACAGGTTTTCCCTGCCCGGTTTCCATTCGGGCAGGGGAAGCCTGTTTTTTTGCGCCAGCCGGGGAAACATACCCGCATAAAGAATTAAAAAAAACCCACTGCTATCTTTGAAGTTTTGACGGTTCACTGTATAATAGGTGCAGGGAATGGAGGAACTTAAGATGTCAAAAAAGAAAAACCGCCCGCACGGGCATTACTGTAAAATATGCGGTGAGCATAAGGCAAATGAAAAGTTTTCCGGGAAGGGCCATGCCGCCCACATCTGCAAAGCCTGTTCCCGTTTAAGCGCTGCGGAAAAAGCGGCGGCAATGGATATGAACCGCCTGATGGACTTCCCCATGCGGCGGCTTACGGACAGCGAGAAGAAATGGCTGAAAGCCAAAATGCACGATCAATGCCCGGAGGTGGCTGACACGGCACGGGAGGTTTTCAATGCCTGCTTTCCCCATGCAGAGCGCAATGCCATGAAAAAGCAGCTTGTTATCAATACATTGTCTTTTGAAGTACATACAGAGGTTTACGATGGGTATGGCGATATGGAAATGGCCGACTGCTGTTTTAACATTGACCGGAAAAGCCGTGTGCTGACAATGACAGATTTCCAGGCAGAGGACGGGGAGCAGTCTGTCACGCTGGAGGGCGGGCAGATGGCGAAGCTGCTGCGGTATATCGTACATACACTGGAAATTTTTATGTGGGAGCAGGATTACTGCCTGAAACCTGATGAGGATGATTATTTCACGGCTGTTCTTTTTGATGAAGATTTATACGGGGATGATCTGGAGGAAAGCGGGGAGGATATGCCAACGGAACCAGAGGGCAGACTGTCCTGGCGGGCGCAGGTGGAGTACAGCAACCATACCGTGCAGGATATTTCCAGTTATGATGATTACCTGCCGGAGCGCCCGGAAGAATTGTATCTTTCTCTGCTGGAGTATTTTGAACCGGAAGATGAAGAATTCTGATGTATTTGTTTGTAAAATTCCGGAAGTGATAACATTGGCATTCAAAGGTGTCTTAGTTTTCGGTGGATAAAGTTGTGGAAACCTCACAAAGCCCGAAAATACGGCATTCTTGGCAGTACATAGATCTGAAAGTTACATTATTTTCTTGTGTTTTTAGGGGTAATTTTACATCCGGGAGAGGGTGAACCTCTGTTCTGGGGTTCTTTTGCCGAAAAGTATAGGGGTTTCGCCAAATAGCGCATGGGTAAATTGATAAAAAGATAATGGGAAAATGATAAAAACAGCAGGAAAGCCAACTCACGGCGCTCCTGTTATTTTTTTTGTGCAAAGAAAAGTTGTTGACAAATATTTTCATATGTAATAAAATTATTACACATGAAACACTTTTATTTGAAAGGAGAACAAAAATGGGAAACATCGCAGTCATCATGCCTGTAATCGGTGCAGTCGGTTTTATTGTCATTGTAGCAATCATACTGGTTATCAGGAGCAAAGAGAAAAGGGAGAGGATAAAAAGCGTTGATGCGGCAACGTTTAACAGTTTTGTGGAGGAAATGAAGCGTGAGAACGCCGAAATGAAAAAAGACCTGCTGACCGTAAAGGAAAAGGTAGAAGCCATTGACAAGATGATGAAAGATATTTGATTATGGGAAATTTTGTTGGAGATTTAAACCTGAAAAAATATGAGGATTACATCAATGTTTTTGATGCCCTTTCACACCCGGTACGGATAAAGATCATCGGCATACTGGCAGAAGGGCGGCAGTATGTGAGTGAGCTGGCCCGTCTGGTAAATATCAGCAGGCCCCTGCTCTATATGCACTTAAAGAAGCTGGAAACTGCCCGGCTTGTTACCAGCGCAATGGAAATATCGGAAAGCGGCAAAGCCATGAAGTATTATGCACTGGAAGATTTTGAGCTGCAGATTACGAAGGAACTGTTGCGTGGGCTTTCTCAGAATATCATCATTGAACCCCCGTCTAAAGACAGTGATTAGCTGGAACCGGGGAAAGGGAGGATTTTGATTAAATGAAAAAGAGTGTAAGGAAGAAAATTATGGCCTGTTTCATCACGATTGTCTGTCTGCTTATTGGCGGGTGCGGGGACAGCAGCAAAGACCAGATCATTGCGGTTTATGACTATTCAGACAGCACAGAAAAGGAATATGGGGCTGAGGATAAAACCGCAGAGGATTTAGTCGATCAGCTCTGCGATTATTTTTTAGATGGGGAAGGTGAAGCGGAAGAAATACCGGGTGAAGCGTTTAGCTATAAAAGGATAGATGTATTCCAGACTGACGGTGCATCAGCAGGACAGCAGAAAACAGATGAGAATAGGATCATACATATGGAACTGTATCAATACAATGATGAAATTTACTGTAAAGCCTGTTTTGATTTTTCAGATCAGGAACACACGGCAAAACTGCCCGCAGAGATTTCAGCACAGGTGGAAAAGCTGGAAATGGAAGGGCAGTAAAAATATCATGGAAAGGCGGCTATCCTTATGGAATTGGTTTTAGAGGACATCACGAAAAAATATAAAGATAAAACAGCCCTCCGGAATGTCAATGCCACGTTGCACAGCGGGCAGCTTATAGGGCTGATTGGGAAGAATGGGGCAGGAAAGACCACGCTCCTGAAACTGCTCTCAACGATCCTGAAGCCCACAAGCGGGCGCATCCTGCTTGATGGGCAGGATATTGTAAAAAGCCCTAATATTATGAGGAGTATGGTAGGCTATCTGCCGCAGGAGGTCTCCGCTTACCCGAACCTGACGGTACTCGAATATCTCTCCTACATTGCGTCCGTAAAAGGGATAAAAAAGAAAGATGCGGAAAAACAGATAAACAGTCTGCTGGCGGATTTCCATCTGGAAAATGCGAAGGGTAAGCGTATGGGGGACTGCTCCGGCGGCATGAAGCAGAGGGCCGGTATTATCTGCGCTTTGTTAGGTGCCCCGCAGATCATCATTATAGATGAGCCTACCACCGGGTTAGACCCGGAAGAAAGGGTTGCAGTCCGCAATATCCTGTCGCGCTTATCAAGGGAGCGGATTGTCATTTTATCAACACATATCGTATCGGATATTGAGGCGGTTGCATCCCGGATACTGTTGCTGCAGCAGGGCAGCCTTATCTTTAATGACAGCCCGGAAGAACTGATCGCAAGGGCCAGAGGGTGTGTATGGGAGTATATGCTGCCGTCCCTGCAGGAAGGTATGAAAGGCATCAGCAGCATGGTGCAGACTGAAATGGGCATCCACATACGGCAGGTCAGCCGGGAAAAGCCTGAAAAGCAGGCAGTCCCGGTAAACAGCACACTGGAAGATGCCTGCCTGTTTGTTATGGAGGGGTGGCTATGAAACCTTACATCATTTACCAGGTGATGAAAGCGGATCTGCTGGAACGGGCAAGGCGGCCTTCGTTTCTGGCCATGTGCATATCTGCCATGTTCCTTGCATTCTTTTCCGTTCCTGATGTGGAAGCACCGTTTGTATCCATCTGCATGGAACCGGGCATATTCAGACAGGGTTCCAATGCGTCATGGATACCCATTGCCATAGCTTTATGCGGCGGGATACTGTTTCCCATGATCGGGCTTTCCTTTGTAAAAAACAATATCAGCATGGACAGGGACAGCGGCCTGCTGTATGGCCTGCAGTCCATGAATATGAAAAAGGGGAATTATGTCATCGGGAAATTCCTCTCCAATTTATCCATGCTGACCGTTATGTGGCTGTTTGTGATGCTTGGGGCTGCCCTGATGCTCCCTTTCCGGTTCCCGGATCAGCCATTGTCTTTTTATGATTTTGTCAGCCCTTTTATCGGCATTTATCCAGGGATTGTTTTCGCATCTGCTTTTGCAGTCCTGCTGGAGAGCGTACCCTTTATCAGCAGCAAGGCCGGGAATGCTGTCGGGCTTACAGCCCTTTTTGTAATGTTCCTGGTCAATTATTCAGCCAGCGGGTATGACAATCCGCTGATTGGTGCATTTGATTATGGAAATTACAGATGGGTTATGGACAGCATCAACGATGCCGTGGTTCCGATGATCGGGCGGGAGGTGCAGGAAACAGGCATACTCGTTCCCAGAGGGATGTTTGCAGACAGTAAAGGCGGGCAGGAGCTGGTTTTTCATGGCCTTTTATGGAACCGGCAGTATCTCATGGATAAGATTATTTTGACCGCCATAAGCATGGCGCTTATCCTGTCGGCAGTCATTTTACTGGAAACGACAGAGAAAAGGAAAAAGGCATCTTCCCGGAGCCTGCGGGGAAAAGGGCGGAAGGGTGGAAGAACCATTTACTGTACAAACCAATTCATGATGGAGTGCAGGCTACTCTTAAAAAGCCTGCCGAAAGGCTGTCTTGCCGTAAATGCAGGGTTGTGGGTATACAGCATTTTTGCCCCGTTACAATATGTGCAGGGGTATTTGTGGATCATCATGCTGATCTGCTCAGTGGCCCTATTTTCACAGATGGGGTGCCGGGAGCATGAGAACAGCTTAACAGAATGTTTTGTGACCATTAAATTTTCTTTAGTCCGGCAAGTGGTGTATTCTTATTTATGGGGAGCGGTAATGCTGCTTATGCTTTCCGTACCGGTTGTCGTAAGATGTTTTATGGAACAGAAATTTTTATATTCGTGCTGTTATATCGTGTTTTCGTTTTTTATACCAGCACTGGCGTGCTTTATAGGGGAATGTTCCAGGTCACGGCGGGCATTTGAGACAGTGTATCTGCTGATATGCTTCCTGCTGTTAAATATGCCGTCATTCCTGTTTCAGGGATATGTGGCGGCGGTGATGCTGGCCGGGACAGTCGTTTTCCTGTCTGTTGCCCTTATGAAAAGGCTACATTTATAAAGCAAAGAATATAAAAAAGCTAACCGCCGTACTATGGACTTCATCCACCATATGCGGCGGTCTGCTTTTTTCCCAGGCAGGCCGGGCGGCCTGATAACGGAAATTGCTTGGAAAGCGGGGGAATAAGAGGTAATATGCTTACACGGTCAGTATCGGCTGTGCGTTTATAGTCATTTCGTGCAATTTATGGGAGTTTCGTGCAATGGGATTTGATAGGATACCCCATAATCCGATATAATTTATAGTGGAGAAAAACACAGAATTGAGGGAAATGCGATGAAGATAGCGGTCTGTGATGACAGCAGGGAGGACAGGGGCGCGCTACGGGCGCTGCTGGAAGCCTGCGGGCATGGTTTTGAGATAAGGGAATACGGCTCTGGCGAAGAGCTGTATGCGGATATGGGGTATGTACGGGAATGCGGCATCGTGTTCCTCGACATCAACATGGAGGGTATGGACGGGCTGGAGGCGGCGAGGAGGATTAAGGCGGAATGCCCGAAGGTACATATCGTTCTGGTGACCGCCTATGTGAACTATGCGCTGGACGGGTACAAGGTGAAGGCCAGCCGATTCCTCTTAAAGGATGACCTGGAACAGACGCTGCTGGAATGCGTGGAGGACATCCTGCGGGAGGAGCGGGTGGTGGAGTTCGGCTTCGTGGAGGGGAACATGCGCCTGCGGGTGGACGATATCATCTATATTGAGACCAGCAAGCACAAGAACGTGTTCTACACGGCGGAGGAGACGTACAGCATCTACAAGAAGATGGATGAGCTGGAGGCGGAACTGGCGGGGATGGGCTTCGTGCGGATACACCAGAGCTTCCTCATCAACATGAGGTACATCGGGAAACTCAGCAGCTATGTCATGGTGCTGACTACGGGGAAGGAGATATCCGTCCCGAAGTCCAGGTACCCAGAAGTGAAACGACAGTACACATTGTTTAAGGGGGCGGAGTGATCATGGAAATAGGAATGTGGATGTTCTTTCTAACGGTTGTCATAGAAGTAGGTGGAAGCCTGCACTTTTTTGATACTTTTTTGGAACGGGAGAAAATAGAAGGTCTTTCTACATACAGATTTTTGGCGTATTTCATTATGCTGTTTACTGCCAATGCTATAGGGTATTGGATTGGGATGTGGAAGGTGTCTTTGGTTCTATTTGGGTATGTTCTGCTTGGCAGGATAATTTACAAAGCCGGGTGGGTTCAAGATGCCTTTTTCTCTGTGCTGAACTACTGTATGATATTTTTGACGGATTATGTGGCATATTGTGTTAAAAATATGTGGGAAATGCAGAGAACAGCGTGGAAAATACAAGATTGGTTCTGGGTATTGTCTTCTAAAATATTCTGGATTGGTATACTTTTCATTTTCCGAAGGATATGGAAAGGAGGATTTGACTACAGAGAACTTACGGATGGAGAATGGTTGAAATTAAGCCTGATGCCCCTGTTTACGCTGTCAGCCATTTTAGTGATGTATTACCAATTTGGTGGGAATTGGGCATGTATGCATTCGGCCTGTCTTTTTATTTCCGTAGGGCTGGTCGCAATCAATTTCCTTGTTATCTGGCTTCTCAGGGAGATACTGGAAAAGGGAAAGAAAATGCGGGAGGGTATTGAGTCTGCGCAGAAGAAGGAAAGCCAGCTCACTCATTACCGGGATATGCAGGTAGTCTATGAGCGGCAGGGGCGGAAGATGCATGATTATAAAAACCAGATAAGGACAATGCAGGTGTTGTTAAAAGAAGGTGATACACAGGCCGCCGCCGAGCTTGCGGAACGGCTGACGGAGAGCATATCGGTGGAGATGTCAGCGGTCAACACAAACCACCCTGTCGTGAACGCAGTCCTGAACCAGAAGTTCCATGCCGCAAAGGAGCAGGGTGTATCCATGATATTCAGGGTGGGTGACATGAGCGGGATGCGGCTGGACGGGGAGGAAATAGTGATTTTGCTTTCCAACCTGCTGGACAATGCCATCAATGAGTGCGTGAAGGTGGTAAAGGCAGGGAGGAAGGCCGCCATAAACATTAAGCTGGTGCAGGAGGGCGGGAAGCTGATCTTCTCCGTAAGGAACCCCGTGGCGGAAAAGGTGCAGGTCACAGAAGGCACCGGCCTGTCGAATGTGAAGGCGGTGGTAGATAAATACAAAGGCGATTTTGCTGTTTCCTGCGATGGAGAAAAGTTCCAGGCGGTGGTGATGTTATAAACTTTATGGTCATTTCGTGCAATTTATAGTCACTTGATGCAATCGTGGTTTGAAATGCGGGTGCATCCGCCGATGGATTTTATGAGGCAGGATATATTTAGGAAAATTTTATCAAGGAGGTATGCGATATGCAGATAACAAGGGATAACTATTCACAGTATGCCAACATGGTACAGCAGATGTTTGGCAATAAGAAAAATTCCAGTGATCCGCTGGCACAGTGTGATTATGGGAATTTTGCATTGCGGTTCAAGCCGGTTGACATCAAGTTCACAAAGCCGAATTGGGACAATATCATGACTAAGCGTGACAAGCCTGCAATGTCGGAGGAGGAATTTGAGGCGGCAATCAAGGAACTGGCGCAGAAGGAATTTGCCACCGGGAAGCGGGATGATGCTGCATACAGAAAGCTGTGTATGCAGCATGGGGAGACGGTTTCCCCGGACAGGAAAGCCATCTACGAATCAAGCATGAGAAAAACGGGCGGGAAGATGAATGCGGCTTGTATGTTTTGGGATAACAATGGGAACAAGACATTATCTTATAATCCCGAATCACGGAACTGGAAGGCCATCAGCACGGAGGAGGAATTTGCAAGGGCGAGGGTGTTCACTTCCATCTACAATGATGAACTGGCACGCCTGAAAAAGGAATATGGAGAGAATGCGAAAGGAACAGTTTCCTATCAGCAGATACAGTCTGACTTGGCGGCAGGCACAAGAGCATCGTCTTCGGGCAGCTCATTGGATATACAGATATAATCCTTACACCGTATTCCGCAGAGGCGCATAAAACTCTGCCTCTGCGGACTGCAAGGGGGCAGGGGCGGCTCTGAACGAGAGAGCGGCGAAGGGAGGTGTTTGTCATGAAGTTTGACAGAGGAAGTTAGGATTGAATGAAGCTATGAACTGCTCGGACTTATATTGAGAGAGCAGAGATGGCTCTGAATGACAGATGAGCCGCAATACTAAAAATAATGGAGGATTAAAGGAAATGAATGTTAATGGAATAGGAACAGCAGGGTATCCGGCATGGCAGGGAGCAAGAAAAGCAGAAAACAGTACGAAGGGCGGCTTCGGGGCGAATGTAAAAGCAACAGGAAATGTGGTACATATTGACCCGGACGCATTATTTTCTATCCATCATGTAAAGACAGGGGAGAGCGCAAATGTATACAGAGCGGATGATTATTCAGAGGATAATCCGGTTTATCTTGTGAAGGGCACTGACAAAAACGGAAAAGAGTATGAGCAGACGGTGGATGTAAGCAAGGTGAACCCGAATAGCTGTTCTTATACGGAGATGCTTGCGTTAAACGCACATACCGGGAATAAATCAGACAGCAATTTCATGACCATGTCGATATTGAAGGATAAGATGAGTGGTACCTCCTACCATGAAAAAGCAGACTATATGGCAATGGCGCACGAGCTTATGAACGATATGAAAACACTTGGGAATTGGGACGGGTATCTGCGGTATGGCAAATGGATCAATGACATCCTGACTTTCTGTAAAAGCAAATCATGATTGAAAACAGCCTGCCCCACGGACGGCATATCCTCAATAAGCCACAGCCGGACAAAGACAGGGCAGGCTCCCCCGGTTTCCGTCAGATTGGGAAATCGGGGAGTAGATGCACAAACGATAAAAAGGAACCAGGCAGAGCGTAACTATTGCCTGTCTGGTGCCCTTGTGTATGTCAGTGCGGGGATGAGGTGCATTATGGGAGTTTGCTCATTCTTTATTATTGGAAGTTGAATGTAACTGTCTTTCAAGAATAGCCTGTTCTTCTCCCCATTTTTTCAGTTCATGTAAAGCGGGAACCAATTTTTGGCCAGATTTTGTTAAGCAATACTCTACATGGGGAGGTATCTCTGAATATTGGATGCGGCTGACTAAACCATGAGCTTCCAATTCCTGTAGAGAACGAGTTAGCATTATATTGGTAATGCCATGAACCTGCCGTTTGAGTTCATTGTATCGTATATTTCCATAAGATAGTTTCCACAAAATTGGCAGTTTCCAGCGGCCACTAAGAAGGTTAAGGGCGTTTACGACTTCACATGAACCATTGTATAAGTTATTGTCAGACATTTTATCCTCACTATTTTAAGGCACAAAAATGTGCGTACTTGTATTTTTGTATCTTACAGTTACACTTAGATTATAGCAAAAAATTTTAAAATGTAAATAGAAAGGGATTTTTATGAAGGCAATAGCAATTAACGGAAGTCCAAGAAAAAACTGGAACACAACTACTTTACTAAAGAAAGCCCTTGATGGGGCGGTATCTGCAGGTGCAGAGATAGAATTGGTTCATCTTTATGATTTAGAGTTCAAAGGCTGTCGCAGTTGTTTTAGCTGTAAGAGGAAAGCAGGTAAAGTGGCTGAGTGCTGTGTAATGAAGGATGATATGACAGAAGTGTTGAGGCGGATAATGTCAAGTGATATTTTGCTGCTTGGATCACCAATATATTTGGGTAATATTACCGGAGAAATGAAATCATTTATAGAGCGACTAATATTTGCTAATCTTTCCTATGATTCTGCGGAACGCACAAATTTTACAGGTGTGATACAGACTGGCTTTGTTTATACAATGGGATTGCCACATGAAATGTTGGAATCATTTGGGTATCAATATATATTTGAGAACAATAAGAGTTATTTACAGCTTTTAAATGGTCAATCGGAATATGTAGTTTCGGCAGACTGCTATCAGTTTGATGATTATTCGGAATATGCGGCATCTAACTTTAGTGAGAAACATAAAGCAAAGATAAGAAGGGAACGATTTCCGATAGATTGTCAAAACGCATTTGATATGGGAAAAAGATTAGCTTTACATGTGGAAAATTAAGAGTGGACTGTTCTATAGTTTTCCATAAAAAGAAATGCGAGTAATATGCGTATGCTTTTTTGATATGGTCTTAAAGCAGTATATCTCCAATAATCTACAGAGGAAAGACAGGGCAGGCTTCCCCGGTTTCCGGCAGATTGGAGAATCGGGGAGCAGTGATGTGTTAGCATCAATGCAGCTAACATACGAGGGGGAGGAATGATAGGGTGACAGTTTTAGATGTGTTTTCATGGCTGCCTGCAAAGGAGATAAGCATAGAGGAATTGGAACAGATATTTATAGGGCATCTCAATGGAACATATAAGGGGGAATACAAGGTACTGCTGGAAGTGCCGGATAATGCAGATAAAAACATCCTTAACAGTAGGGCAGCGCTGATAGGAGAAGGGAAGGATGTTGCCTGCATTTTGAAAGGTGGAAATGTTATAGCTGTTGTAGGGTATAAGGAATAGGCAGGCTTTTCGGCAGATTGGGAGCAGCGAGAGGAGGTGAAGGTCAGTATGGAATTTGACAGGGGAAGTTAGATAAAGTGTTTCTGTATGAAGCGATAAACTGCTCGGACTTATTATGAGAGAGCTAAGTTGGCCCTGACCGACAGAGGGGCCGCAGAAAGGAGAAAAGAATGGAGATTTCAAATAATCAATCATGGTATATCAATC
The DNA here is from genome assembly GCA_009911175.1 of Lachnospiraceae bacterium. The sequence continues at coordinate 13,377 of QXWX01000044.1, read as the reverse complement.
CCAATACCAGACAGCTTACATCAAATGTGAAAAATACTGTAATAAAGGATAGAGAAGCCTTCAATGGTTCAATGCAAAACTTGTTAAATCCCGTAGAGGATTTGGTGCAGGTTTTGAAAACACCTATCAAGCTGGCAGAAAGGTCATCCCTGAACCGGCAGGGAAACTCTGTTGATATTGCATCCGGCAGCCGCATTGCGGTAAATGACGGTTATATACTGACGGTGAAGCCGCAGGGCGTGGAGGTTTCTGGCGGGGATAATCCATATGACACGCAGGCATATTTGAAAGCGCAGAAGATGGCTGATTCGCTGGCTACGCTGCTACGAAACGCTTGTGGGAATATGCATACGGTAGCATACTCTCAGGAGGAATATGCCAGATGGAATGAGGGCGTTTCCGATGTGATGGGGTATCTTGGCATAGACGCATCAAAGGATTTTACAGTCAACGGAATGAAGTACAGCAGGAATGAGAATGGCCAGTTTGAATCAAAGGCGAACAGCGAGGCAAAAGCCGCTTATGAAATGCTGACGGCAAATAACAGGACATACACCTATGCGGATGAAAGGACAAGAAACCAGATCGCATACATAAGCAATTATTATCTGGAAAATGCCACAGAAAGTCTGAAAGCGGCATGGCAGAAAACGCTTGAAGAAACGGGAGTGAACCCCTTCCCGCAGGGATTTTCAAGCACGTTGTCACAGCTTGCTATGGAACAGGACTTTGCGACAGGCGGGAATGATGATATTTTCGGCAGCGACCTGGAAAGCAGCATTGCGGCTGTAAAGAAGATCATAGAACGGCTGGAGAACCCATTAGGGGCAGTGACAGAGAAGAATGCAGAATTTATGGAGGATGAAAAGACCTTCTGTAAGCGGTAAATAATCGGCGTCTTATAATTAGTCTCCTATTCTGGTAGTATTGTTCTAAAATACTATCAGACAGGAGACTTTTGTTATGGATCCAAGAGTAATGGAACTACGTATAAAGAAATGGATTCCTGTGATTGAAGAGCAGGCAAAAAGTGGAATGGGTAAAGAAGAATGGTGTGCTATGCACGGCATTAACCGTACGTCTTTCTTCCGGTGGCAGAAACGGGTCAGGGAGTACCTCCTTGATCAATGTGAGGCACAGCCCCCACAACGCCCATCCTCTATCCCATCGAATAATGAAGTGGGTTTTGTTGAACTTCCCTCTATACAAGATTCCCCTGCGGGAATAACGGGACAACGGTGTGAAGAAACAATCGAGGCCTGTGGTGCCCACCCTTCCATCAGCATCCGGTGTGGGGGCTTTTCCATAGATTTCAATGACGGTGTAGATGAAAAACAACTTTCCATAGTATTGAGGGTGTTAAAATATGCTGACTGAAAACGGTTTTACCTTCTCAAAGCTCATTCTGGCAACAGGCAGATCCGATCTCCGTAAAGGGATTGACGGACTGGCTGCCATGGTGAGGTTAAAGTACGGCCTTGATCCATTAGAAAAAGATACCTTATTCTTGTTCTGCGGCACCAGACGCGACCGGATCAAGGGACTCCTCTGGACCGGGGACAGATTCATCCTTCTGTATATCCGGCTGGCAGACGGATGCTTCCAGTGGCCAAGAACCGCACAGGAAGCCAGAAGCATTACCATAGAGGAATTTAAAAGGCTGATGGATGGCTTTTCCATTGATCCCTCTGTTGGGCCCAAACGGGTCCCTCCTGTGACAGACCCCAAAAGCAGACGGAAAAGATAGTGATGGCATGTGGAATTCCCATGCCTTTATTTTGCGTGATGATAGTTATATTTTATAAATAATTTATAACTATTGCATTGACATTAGCATAGGTATATGATATAATTATAACTACAAAGGAGGGATCCCATATGTCATTAGTAAAGCTCAAAGACAAACGAAGCGGCACGACCTATGTCTATGAATCAGAGTCGTATTGGGACAAGGAAAAGAAGCAGCCCAGGTCCCGCAGGAAACTGATTGGGAAGCTGGATGAGGAAACCGGCGAGATCGTCCCCACCGGAAAAAGCGGGAGGAAGAAGGGTTCCGGCAGGAAACAGGAAGAAAACGGTTCCCCGGAGCCAATCACAGAGCACATCCGGGTCATTGCCGAGAAAGACGAGCAGATCCGGCTGCTGAAAGCAGAGAACCGGGCATTGCTCAAGGAAAAGCAGGATGTTCTGAAAACACTGGAGGCGCTGTGCCAGAGGCTTTCGGACTGAATCCTATCGGGAGGGAGTACAATGAGGGCAGACAGGGATACTTTTATTGACCAGATCAAACAATTCGATACGGATACCCTGCGCTCCCTTGCTGTCTCCCTTTATGATGAGCTGTCCCAGCTGAGGATGATCCAGTTTGAAAACGAAAGGATCAGCACGGAGGCACATATCCAGTTTTCGGAATTAAACGGGAAATATGCCGCCATTGTCCGTGAGAATGAGGAATTAAAGAAACTCCTGGAAAAAGAGATCGAGAAAAATGCCCTGAGGACAAAATCTATCTTCGGCCGCAAGACGGAAGGCTTCCCCGCCCTGCTTGACGCTTTGGACAATCCGGAGGAAGAACCGGTAGATGAGGACACAGCGGAGGATGCCGGCCCCGCGAAGGAACGCAGGACCCGGGTGATTGATTTTGAAAGCCATAAGGGCGGGCAGGGCGCCGGGGGCGGGCATACAAAAAAGAACCCCGGCCTGGCTGATTCCCTTGGGAAACTGCCCCGGCAGATCATATATGACCTGGATGTAGACGCGCTGAATGAACAGTATGGCGAAAACAACTGGAGAATCGCCTACTGGCACCAACACAAACAACTCATGAAGCTGGATACGCCTTACTATACACAGGTGGTTTATACGCCTGTTGTTTCTGTAGGCCTGGAACATGACCTGTTTACCATCCCATACAGGAACCCCCTGATCGACAAAAGCTCCGTATCCTGCACCATTATAGCAGACATCCTTTACAGGAAGTTTGCATTGGGCCTGCCTTTTTACAGACAGGCACTGGATTACCGGATGCAGGGCATCGCCCTGGCCAAACAGACCATCATAAACTGGGTAGGCGCACTTGTACCGGAAGTCTGTGAAGAGGTCTATGAATTTATGACACAGCTGCTTGTGGGTTACAGGTATACCCAGTGTGACGAAACCTATATCCAGGTAAATAAAGATGGGTATGGCCCCGGACATAAGAGCTTTCTCTGGGTTCATACCAGCAGTGAACTGACAGACTGCCCCCCTGTCATTATCTTCTGCTATGAAGAAACACGAGGGACGGACCATCTGCGCCATTTTTTCCGGGAATTCCTTGGCTATATCACCTGTGACGCCTATATTTCTTACCGGGTACTGGAAGAGGAAAGCGGCGGGGACATCCTTACAACTGGCTGCTTCATGCATTGCCGGCGGTATTTTGCGGAAGCGTTTTTTGTACAGAATGTCGCTGCCATGAATGATGATGAGCTTACGGCGCTTCCAGAGACCAAGGCACTCCTGTTGATCCGCGGGATCTACCAGGAAGAGAATAAACTGAAGGAAATAACTGCAGACGAACGGACCATTGCCAGGGAAGAAAACGTTGCGCCCAAAGTGGATGCTTTCTTTGAATATATCCATTTCCTGGAAGGATCGGACAATGTATTCTCAGACAGGATGAAAAAGGCCATTACCTATGCCCTTAACCAGGAGAAAAACCTGCGCCGGTTCCTAACAGACGGAAACATTCCCTGTGATAACGGACATGTGGAACGGGTCATCCGCAGCTACTCGGTTGGCCGGGCAAACTGGCTGTTTGCGGATACCATAAATGGAGCAAAGATAAATGCCATCATGTATTCTATAGTAGAAACAGCGAAAGCAAACCAGGCGAATATCCTCATCTATCTCCAATACCTGTTTGAGCAGATACCACTGCGCCGGATGAGAGGCGATAAAGATTTCATGGCTGATATGATGCCCTGGTCAGAAGCCTACAGGACGTATGAAGAGAAGAAACAGCAGCAACGCCAATCATTGTATGGACAGCTGTTTCCAGAGCCAGAGCGTCCAAGGACACCCCGGAAAAGAGACCGGAACGCAGGAATGCCAGAGGGCAATGGTCTAACTGCATAATAAGCATAGAGCCTGGAAGCAGTTGCTTGTGGGCTAATGCTCCGTACCGAAGTTTCAAAAGAAGCAAAAATCTCAGATACGATGGTACTTTTGCGACTATTTAATTATCAAGGAGCTCTAACTGTACGATATCACAGGCAGTGCTCCTTTTATAGACGCCGATTATTTGCCGCTTACGACCTTCTATACGGCATTATTAAATAACTTGGCTTAATTCATTCTGGTATAGAAGCACCACACGAAGAAAACCAATAATGCACAAACGATAAAAGGGAATCAAGCGGACGATAGGTACACCTTGCTTGATTCCCTTGTTACATATCAGTGCGGGGAGGCGGTTGTCAATGGAAAAGGTGAAATGCCCGAAGGCAGTCTTGGTTCAGGTCCAAATACGGAATAGCGATCCCGCATCAGGTCATCCACGGGAGACAGATCCAAGGACCAGAACTGCTCCATGATATCCCATGTGGCGGAATCAAAGGAAGTGAGGGCATTTGGATAGTATTTACAAAGTTGTTCCAGAAGAAGTTTCTGGTAGGCGGCGTGTCCGCCGATGTTAACAGGTTTCAAAGTGTGCACCTCCAATCAAGAGTGAAATTAGTTCTTAATTGAAGGGCGCACCTTGAAGAGCTGGCGCATAGGGATCTTCAAGGTGCGCCGCACATTTTGCCCCACATGTCAAGTGATTTTTAAAAAAGTGGGGGAATTTATAAAAATGGGGTCTTGGAAGCCGCATAAAATAAGGATTTGAGATTCCGAGAGTCTATCTAAAAACAATGGAGGATTAAAGGAAATGAATGTTAACGGAATAGGAACAGCAGGATACCCGGTGGCAGGAAAAGCGAAGGTGCGTCAGGCGCAGGACGGCACACAGAGTTTTGACCGGGAGTTTATGGGAATGGCATCACAGACGCCTCCCTCTTTTGTAGGAAAGGTATGGACGAAAGAAGAACTGATGCAGTCGGTTGATCAGCAGGTGCAGAGCAACCAGAGCAAAAAAATGTCCGTTTCCGATATGATAAAGGCAACCTGCATAGAGGGGACAAGGGCGAGATTCCGCTTTGCGGGAGAAGATAAAATATACACATTTGATGAATACATAAAGGAGCTTGACAAGCGTTCAAAGAATAATGTGTAGGTAATGGATGTGTCGAAAGTTGATACAGGGGGCAGTGACTATATTGATATGTTTGCATATTCCAGCCACTTATCGGCAAGCGGGAAATGCCCTGGCGCACAGTCTGCTTTTATCAGGGCAGGGGCAAATCAGCATGGTGCTGGTGATAGGACACATGAAGACTTGTTCGGGATGAAAGACTGGATCAGCGGTTTAAAGGATGCCATGCAGACGCAGTATGATGCCGGGAATCTGAAAGGATATCTGGATTATAAGCAGTTCTGGGATTTTCTGGATAAGTAGGATGATCAACAAAGTAAATACGTTAAAGGGAATCAACAGGCATATTACCAACAGAAAAGACGAAGGGATTTTGAAGGTAGAGAATATATAGAGGGTAGTTTAGAAATAAAGGCGTCTATTGGAAGATACCAATAGATGCCTTTGCACTTTTAAGACGGTGCATAAATGATGATTTTTAGATTTGGATGGCTGTTGCGGATGCGGCAGAGAGTGTTATTTCCGCAACAGGCCAAGCAGGTAGCGGATCATAGGTATCAGGTCAGCAGCTTCCTGTTCCGTGCAGTCTTTTTGCAGGGCCAGGAGTTTCTGAAGGTTTGGGGTTTCTTCTTTGTATGCCGGATCAAAGATTTTGTTGGCTGGTATTTTCAGGTATGTAACCAGGGGGTACAGCTTTTCAAATTTGGGGTTTCCCCGTCCGGCTTCGATATTGAGTATGGTGCGTGAGTCAATATTCAGGATTTCGGCAAGTTTTTCCTGCGAAAGTCCGAGTCCAGTCCGGGCGTCACGCACTGCGGCAGCAAGATTTTGTTTTGCTTCATTCATTGTGATTCACCTCGATAGTAGTTTACAATACACTTCGGCGGGCGTGAATTACAGCAGAATACAGTTGGAAAGTGAATCAGAGTACATGAAAGAGCGATATAAGAAAATACATAACATTAAATATGAAGAAGGTCTAAAAACAGGGACTGCCACACACATAAGGGTGTATCGCAATGGAGGACAAAACCTCGTTGGGATACACCCTTTTTTGATGTCGAATTTAGAGGGTATTTTGGTTTTTTTCCACTTTTTTGTCAACAGCCGCCTGCTCCGGGGTACGGTCAAGATACTGGTTGAGGTTATCCAGTTTCCGGTTAAGGTCAGCGCTTTCCTTTTCGGCAGTTTTATAAGTTTTCTGTAAAGCCTGCTTTTTGGAATAGAGCGCATTGTAGTCGCTGCGGAGCTTTTCGACATCAAGGTTTTTTGTGTCAATGCCAAAGCGTTTCAGCATATTTTCAGCGCCGTCATGGAGCAGAAGCTCCGTTTCGTGCTGGCGCAGGTATCTGTCCTTATCCTTTGACTTCTGGTAGCGGATATGGCAGATGCGGTTGGCTTTGTACTGCTCGGCATATTTCAAAACCTGCCCTAAATCCTTTAGCTGATGCTCGGTTTCCACAAGGCTCTCACGGGCTGTTTTTGCCAGTGTGGACTTGGCGGCGATCTGCTTTTCAAGCTCGGAAATAGAGCCTGCCTGACTGTAACTTGCGGCGGCAATTTTAAGGTTTTGAATGTCAGCCCAATGTTTCAGGCCAGGGCTTTCAGCAAACTTATCCTCGGTGGTGTCAATAAGATTTTTCCTTGAATAATCTTTGACAACGGGCTTCTTCCGGGCAGGGAACGGAATACGCTTTTTTTCCTTAGCAAGCGCCTTTTCCTCAATGCGCTCCCTGATGCGTTCTTTGGTGTACTCCGTTCCTAAAGACTTTGCGCTCCCACGGACAAAACGCTCCCTGTCCAGAGGACGGAATGAGATAAATTTATGTGCTTTCTCCCCAAAGTCCGCACCTTTTATTTCATAACCTTTTGCCCGGATCAGCTCAATGCAGTCCTCGTAGGTGGCGGCGTTTTTAATGGCTTCGTCAATGTCGGACTTTAACTGTTCTTTCCATGCGGAACCGTTTTTTCCGGCCTGCCATTCCCTGTAAGTTTTCCCCCGTTTTTCCCCCGGAGTAATGATGGAAAGTTTATGCTCCCGGCAGAGGTCATCGCTTAGGCTGCGGATGTTGTAATAGCTCTTTTTGCAGTCATGGTATTTCGCATGATTGATGTTATCGGCGGCGCAGAAAATGATGTGGTTGTGGACGTGCCCTTTATCAATGTGGGTGGTGACAACATAAGAGTATTTCCCCTCCAAAAGTTTGTCGGCAAGCTCCACGCCTATCTGGTGGGCTTCCTTATAAGAAACCTCACCGGGAAGAAAAGACTGTATCAGGTGATAGGCTTTATTTGGATCGGACTGCCTGGTTTTTGACAGCGCAAATTTGAAATCGTAGGCGGCAGTTTCCGGGCTGCACCCATAAGACGAAATCAGTATACCCTCATCAGTTTTGCTTGGATTACAAATGTAGTCTACTGCTTTATTGACGGTTGCCGTGACAGCATGGATTTTTGTGTATGCCATACCTTTTGCATCAGCTCCTTTACTTCATTTACATCGGCTTTGTATACGTTGCCTGTGGCATTCATGCGCTTTGCGATCTGGTTTAAGTTGTTCCCGATTTTTGCAAGGGCAGCATTGTATTCCCGAAGCTCTGAGTAGTCAATGTCATAGACATAACCGTACAAAATCAGATGCCGCAGGAAAGAGGACTTGTCTTTCATATTGGAGGCTTTGCATTTCTGCTCCAGTATGTAAAGTTCATCATCGCTCAGACGCAGGGTTAGGCGGTTTTGGCGTTCTCGGTTCTCCATTGTTTGGGAAGCTCCTTTCGTTAAAAATGCTTTGTTTTTTGTAATATGCCGTATCCGGCGGGAGGGTTTTTCAAGCGTAAAAATTCAGAAATTCCGTAGAGATAATTTCTGAATTTTGGAGCGCAAAGGGGGTCAGGGGGATATGCCCTCTGCAAGCCAATTTTTTCAAGTTTCCATTTGGAGAAACTTGGGGAAATTGAAGCCTACGGACGTCCGTAGGCAGTGCTTGCTATTCGTGGCAAATTACCCGTAGGGAATTTGCGTGTTGTGCGAGCTTAGGCGAGCATCTTACAACACATATGGGCGTTTCCGCCCCTGTTTTTGTAAAGCCTTTCGGGTATTTGGCTTTGGGGACTGTTTTGGCAAATAAAAAACTGCCACAGCCAGAACAGGGCAGAGTTGCCCTGATTCGGCTCATAGCAGTTTGAGTGTCTGTTAATGAAGTTTTGATTCTATCCATTAAAGATTTTAACAAGCGACAGAGGGAAAGTCAACAGGAGATAGCAGAAGAAAAACAAAAGACGGAGGTATAAAGGCTGTCAAAAGAGTAGAGCAGAACAGAACCGAAAAACTTTTTAAATTATTTTTTTGAATAGGAACGGATTGTTCGGGTTCGTTTTTTACAATGTGATTGGAGAATTAGCAGAAGGGAGGTGAAGCATGAATACAGCAGACCGCAGGACGGAAATCATTAACATTCTGATTATCCGGCGGCGTACAACGGCAAGGGAACTGGCGGACGAGTTTGGCGTCACTACCCGCACGATACAAAAAGATATTCAGGCTTTATCTCCCGGATACCCGATTTATACAAAGCAGGGTGGGGATGGAGGGATTTTTTTAGGAGAGGATTACAAGCCATATGTGAATACCCTTTCCGCTGACGAGCTAAAAACTCTGCGGGAAATATACGGACAGGCGGAAGGGTCACAAAAGAAAATCCTGTTGCAGATTATACATAAATACGGCCCCGATAAACTGGAACTGTAAACTTGCCATTCCGCTAAAGCACATAATCTTTACAGAACCGTTCATAGCAGACGGAGAGTGCTTATGTGCTTTTTGGGCTGGCAAGTCCAGAAGAGATTTTATCCAAAACAGGCAGAGGGTTTTCTGCCCGCCAACGCAGGTTGGCGTGTGTACCTTGATAATTGAATATGTAAATACATACGGGACGTGTGGGATGTGCGGAGCCGCTATGCGGACACGCCAAGAACTGCCTGCTTCCATTTTTGTGCGGAAGTGCATACGAGGGAATACTGAAATCTGGTATTGAAGTTAAGGCAGTGAGCGATGAATGTCTGGCGAAAAGTGCAGCAGTTGCATGAGGCAATGAGGCATATCTTTGATAATGATACTTCCGGGTTTTCCGGTCAGTTTGGAATGACGGTGCGATACCGATGTGGACAGTGTAATGAGCTGTCACTCGTATGGATTTTTTGAAAGAGTTTGGAGAAGTTTTGTCTGCTGATGAGAGCCGGGAACTTGATTCTTGTCCGTCATGGGCAGATAAAATTTATGTAGCAGAAGGGAGGAAATATGAGCAGCAATATAACAAAGGAGCAAATCAATACTACAATGGCTTTGGCTTTAATGAAGCATTTGTTTAACCAAGGAAAAATATCTGAAAAGGTATATAAGAAAATTTTATCGAAATATGAGAAGAAAGGGCTTGCAGAATCAAATAATTCATGCTAATATGAGTGTGAACAAAACGAGGAAATAAGGAAAGGCGAATAAATGTATAAGAAAAGGATAGTTGCGATATATGCCAGAGTATCGACAGAGCATGAGGCACAAATATCTGCATTAGGCAACCAGGTTCAGTATTATGACAATTTATTAGCCCAACACCCGGAATGGGAACTTTATGACCGTTACATAGATGAAGGAATTACTGGAACATCTGTAAAAAAGCGGAAGAATTTTATGCGGATGATGAAAGACGCTTCAGAGGGAAAGTTTGATCTTGTCATAACAAGAGAAGTATCCCGGTTTGCAAGGAATACGGTAGACACTTTACAGCAGACACGCATATTAAAGAAGCAGGGTGTTGAAGTCTATTTTACAGAAGATAATATTTGGACAATGAATGATGAAGATGGAGAACTCCGTTTGACTATCATGGCAACATTGGCGCAGAATGAGAGCAAAAAGACATCACTCAGAGTAAAAGCAGGACAAATGATTTCGTTTCAAAATGCTGTGCCATATGGAAATGGAAATATACTGGGATATGATAGGATTGATAAAGAGTTTGTTATCAATGAATCACAGGCGGCTACAGTCAGAAGAATATTTGATTTGTATTTAGACGGTAATGGTGTCAGAAAGATACAGTTTATTATCGAAAAAGAAGGTCATCTTACAGCAACAGGATTGACAAAGTGGCAACCAGCAAATATAAGTAGGATTCTCCGAAATCCATTTTACTGTGGGACAATCATCTACCGGAAACAGTATGTGCCGGATTTTTTAGAACAGAAGAAAATCAATAATTTTGGAGATGTTGACAAGGTAGTGGTGGAAGGCAGTCATACACCGATTGTTACCAAAGAACAGTTTCAAAAAGTTCAGGAAATGTTGGACAGTAAATCTGCATCTATAAATAATAAGGGAAGGCGTGGGAAAAAAGTTTCCAAAGACGTATGGTGCAGGAAGCTGATTTGCGAATGTGGTCATACTTACAACAGAGTGGTTTGGCATTATGGAGCAGGCGGGCCGCAATATGCGTATCAATGTTACAGTCAAGTACGTTTCGGTTCTGCAAAGACCAGAGAGAAAAAGGGGCTTAGTACCGAGGGTATGTGTGTTACAAAAATGGTAGCACGTTGGAAGTTAGAAGCTATGGCGGATGTAGTATTCCAGAAGTTTTGGAATGACAGAGAGGGTGTCCTGACCATTGCCAATGAAATGTTAGATAAATGCTACGATAACGAGCAGGATAACGAGGCTTTAGAAAGGAAGCATGAACTTGAACAGAAATTAGAGGCATGGAACAGGAAATATGATAACCTTTTGAATATGCGTATGGCTGGTGAGATTGAAAAGGATCGTTATGATGAAAAGCGGGCGCAACTTCAAAAGGAGCAGGAAAAACTCAGAGAACAGTTGAGTTTGCTTGAAAGCGAGGAAGAAATCACAGACGATATTTATAAAGACAAACTGGAAGTGTTAAAATATGGGTTAGAGCAAGACTTTAACTTTTCAACAAAACACATTCCAGAGGAAATTATAGATGCTTTCGTAAAAGAGATAATAGTTTGTAGAGATTGCTTTATCTGGAAATTGAATTTCTTCCCGGATGACTACAAACTGGATGTCGAAGGCAGGAGCAACAATTACACAGTTACCCAAACAGAACTTTCCTCTGATACGTCACAGCAGCACAGGCGGCGATCAACAATGTAGGAAAATAGAATATAAGCCAGTCTATTTTGGAACTTTTGTAGTGACTCGTGAAGATGTGCAAAAATATATGGCGCATCACCCACAGTACACAAAAGCCAACAGATTCAAAGACATAGTGCTTAAAGTCTATATATAAGTCGAAAGGGAAGTGAGAAATTACTTCCCTTTTGCATATCTATTGAGGACTAAATCAGTAAAACATTAAGTTTTATTGGTTTAGTCCTTTTTTGCGTTTATGGTTGTTCGTTCCAATATTTGATATTGGGATTTTTTCCCAAACAAAAAATGCCTTGCCGAAGCAAAGCATTCTTTCACATAAATTCAAGGTGTCCTTAACGGATCTAAAGTAAGATATGGTTTTTTTAAGAACCATTCAATTAAGTGTATCCTATCCTACGTTTTTCATCCGCAAGATCATATTCTCTATCTCAAGCTCTTTAATACGTTTGTTAGCTTCTTCCAAGTCTGTGTATGTTCTCTTGCCGATAGTTGGTTCTTGCTTGGAGTTATTTATGTAGTCTCTGATTTCTTGATTCTTGTAAATAAAGGATTTGGAGCATCCTGCATTAAGGGAAACCCTCTCCACTGTAAGAGGGATGCCTTTCTCTACCATATCATCAATTACAGATTTTGTATGAGCTATGAGCTTTTGTGACCTTTGAGTTGAGCTTTCTCCAAGGATTTTGTGCTGAGGAGGTGTCATGTCTAGTTTTCGCCGTTTTCTCTTCTCCATTGGGATTATCTCCATATAACGTAGTTATAGAGCAATGCTCTTCTATAAGGATAGCTCTATTCTACAAGAAATGGTTGGAAAAGGGAAGATGGTTTTTGTGAAAAAGTGTGTCTATTCCTTATGTTTTCTATGTTTGTACCGTATGGACGGTGTGGACGTGGTAAGGATGGTTTGTTTAATTTCTTCAGTGTAGACGGTCTGGATGTGATTGAAAATATTCGGATTGTATGGTAGTATGGAGATACGAAAACAGAAGGGAAAGCAGGTGGGAAGATTGACAGTGACGGAACAGATAGACCAGAAACATCAGGAAGATTTACAGAGGCTAAGAGGCTTTCGCCTGCTTGATGATGATTTCCTCACCAAGTGTTTTGAGGGAGATACGGCAAGCATAGAACTGGTATTACGGATTGTGCTGGAAAAGCCGGATTTAAAGGTGCTGGATGTCCGCACCCAGGTATTTGTGGAGAACCTGCTGAACCGTTCGGTGAGGCTGGATATCCTGGCTACGGACAGCACAGGGGCGAAACTGAATGTGGAGGTACAGCGCTCCGACAAAGGAGCCGGGAGAAAAAGGGCAAGGTACAACAGCAGCATGATGGACGCAAACCTTTTGAAGAAAGGCGAGGGCTTCGACAAGCTGCCGGAAACGTGGGTAATCTTTATCACAGAGAATGACGTAATGGGAAAAGGGCTGCCACTCTATCCGATTGAGCGGTGCTTTTTAGGAACCGGGGAAAGATTTGAGGACGGTTCGCACATACTGTATGTAAATGGCGCTTACCGTGGAGATACGCCAATTGGGAAGTTAATGCATGACTTCTCCTGCACAGACGCAGTGGATATGTATTATGGGACACTGGCAGACAGGGTGAGATTTTTCAAAGAGAGCAAGGAGGGAATCGAGATTATGTGCCGGGCTATGGAAGATATGAGGAATCAGACATTGAAAGAGGGAATGAAAGAAGTTGCGCTCCGTATGTTGGCGGCTGGCAAATATGCTTTAGAGGAAATCGTTAATATTTCAGGGCTTTCTCTTGAAGAGGTCAAACAATTAAAAGCTGACAGGGGCGTATAAACAGAGTTGATAAGCCAGAAATCAAGGAGAAAGATTTCTGGCTTCATTTTTTAGTACAGTATTTAGTTTCATATAGCTTTTGCTTGTTGGGTGCAGATAATTTTTGTTGGTTTTTAGGTTCTGATAAAGAAAAGGCATACGCTTTTTTGATGCGTATGCCTT
>QXWX01000372.1 GCA_009911175.1 Lachnospiraceae bacterium | reverse complement strand
GAAAGATTACTTGAAGTTCTACAAAATGGGAACATACTGGCCTTACACCCCTTCCATTCAGCTACTCTATGGACTAAGAGCAGCTTTGGATCTCCTCTTCGAGGAAGGCCTTGACAATGTAATCAAAAGGCACACTCGCCTTGGCACGGCCACTAGGCTGGCGGTGGAGGCATGGGGCTTGAAGAACTGCACTCAGAAGGAGGAATGGCACAGTGACACCGTCACTGCTGTGGTGGTTCCATCATACATCAACAGCGCGGAAATTGTCCAAAGAGCATGGAAGAGGTACAACTTGAGCTTAGGCCTTGGACTCAACAAGGTAGCTGGGAAGGTTTTCAGAATAGGGCATCTTGGCAACCTCAATGAGCTGCAACTACTGGGCTGTCTTGCTGGGGTGGAGATGGTACTCAAGGATGTCGGGTACCCGGTGAAGCTGGGATCGGGGGTTGCTGCTGCTTCCACATACTTACAGAACACCACTCCTTTGATTCCTTCCAGGATTTGATCAATCCTCACAAATATTTTGCTTTTGTTATATGGCCATACTGTAAAAAATGCTTGTTTCCAACTCTTGTGGCTCTTGTATTCGGTTTATGTCTTCTTTAATGCAACTTTGTTCCTTACTTAGATGCCTTGTTGCCTGCAGAGGGACCATCACACACAAACTTTGATGCTGTAGGGACTTAATTTATTCACAATC
>QXWX01000371.1 GCA_009911175.1 Lachnospiraceae bacterium | reverse complement strand
TCAAATTAATTTAGTTTCAATACCAAATTAAATACTCTTGTAGCTGGTAAAATTAAATGGCTTCCCTCTCCTCATCCAGTGTAGCCACTATGACCCGAGCCGTCCCAGCTCAAGCCACCATGGTGGCTCCTTTCACCGGTCTCAAGTCGAACGCTGCTTTCCCTGTCACTAGAAAGGAGAAAAATGAATTTTCTGCCCTTCCTAGTAACGGTGGAAGAGTTCAATGCATGAAGGTCTGGCCACCACTTGGATTGAAGAAATACGAGACACTTTCATACCTTCCTCCTCTAACTGACATCCAATTGGCCAAGGAAATCGACTACCTTCTACGAAAAGGGTGGGTTCCTTGTTTGGAATTTGAAGTGGAGCATGGGTTCGTATACCGTGAGAACGCCAGGTCACCAGGGTACTATGATGGAAGATACTGGACGATGTGGAAGTTGCCCATGTTCGGGTGCACCGACGCAATCCAAGTGATTAAGGAGCTTGAGGAAGCCAAGGCGGAGTACCCCAACGCCTGGATCCGTATCATCGGATTTGACAATGTTCGTCAAGTCCAGTGTATCAGTTTCATCGCATACAAGCCACCAGGCTACTAAGCAAGCGAGAAATCAATTGTACCTTTTCAATTCGGCCATTGTTTTCTAGCATTTCATTTTCAATTTGTAATGGTTTGTGTTAATTATCTCAAATAAATGGCAT
>QXWX01000370.1 GCA_009911175.1 Lachnospiraceae bacterium | reverse complement strand
ACTCAGAAATTATATTTGGAAGAAACAACTTCATTGCTTAATGATATTGATGAAAGTTTGCTTATTCGTAAAAAAAACAGAGTACAAAGAAAAAGGGATAAATCTTACCCCTTCACAACTCGAAGCCCGAAATATCACAACGATCAATGGAGTAGTCAGCATTTTCCGCCGGAGATTACGCCCTGTAAACAAAGAGAGCAAAGCACTTTTATTAAAGACGGAAGGCGTAAAAAGCATCGCTCCGCTGGATTGTTTTTTAGGTATTGACAAACTGCCTTTTAAAATGACAGCAGTAGCCATGCTCGAATGTGCTTACTGGGCACAGGATCAAGTATCTTTCCAGCGTGCGGAAGAAAAGATAAAAAGAACACTACACATTTCCATTGATGACGACACGATCCGCAAAGCTGCCGGTTATATTGGCAAAGCAGTTTTCGAGGAGGACTGCCGCAAAGCAGATGAGGCATGGACAGAGTTCTGTAAAAGGCCTCTGGTTTCAGAGCCGAAAAGAAAAAAGGGTGTACTTTATATAGAAACAGATGGCAGTTCGGTAAATACAAGGATCCAAGACGAAAACGGGTCGACCTGGCGTGAGAACAAACTTGCGATCTTTTTTTCTACTGACCACGTATATAAGTGGAAAAATAAGAAGGGAGAGATCTGCCGGAAGATCGAAAAGAAAGAATACGTAAGTTATCTGGGTTCT
>QXWX01000369.1 GCA_009911175.1 Lachnospiraceae bacterium | reverse complement strand
ACTCAGAAATTATATTTGGAAGAAACAACTTCATTGCTTAATGATATTGATGAAAGTTTGCTTATTCGTAAAAAAAAACAGAGTACAAAGAAAAAGGGATAAATCTTACCCCTTCACAACTCGAAGCTCGAAATATCACAACGATCAATGGAGTAGTCAGCATTTTCCGCCGGAGACTACGCCCTGTAAACAAAGAGAGCAAAGCACTTTTATTAAAGACGGAAGGCGTAAAAAGCATCGCTCCGCTGGATTGTTTTTTAGGTATTGACAAACTGCCTTTTAAAATGACAGCAGCAGCCATGCTCGAATGTGCTTACTGGGCACAGGATCAAGTATCTTTCCAGCGCGCGGAAGAAAAGATAAAAAGAACACTACACATTTCCATTGATGACGACACGATCCGCAAAGCTGCCGGTTATATTGGCAAAGCGGTTTTCGAGGAGGACTGCCGCAAAGCAGATGAGGCATGGGCAGAGTTCTGTAAAAGGCCTCTGGTTTTAGAGCCGAAAAGAAAAAAGGGTGTACTTTATATAGAAACAGATGGCAGTTCGGTAAATACAAGGATCCAGGACGAAAACGGGTCGACCTGGCGTGAGAATAAACTTGCGATCTTTTTTTCTACTGACCACATATATAAGTGGAAAAATAAGAAGGGAGAGATCTGCCGGAAGATCGAAAAGAAAGAATACGTAAGTTATCTGGGTTCT
>QXWX01000368.1 GCA_009911175.1 Lachnospiraceae bacterium | reverse complement strand
TTCATTTGTAGTGATTACACAAATGTTTGTCCAAACGATGAATGGAGATCCGACATTAACTCTCTACATTGCAATAAATGTTTGTTTATACAACATTGTGAAAAATAGAAACCTTACAAGCCAAGGGCACCAAGGGGTGTCTTGCCTTGCCCTGCCTCAAAATAGAAAATGAGCATGGCCACCATAGCAAGTCTAGCATGCTTAATCTCAGCAAGCTTCAATCTTTCCAGTTTCTCCTCGTCGGGAATGTAGACACCGTCCTTGAGTGTACCCGCGAAGCTCAACGGGTCGAAGAATTTGCCTCCGGGGTAGCCCTGATCACCGGTGGAGTTGGTGAAGTTCTCGGCCGTTCTCGACCACGGCGTCGCCCACTCCACCGACTGCGACTCGGGGTTGAAGAAATCCACCCATCTCTTGCTCTCCACCCAGCCCATGAGGAGGAGCTGGGTCCCGAGTAGGGTACCGAAGGAGAAGGGCGCCACCGCGCCCGGGGCTGCTCCGGCTTCGAACCAAGGGATGCCGCTCCATGCCTGGCCGACGAAGATGCCGAGAACGGCGGCCATCGCCCACCTACCGTGGATCAGCTCAGCCTCTCTGTACCATTTCAAGAACGACGGATCCTTCCCGAGCCCAAGTGGGTCGAACCCGTAGTCACCGGGGAGCGAGCCATCGAGCCATTCGGGGTCGATGAAGTTGCCGCCGCCCTTGAC
>QXWX01000367.1 GCA_009911175.1 Lachnospiraceae bacterium | reverse complement strand
TTTAAATGAAATGACCTAATCCCCCAGCTATGCTGGGGCGAATAGAATAAGCCGTAGTGTTGCCTATATACTTTTAAAGCCTCCTGATGTATATTTGAAGAGGTGTTGCAAGCCAAATCAAATAAATCAGGAGGCGGTACAAAATGTACAATCAGAGTCTATCACATACGAGATGGAAATGCCAGTACCATATAGTGTTCATTCCCAAATATCGAAGAAAGGTAATGTATGGAGCGGTAAAGAAAGATCTTGTGGAGATTATAAAAACATTATGCGAGTATAAACATGTAAAGATAACAGCAGGGGCGGTAGCAGAAGATCACGTGCATCTATGTGTAGAATTGCCGCCAAAGTATGCAGTGTCAGACTTTATGGGCTACGTAAAAGGAAAAAGTGCATTACAGGTATTTGACAGGCATCCCGAATTCAGGGCTCGAGGAGATAAAGAATTTTGGGCAAGAGGGTATTATGTGGAAACAATAGGCAATATCGATGAAGCAACAGTGAAGAGATATATTGAAAAGCAGAAGGAAGAGTCCGAAAAGGGAAATGACTAAAAAGTGCCCCTTATAGGGGAGCCAGTAGTAGGCAAGTAAAGCATTCCTTATAGGAGGGCAAGTAACAGGCTTGTAACATCCCCCTTTAAAGGGGAGCACGCAGTCGCCCTTACAGGGCTCTTCCAAACCACCACTTGAAGTGGTGGTTTGTGACT
>QXWX01000366.1 GCA_009911175.1 Lachnospiraceae bacterium | reverse complement strand
TCCATGGAAAGACCGTAGTATTCCGCCAGCTTTGCAAGGTTGAACGGGCTTATATCCGTGCATTTGTCGGATTCATATTTTCCCAGCGTGGCTCTTGCTATGCCCGTTGCCTTTTCCAGTTCCGCAAGGGTCATGCGGCGGCTGGTTCTCTCGTCTTTTAATTTCTCCTGAAGCGTCAGTTTTATATACATTGCGCCCCTCCTCTCAAAACAGGGTTCATGACCATTATAGCACAGGGCATTTCCGAAAGCGTGGAAATTTTGGTTTTTCGGGAATTTTTCCAGCCTTTCGGACATACGGGGGAAGCCGGTTTATTTTGATAAGATTTCAGTGTCACAGGACATTGAAAACAGAATGACCGGCTGCAAGTGATACCGTTCCCGGAGAAGTAGTGCCATGACAGGAGCATACCAAAGGAACGGAAAACGCTGGGGTGATTCCGGGCAGGAACGGATTGCAGGCAAAACGGCAGGGAAACAAACTATCAATTATGGAGGAAGGAACATGAAGTTAAGCATTGAGGAAAAGAAGATTTTATATGCCTTCGGGTGCGGGAGCCATGAGAACACCGTCCGCAGGCTGAAATGGGTCACTGCCCTGACGGTGGATGAAAAAGTGAAACGCCGGGTGCTGTGCCTGGCAAGGAAGCTGGATGACGGCGGAGCCGGGGAATGGTATCCCTGTTTTTACCGCCATCTCCGTTTGGAAATGGAA
>QXWX01000365.1 GCA_009911175.1 Lachnospiraceae bacterium | reverse complement strand
TGCTGGGATACAGATACATTATTCTGTATGGGGGAATACATAGAGGGAATGATTCTAAAATTTGGTCAGAGGGCTTACTAAACCGACAGGAGACAGGATAATGAATGATCAGTCTATTATTGACAAATTACTGAACTATATTGTTGCGAGCTCTCTTTATTGTCCGCTTGGTACTGAAAAGAGAGTAAGCATACTGGGAGAATGCGTAGGTCTTAGGAAACCTGGATGCAAGGAGTGCTTGATGAAACATATTGAGGACTTAAAGATTAAGAGCGCAAGGATTTATGAAACCAGAGTGTATAAAAAGAGTTGAACAGGAGGATAAGAAAGTTGGAGGATATATTGAAATATACTTATAGTTTTTTGGTCATTTTATTGACGTGTTATTTGACAGTGAACTATGGATGGTATTGGATTTTCCTTCTGTTTTTTGCTATCCTATGTTTTTAGGAAAAGTAAGAAGGCATTCTGTAAGTATGGGTCAGTGAATAAATACAAGGGGAGTGGTTGCATTGGACAAAAAGATACTTGCTGATTACATAGACGCTATGGATCTGATAAAGGAAACTGAGGAGGATATCCGCAAATTAAAAAAGAGACGTAAAACAATCATTCAGACAAACGTAAAAGGAAGTAATCCGAATTTCCCTTATCAGGAACAGCATTTTCGAATTGCAGGTACCACTTTCTCATATCAGGATGACAAAAACTTACG
>QXWX01000364.1 GCA_009911175.1 Lachnospiraceae bacterium | reverse complement strand
CCGCAAACATACTTAAATTCAAACAAATGAAATACATGATGCCAAAAAGCTAGACTTGGTAATTATTAATTAACCAACAGTCAACACAAAGAATTGAATGGCTTGCACATGCATGAAAGTAGCATGAATATTGTGGATTAGCCAGTTCCACCAAGAACTGACTTGAGCTTCTTCACTGTGGCATCATCTAGGAAAGTAGTTGCCTCCACCAAAGATGATGGCAAGTCATTGGCAAACAATGCGAAATCGAGAATTTGTAGGCCAGGTGTTGCGCTGCTAAAGCTTGCGAATGCAACGGCTGTAACTCCGCCAGCATTTACTTGAAAATGCAACAACCCTTGTGGGAACACCATGATATCACCCTTCGTTAAGGTCTTCACATAAACGGTATTAGCTGAGGAGATGAAACCGGCCTTGATAAACCCTTGAGTCACCAAGAGGAGCTCAGAACCGCCCGGGTGTGTGTGCATTGGAA
>QXWX01000363.1 GCA_009911175.1 Lachnospiraceae bacterium | reverse complement strand
CTATGTCCAATCGTGCAATGGAGATACCGAGCCCATTCACACCAGGGAACTGAGCTGCAAATTCTGGAGTGACAGCTGCTTTGATAATGTTGGAAGTGTTTCCTGCATAACGTAGGCCAGTAGATACGAAGTCATCAACTGTGACTAGAGTGGCTGCCTTGCAAGAATAACCCGCCGGGCCTTCCGGGGCTTTTAGGTCCGCGACGCAAAAGTCTTGCACCGCGGCATGAGTTGAGATG
>QXWX01000362.1 GCA_009911175.1 Lachnospiraceae bacterium | reverse complement strand
CTATCATCTCATTTACTTTACCTGCAGCCGCTACAAGGTGTTTGAAGCAAAAAATGGCAACTTCAGCGATCCAACAATCTGCTTTTGCTGGTCAGGCAGCCCTGAAGCCACAGAATGAGCTCGTCCGAAAGGTCGGCAACGTCGGCGGCGGCCGCTTCACCATGAGGCGTACAGTCAAGAGCACTCCCCAGAGCATCTGGTACGGAGAGGACAGGCCCAAATACTTGGGCCCATTCTCCGAGCAGACCCCATCATACCTCACCGGGGAATTCCCCGGTGACTATGGTTGGGACACTGCTGGGCTCTCGGCTGATCCCGAGACGTTCGCAAGGAACCGCGAGCTGGAGGTGATCCACTCCCGTTGGGCCATGCTCGGTGCATTGGGCTGCGTCTTCCCCGAGATCCTCTCCAAGAACGGGGTCAAGTTCGGAGAGGCCGTGTGGTTCAAGGCCGGATCCCAAATCTTCTCCGAGGGCGGCCTCGACTACTTGGGCAACCCGAACTTGATCCATGCTCAGAGCATCTTGGCTATCTGGGCTAGCCAAGTTGTCCTGATGGGGTTGATCGAGGGTTACAGAGTCGGAGGAGGCCCGCTCGGAGAGGGCCTCGACAAGGTCTACCCCGGGGGGGCCTTCGACCCGTTGGGCTTGGCAGAAGACCCAGAAGCATTTGCTGAGCTCAAGGTGAAGGAGCTCAAGAATGGAAGGTTGGCAATGTT
>QXWX01000043.1 GCA_009911175.1 Lachnospiraceae bacterium | reverse complement strand
CCAATATTTTTCTTTATTGTACTTGAAATTTGGAGGAAATGCAAAAAAACTTTTCCGGTTTATCCGGGTTAGGATTTTACGGAGGAATTAAATGGATTCAAAACTTTTCTATAAAGCAATGTCAGAATTTTATGATTTAATAGATATTGTCTATTTTAGAGATTACGATAACAGTCCAAGAAAGGTAGTATTTGAAAGTATTGGCAATGAAGAAAAGGTTTTAGATTTGTGTACTGGTACAGCGACAAATGCATTAAAAATTGCAAAATCAAAGCCTTTGTCTGAAGTAATCGGCATAGACTTATCAAAGGATATGTTGAAAATTGCTCAAGGTAAAGTTAAGAGGTCTAAAGTGCAAAATATAAAATTATACCATATGGATGCAACCAATATGAGGTTTCAAGATAAGTTTTTTGACAAGATACTTTTTTCGTTAGTTTTACATGAGGTTGAGGAAAATCTGGCAAAAAAAATTCTTGCTGAAGCTAAAAGAGTATTAAAAGATGATGGTGATATTATTGTTACAGAATGGGAAAAAAGCAGGAAATTTTCTCGCAGAGCATTATTTCTACCTATAGATATTTTAGAACCAAAGCCTTTTAAGTCATTTATAGAAAAAGATTTATATCGTTATTTTGAACGATATGGTTTGCAGCACACGGGAACGGCGTCTGTCTGGGTTATTTCGGGGAAAAAGAGAATTGTGTAATTGCTGAAAAGCTGAAAAAAATCTTTGCTGAATGGATTGATAACGGTCATACTGATTTTAACGATAAAAACACCATCATTCTGCGTGTGGAATTAACAGATGGCCTGTTGCTCTCGCATGGTACAAGATATGAGTTTTAAATTTTCAAATTTCCTACTGTGTTAGGTCAAGTATTATTAAAGCTTATCCTAACCGTTTGCAGGTAGGCTGCTTAAGGAGGCTCCATGAAAGGATTTAACCGGCAAAACAAATTATTTTCCCTCTGCGGTTTGAATTGTGGGCTTTGCCCCATGTTTTTGAATCAATATTGTCCTGGCTGCTGCTGCGGTGAGGGGAACCAGTCTTGTAAAATCGCAAGGTGCAGCATGGAGCACGACAGTGTCCAATACTGTTTCCAATGCAGCGAATACCCTTGCGAAAAATACGATCATATTGACGATTTTGATTCCTTTATAACACATCGAAATCGAAAATCCGATATGGAAAAGGCCAAATGCCTTGGAATAGACGCTTATAATGCAGAGCAGGCGGAGAAGGCCAACATTCTGGAGGTTTTATTATCCAATTATAATGATGGCCGCAAAAAGACACTCTTTTGCGTAGCCGTCAACCTGCTGGAATTGCAAGAACTGCAAACGGTACTTAAAGAAATTGACCGTAAACCTGATATGGAAACACTGACGCTCAAAGAAAAAAGCGCTTTTGTTGCTGGATTACTGCAGGATGCAGCGGCAACGAAAAATATTGATTTAAAGCTACACAAGAAAAAGAGATAATGTATTTGAAAAAGCGCCACATATCTTTTTTGGCGCTTTAAATTTGAAGTGCCGTAATATGACTATGGAATCTGATGACAGGTACTCTCGGTGGTGCCTGTATCATTTCTTCGGCGGTCATTAACGGCAACACCTATATCCGCACAGTCATGGGATCTACTGAGGAAGGCAGATTCCAGGACAGTATTGATATTATTGATGCAAAGAAATCCCATTGAACAAATAATGAGTTCTGATTTTCTTGACACATAAATATTACGGGTGTAAGATAAATGGAATAAAAGGTACTGTATCTACAGACGCAAGCGTGCGGCAGCACGGTTTTTACAAATGGATGGGCAATTGAAAGCTCTCTGGTATCCAACCGTACAGGTGGAATATTTTCATGAGGATGGAGGCAGAAATGGAAAGGAAAAGGAGGCAGCCTTACAAAAGGAATAAAAAGCGTATCCACATCGCTGCGGCTGTCCTGTCTGTAACCGCAGCATTTGCAGCAGTCTGCGGGATTGTTTATTTCATGAGGGGCAGCGGCCGGGAGACGCCGGAAGAGCTTCTTGTCAGATATATGGAACAGATTGGGCAGCATAATTATGAGGAAATGTACCGGATGACGGATCCGGCCCATTCCGCATATACGGACAAGGAAGCTTTTATAAAACGGAATTCTGCCATTTATGAGGGAATAGAGATTGAAAATGTCCGGGTCGAGGTTCTGGAAAATGACAGAAATAATAGCAGGGAACAGGATAGCGTAGCTTACCAGATGTCCTTTGACACCCTTGCCGGTAATCTCCGGTTTGAAAACGAAATGCAATTTACAGATACGGAGGATGGATATAAAATCATTTGGCATGACGGCCTGATCTTCCCGGAACTGGCTTCCGAAGACAAGGTGCGTATCGAATCAAGCCCGGCAGAGCGGGGGAAAATATTGGATCGGAATGAACGGATGCTTGCTGGGCCTGGAACCGCCTCATCAGTGGGACTCGTACCTGGAAGGCTGGAGGATCGGGAAAATGCCTTACATCAGTTATCCAGGCTGTTGGACATGGATCCGGAAACAATCCGGAACTGTCTGGACGCAGCCTGGGTGACGGAGGATTCCTTCGTTCCGCTCAAAACGGTTCCGAAGGTCAGTGAGCTTGATCTGATGGCGCTGGATCCGGAGGAAGATGTGCTTGCGGAGAAAGCACGGCAGGATGTGCTGCTTGCCATCCCGGGTGTCATGATCAGCGACGTGGAGGTGCGGACATATCCATTCGGTGCTGCAGCCGGGCATCTGACCGGTTATGTAAGAAATGTGACCGCCGAGGATCTGGAGGAGCATGCGGGGGAGGGTTACAACGAAAACAGCGTGATCGGCAAAAGCGGCCTGGAAGCACTGTTCGAAAAGGAATTGAAGGGGCAGGACGGATGCAGCATTTATATAGAAAGGGAGGATGGCAGCATAAAATCTGTACTGGCGAATCTTCCGGTGCAAAACGGGCAGGACGTCCGGCTGACTATCGACATGCAGCTCCAGGAAGCTTTATATCAGCAGTTCCAGGAAGATCCAGGTTGCTCCGTTGCGATGGATCCTTGCTCGGGAGAGGTACTGGCACTGGTCAGTACACCCTCCTTTAACAGCAATGAATTTATCCTGGGTCTGTCTGATGCCCGGTGGAATGCCCTCAATGAGGATGAACGAAAACCGTTGCTGAACCGTTTCCGGCAGATCTGGTGTCCCGGGTCTACGTTAAAGCCGGTCATTGCGTCCATCGGTTTGAAAACAGGTGCGGTCGATTGGCAGGAGGACTTTGGAAATGAGGGGCTGAGCTGGCAGAAGGACGCTTCCTGGGGAGACTATTATATAACGACGCTTCATGCGTATGAGCCTGTGACCATGGAAAATGCTCTGATCTATTCGGATAATATTTACTTTGCAAAAGCGGCGCTGGGGATTGGTGCAGATGTATTGGAACGAGAGCTGAACATCATGGGGTTTGGGGAGCAGATTCCTTTCGAGATTGTGATGCCCCCATCACAGTATTCCAATACGGAGCATATCGAATCGGAGATTCAGCTTGCGGACAGCGGCTATGGCCAGGGGCAGATCCTGGTCAACCCACTGCATATGGCCGGCTTGTATACAGCGTTCTGTAATGGGGGAAATGCATTGAAGCCGCGGCTGGTATATGAAGATGAAGCTGACATGGACGCGGGCAGCAATACCGGCGCTGAAATCTGGCTTCCGCAGATTTTTTCGGTGGAAACTGCAGCGCAGGTTCTGGAAGGCATGAAAAAGGTGGTGAACAACCCGGAAGGAACCGGCTATGCGGCATATCGTGAGGACATCGTGCTGGCCGGAAAAACCGGGACGGCAGAGATCAAGGCATCTGTGGAGGACACCGAAGGGACAGAGATCGGCTGGTTCGCCGTATTTACCGCAGAAAAGGACGCGGAGGATTCACTGCTGATCGTGAGTATGGTGGAGAATGTAAAAGAAATCGGCGGCAGCGGGTATGTAGTCAGTAAAGACAGGAACGCGCTGGATGCATATTGGGGGAGCGGACAGTAGGTGGTTTACTGTCCGTTCTAAAACTTCCGCATAAATGGGGTAGATTGTTATGCTTTGAAATATGATAAAATTTTATCCCAATACGCTTCTAAGGTTTTCGGATCGGAATTGAAGATTTCGTGCTTACTCCCCTTTACCCGGATAAGCTTTGCATCTATACGTTTCCTTCTGCATAATTTTTTCACAAACCGTTCCTGTTCCTTTTTAGAAACATAGGTCTCGTTTTCTGCCTGAAAAATCCTTGTGGGGCAGGAAATCCGACGCCATGCTTTCTTTTGAAGATTACGGTTTAACCGGTGCGCCTGCCAAAGCCACCCATAGGAGGCTGCGTTCATCTGAAATAACGGCTCCTTGCTGCGTTTTTCCTGATAATACAGGAATCTGCATTGAGAAGCGGACGCACTGTCGGCATATTGCTCCGTTCCATCATAAGGGTGGTTTCCCGGCAGATAGCGTTCTTCCCCGCCGGCCATACAGAACACCTTTGCAACGAGGCATGCCAATGGCCAGGGGGTCGGAGCAGTGTTTGGGCGTATCATTGGTGAAGAGAGGATAAGCCTGGAATAGAGCCGGGGATCCTGCGCGGCTGCACATGCGGCGATTCCGCCGCCCATAGAGTGGCCGTACAGGCATATGGGAAGGCCGGGAAATTCCTGTGCCGCAATGCGGCTTACGAAGAGCAGGTCCTCTACATATCTTTTATAGTCATCAATATGTACCAGAGAAAAATCTTCAGTATTACTGCATAATCTGTAGCTGCGGCCGTGTCCGCAGTGTTCCGGCATGAAGACATGATACCCGCCGCGGAGAAAGTAATAGATATTTTCCAGATGCTTATCGGTTGTCTCCGTATAGCCGTGGGACAGGATGACAATCCCCTGCGGATGGTCTGCAAGGCAGCGCAGGTAAAAAATCTTTTTTCCCTTTTCCCGCTCACAGTAATTTTCAGTTTTCCTCTCTGCAAGATAGGGCAGAACCATCGACTCCATCCTTTCCGCATATTTTTCTGCCGGTATGATCAGATTATGAATTGTTCTTTTATCCATTTTATGAATCTCCTTTGTAACCATTTGCACAGTTACCGTATATCCTGGTTGATTTTGTTTTCATCATAAAACAGGAATACAATTCCGCCTAAAAAGCAGAAGCATGCGGCTGAAAATGCTGCAATACGGTATCCAGTCCCCGATGCATTCCCAATTGTAGAAACCGCTGTAAACAGGAGCATAGAGAGGCTCTGGCCCAGCTTAAAGGCAAAAGTCCTTGCGGCATAGAACATGCCTTCCCGGTTGCTGCCGCTGCGCTTCGCATCGCTCTGGGCAATGTCGGCGACTACTGCCTGCGGAAGGATTCCAAAGACCGCCATGGGCAACGAAGCCGCAATCATAAGGAGCAGGCTCTGCGCATTGGCGGAAATAAACGAGATCCTTCCAAGGAATCCGGTATAAAGATAGGATAACGAAAAGATTACAAATGCCACAACTATCAGTTTTTTCTTGCCAAGCTTCGGCGCCAGCTTATTGATTGGGATATAAAATATCAGTGACAATGCCGTCATGCCTACAAAATAGAGCGTGGTCATTGTTTCCGGAAGCTTCAGCAGGCTGGTGACGAAAAACGGAAGGCCTGTCTGGAACATGGTAATGGCAATCCAGTACAGGATGTCTGAACCTACGAATTTCCGGAATTCTCCGTTGCGGAATGTGGAAACAAGAGAAGAAAACGCAGTATCCTGTGAAGGGACGGTATTGACATATTCTTTTTCGCGTATGGACCAGACCGGTATCTGCATACAGAAAAATGCGATGACAGCCATAACTGTGAATGTTGTGCGGATAGCACCTACACGGCCAAATACCGGGATCAGGGCTCCCCAGATGACCGGCGCCAGATAGGCGACTGCGGTTCCTGCAATAAAAGTAAAAGAAATTACAGTGGAAATATTTAAGCGTTCCTGCTGGTTGTGCCCCAACTCCGGAATCAGGGCATTATACGGTGTACAGTAAGCTGTAATTGACAGATAATATACCAGTACCATTACGAACAGGAAAATGGCATTGGCCCAACTGTTCCTATTGACCGGGGACCAGAAGATCAGTATGGTAGAAAGAGAAAGAGGCAGGGCCGCCCATTTCAAAAATGGGATTCGCCGGCCATTTTCAGAGGTACAGCGGTCTGAAAGCGATGCGATCCACGGATCTGTGAATGCGTCAAAAAGCCGTCCGAAGGCAGTAATGCCCCCGATTACCGTAAAGATTCCGAGAATAACCAACCCCTGGGGAATAAACAGCGGCTGTCCCTGTGCCACAGACACCTCATCCGGCTGATAAAAGTATACCAGCCAATTAGAAATCAGACCAGATAGTAAAGACCATCCAAACTGTCCGGCTGCGAAAAGCCATATTTTACCTGTAGATAGTGATTTCATATGTATCCTCCTTGTTCCCTCTATGTTATCATTCTTTTGCTGCCAAGCCCTTAAGGAGCAGATTGCCCGCAATCTCTACCTGCAATGCCAGGCCGACCCGCTCGTCAGATGAAAGGATGTGCCCATTTAAGGACAGCTTCTGCATCAGACTTATCAGCGTATGTGTCACGGAAAAATATATTTCATCTGTTGTATATGAAAAGGCAAGGCTTCCGTCCCTGAGACCCTTTTCCAGGGCATTTGTCATATAAGGCTTTAGATTCAGAATGTATTCTTCATATTCTCCCAGCCGTTCTTTTGAAATGTGATATCTTTGGACAAAGATATCAAACTCCTGGAGAAATTTCAGAAATAGAAGTTCCTCCTGGAAAATCTCTGAAAAGATATGGAAAATATATTCCATCTGTTGGAGTCCGCTTAGTTTCTGATATGCGATTTGGGACAGGGAATCCAGATATTTCCCGGCAACCTTCTGCCAGTATGCAATCCCTGCGGAGATCGCAAGCTGGGCTTTGGTTTCAAAATAACGGTAGATTGTAGCTGGGCCGACACCGGCGGCTTTCGCAATCTCCTCCACCGATGTGTATTCAATCCCTTTTTCACAGAACAGCTTTAGGGCAGTGTGAAGTATCTGCTGCGTGCGCCGCTCCATCTGCTGTTTCCGAAGCATAGATTCTCCCATAAGGAAATTCTCCTGTCTGTCTGGATTTTGTGATAGTTATACTATCACTTTTTTGGATTAATGTCAATGAAAGTTGCTTTTTCTATACCTGCATGATAACATTTATATCAAATCAGCAGAAAACATCCTGAAAAGAGGAACGAGAGATGAATGAACAGATATATGGTTATATCAGCAGTATCGTAACTGGTCTTGTTACAAATGGGATACAGGGGATATTTGACTATATTACAAAAGAAACCCTGCAGGACAGGATTACAAATGTGATTGAGACTGCACAGGAGATATATGAAAAGGAGTATCAATGCAGTAATAGCAGCCTGTTTATATGGCAGAAAAACATTGAGTTTTATACGCAGTGGTTGATGGAAGGTTTCCTTCCAAGAAAGGATGTATTTCCCCCTGTCCAGTATGGTGAAAAGGCGGACAGTATCGTTACGCCGGAAGAAGTGGATTTTATTTACCGCCATATGGATAGGCTGGTAAAGAATAATCCGGAACTACGAAGTCTCCATGCCTCTATCGTGTGTGATGATATATACCGGATGTTGGAGGGAAAAGAAAAGTCAGAATGTAACCAGGATTACTATGGTTATGTCAAAAGCTACGGAAGTGTATTGTTTCTGCATAAGGCAGAAGACAAAAGGGCTATTACTTTGAAGGATACATATGTCAGGCCGGATTATGATATTGCACCCCGCAGTTCCATGAGATTATGGGAAAGCCGGCCAGATATTGAGAAGCTTCTGGCTGAGTTTCCGGCGGATAGGAAAAACCGTGTTATGGTGATGGAAGGTGATGCTGGTGTAGGAAAAAGCAGCTTGATTTCATATCTTGCTTTCGGCAATGAGAAGGCCATGCAGGAATCCGGAAACGGCATATTTGACGGATGCGCAATGTTTTGTGTCCGTTTGAGGAATCTGACTATGAGCAGAAAGTTTATAGAAGCACCGGTTAAGGGCATTTTGGGAGAGCTGGGATTTGAGACATATGAAGCGTTTGCAGAAAAGGCAGGGAAATCGGTCTTATTTCTGGATGGATTTGATGAATTATGTATGATTGACGGAATGACGGACTTTGCGGAGCAGATTTTGAGCGAAATCATCAGAGGATTCTCGGAAAGCCATATTATCATAACAACGAGGCCCAAATTTATAGATGTATTAAAACTGAAAGAGGAGGGAATCGGCACCGGCATCGCCTATGTATTGTTAAAGCATTTCAATGCGGGAAAGCGGGAGGAATGGATTGAAAAATACCGGAAGGTGTGTGACCGGGAAGAATTTCCGCGGCTTGATCGGATCCTTGGGATTGAGGACGATTCTTCGGATGGAATCTGTGATACCCCGTTGGCTCTATATATGCTTGCGGCAGGGAAGATTACGGATGAGGCATGGGATAATCCATGGGTCTTATACCATCAGATATTTTCTGTGGAGCTGAGCAACACGGAGTATAACAAGCTGTTTTCAAGGGATTCCTATACACATATGATTAGCAGGTATAAGGATGTTTTGTATCGGGTTGGCGCTGAGATTGCTTATAAAATGTATGCGACCGGGAATAAGAAGCTGTATGTAACACAGGATGATATCGGGGAAATCATACGCGGCCTGCAGCTGGAATCAAAACAGACAGGGCAGATTGTAAGACGGTGTTATGCGCTTTGTAATTATTGGAAAAATGATGGTAAAAGAGGCGTTGCTGAATTTTATCACAATAATATAAGAGATTTCTTCCTGTGTGAAAAGATATTTTATGAGCTTGAAACCATTTATCAGTCTTTTGATGAAGAATGCATGAGGGATGAGCAGAAGCGTAGTACGGTCATTGAAGCATTTATCTGTGCTTTCAGCCGTCTGTTTGCTGATTCAGATGTCAGTGATAAGGTATCTGAGTTTATCTATTACAGATCTTTGTATAAGATGTTATCTAACGAGGAAGAAGAATTTATCCGGCAGGAATTAAAGTACCAGTTTTTAGGTTATTTTTTTGAGAAGATGTTCTTCCATGGTGCGGTTCATGATTACCGGTATGATGGGAAACGCAGCCTGTTTCAGGAAAATATAAATGTATTAAGGTGCATAGTGCAGATATACAGACATATTTATGAACCATATGCCGTCAGGGGAAAGAAACGGTTGGAATGGTTTTTTAATGCAGGTTCAGAAATGAATGATATGGAGGGGCTGCCGTTTTTGTTCAAGCCTGTTTTTATCAGGACGCCTGTAACAATAACGTCAGATTACAGTATTCCGGTTGCAGGATATGCCAATTTTAATTTGTTTGATATGAAAAAGGCAGATTTACGGTATGGGATGTTTAATCATTCAAAGTTTTTGAGCTGTGATTTCTCGGATACGATTCTTGCAAGTACAGATTTCTCAAATGCGATGCTGGTAAACTGTAATTTTGAGAATGCGGATTTTAGGTTTTCAAGTCTGGCAGGAGCAAACATTAAGGGTAGTAAGTTTGACAACTGTATTCTCTCTGGAACAACTCTTCCAGATGGATTTTGTTCTAATGTAAATGAGGAACAGATGGAACATTTAAAGAAATTGTTGCAGGCTGCGGATGAAGGATCGGCTTCGATGGACGGTGGAGTGAAAGAGTGAGTCAGATTTTAAAACGAGTTTAACAGGAGGTTGGAGATTTGAGTGAGCAAGGATTTACAAAGAGGGACTGGATAGACGCCTTGCCCGACCCGGAACTAATCCAATCCTTATTAAACCTTAAAGGAAAAGCTGCTATCTGATAATACGATAGAAGGAAGCACCAACTTTGGTAGATTTATTGAGAATTTTTCAACAGATGATGAATACGGGGAGTGAAGTCAGGCGAGATGGATTGTAAGTTCTGCTCTAAAGGCTTTTGAGGTAAAGTCAATTGCAAGACTGCAATATATGAAAAACTCAGAGGTGGAATTAGGTACTTTATCAGTGGATGAATGTGCAACAATTCCACTTCTGTTTTTTGTCAAAATATATTTACTTTTAGTTGGATACTAGATGAAAAAGTTACTTCATTCAATCTTTGTTAGTGAATTTATTTCTGTCATCACATCAAACATAAAATAATTACTCCAGTGTTTTTAGTAATAAGAAGAAGTTTCCCCCCGGTTGACTTTTTTGCGAAAAAGTGGAATACAGTTCGATTGATAGGGAATCTCCTTTTTATTATAATGAAGAAAAGAGGTAATACAATAGAGGATAAGGAGAACAATAACAGTATGGACAGACTAAATTTATCGGACAATATTATCCGGCTAAGGCGCGAGCGGAGGATTACCCAGGAGGAGCTTGCAGACTTCCTCGGAGTAAGTAAGGCGGCAGTATCCAAGTGGGAAAATGCTCAAAGCACACCGGATCTTATGCTTCTGCTCGAACTTTCTGCCTATTTTGGCACAACGATAGACGAGCTGATCGGGTACAAAGCAAAGCTCTCCAAAGAGCAGATCCGCTACTTCTATGCGGAGCTTGTAAAGGATTTTGCCAGGTTTCCTTTTCATGAGGCCATTGAAAAGACCCGCACTCTGGCCCACAGGTACTATTCCTGCCATGCCTTTTTGCTGCAGCTTACTGTATTGTACCTGAATCATTACATGCTGGCAGAGTCAGAAGAGGAACAAAAACAGCTTTTGGAGGAGGCGGCTTCATGGTGCGACCATATTCTGGAAAGCTGCAGCGATGTAAGCATATGCAGTGATGCTTTGGTTTTGAAGGCTGGCATCAGCTTATGGCTTGGGAAAGCGGCTGAAACGATAACTATGCTGGAGCCTTCTTCTGACCCCGCCCGTCTTGCAGGGCAGGACGGAGCCATACTGGTCCAGGCATATCAGATGGCGGGGGAACATGAGAAGGCAAGAGGTTATATCCAGGCAAGGGAATGGCTGGATATTCTGAACCTGGTCAGTGATGCCGCGATATCCCTGGCTTTATATCAGGATGACATAGAGCGGTGCAAAAAGACAGTATGCAGGATCAGAAATGTAATGGAAGCCTACCTGCTGGAGAAGCTCCATCCCAATCTTGCTGCACAGTTCCATTATCAGGCGGCAGTCATGTATGCAGCGGTCGGGGAGGAGGAAGAAGCGCTGAAGGCCCTCTTCCTTTTTGAGAAATGTGTTGACGGGCTCTTACGGGCAGAGAGGGTTGTACTCCACGGAGATGAATATTTTGACCGTTTAGACGCATGGATTGAAGCCCTTCCATTGGGAGAAATGGCTCCAAGAAGCAGGAAATTCGTTTTTCAGAATCTGCAGGAAGCATTCAGCCACCCGGCTTTTGAGGCTCTGAAAGAGAATGCTGATTTCCAGAAAATACTGCAGCATTTTGCAAAAACTGACACATAGAAGATTGGCAGATGCGAAGCAGCTACAGAGACTGCTCTCATAAAACAGGAGGAAAACAATGCTTATTATCAATCATTTGACGAAACACTATAAGGGCGGCAGCAAGGGCGTCACGGATCTGAGCCTTCATGTGATGCCGGGTGATATCTGCGCATTCATCGGGCATAATGGAGCCGGGAAGACAACAACGCTGAAATGCATTGCCGGGATCCATGGATATGATGCGGGAGAGATTCGGATCGGAGGAATCAGCCTTCATGATGATCCGCTTGTGTGCAAACAGATGACGGCATATATTCCGGATAATCCGGATCTGTATGAGTATCTGACAGGCATCCAGTATCTGAACTTTATTGCCGATATTTTCAAGGTTCCGGCAGAAGAGAGGAAGGAACGGATCAAAAGGTACGGGGATGAATTTGAAATAACGGAATCCTTTGGGGATCTGATTTCTTCTTATTCCCATGGTATGAAACAGAAGCTTGCTATTATATCTGCGCTGCTGCATGAACCAAGGCTGTTGGTTTTGGACGAGCCTTTTGTGGGGCTTGACCCGAAAGCTTCCGTTATTCTGAAAGAGAGGATGAGGAAACTTTGCGCCGGTGGGGGCGCCATATTCTTTTCCACCCACGTGCTGGAGGTGGCTGAGAAGCTTTGTAACAAGGTAGCGATGATCAAGGAGGGACGCCTGATTGCCGAAGGCACCATGGAGGAGGTTGTAAAGCAGGGCAATACGCTGGAGTCCATTTTTATGGAGGTGGTAAATAATGCTGGCGCAGATTAGGATTATGGCCAGGCTGGAGCTATGTAATCTCCTTGGCATAAATATTTTACGGTTCACGAAAGATAAGCGTAAAAAGAAGAGGGCCGTAATGCTTTCTGTCCTCTGGATACTCCTGATTATTATGCTGCTATTTTATGTGGGCGGCATTTCCTGGGGACTGGTGGAGATTGGAGCAGGAGAAGATGTTCCGGCTTATGTCATCGCCATATCCAGCATGCTCATTTTTGTATTTGGAATCTTAAAGGCGGGAAGCATCATTTTCCGGAGACAGGGATATGATATGGTAGTATCCCTGCCTGTAAGGAAAGGCGCAGTAGTGCTTGGACGGTTTTTGCGCATGTATACGGAAAATCTGCTGATGGCTGCCCTGGTACTGCTTCCGGGGATTGCAGTGTATGCATGGCAGATGAGGCCGGATGTGTCATTCTATCTGTGTGCGTTTCTTGGGATATGGTCAGTGCCGTTACTGCCAATGACAGGGGCGATCCTTATTGGGGCTCTGGTTACGGGAATTTCTTCCAGGATGCGGCATAAAAGCCTGGTGGCGTCAACGCTTACGATAGTATTTGCTTTTGCCATTATGTATGGTTCTTCGCGTCTTACGTCAGTGGAAGGGATGGAAAGTCTGGAGATTATGGAGGAACTGTCCGGAATGATTTCGGCTATGCTTGAGAGATTCTATCCTCCGGCTGTGCTGCTTGGGACGGCGATTGTAAATGGGGAAATCAGCCGGTGCCTGATGTATACAGGTTTATTTCTGTCTGTATTTGCCGTGGCGGCGGCGGCCGTATCCGCCTGTTTTCAGTCCATCTGCCGGAATCTGTATACAACGGCGGCAAGGCATGATTATCAGATGGGAGATTTGAAAGCAGACTCGGCGTTGGTTTCCCTGTGCAGGAAGGAATTCCGACGGTATTTCTCATCGAGTATTTATGTATCCAATACGATCATCGGACCGCTTATGGGCTGTGTCATATCGGGGGCGCTTCTTTTTACAGGCCCGGCGAGGGTGAAAGAGCTCCTGCCGGTTCCGGTTGATCTGGCAGTAATCGCACCGTTTCTGCTGGCAGGCACTTTTTGTATGATGACAACTGCAGCCACATCTGTTTCCATGGAAGGGAAGGAGTGGTGGCTTGCCAAAAGCCTGCCGCTGCCGGCACGGACAGTCCTGGACGCAAAGCTTTTGATGAATCTGATCCTGATTCTGCCTTTTTACCTTGTGTCGGAGGTTTTCCTGCTCCTTGCATTAAAGCCGGGATTACAGGATAGCTTCTGGATGATGGTGATTCCGGCGGTGATCCTGCTGTTTGCCTGTGTATACGGGATTACCGTTAATCTGCATTTCCCGGTTCTGGATTGGGAGAATGAGGTAAGCGTGGTCAAACAGAGCGCTTCAGCCGTACTTGGCGGCATGGGCGGGGCTGTCCTTGCAATCCTTGGCGGCGCGGGCGCCTGTCTGGTTCCGGAAGGATATTCCGGGGGATATCGGGCTGTTCTGTGTGTGCTGCTTCTGGGGATAACATGTCTGATGTATCGAAAGAATAACCGCATAGATTTGCGGGAACTTTGAGCAGAACAGGACTGATATCTGACATCATGCAATATTGTATATGGGAGCTGTGATGAAAAAGGGCATAGGGTGAAAAGCCTGATAAAAAACAGTGTGGTATGATTTGAGCATCAAATAAAGGAGGTGCCGCAATGCACGCATGGGAAACTATAGACCAGTCATTGAATTATATCGAGGAACATTTATCAGGAGAAATCTCTACAGAGGAGCTTGCCGATATGGTTGGCTTGTCCCAATTTTATTATCAGCGTCTGTTTAAACGTCTGGTCAGAAAACCGGTCCAGGAGTATGCGAAACTCCGCCGTTTGGCAAAAGTGGTTGAGGGGTTAAAGGATACGGACCGAAGGATTCTGGATATTGCTTTGGACTACGGCTTTTCAAGCCATGCAAATTTTACTAGGGCTTTCAAGGAGACATATGGGATTACGCCGGAGGAATACAGGAAGACCTTACCGATGCTTAATACTTTTGAAAAGCCGGAAATTTCTATGAATTATGTACTGGTGGACGAAGGGGTTCCGCTGGTGGTGGGCGGTATCGTCCTGGAGATCCAAAGAAAGACGTTGGAAAAACCGGAAATTTATCTTGGCTTTGAAGCAGAAGTTGAAATTTCCAGACAAATACCCGTCGGTGAAAGCACCGGCATAGATGTGCCAGGACAGCTTTGGAAACAGTATCATGCGAAAAAAGAACTGCTTGCAGCGAATCTCAACGGCAGGGTGGAAATAGGGATGTCCCATATGGGAAATTTCGCACAAGGGGTGTTCAATTATTTTGCGGGCGGAATGATCCAGAAAATGCCGGAGCAGCTGCCGGAGGGATTCGTAAAGCAGGAACTTCTGCCGGGCAAATATATTGTCAGCAGAATCGAGGCGGAGAATTTTGAAGACTTGGTAACGGTGAAGCTTGACCAGGCAAACAAATATCTATTCAGCACATGGCTGCCTCGGCACAACCTCACTACAGAACCATTTTCGGTAGAAAAGTATTTCCGGGATGCAGAAGATATGGCGTATATGGAAATCTGGGTGAAACCGTTGCTGCCTGAAAAGGAAAAATAAATTTGGGAAGATGAGGTATAAGCAAAGCCGGCAGGCAGGGAGTTCCCTACTGCCGGCTTTGTTTCGATTTTATTCATTATTTTTTATTCTGGCCTCAAACATTTTCACATCACGCATGGAATATTTCGCCGCTTTCAGTATTTCTACCAAAACGCGTATCTCATATTCATTACAATCTCTAAAGATTTCATTTGCTTCTTTGCTAAATACATATTTAGTTTTCAATACCGTATCACATATCAACTCATCGACCGACACTTTTAGAAGATTTGCTATAGCAATAAGCGTTGTCAGGCTGACGCTGGAATTACCGGTTTCAATATTGCTGACATGCTGAGGTGTAACTCCTATCTTTTCTGCCATAATTTCCTGAGTCAGATCGGTTTTAAGTCTTGCTATTTTGATTCTCTTACCTATGGCTTTAAAATTAAGCTCCATGGATGGGGGTACTCCTTTGATATAAGTATTTCTGTACATTGTAACCTTTGTAAAACTATATTATAATAAAATTATAAAGTTAATCATTCTATGAGTTATAGTTCTATCACAGAATACATTTTATTCATGAAATTTAATTTGCAGATGACAGGCAAATAAGCAGTAATAATTTTACAAGGGCTATTTAAGCAGTAAAACAATAAAATCTATCCATGAGGTTCCGAAAATAAGAGATATTTTATATTTTTTATTGAAAGTATTCATATAAAGGTATACCATATAAAAAGACAGATATATGTTTGCAGTTGGCGGAATGATAGGAAATCGTGATGTAAAAATATAGATATGTTTAATTAAGCTAAATAGCGGGGATTGCCGTATTTACCTGTGTCTGAGGTGTTTTTTGCAACTTGCCGAAAGAAATATCCGGAAAGAAATAGATGGAAAGAAAATTTTGCTTTTTATATGGTAAATAATGGTAATTAGCAGGAACTGCTGGAATCGTATATTGGTATCTGATATAATTTCAACCAATTTGTGGCGCAGATATGAAAGGTACAGGAGACATTAATATGGATTTGACGGGAAGATTTACTGGTAAATTAGGTGGAGAAACGGATTTTAACAGCGTAAGAAATGCGATTGAATCTGTTGATGCTTTTTTTTCAAGCGTACTGAGGAAGGAGGCAGAGGAAGAGGAATGTCTTCAGTTCTTTTTTAAAGATGAAAAGGCAGCACAACCCAATGAGCATTACTTTGATATTATGGACTTTTGGAAAACAATAGAGCCTTATGTATGGAACTGGGCTGGAGAAGATTTAAAGGATTTTTGGATTATCCGCGTTATGAAAGAGGTTGAGACTGTTCGGGAAGTAGCGAACTATAATAAGATTTTGGATCAGGAGACGAAGGAACACTTATATATTCTCAGGAGGATGTCGGAGTCTATTGAGGATTTGCCCAAAAAGGGAACAGCTCTAAAGCTTTGCAGGGATGAGAATGCTGACAAAATAGAAGTGGTATATTCACTGAGATATTTTGATGAGCAGTGTTACCATCCATACCGGGAATTCATCATGCAGAATCTCTATATGCTGCTGAAAAATGGTGGCAGGCTCCTGGTTACTACGAGTCAGGATGAGTATTTTGTGTATGAAATGGGTCATTTTGAATGGAAAAGAGATAGGATGGACAATCAAGAGGCATATAAAATATGTATGAGCAGAGAGGATTCAGCGATTAGAAAAGGACTGATTGCCGGTTTTGTCTACGATGAATTAAAATAGTAGGAGAAATATAAAAATCAGGAGCTGTCCAGATGTCTCAAAACGGTCAGTTATCCTGATTTTTGTATTACATTTATGTTATAGTATGAAGTATACATATAACATCATTTGCTCTTCCCCGCTATTTTTTCTCACTGCCACCTTACATTAATCAAGGCACTGCCACACATTTTTCATTCTGACTGCTCAAAATGTCTTCGTCAATATGTACCGGCAATTTTTTATTTATCTCTGCAAAATAACATGCAATATTATTTACCAAATCACATAAGTAACCATATTCCGAGGGAAGTATGGAAAATATCATATTATTTTTACTATAGGATAGCAGTAATATTTCATGAATTTCCGGAATTCTGTGCTTCATAATTTCCGAAAGCATGGATTCAATTGGAAATTCATCTTTTGATTCCCATCGGATCTGATAGCGGACAGCCATATAAGGAGCCATTAATGTATCCTTTTCGGTATAAGCAAACTGATAGCCATCCAGGGCCTCTTTTAGAAACAGGGGTTTTCCTGTTAAACCGTTTTCTTTTCTATGATAAGAATATCCTAAAAATTTCATGATATAATATCTTTCCCAGTACATCTTCTTTTTTTCTAAACCAGTCTTGCTTAAATATTGGAACATCTTATAGTAGTTCCGCATGCTGTCCATTACTGCAGGGGCATGATCAGGATTTTCTGTTTTGCATATTTCATGCAGGACAGTATTTATATTACATTTCCATAAAGCCGGGGAACAGGCGAAATCCATTCCAAGCCGGATGCTGAACAGGGTTATGCCATAGACTTGCTGCCGGAAAAAGTATTCATACAATTGATAAGGCTCGTAACAAATGATTTTGCGGAAAGCACTTTTTTCAATATAGGGCAGTATGGTATCTAATATGGTCAGATTGCTGCTGGAATAATAAAAAAATTTGCCTTGAACATAGAGAAGCACCCATGACGAACCCTTATTATCTATCAAGGTTTCCATAGGGAGCAAGGGCGTCATTAGCAGTTTTTCAAGAAACAATCTCATCTGCCATTTGTCTGCTGTATCCAGGTTTACTGCCGGAAAATCTTGAAGCTCTTTATAGGTTATCTGCCATATATGGGGAGGGCGTTCCATAGTTGCAGCGGAAATTGGTTTTATCAGTACAGATGAAATATCTTTCGTATAGCAGGTGTGAACTGCCTTTTCACGCTTATCATCTGTTATTTTTTTCTTACTGGCAGTTTCTTGCAGAGGATTTCTGTTTCCCGCTGTTGTCAGAGATTTCCCTGCTAGCAGGCCCTCCAGGCGCAGAGGGCTTTCTTCCATAATTTCTTCCTGTTTTTCCTGTTGTATTGAAGGCTCAGGAGCCGGTCGGAAATGCAGCTGAAAGCATTTTTTCAAAATGTTTTCAATCTTTTCCGGCGGCAAAGCATGATAATTACTTAGGAAGAGATTATCAAGGTATTTTTTTGCAATTTTAAAATCATCTGCAGAGAGCTTATTTTTATTATTCTGTTTCAAGGTATGGATGATATTTTCGGAGATGGACAACATATCCGATTGTGATTTTGGCACCTTTTCCATATATTCAAAAGCCAGCCGATTTAAAGGTATTACTGAGACGGATGATTTTTCCGATACGGGAATCATTGCCCGGAAGTGGCGGCAGGTAAGACCGGATTCTAAGAGAGCCTGTAAATTATTCCAGCTTCTCAGGGCATAACCAATTAATATGGATTCCTGCATTTCCCACTGGTTTTTAAAGAGCGGAGAATAGGCACATAATTGACAGGTTGAATTACATTTATATTGGGAGATAATCGTAAAACAAAGTTCCGGATGCTCCGTATTCAAGTCTTCCCCTTTCGTTTCTTCCGGAATCACATGGTTCGCCTTTAAGAAACTGATCAGTTCCCTATCTTCTAATTTCTGATTAGGATATTTTGCTTTAAATGCAGACTTTGCAACGTTGAATATGCGCTGCTGGTCGGGAGTACCATCTCTTTTCCTGATATATTTGTGGCATGCCGGGACATATAATCCTTTTTTCATCTGTATTTCTCTCCTTATTGTATTATTTTGTCGGAAGTCCTTTTGAAATCCAATATCGTATACCCATAGCTTAACAGAGCCCTCCGGAATGCTCAATGAAAGAATAAGGAGAAGATGTCGCAAAACATGGAATGGGCAACAGAATAAAAGAGAAAGGCAGGGGAACAGATAAGTTGTCTTAATATCAGATATGTTTTCCTCGAAGGACAGCAGTAATATGTATTTGGCAGTATATGGCGTTTTGTGGATTTGAAAGAGCGTGTTTCTTTCTATATAATAAGGATATATTTTTTTAGCGAGCCAAAGTGCGGAAGGCTTTTTGTACAATTCCTGGAAACAGGTATCAAGAAGCAGTCTGCCTTTGGCTTTTTTGGGGCTTGCAGGAGAAAGGAGGAGAGAAACAAAAAGGCAGATTTCCCGCACTTAAAAATTTATTTAGCCGCAGGGCTGGCCGGGCAGGGAATATCCCTGCCTTTTCATTATTATATCAGGAGGAAAACGATGATTAGAAAACAAAGAATTATGTCAGGAACCCTGGCATTCTTAATCTGCTGCACAACAATACTTCATTCAAGTATGACGGCGTTTGCAGCAGAATCTGCAAAGCCGGAAATACAGACAGTGGAATCAGCAGAGGATAAGGCACCGGTTCAGGAAGATAACTTTATTTTGTATAATGAGGGTGCATCCAATCTGCCTTTTTTATCTGAAATGAAGGAACGCTTAACAGAAGACGAGTTTGTTATTGCCCAAGATATATCCATAAAAGCGCAGACAGACTTCGATATCGAACATGATTTTACCAAACTGTTTTTTGCAGAAGAAAAGGTAAAAATTATATTTAAAAATGCCGTTGATGAAAAATTAACCAACTTTGCCAATGATGTACCGGGAAAGTATCAGGCTGTCTACGAAGTATATCCTGTCAGGGACGAAAACCTGGCATATCAGATCAGCCGGATGATTACTGTAAAAAGCAGGGAGCCGGAAAGCCCTTCAAAAAACGGGCATACAAAAACAGGAACTGATTCTGGGGACGAGTCGGAAGACGCAGATCCGTCAGTCGCGCCTGATAAGGCGGATATGAATCAAACAGGAGAACCGGGAAAGCCAGATTTAGACGATTCCGCTGATAATTTAGATACATCTGGCGGGGAAAACGAACAGGAACTGGTTGTCGTAGAAGATGTGGAGGACAGCCTGTTTCTATCTGTTGTGCCCGCGAGAATGGCGGCCCAGAGAATCTCAAATGTCTCTCTGGTGAAGGGGAAGACTTTGCGTTATCCCTCTAACATTGGAAATTACGAAACGAATTACTTTTATGTAAATGGGAAAATAGCATACTGCCTGGAATCTCCGAAAGCCTCTCCGCCGGATGCAGACTATGTTGCAGAGGTTCTGAACACAAATGCTAATCTGCAGAAAGTCTTATATTATGGATATGGCGGGCCGGGAGATCTGACAGAGCAGTATATGCCGCAGCTGGATGCAGATACCAGGTATATATTTACACATATTGCGGCGAGTTATGCATATATAGGGGATGCGGGTTTTCATGGCTGTACAGCAGGATCTCTGGAGGAAACCGGTGTCCTGGGTTATATCAACTACCTGTTTGGACAGGAAAACCCGCCGGTAGCTGCCATCAGCCTGAATTCTGATTATGAAAAAGCAGATCTTGACGGAGATTCACAAAAGACAAAAACTTTTCAGTTAAATGGGGATCACCGCAATTATGTTACTCTGGATCTTCCGTCAAACGTGACATATCATAATGCTTCAGACGGTAAGAGCCAGACCGGAGGAACTATAAAAATATACGGCGGAGGGAGTTTTTATTTCACTGCACCTAAGACCGCAACCGGTGAATGGGACAGCGGAAAGCTGACAGGACAGATTGGTTCACAATGGAAAACACTGGTGCTTAGTACTGGAAGTACCATTCAGGATATCGGATACGGAGATTTCATAGAAGAAAAGGCAAACTCTGTCCGGTTCAAAGTGAAGTGGCTGGATATTGCCAGAATCACACTGATAAAGAAAGACAGAGACACCAATGTCAGCCTTTCAGGCGCGGTATTTGGAGTGTATAAAGATGAGGCCTGCACAAGCCTGATTGTAAACATGCCGCCTACAGACGAAAAGGGAAGTTCCTCTACAGAGTTTACCAAAACTCAGGAAACCGTTTATTTGAAAGAAATAACCGCCCCTGCCGGGTACTGCCTCAGTACGGAGGTCTATAATGTAAAGCTGGTAGCAGGAGGGAATACGGACGTAAAGGCAGGGAACAAAGAGCAGAAAGGGAAGATTAAGATTCATAAATCCGGAGAAAAACTTGCATCAGTCAACGGCAGTGATCCGGTAAACTTCATATATGAAGACGCTTCATTTCCTGGCGCCGATTATTCTATCTATGCTGCTGAAGATATTATAAGCCAGGATAAGAAAACAGTAATCCATAAAAGGGATACTCTGATTGCGAACCTGACTACCGGCGAAGACGGCTGTGCAGTTTCTGAGGAATTGTATCTGGGGAAATACCGCATTGTTGAGACAAAGGCGCCTGCGGATTTGGTAATCGGAAAAAACGAACAGGAGACAACAAAGACTGTTTCCCTCACATATGCCGGTCAGACTGCCTCTCTTGCCTTAGCTGAAAGCGAATATAATAACAAGCGGCCGAAAATAAAAGTAACATCTGTAAAACATTCACAGAATGACGACACAACGCTTGAAGGTGCAAAGTTCGGACTATATAGCAAGGAAACCATCAAGATCAACGGACGAACCGTTCTTGATAAGGATACACTGATTCAGAGCAGTACCAGTAACCGAGATGGGATCGCAGAATTTACTGCTGATATCCCGATTAACTATACCTATTATATCAGGGAAATACAGGCGCCGGAAAAGTATTATAGGTCGGAAGAAACATATGAGTTTACATATACATACAAAAATGATCAGACATATGAATACGTATTTTCACATGCATTCCAAAATGAAGAAGTCCGCGCAAAAATTCATGTACGGAAGATAGATAAAGAAACACACGAATTTCTAAGTCAGGGAGATGCAGCTTTAATTGGTGCAGAGTATGGCTTATTCGCAGCAGAGGATATTCAGCATCCGAACAAAAAATCCGGAACAGTACATAAAAAGGGGGAGCTCGTTTCAAAAGGGGAAATTAATGAGAATGGAGAACTTGATTTCACTGATTTATATTTAGGCAAGTATTGTATCCGCGAACTTGCCGCATCGGAAGGATATTTGCTTGATCCTACAGAGTATCCGGTAGAAGCAGCTTATGAGGGACAGGATGTAAAAATTGTCCACAGAGAGGTAACCGTAAATGAGACCGTGAAAAAGCAGCCTTTCCAGTTAATCAAAGTCGGCTCCGATGGCGAACAGACAGAAGCAGATCTTCTAAAGGGAGCCGGATTCAAAATATATCTGATTCGCTCATTAAAAGGTGTCAAGGCCGGAGACATAAAACCGGATGGCAATGGAAATTACTCTCCGGAACAGTTCCGAGGCTATGATTTTAGCAAGGAGACAACGGCGCTTGATTATTCAGAAGACAGCAAAGGCATTCCCATGCCGGAGCTTTTTACGGATGAAAAGGGATATGCGGTAAGCAATGAATTAGCC
Source organism: Lachnospiraceae bacterium (assembly GCA_009911175.1). The sequence continues at coordinate 31,385 of QXWX01000043.1, read as the reverse complement.
TATGGAAAATATGTAGTGATAGAATCGACCACTCCTGAAAACTACAATACAATCGATCCGTTTATCGTAACCATTAATGAAGATAAACGGGAACCCCAGCAATGGAGAGTATTCATTGACTATGAATTTCAGGCAATTTTGAAAATATATAAAATTGACGGCACCAGTAAGATGCCTGTACTGCATAAAGGCACTGTCTTTAAAATCTATAACCTGGATAATGAAGAGTATGTAAAGCAATATACACATTACCCGGAGCTCGTAGAGCACACGGAATTTGAAGTTTCTGACCAGGGTTATCTGCTGACGCCTGAAAAATTAAAGATGGGGAATTACCGTCTGGAGGAGAGCGCAGCTGCTGACGGCTATGTAAAAGGGGAACCGATTGAATTTACCCTTTCATCTGACCAGGCATACGAGGTGGAAGAGGAAACAGGCGCCGTGGTTATAAGGGTTGATTATGAAAATCAGCGCCAGACAGGTTCTCTACGGCTGCAAAAGAAGGGGGAGTACCTGTCCGGTTATGGGCAAAAGAAGAAAAATATTCTGCGGCGTTTTGGGGAATTTTTAGGTATCCTTAATTCGGGAAAAGATGATTCTGACTTTATTTATGAAATGGGAAATGTGGAAGGAGCAGAATTCAAAATATATGCGGCAGAAGATATTTATTCACCGGATTACCAGTGTGACAGGGAAGGAAACCGGATTACTCTGTATAGGAAGGACGAACTGGTATCTATGATTAAAACGGACAAGGACGGGAAAGCAGAATTGACAGACCTGCCTCTTGGGAAATATAGAATAGAGGAAGTTACAGCCGGACCGGGATTTGCATTGAATAAGGAAATACAGGAATTTTCGTTGGAATATGCTGGTGATGAAGTAGAGGTCGTATACAGCGACAGTGAATATGTCAATGAACGGCAGAGGGTATCTATCCAGATTAAAAAGACAGATATTGAGACAAAAGAGCCTGTGGCAGGAACCATTTTCGGCCTTTATATTGCAGAGGATATTTTAATCGGTGAGGGGATTGTCATTCCCGCAGACACACTGATTGAGACAGCATCCTCTGATGAAAATGGAGTGGCAGCTTTTACGAAAGATCTGCCCATTGCGCGCTATTATGCGAAGGAGCTGAAACCTTCGCCAGGATATGTACAAAGCGAAGAGATGATTGATTTCAATCTGCAGTATACGAATCAGGAACAGACAGTCATAGCCGCAGAGCAGGAGGTCACAAATGATTTCACTAAAGTAGATATCAGCAAAGTGGACATCGGCGGTAAGGAGGTAATCGGTGCAAAGCTTACCATTAAGGATTCTGATGGAAATGAGGTCACATCCTGGATTACTGACGGAAAAGTACATAGAATTGACCGATTAGAACCTGGCGATTATATACTGATTGAAGAACAGGCTCCGGATGGATATGAGCTTGCGGAAGAAATCCCTTTTACTGTTCTGGAAAGCGGTGAGATCCTAAAAGTAGAAATGGTAGATGAATTTGAAAAAACCGGAACCATCACTATAGATAAGGTTGGAGATATGCTCACCGGAATCTCAACATATGATTCTGATTTCGGGAAAATCAACCGTATGGAGTATGAAAAGCGGTCTTTACCAGGCGTGGAATTTACAGTTTATGATATGGATGGAAATGCCGTGGACACCATCACAACAGATGAAGAAGGCAAAGGAGTATCGAAGAATCTGCCGTTAGGTGAGTATATCTTAAAAGAAACGAAAACACCGGCGGGTCTGGCCATGAATCATAAAAAGTATGAGGTTGTATTGACCAAGGATAAGAAAGATCAAGTTGTAGATATCAGCCTGGATATTGAGAATGATGTAATAGACACAGAAATTAACGTCTATAAAGTAGGAGAAATGCTGAATCCAGAAAACGGGACATTCGGATATGGGAAAAAGCCGTTAGAAGGAATCTTCTTTGGTATTTATACAAATGAAGATATTATGGATTACCGCGGCGAAAGAATCCTTCCAAAGGACAGCCTGATCGGAGTAATTAAAACAAATGAAGAAGGTAAGGCGACATTAAAGGCTGCCCTGGTATCCGGCCATTATTACTTCAGAGAGCTTCAGACACTGGAGGGGTATATTCTGGATGAGGAAAAGCATGAATTTGAGCTGACGTTAGAAAATGAGCCGGTAACGGTCTTTGATATCAATAAAGAGAATCCGGCAGTCAATAAGCTGGAAAAGGCAAAGGTAACGCTTATAAAAATTGACGCAAATAATGAATCCAAGAAGCTTCCAGGGGCGGAATTTGAGTTATTTACAGCTGACGGAAAAAATATCGGAACATATATCACCGATGAAAAAGGCGAGATCAATATAAGCGACCTTGCTTTCGGAGAATATTATTTCAAAGAAAAGAAAGCGCCGGCAGGATATCAGCAGCTTGCAGATAAGATTGAGTTCCGTATGAAAGGACAGGATATTACGATTACCTGCAGAAACCATGCTATTTCAAAGACGGCTGTTCCGAAACTTGGTTTTGACGACAGTACGGCGCTGTTTGCAGCCGCATTTGTTGCAATCGGAATAATAGGGCTTGGCATTGGCTTTTCTATCTATTATAAGAAACAGAAACGTAAAAAATAAACAACAGTTATCGCTGGTGCAGGGGAAGCTCTGCACCATTTTTAGGAGGACTTATGAAGAAAAAGATTAAACATTTATTTCCAATTGCATGCTTTGTTTCAGGAATTATCCTTATTATATCTGTCGGGTATCAGATTTACTGTGAACCCTATCATGAAGCGGATAAACGGAACCATTTTGAGGATATGCTTATTGATGGATACATGGACGAAAAGGCAGAAATTCCTGACGAAGCACCATCAGAGGAGGCTCATTTAGTTGAATATCAGTATAGTGATGTAAACGACTATTCTTTCCGAGGACACATTGACTGTATACTGGTCATTGATAAGATTAACATGAAGAAAGCAGTCATTCGGGGAAATACACTTGCCGACAATGATTTTAACCTGTCAAAATACTACTTTGTAACGGCAGATCTTTCAACCCCCCTGGAGGGAAATTATATTATATACGGACATAGTTCCCAGACATACGGCCACAGCTTTAACCGCCTGGATGAAATGAATGTGGATGATACTTTCTATGTTATACAGGGAAATACCCGGTACAGCTATAAAGTAGAAGCTGTAGACAGAGTGCTTCGTTCAAAAAGTGATGCATATTTCCCTCATGATGTGGGAAAGAGGGTAACGCTGGTGGCATGTGAAAAAAACCTTGCAGCCGGATATTCAGAGAAACGGATCATTATAGTGCGTGCCGTACAGACGAGAGAAGAAAAAATATAACAGAAGGTTTTATAAAACCGGAGAGTAAGGGCGCTTATCTTATCTCCGGTTTTGCTTTTTATTCGATAGAGAATACGAAAATTTTGACAGAAGGAATCAACTATAGTAGAATAAACATAAAGTATTTTTATTCATGATTTTCTGCATTTGTAGATTATGTAGTGTAATTCCCAGAGATGGGTACCCCTGTTAAGTATAGTAGGGAAAATTTTAATAGAAGGAGGGACGGTTTTATTTACAGCTCAGAAGAAATCATATAAAAATACTAAAATAAGTATAAGGCTAGCGATGAACATCTATAGAAAGATGTTCTTTTTTTATGCAGAAAAGGAGGTAAATTTATTATTGAAAGGCGAAGAGAAAATGCAAAAGAAAACAATGATTAGTATAAGCGAACGCGAAAACGTTGTATCCTTAAGAACATATTCAAGAGCTCATCAACGTTCTAATAATTTTTTCCTATTAAAGAAAGAAATACAGCAGTTGATGTCAGAGAGAACGATAATTGTTAAAGATATCTGTTCTTTTGCGGAACTGCGGTGTAGGGAAGACGTGAACTGTAATAAGAATATTAATATACAGTTCTGGTGGCTGCACAGCTTAGCAGACGGCAGATATGAAGGGTACGAAGAAGTTATATGCCTGCCACAGGAAGTCCTGTTTCAAGCTTTACACAAAACAGGATATAAGAGGAAACTGCTTTCTATATCTCAGACCGTTTCGGCTAAAATAGAATTCCGAAGCAGAAAAAATCTAAAAGATATTATATCTCGGCCTAGAATCCGGCATAAATTCACAAAATTTCTTGAACAAAAACTGAATTGGGAAAACTATGAACGGTTTGTTTTATATGATGATTTTCTGCCATATAGTTTTCTGTTTGACGGATATACACCCTATGGTCCGGGAGTCTCTGGCGGTATTATCCTTCATGGGCAGAACAACCTGAATACAGCTTATTACAGTATACATACTTAAGGGAGAAAAATATTATGATGAACAATGACAACCCTTTTTTAAGGAGACATACTTATGGGAAAATCAAATAAATTAACCCCTGAGCAAAATCAATTTGCATGTCAGCATCTTTCTTTAGTAAAAGTCTTTTTGTTCAAAAATCATTTAGACCAGGAATTCTATGATGTCGTTATATTTGGATATCTGGATGCGGTCCGGGAGTATCTGGAGAACCCAGAATTAAGCAGATTTCGTTTTTCCTCTATTGCATGGAGAAAAATGAAATATTGTATGATAAAAGAATTTTTGTATCTGGAATGTTCTAAACGGAAGGCATCTATGGGAATTTATTGCGAAGAGTGCATATCATCAGATATGGACGGCCGGTTTACAGATGGAAATGGAATAGAACGTGCATCTGAGATCCTTGATGCAAAGCAACAACTGCTCCAATTGCTTCCATACATTAAGCCGAAAGAAAAAGAAGTAATATATATGAGGGCAGAAGGGTATACCTACCGGGAAATTGCCGAGCATTGCAACATTACAATCCGCGGAGTCTCATCACGTCTGACGCGGATGCGGAAACGTCTCAAACGACTTGGATTGATGCAGGAAGGGGCTGAACAAAGATGAGCCATTTTTCAGTTGCGGTATTTAGCGATGGGAAAAAGACTGTGAAAGAATTACTGGCTCCATATCAGGAAAACAACATGGGAGACTGTCCAAAAAAGTATCTTAAATTTGTAAGTGCTGTTGAAAGAGAGCATGAGAGATATGAAACGGGAAGTATGAATATAGTGTGCTTACAGGATGGAAAATATGTTTTTCCGTGGAATATAGTAGATTTAAAAAGTATATTTTCATATACGATATTCACTGATGGGACGGATCATTCACACTTTTATAAGAATAGGAAGGAATATTTATTTAATTATACATATGATTCCATATTAAGGCACGTGCAAATTGTGTTTGATATCGGTGAAAAGAACGCGGAATTACGGAAAGTTCCTTACAGAGAGATCTATCCTACGATACAGGATTATCTAAAGAATTATATCATGTCTCCGTGGAACGAAGAAAAGCAGGAATATGGATTTTGGGAAAATCCGGATGCCAAATGGGATTGGTGGCAAATCGGTGGCAGATGGAACGGTCTCCTAAAAGCATCCAAGGGGATAAAGGGGGAGGATAGTCTCGTATATCCGACTCCTGATTTAGAGGGGAGATATGCACAGGCCAGAGTTAAAGATATTAATTTTGATCCAGATTGTGCGATCTACAATAGAAGTCTCAGATGGTGGGAAGTGGTTATTGAAAATTCTCCGCTGAAGGATGGCGAAAATGCAGATGATTTTTTCAATACATTAAATGAAAAATTCTTATCAGGTACATACAAAAACAAAGAGACATATGCAAAAATACAATCCTCAGTCATTACAAATGCAGTAATCCTGCCAGACGGAAAATGGTATCAGACATATGATATAAAAGAGGCAGGCGCCGGATATGGCGCAGAAGAAAAAATCTTTGATTGGAATTTACATTTTAAAGAACGATTCATAGACAAAGCAGAGCCTGAATGGATATTAACCATCGTAGACTGCCACATTTAAAAAAATCTATTATTGATACAGCGGGAGGTGAAAGCCTCCCAAAGTATTTGATTTAGTTACATTACCAAGTATAAAAGTAATTGGTTCTTTGGATAAGTGGAAGATGTAGAAAAGTGAATTAGGGGCTTGCAACAGCCCCTTTTCAAAAACAATCAATTTAGCCTGGCTCATATCCTCTGGATCGACCGTTTTAAAATAATCCATTAATTTTTATCCATCAGGAAAAATTCATACTGATACTATGCAGGATTCATTATAGAATGGAATCAATTCATCATGTGTAAGAAAAAACATATTTTCTGCTTTGGCTTGAGCTAGAAGTAATCTATCAAAAGGATCTCGATGTTCTCTTGGGGCATTATCAGCATGTTTCAGAGTTTCAACCATAAAAGCATGGTTACATTTTGTTTCAAGAAATGAAAATCCCGCTAATTTACACATTTCTTCAAAACATTGAGAAGAAAAGGTTATATTTGATTTATGAAGAGAATGTTTAATTGCTATTTCCCATACATTGGCAAAACTATAATAAATATTAGCAATTCATAATTTTGTATGTGATTATTAACCCTCACAGGGTTTTAATAAAATCCTCCAAATGCCTTGAAAACAAAGGATTTATCGCAAAATGCTCACCTTAACTTATTATACAATTTCACACTGTTTTATTCTTCCCTTGGAAGCTGATAAGGGCAAACACAAGGGCAAGAAAATCTGATAACAAGATATAACAGAATGTGGCAATCGGAGAACTGTGACGTATGTGCGAATATATTATACTGGAGGATTTATTATATGGACAAGTACATTTTTGATGAAAGCAACGGTTTGTGGTATGAGTTGCAAGGTGATTATTATATCCCTTGTCTGATACTTCCCGAAGAAGAAACACAGTCTATCGGCTTATGGGGACAACGCCACAAGCAGTACCTAAAGGAGCATAAGCACTTCATTTACACTACAATGCTGATTGAGGGTACGCTGAACTCTTACCTTGCCGATATTGACAGGCAGGCACAGGAGCGTTTGCTCCTGCCGACAAAGCAGATTGCAGAGCAGGAAAACGTGACCGAGCAACTGAAAGCCGATAATGCTATGTTGTGGATGCAGAAAATGAATGAAATTCAGTCCAGAGTTAGGGAAATCATTTACAGCGAGATTATCTTCGCATAATAAGTGAGGATTGGGGCGGTAAGCCAGTTCTTGGCTTATCGCTCTTGTCTGCTTGTGAGCAAAATAAAGAAATAGCGTCAATGGCAGTGCTTGCACTGTTCATCGAGACCATTGACGCTATTGCCGTATTTTGCTATTGCTATCTTTATTTTTTCACATCTTAGTGATATAATATCTGCGGAAACTTTGAATTTGTCGTTAGGAGGAGAATATTATATGTCAAAGGGAATCATGATTATTGGTCCATCTGGAAGCGGAAAAACATCATTAGGAAAAATGGTGGCTGATAAATTGGGATATCCTTATTTTGATGTAGATGATTACATTTGGAGAAGAGATACCGAAGAGCCGTACACTGTAATGTACAGTCGTGAAGAGAAGATAAATAGATTAAGCAAAGATATTTTCCCTTATGAACACTTTGTAATGGCAGGTTCAATGAGTTCTTTCCATTATGCATTTGATGACAAGTTCGATATGATGGTTTTTCTCTATGCGGAGCCTGCTGTGCGTATACAGAGAGTGCATGAACGTGCAGTTGAACGCTTTGGTGAAAGAGTCCTTGAGGGTGGAGACTTGTATGAGAGTCATTTGCGTTTTTTAGATGACAATCGACGGTACGAAAAAAATGGTTCTCCGAATCTTAACGAGCAGAGAGAATGGTTGAACAATATGTCTTGTATGAAAATTGAATTGGACGGTAAAGTCGATCTTGAAAGCAATAGCAATATTATTGTTGAGAGATGGAATCAAATAATCTGACAAATTTCAGTTTTGTGCAGTTATAAATTTATGCCCTGCAAGACGCAAAAATCTTGCAGGGTGTTTTCTTATGCTCTGATATATGTAAGACCGCAAGGCAGGTTGCCCTGCGGTAGTGATTTCCTATGTCGTGATTATCTGTCCCTGTCTTGGGATTTTTTTCTCTGCTTTGGCTGAGAGTTCTGCTTGCTCTCTTCCTGAAGCTGTCTGAGCCTGTTACGCACACTTTGTCTTTCGGGCGGTCTGGTCTGCTTTTCAGCAGGTTTCTGTCCGATCTTGACTGTCTGTTCCCATTCTGCAAGGTCTTGGTTATACTGTGTCACAATAGCCTCTGCTTTGCGGTAAGTTTTCATAAACGCCTGTACATCAGGATAACCGTCATCTGTCAGAATATCAGGGAGTTTATCCAGCTTTTCAGCAAGTTCGGCTTCGGTCTGCTGTATCTGTTTTTCCAGAGCCTTACGCTCCTTGCCTTTGAAGATACCCGTTGTTTCTGCAAGCTGTTTTCGCAGATTCGGGAGTGTGACCTCCTGTATCTTCTTGATTGCTTTCGCCTGTTTCTGCACCTTTAGCATAAGATTCTGCATTGTGCAGAACTCGTCCATATCCATATTGAGGACTGGTTTGGGCGGCATATCCTTTTCACGGATGATGGCTTGCAGAAATTCCTTTGCCTTGCCTACGATACCTCGGAACAGGTTTGGAAGCCAACCATTTTCACGGATGGACTGACCGGCTTTGTCGTGGATGGTCTGCTTGATTTCCATTATCTTTGCTTCTTCAATGCCCGATACAAGAGCCAAATCCGCCGTCCTGTTCCATTCCTGCCTTGCGGTATTGTCCGCTTCGATTTCGGCAGCTTGGGGGTTATTCTTGCCTATCTTTTTTGTTGGGAGATACACGCTGTTCTTATCAAACACTTTCAGTCGCTGTTCGGGATCTGAAATGTGGGAATTGATAAGTTCCGTGTAAACTTCTTTTGCTTCTGCTATGAACGCTTCACTTTTATAACGCTCGTCTTTGGTTGTGAATAAGTGGCTTTCGTAAACTTCCCCCTTTTTGATAACGGTACAGCCTTTTCGGACTTGCCCGTTTTCGTCTGTGATTTCTTTCTTGGTTCGTACCCTTTTTCCTGTTTCGTCGTAAAATACGCTTCTGGTGGCAATCTTGATGTCAGGTTCGGGAAGCAGTTTCCTTTCGCTGAATATGAGGTGGATGTGGTAGTTGGTCTTGCGTTTGTTGTGGTGCAGAGCCGATACACATTCCACTCCGTACTGCTGTCGGAATTTGTTCGAAAATTCTTCAAGCACCTGCTGTGGGTCAAAGTCCAGCTAAGAAATGTCAATAGGTAAAGTGAAAAATGTTAAAAAAGTTTTTTTCAAGCAGTTGATGTAAAAAAGGGTAACTTTAATAAGCCCACCCATGTGGAAATCTTTAAAATTCATGATAAACCTGTTAGGCTGCGTTCTGTATCTTGTCGGGATGCGCTGCCAGATACCGCTCACAGTGTTCCTGAGGAGTGATGATCTCAAATGGTTTATTATCCCGGAGCATGGCAAAAATGATGTTGCAGATTTTATGCATGACAGCCCCGACAGCCACGTTTTTCTTCTTGCTTTTGCATTTGTCGGTATAATAGCCGTGGATAACTGGATTTACTGGTGTTTTTGTCCCTTTATCCACCTTAAGATTATTGATAGCCACCATATGCAGGATACGCCTGGCAAGGCTAGAACCCCTCTTGGACATGTGGACTTTATCCCCATTGAACTTGCCGGATTGCTTCACGGCAGGATCCAAGCCGAAGTAAGCATAAAGCTTCTTTGGGGAAGAAAACAGGTCAAAGGAGCCCATTTCAGCGATCAGGACGGCTGCACTGAGAAAACCGACACCACGTAGGGACTGGAGAAGGAAGATACGGTCATAAACCGGCGTCCCTTCCAGCTTATCAACAGCCTTATGCAGGTCCTCAAGTATATTGTCCAGATGCTCCTGGTATTCTCGGTAGGTTTTGATATACAGCCGGATCCGGAGTGCACTGCTTTGAAGCGCACGTCCGAAAACAGCGGCGTCCTTTGCGGCAGCACGTATGGCATCATATTTAGAAACGGCATATTTTTCACCGAAACGCGCGGTTTTGCGTATGGTTTCCACAAGTATGTCTTTTGGGGCGGCAAGCATGTCTGCGGCAAAGGGGTAAGCTTCCAGAAGATTTAAGGAAGTTTGGGTAGTGACCTTGCTAAACACCTTCCGGTATGCGGGAAAGGACACTTTCAGTTCCGCCGTGAGCTTCAGGACGACAGCGGACTGCAGGTCTTTGAAGTAATAGTAGTCCCGTACCAGGTTGCGCAGGTCAATGACCTCATCATCTGGTATGATGGAAGTCTTAAGGGAAGCATCCAGGCCGACTTTGGCAGCTTTTTTTGAATCAAATTTATCATTATGCAGTTTCCTTACGTTCATATTTGTGCTATTCTTAGTGATGATAGGATTAATGACTGAGCAGTCAAACCCCTTATCACGAAGGAAGTACAGGAGCGGGATGTGGTAGATCCCGGTGGACTCAAGGAAGCAGCGGCTTTCGAGGGAATACATCTCTTGTGCTTCCTTTATTTTTGCGACAGCAAGCTCACGGGACTGCGGATCAGAATGAATGATCTTAAAAGGTTTCCCGGTGAGAATGCCATTGGGCAGCATGATGGACATCCAGGTGAAGTCTGCGCCGACATCAAGCCCGACTGAGAGATAAGGGATGCTTTCAAGCATCATAAGTACTTTTGGGTATTTCATGGTTTTATCCTTTCTGGCAGGCATCCATTTCCAGAGGGCGGATACACAACCTAGCGGTTTATACAGGTATAGCCTGGGGCTTCCCAACCAGCCAAAACATAAATCACCACCGAATGGACTGACAGACTTTCTAAGAGGTTTCACCAGCCGGAAGGCCGGTTCCCAAGGAGGTGTCGTCAATGATCCTGCCTCCAGTGATTATACCTCTATCTTTTGTCTGGTGCATTAAGGAAACCTCAGACATGGTAAATAATGTTACTTTATAACTTCTGATGGAGGGGGAACTCCTCCTTCCGTTATATCTATATAGATTTATTAGATTGGACTTTGTAACTATTAACCAGTAGTCATTCTTGACTACACCATTATTATACTAGGTGGTGTAAATCTCCGGCAGGGCAATGATTAACTCCCTTGCTTCGATACACTTTCCTGTTGTTCCGCTTCGCTGGAACTCCTGCTGACTTTCCCTGGCGAGATTTTTCCAAAAGGTATTGTCGGCGGTGCGATAGGTGGCGTAAAGGTATTCCTGTTTGGCGTGGCTCGTGATATATGAGATTCTTCCCTTGACATTGGGCAGTTTCGACATTCGGATAAAAGAATGTCTTGCCAACCTTTTGCTCCTTTCTTCGCTGAGAATACCGTACTCATTACGCAACCGACTTGTCGGGTGCGGCTGTCACAGCTATCGGTGATTGGTGGGGCAGCAACGGAAATTGCACCGCAATTTCCTCTGTATCATAACTGAGGTGGTAGTGTCCGAAGTTGTGATACAGGCTCCCCGCAGGGGCGAAATACCCAGAGTACAAATCGCAGATTTGTGCGAGGGGTGTATTTCGCTCTCAAACGCCGAGGGCTTTGGAGAACGGTTATTCCACTTTTCGTACATCATTGGGATTGAGGAGATTCCTACCCTGATTGACCGTCATAAAACGCTCCAACGTATCCCTGCGGATAATCGTCTTTCGTCCGACTTTCAGAACAGGCAGCTTGCCCCAGTCCACCAGTTTTCGCATTGTGTTCCTACCGATACCCGTACATTCTGCTGCTTCTTCGATAGTTAAACCCATTTTAATTGCTGTCATTTCACACCGCTCCTTTTAAAATACTCATTTTGCAACTTTGCAATTATCATTATACTTATTTTGCTATCTGTTGTCAACTCATTTTACAACCCGTTAAAGATATTTTTTAATTTTTATCGGAAAAACAGTTGCAAAATAGGCTTTGATGTGCTATACTTAGATTCGATAGGAGGTGGAAACCTTGAAAAAAGAAACCACATTCACCGCAAAACAGGTCGGTGAACGAGTAAAAGAACGTCGAACAGAATTGAATCTCACAATGCCGGAGCTTGGCAAACGTATCGGAGTGAACAAGTCAACGATACAGAGATACGAAGCAGACGGCGTAGACCCAAAGAGAACAATGATTATCAATGGACTGGCAGAAGCGTTGCTTACCACTCCCGAATGGCTTACAGGTCTTTCAGAGGATAAGGAATATGACAGCAGAACGCTCTGTGAAAAGGACTTGGAAGAACATATCAGAAAGTACATTGATACTGTGTCTACGGTTGTGAATGGAGAACCACACCAACAGCTCCTTACCACATTCCTCGGAAAGATGATTGATTTGTATTCCGTTCTCTGCCACCACTTCTCCGATGCTATGACAGAGGTTGACCGTGTTGCAGAAGATGAAGGACTGAAACAGTCTCTTATGAGATATGCGATTGAGTCGGGAGCGATTAAGGAACGAGTTTACCATAAAGAAATGGAAGCACCGATTGAGGATATGAAACGATTCTTAGACGGAATTTTACATATCTACGATGAAGGTCGTACCGCTGTGAAGATGGGAGACCTTTTCGGGATAGTAGCGGAAGCCGAAGCAAGGCTTGCCGAAAAAGAATAATTCCGTGGCTCTTTGACAATGAAAAAAGCCGATTGACAACAATCGGCAGAAGTGACACTATTTACTTTACGCACACCATACGTCACAGTTCCGATTGCCACGGATAGAAAGGAGACTATTTATCAATGGCAAAAGGATCTGTAAGAAAAAAGGGCAAGAAATGGTACTACCGCTTCTATGTAGAAGATGAAAGCGGAAAAATGGTACAGCGTGAGTTTGCAGGCACAGAAAGCAAATCTGAAACAGAAAGTCTGCTCCGCAAGGCAATGGAGGATTACGAAGCAAAGAAGTTCATCGGAAAAGCCGAAAATATCACAGTAGGCGAAATGCTTGATATGTGGGTGGAAGAAGAACTGAAACCCGGCAATCTGAGCAACGGTACAGTAATGGCTTATATCAATGCTGTTAAAAAGATAAAGAAATATCCGATTGGCAGCCGAAAGTTAAAGACTGTTACTGCGGAACATCTGCAATCGTTCATTGACCTTATGAGTTATGGAGGGACTAATCCAGATGGAACAACTTCCAAACCGATGAGCAAAGGCTATATGCTCCAGTTCTCGGCAGTCCTGCAAAATTCATTCCGCTTTGCTGTGTTCCCAAAAAGGTTCATAACATTTAACCCGATGCAGTATGTGAAGCTGAGAGGCAGAAAGCAGGAAACGGATATTTTCGCTGAAAATACCGAAACAGAAGCAATCCCTGTCATCACTCACGAACAGTATCAGAAGCTGAAGGAGTATCTGAGTGAAAAAGAAAATCCTGCTCTCCTTGCGGTACAGATAGCCTATTACACAGGCTTGCGTATCGGGGAGGTATGCGGTTTGACTTGGCAGGACATCAACTTTGAGGAACAGTATCTTACGGTGCGTCGCAGTATGCGATACAACGGCACAAGACACAAGTATGAGGTTGGCTCTACCAAACGCAGTAAAATCCGCACTGTGGACTTCTGTGACACTCTGGCAGACATTCTGCGAAAGGCAAAGGCACAGCAGCACAAGAATCGCTTCAAATACGGGGAGCTGTATTATCTGAACTACTGCAAGACGGTAAAGGAAAAAGGTCGAACCTACTACGAGGTCTACAAGCTGCAAAGGTCAGAGGAAGTACCCGAAGATTACAGGGAATTATCCTTTGTCTGCTTAAAGCAGGACGGAGCGTTTGTGAGTACGCCTGCTGTGGAACAAATCTGCCGCAGGGCAAAACAGACCATCGAGGGTATGGAGGACTTTCATTTCCACACGCTCAGGCACACTTATACGAGCAATATGTTCGTGGGCGGTGCAAAACCGAAAGATGTGCAGGAGCTGTTGGGACATTCCGATGTAAGTACCACAATGAACATCTATGCTCACTCTACAAGGGAAGCGAAGCGAACTTCCGCAAGACTGCTTGATAAGGTAGTCGGAGAAGCATAAAAAACTTTCCCTTGTTTCGGCTCATAAGGGCAAAAACAAGGGAAAATACATAAAATTTGAGTATTTAACAGGCGAAAAGCCTTGAAAAATCAAGGAAATTTGGAAGATTGAATTTTAAATTCATATTATTATTTTCCGATAATAATATTTCTCTTGCATTTTGGGATAATTTAGGACTATCTGTTATTTGCCCAAATTAAAATATGTGTGTCTGCTAGATAATTCATTTTTTTATATCCTCAAATAAATCAGCAATTTCCTCGTCCCATTTATCAAAATCAGTTGGCTCTTCAATAATTCCCTTTCCAACGCCGATTCTTTTTGATACATCTATCGCCTCTGTAGTAGATTTTAAATTATTTTTTCCTATAAAAAAAACAGGATTCATATTATTTATTACTTGCTCAATAAAAGCAGCGCCTTCATCTGACATGTTAATAATGCGTGCGCATACCTGTTGCTGTACGGTCATTTAACCACATCCTTTCTGAATTATGATTGCATCTATAGCGTTAATACTTTATATTATATGTATCATAACATGGTAATCTTTAAAATTCCACCCTCTTTTTATGTGCTTTTCTCATGTGTTTTTTTCAAAGGGACAATATTTGCCGCACGTTTCCGATTATCATTGGTCATTTCAGCATAATGCTTTTTGGTAGTATTTACATCTTTATGCCCAAGAACATCCGCTACCAGATAAATATCTCCAGTTTCTTTATATAAAGCTGTTCCATATGTACTCCGAAGCTTATGAGGGGTAATTTTCTTATTTGTATTTATCATTGTACAGTATTTTTTAACCATAACCTCGATACTGCGGACCGCCATACGATTCCCTCTAAGCGAGAGAAATAATGCTTTCTCTTCATCATTGCCTTTCAATAGGGCATCCCTGGGGGATAGTTGTTTTATCTCTTCGTTCGTATTTTCTGGTTCTTCCTGAATACCCAAATAGTAGCAGAGGGCGTCCCGGACATCATCTCCAAAGTATATGTATGCTTCATTTCCGCCTTTCCGGATCACACGGAACGTCTGATTATTAAAATCTACATCTGTAACATCCAATCCTGCCAATTCTGATACCCGCATTCCGGTCCCCAAAAATGATGTTAAAATAGCACGGTCACGGGCCATGGTAAGATTATGAAACTTTTTCTGACGGTCTGTCATATTAGTCGGGCTTTCGACTGCATCCATTAAATCAAATATCTGTTCCTGATCCAGTGTAATAATTACTTTATCATGGACTTTGGGCCGTTCAATGGCATTTAAGGGATTATTTGAAACAATCTGCCGTTTATTAAAGAAGCTGTATATATTACTAAGGGCAGACAGCTTTCGTGCTTTTGCAGATTCACCGTTTCTATATTCAGTACCTTCAAATATATAGTAGTTAAGATGTTCCAGATATTCGTCGATGTCCGCCGGCGTCATTTCCTCAAGGACTTTAAGGGGAATATCCTTAATTTCGGAATCTCTGTATAGAGGATTTCTCATAACAACAAATTGTAAAAAGGTATAGATATCCCGGCAATACCCAGTCTGTGTCCTTGGAGATGTTGACGAAGCAATTCCCCTGAAATAATCTGTACAAAAAGGAGGCATTTGCTTCAGCAACGCCCTCAAAGCCAGTATATTCTGTGTTCGTACAGTATCCGTATATTCACTCATAAAATAATCCTCTATTCTCTTTTATACATATTATTGCGTAAAATCTGCATTTCACGCAATAATTGGGTGAATACTATCATACTATTTTCTGGTATAATTGTCAATGAGAATATTCTAATGCTTGAGAGCCACCAATACACGCTTATTTTAATCTTTCAGAACCACCACAATAGTTACCGGAAGATTCTTTTTGCTTTCATCCGATCTCTCCACGCCTTCACGGGTACTGATGTTGCGCACATAGTTCTGCAGATCTTCGCGGAGCTTACGAATGTAGAGGCTAGTGAAGAGCAGTTTCGCCATGGATAAGTTCCTCTCATGATAAAAGGCAGCTGTTTTTGATTATTGTCTTTTTTTTATTCCAATTCAATCTCTAATTTGTCTACTATCTTTTTCAAATAATCTTTTTCTTCTACGAAGTGAAAATTTTTTATTGCCTGTTGGTCGTTCAAAATATTCAGCACACTGCTATACTCTGTTTTCAAACTACTTTTATTTAACATCACTTCTACAACCCTATCAAATTTTCCCCTCTCATTCTTATATGTTGACAGAAATATCTCCAAATCCTGTATTGACATAATATAGCATTCCTTGTCGTTATCAAAAATCTTTGGTATTGATGACATTATCAACTGTGTATTATTTGAAAATTCATATAGCAGAAAGATTTTTATAACAGGCTTTGTTCCCTGATAGTCTTCTGCAGAATTTTTTAGTTGCTCGTAAGCTTCAACAATATTTCTGCGGTAAAAATCATCTATTTGATCAATATTAGGAGTCTGCTGTCTTCCGCCTATCCTCATCAAGCCTGATTTTAATTCAAACAAGAAAACTGCATTTTCAATTTCCAAATAATAATCTGCACTTTTCTTTTTCCCGGTTTCTATTTTATGCCAGGAATCATCAGGCATATACTCTATCATGAGTTCTTCAAAATAATCCTCAAACATCTCTCCAAAAGCGTTCATATAGGCTTGTCCCATTTTATTATTCAAATAGTAATCTCTGATAAGCCAATATAATCCATCTGCAATGACCATCTGGAGTAAATACATACTGATCATAATATATTCTTTACTTTTCTGGGTACATACAAATGGCTTGCTATAAAATATTTGCTTTTCTAGTTTGCTATTTCTCACTTCTTCGTATGTTGTAGAATAGTATTCTATAACTCTTCGAAGATTTTCTTTCGTAAGAAAACTTCCTGTTTTTTTATAATATAAATCTTCTGGCGCGGACAATGGTTTAGCATCCCTTGAACAAAGCCACACAATAATTAACTCTATCGTCAGCAGCTCATCTACACTCATTCCAAATGTTTTCTGTACTATCTCATTGATATTTAATATCTTATCTCTGCTAATTTTAGAAGATCCAAGTAACATATGGTAATTCCGATTGAAGTTTTGTATAACCCATCCTAACGCTTCGTGTCGAAATTGTTCAGATGTTATACCCGTTAAATATTTAAATATATCAGCCAACTCAGCATATTTTAAATATTCACTTCCCGGTTTATCGTCTACATATCCTCGATATAAATTTACAATACGGCCAATTTCATCCTTTGTCACTACTCTCTTCCTGTAATCATTGGTATTGCATATAGAAGCATATACCATATCAGGAATCTCCCAAGCTGACAGCATTACTGGAACTGTTTGGGGAAGGAATCCATGTGACAGAATATTTAATGGAAATGTCTTTGTGCAATGAAGCCCTTCCTCGCCATTGCCCTTTAGATGATTTTTATAAATTTCAATTGAAATTTCTGCAAACGTGTATATAAAATTTTCCGTAGAGTATTCCTTTATGTATCCAATAAAATCCCTCACATTTTCCATCCTCCAGAATATTTGTCTCACAAGACAACCATTACAATTGATAATTATTATCTTCTATCGTGTATTTCCGCCATTCATCCAACCAGTCCACCAACATCTTTCCTGTTCTCAGAGCTTTCACGATCCCAGCCAAATCTTTATTATCTGGATGGGCAAAGCAAACCACCAAATATGGATTTCCTTTCAGTTCAGTTGCGATCTGCTCTGGTGCAGCAGGATCACCAAATGCTTTATAAATCCTAATCTCTGTAAATTCAAATCTTTTCAATGCCTCCCCAGATAATTTTCGTTTTCCTATTGCATAATGTGGAAATCCTTTTTGTTCTATATAATTTTCAAATTCATCACGTTCCTGTTCACTTTTATATATGGGTATGACGCGCCGAAACATCTCTTTTGCTTCTCCAGAATAATTTCCACATCGATGCTGAAGAACAAACTCGAACATAAGATAGCGAAAACTATCACTGATATAATATGGGTCTGTGACAAATTCTGGTGGCACAAGGCTTGTCCGTCCCTCATCAACACATTCCAGTGGTGCCGAAAACAAAGGAACGTCCCTATAATATAAAATAACCTCTTCCCTGCTTGAATAATCGGTATGATAACTCACATTGCAAAACGCAAATAAATAATAAGACAAAGAGCCTATTGCATCATCATTAATATCTTTAGGAAAATTATTCTCATCATCCGGCTCCCTTAAAAAGTAAATTGTAAAATCTGGATCTGGTTTATAAAAAAAGAAAAACTGACTTATTCCAAACTTGTTCGTTTTTCCATCGACCAATTCCCAATTTTCTAAATCTGCCAGGTAGAATTTTGTCCGTTGAGAGGGATTGTATAAAAGCCCGAAACGCCGTTTCCACAGAATCTCAGTATCATATAAATCAGCGGTGGATGTTTTCGGTGTATTGGTATCCCCTTTTCTTGTATAGATAGCCCCCTTAAATATTGGAGGACCTTCTTTCGTATAATCTTCTAAAAGATAAAACGGAATGTTATTACTCTGCTTTATTATAATTATATCAAGCTCCTTATCATCTATCTGGATGGTTCTGACATATACTTCCGGAATATGACCGCCTGCCCATTTCGGTTTTTGGCGAAGTAAATCAATAACATTTTGCTGGTTCTTTCTATTATTCGCATCAACTCCCAAAATTTTAAATGTTTCATCTTCAATACCAATTATAATATAGCAGTCCCTATTCGCTGGACTGTTTGCCATACAGATAATATCATGGAGCAGATCCGTATTATTTAAATACCATTGCTGTTTGAAGTCCCAATATTCTCCTTCTGTACGACGTCCAATTAATTCTGCTACTTCCCTCTCAAACTCTATATTGTTCATTATAATTTCTGAAGTCCCTTTCTAATTTCGCATTACAAATCTGCCTGTTACAGGTAGCTGACCATTGAGGTATCCCGATAAACCTTCAACTTACGTATCGCATGCCTCCCACATTTTATTTTATTCTACCATGAAACACCTAAAAAGTCATTCTCCGTATTTTTAGTTTTATTATCATCGTAAGACTAAGCAGTGTACTTCCCTTTTCTTGTTACAGCATTCCCAGCTTCTTCAGCAACGCCACACAGTCCCTTGTTCCATGCCCATACAGATAGTCGGGCCCTCCGCTAAGGGAGTTGTCTTCACATAATCTGTGACGGCTTTCTTCACATCCTCTGGCATGTCTCTGCGCTTCTCCGAATTCCGCATATAGGACAATATATCATTTTATCTTAAGCAACACAAATCCCTTAAAGATTTATAAAAGACTGTAACCCTTAAGGAATGTATGTCACCGGATGCGTATAATGTAAACATGACAAATTGGTTGTTCGTCATGCTTACATTATAACTTGTATTTATTCATCCTTCTTATTTCTGTGATCAACATATGTAAGAATTAGAAAAATACATGAAATAATATCGACAACTTCTGAAATACCCATCTCCTTTACCTCCGTTTCTATTGATTATATATCTGGTAAGACACCGTCTATTCTGTTTTCCGGTTTCCACGATAAGATGTAAATATCTATGAAGCCACAAATAAATGTGCTAAAATAGTTTTATACAGATTACTATGTCTTCCTGATGTATTAATTAAATCATACTTGTTGATGGCCGTCAGTGGCATAAGGGAGGACATTTTGGTGGCGAAAGGAGAATCAAATGTTACTTGCTGACATCCTTCATTTACTTCTTGATGAAATTGAACATTTAAACTATACAAACCAGGAATTCTATGAACTTCTATTTCTTCGTACGGACACTCCTACGGAGCTTGATTTGGAAGATACGGTAAAAAAAATATTCAGTAATTCAAAAGGACGGCGTACATTGCCTGGTGAGGTTACAAAGAGATTTCGTTCTCGTAAAGGGTTTCTTGATTTTTGCGAATGGATAGAGACAAACTACATTAGTAAAATCAATTATAAAAACAAACACTTATATAATGAACTGTGTACACAGATTCAGAAATGTTCATATCTTCCAGAGACTTATAAAAAAGAATTGTTGAGTAGTTTTGATTCGAATAACCCTTCTCATATGGCAAGTTTGATTGCAAGTTGTATATTGTTGGGGAATTATAATACCCGTCAGACAAAACTTAAATCTCCATTCATAAAAGAGAATTATAAATTAAGTCTGCACTTTATGGGGATTAACGATTGCTGCTATATACAATCTTATCCTATGACAGATAGAATTTGGGATGCCTCTGTAAGAGCATTCCAGCTTTCCCATGAGGAGGGGAATCGATTTTATTCCTTAGATATCATTAAACGCCTTCTTCCTAAAGGATATATAACTGACAGTATATTAAATCTTCGTGGTGAGACTGCAGACGGAGTTATCTCTTCTATTATAGAATTATGTTCAAAAGATACTCTTGATATGGTAGTAATTGGAGAAGGCGGAATCGGCAAAACAACTTTCCTCCAACAGCTTTTGACTGAATGTTTTTTGGATACATCATCTGATAAAGAGAAATATCATCCGTACAGGCGGGGTATACAAATCCCCATTTTTATTGAATTGAACCGATGTCCCGTTACGATTGGTAACTGGTATGATCCTACTTATGGAAAGACAAATTTTATCACAAGGTACATAGCCCAAATGTTGGAGAATCACTCATCACTTGCCGCAGTCAAGTCTGAAAATCTTATATTAATAGAAAAAGAGTTTCAAAGGACACCTTCGAATGGAGTTCCAGAATATCTTCTATTGTTAGATGGATTTAATGAAGTTAGTACAGAGACTTCATCAAGGGGGAAGTCTGTTCGCTCCTACTTAAGCGATGAAATCTCTGTACTACATTCCTATCCCAATATACGCATGATTACAACCAGCAGAGAAACACAGTCTGCTGCCTTTATGCAGAAACTCCAGACAATAAGGCTGTTAGGATTGGAAGATTCTGATATCATAGAATATTTAAGAGAGTGCGGGATGCCTGATACATCCATAGGTATTACGATGGCAAATAAGCAATTGGTTACCTGTCTCCGTGTTCCTCTCTTTTTGTGTATGTTTGCATCCGAATATGGAGAAATGGAACTGTTGCCAGAAACATCCGGAGAAATCTTATACTGTTTTTTTCATAGAAAGTCTTCGTTTTATAATGCAAGACAGCGTTCAGACGATACCCGTACGAACCCTTTGACAGCGGCAGAAACGGCGGTTATCCTTGATTTTGTCCTTCCGTATATCGGATGGATTTTTGAGGACAAAGAGACTTTTTCTCTTTCTGCTTCAGAGCTTGAAAAATATATCCTTGATTCCTTCAGGGTGTTGGAGGGTCTGTTTTCAGATAGCAGCGCCATTCCTTTTGAAGATTTCCGTTCCGAAAAAGCTGTACTCAACGAAGCTGTGCAGTTGCTGTATTTGGAAGATGGTTCCCTTCGTATTACAGATATTATTGCCTGTATTCACAGTTATCTCGGAATCCTATATCATTATTCGGATACTTTTGCAGGTACAGGCGGGCAATCCCGCTATGCTTTTATACACCATCATTTTAGAGACTATTTCTCTGCTATTTTTGATATACAGCTGCTACGTATGTTTCCCTATATTACGCCGTCAGTGTTTTTGGGAAAAGACAGTATATTTCCGGCCGGCTCTTATGAATACTATCTGAATCAGAATTACTGGCAGAGCCATAAGGTCAGTTTTATCAGCCAGATTCTGATGGAACACCGTAATCAGCCCGTAATCAATGAAAACTCCCGGAACTGGACATTACCGGCGCCAGATTTTGCAGAACAGTGTATTCTGACAAAAGCATTAGATTTTTGCCGTGTATTGACCGCTGATCAGGAAGATATTCACTATCTGCTACAGAATATCCTTTCTGCTATTGTCTGTGGAAGAAAAGAGCTTTCTGGCATGAATCTTTCTTGTCTGGATTTTCGGCACTGTAATCTATTCAATATCCCTTGCAGCAAAAAAGGGGCAACAAAGAATCTGACAGCGAATTTCAATTGTTCTTCCCTCTATGCTGATTGCTTTGAGACAGCTGAACATCTGGATGATGTGATAGAATATGTTTATTATAAGAACAACTGTTATTCTCTGGATCAGGCCGGAACGATTAAGTGCTGGGATGTACGCTCTGGCAAACTGGAATATGCCCTTCATTCAGAGTCCCCAGAAGGGCTCCGTGATTTTTCTTCGCGGGGCTTTATGCAGATTTCCCATGATGGTCATTGGTTAGCGGTGAAAGTTCAGCCTGAAATTCCGACAGAAGAAGGCGCACATGCCGTATTGTTTGACCTGACCGACATAAAAGACAAGCCAATACTCCTGATTCCGCCGCAAAAAGGCCAGGTTCTTACCTCGCTTTCCTTTACTGAAGACATGCATCATCTTCTGCTCCTTATTGACCGCCATTACTTATGTTGTTTCCATATTCCGGACGGTTCCCTAAAATATGCAGAAATGATTGCTGATTTTATGAAGCATACGGATCTTTATACAAAGGATGCAGAATCTCCGGTATATGCTTTTACCAGTGAATATAATGAATTTGAACTTGGTGAGGATGCGTCTTACCTTTCTGATGAAACCGAAGGGGAAGATGATTGGTTTGATATGGATGATGAATGGGAAGAATCCGGAAGCAAACAGGAAATTCCTTGTATTTTATATAAATGGTATCCCACTTCAAAAAAGATGGAGGAACTTTACTCCTTTGTTTCTACTTCAGGGACGCTTCCTGCTGCCAGTTATTTTTATAGCACAAATTGTTTTCTGTTATACAATTATACAAATAAACGTTTGGAGAAATTTGACTGTGACTTTCTGCTGGCAGAACCGGTCTGGGAAAATATCACCTTGGGAAATGGGAGTCCGGTTTTTATTCTTCCTTCTGCAGACAGTCCGAATGAATGTTACCTCATGTATCCGGATATTTGCTATGAGATGGATCTTTCTTCCGAGCAGGGGGATGGTATTATCATGGCATATTCTGTGGGACCTATGAACAAACTCCTGACAGAATATGAATTAGAAATTGAAGACGGCCTGCGCATACAGACGACAACTGCCCCTTCTGGCAACCGCATTTTGGTAAGAAGCGACCGGACTGTATATGAATGGAACACTGATACGGATTCCCTGACGCCATGGTATAATTCCGTGTATTATGGCTGTACGGGGCTTATTGCAGATCCTTCACATAACCGTAGTATATTGGTCCATCAGTATAATGGCGTTTCTATTTTTGAAAATTATGATAAGAAGCTGTCTGCAGCGTATTGTTTCCCTTATACGGACTATTATATAGAGGACTGTGCATATCATGAGGAGACGCAGCGCCTTGCTCTTCGCTTTTGCCGTCCGGGCCATGAATTTATAAAGGTGTTGGATCTGAGTGATAGTTCCAGTCATATTATTTTCTCTGCTATGAAAAATGATTTTACGGAGAGTATGAATTTCAGTCCCGATGGTTCTTGTCTTTTGATTTGTACGTTAGATTCCTGCATAGAATATGAATTCCAGACAAATCTCTCTTATATATTGGCAGAGCATCAAGCTGGATCCAATGAATCTTTTGTCGGTGCTGACTATATGGGGAATGAGATACAGATCGCAATCGTAGCCAGAAAATCTGGCTATGAAAAATCAGTACGTCCCCGCTGTGATTATTACAGACGTATCAGGAAAAAAGATTCCTGTTCGTATCAGCGAAAATGGGGATATTATATCCCGACATTGCCACCGGAATTGGCGGAAGCATTTGTACATCAAAATCATGATATGGGAGTTGGCGGAGGATATGGTGAAGACGGCATACAATCTTATTGGTTGACGCGAGGCTTTTTTATGACAGAAGATGTTACTATTGACCGATTTTTGACAGTGGAATGCTTCGAATATAAAAAAGAAATACGAAAGAAAATACCTGCAAAGAAGCTTGGCCTTTTCCAGATCCTTTATGTCAGGCATGATTTTTCGATTGATAACCCACAACGGGTTGGCGGAACCAATTACTGCTATAGTTATCTCAGCGATGATTTCTCACAAGCAGTATGTATCCGTGACTATGAAGAATTATATCTTTGGGAGGATATGAAAAACGAATCAGAACATCCGCTTTTCTTTGATTATAAAGGTGAGGCGGATGAATATACTCATGCATACTGGGATTATGCGATTCCATCAGGAGATGGCCGGCTTTTATGCTGCTATGAAAATTACCGTCTGATTCAGGTAAACGCGAGGAATGGCAGAATGTATGATGAAATTCCTTACACACCGGGAATTGCAATCTGCGGATGTAAATTCAAAAATATTATAGCGGATGAAGACACCAAGGCTCTGATTCGAGACAATGGTGGGTTAGTAATATAAAAATACAATATGGGGCTATCTATAACCGACAGCCCCTTGCCATTTACTATAATAATTACTAATCAAACAACATTTTTCCAAACAAAGCCATCCGAAGTTTTCACAATATCCCCGCTTTCCAGAAGATAATCAAATTCCTCTTTTGTTTCAAGATGTAAATCCATAAATGCTTCAACATTACTGTAAAACTGATTTGTATGGATAAGAAACTCCTTCTCTCGATCATCAATTTCTTCCATTTCTATAATGTGAGCTTCGCAAATATTTCTTAATGCAACTTCGTCTCCAATGTTCTCCAGAATTAAATATACCAGTCTTTCCCCATCTGTCATGGTAAATACCGTTCCTTTCAGTTATGCAGATTTACATGTTACTTTCCTATATAATGTAATGCCCTCTATACCTATTTGCCATAACGCTAAATATTTATTACTTTCTAAGCACTTAACATATAATAATCCATCAAATACTTCTTGGCGTATCAGAATTTTCTGGGTGTCATTCTCGCCATAATCCCATTGGCTTAGATATAAAAGTGCTGCATCTATATCTTCTTTCTGCAGTTCCATAAAATAATCAATGACCTCTGAATCTTTAAAATGAACCACTTCAACATACTTATACATATTCATTACTATCACCATCACATAGCCTTTATGAAAATGTATCAACAGATGCGATAATGTCTTCAATCTCGTAGAGGGTTGCCGGCATAACAGGTTTGCATAAGTGATAGAGTATATCTAATGCATTATCTGCTTCCAATAACTGCTTAAGCTTATTTTCTGCTAATGGCTTGGCTGAAACCACTTTTAAGATTATGGCTTTGAGAGCCAGTTCCTCAGTATCAATTACAGAATCCTCTTTTTGACTGTATAAATGTTTCTTCATAAGACTTATAAATTCATGGTTGAGCTTTTCATCTAATGCCGCTTTATCTTGTCTGGAATTATGCAAAAGAATATATCTTGCATGGACATTCCCATCCCCCATAAGCAGACGATAGATATAACCGCCAATATACTGCATGCGATCAAAAGCATCTCCTGATTCAGATAAAGTTTTTCCTGTAATAAATGATATTTGCTTGTAATTCTTTTCTTCTGAATCAAAGACGTTTATAGCAATATCCAAATAAATTCCTTCACTTCCACCCCACTGTGCATTACAGAACAAACCGGAAATCTCAGGAAACGGTTCATCGGCATGACAGCCCGTTGGATAACTAAGGGTAAAATACTCCTCTGGACACAGCCCTTCCTCTGTCAATATTTTTTTGATGTCATTGAACACTTCCTGAATCGTCCGCGGTTTGTAAATCCTGGTTCCATCTTCTTTTTGAACCATAGTTTCTGTTTTCACTCTCATAAAATATCTCCTCCTATAAAATACTTATATTTTTCCTTGAAATTTTAATTGCTTTGACAAATCTGTTCCTCATATTCCCGGCAAACATTGCGCAGACGCCGGATTTCTCATATCCGAAATTCATGGGGCAACCTCTTCATTATTGCATTGGCAAATATTATTCATAGCAATAAAATAGAGAACCCCTTTTTTGAGATTCTCTGTTAATTGCCATATTAAATTAAAATAAGAATTTTCCGATTCCATAAATTGGGATGGTATATACATTATCTGCAATTCCCCCGTGAGTATTGCCTTTGGCAAATAGAATGAAATCAGCCTTGTTGCGTTCTAATACAGTCTGTATCGTTTTGCTGTTCTTTTTTCCGGCCTTAACTTCAACAGCATAACTCTTATGACCCTTAATGGTTTTGACGTAAAAATCTATCTCACCATTGCCCAGTGTTGCAAATGCAGGTATTTCCAATGCAATCTCACTTGGATGGCCGATCCTGCGTCTCAAATCCAGATATACAAAATTCTCATTTACGATTCCCGCTATATCAGCTTCGGAGCAGCCAATATGCATCAGAAAATAGGATGTAAGTCCGACATCCATAAAGTAACAACGGGATTTTGCCTTAAAATCCAAAATATTACATTCCGGAAGTTTTCCCGCAAAACCAATGATCCCGGAACTGCTTAACCAGTCTACTGCACGGTTAACAGACATTTTTGAAACATTGCTGGAATAATCTTTTACGACAATATTTTGAAGTTTTTCACTGAAGCTATCCTTTTCAAATTCCTTTTTCTCTTTTACAAGAATCCGGGCGATACAGGAAAATATATTGTCATACACTTTTTCATCAAGAATATCCTGAAAGTATCGCTTGCTTTCATTGATGAAAAGTTTAATGATTCTCAGTAATACTTCTTGGCAGTCATCTATAGAGTTGTTCTTTAAATATTGCAATACTACTGCCGGATATCCGCCGATGGACGTGTATATCTTATACAGATCGCTTAGTTCTTCATATACTGCCTCTTCACTGTTTCCATAAAGATCAATGCCTTCATAGAGAGAGTGCTTCCCCATCGCTATAAGGAACTCTTCAAAATTCAGTGTCTGGATTTCAATGGAGTCCAGATCGCCGGCAGAATATTTGAATTCTTTATTCAGGATTCTTCCAAGATAACTTCCAATGATGATAAAATCACTCTTCAGCAGACGGGTAAATTCGCGAATCCGGTTATAAATAGCCGCTGATTCCTGAATTTCATCAATAATGATAACTGTATCATCAGAATCCACAAAATCAGGCCGGTATCTCTTGATAAGCTCATAGACAGGGTTTTCACACGACAATCCGTCCTTAATCTCTCTCCGCAGATCATTGTAATGCTCAATAAAAATTTCTCCTGAAAATTCAAGAAGATTGACATATATTTTCTGCCTGTACTGCTCGTCGGCGAATTTATTTACAATATATGTCTTTCCTACCTGACGGGCGCCCGATACCTCCAGTGTGGAATGTTCCGAATGGTTTTTCCATGTGAGAAGGCAGTCGTATACCTGCCGTTTCAAATAATTGTCCATAATCACACTCCTTGCGATTCAATCATTCTGTCTAAATGAATTATAGCGGATTCCTCAGTGATTTCCAACAATAACCTTTTGTTACGTGTTTTATGTCCTTTTGCATAGCATTCTCCCTTCTGTAAAAATATATCTGCTTTGTCAACAAATTTGTAATACCATACCTTATTGGACATTAGTAATCCAGTAAGTGTCCATTATTATATATTTTGTTTCATCCTCCTTTTATAATTTTGCATAAAAAAACCTGCATAAATTATGCAGGAAAAGCCGTAGACCTGTTGCCAGGAATTATAATAATGGCTATAACTATGCTATAGCTAATATATAATAATGATTATGTACTTAGTATAGTATAAGAATATTTAAAAGTAAATATCGAGCATATGCCTTTACACTTTTTTAATGGTACTTTTCCCTGTGCTGGTGCATATACGGATAAAGAATTGAATTAGTGTATTGACTATTTCCTCTTATAATAAAAAGGCAGCCATCTCTGACCGCCCTTCCTTAACAGACTTTTCAAGTTGATTTTATCTATAACCAGAATGCTGCATTCCGGTTAAAAACTGAGCATTTATGCACACAACACCCCTAAAAGTGACTGATACCTCGACGTCTCATTTTTAATATCTTCGGCGGTGACACCATAATATAGATATATTTTTTTAAACAGCTTCCTCAATTCCTTCATGGTTTTCTTATCCCCGCTGAATGATTCGTCAAGCACCTGCCAGACAGTTTCCACCCCTATCTGCATCATGTAGTTCCCCGGATACTTAATCTCATATATGTGGAAATCTAAAGGGAAAATATCATCTGCAATTTCTGCCGCCACCTTCTCCCGTTCCTGAATCTGTTCCCAAAAGGCTTTTAAAGCTTCCACATCCTCCCCTTTGGGTGGCTTCAAATCCATCAACTCCCCAAGCAAATCCGGGCGATGGCACATTACAAGGGATGTTTTTAGAGACTTCTTCTGTTCCAGGTAATTATGGGATTGCTGCGAAACCTCCACCGCACCATATTCCCGTTTCAACAATTCCACGACTTCCTCTATCGTATGGGGATTGGCGGTAATTCGCCTTTTTATCCTGTTTCTCTTCAATTTGCGGAAATAATTCTGTATGCGAATTGTAAATTTCATCTTACCGCCTTTTCCAGCAATAAAAAAACTTGTAGGCCCGTCTGCCCCGCCTATAATAGATACGCTGCCTGCGCCCTTTCCCATATCTGCATCTCCCATCTTCAAACGAACCCCTGCTCCCCGATTTGTCAAAACGCTGGGGATACCTGCCCGCCCTCTGGACCTCATTGGAATTACTGAATCGTGGATTTCCAAATGACTGTCTGCTATTTATCTTAATATATTACACCTTCCGCAGCCTGTCAACAACGCTGTCTCCGCTAAACGACCAATAAGCCACAAGCGGCGTCAGGATACAGATGGCAAATACGATCACTGCCGATACTGTCAACGGAACTGCAGGATAGGTATAGGTAATATACGGGAGCAAGCTGCTCTTCACAAAGAAAAATGTACCGGTAAAAATTGCGGTTCCCAAACTAAGAATAAGTATATAGGGAATCGTCCAATACCAAACTCCTTCATAAGCCAGCATCTTACGGATCTGCTGTTTTGTCATTCCTATGCTCTCCAACACTGCCAGCTCATGCCTGCGAACGGTCACATTCACCGACATTGTATTTATAAAATTCATAATGCCGATAAAAAGTAAAATAGCAGACAAGCTATTGCCAAGCATATAAATCATACTGAATGATTTATTTAATTCCTGTTCTTTGTCATACTTAGAATTGATCACTACATTTCCATTATCAAACTTCGTGACAATCTGTTCTGTTACTGCCCGTTCCATTCCCTCCATTACAGTAATCTTCAGCTTCTGAATGGTATTGTTAAGCCCAAGACCATCCATATAGTCCTGACTTACCAGCAGATACGGCATCACATATTCCGGCATAAGACCTGTACCCAAATTCAAATATTCCGCCTGCCCGTCTACGGGAACTGCCGACATTTCAAAGGCATACGGCTTTCCTCCGATTACCACATCCAAAGACCGCGGCAGCGGCGCTGTCTTAAATGCCTTGACCATATCCGAAGAACAGAGATAAAAGGAAACCCTGCCTTCTTGAAATTCCTCGTAGCTGGACTCCAAACCTAAATGTTCCTTTATAATTCCAAACTCTCTTTCGTTAATCCCTACAATATTCGATTTCCACAAATCACCTGTATGGTATGCATCCTCATACTGTGCAAGCCCAGGTTCCACTTCATAAAGCATCTCCATGAATCCGCTAAATGGCCCCTTTGTACTATCAAATCCATCCTCATAACCCATATCCGCACATTTGCGATATGCCGTCACATCCAAAACCCCATCCATATTCTGAATATCCGACATCATTTCTTCCGTAATCATCGGTTTTGAATTATCATACAATGTTACAGAAATGTCCTCGTTTTCAGCAAAATACTGCTCGGCGATTACCGAGACATCAATACTTGACAGGATTCCCGTTGTCACAAGAAAAATGCTTAATCCCAAAAATAATGAGAGGAAAGTAAGGACTGCGCTCTTCTTCCCGCGGAACACATTTCTCCATGCCATGCGGTAAAGCTTATTTTTATGAGGCACTCTGCCTTTTTCCGTATCATTCTTTCTTTTATTTACTTTCTTATTTTTCAATGCCATTCCCTGATAATGCAGTGCCTCAATCGGAGAAATGCTTCCGGCAATGCCTGCCGGCTTCAGACTGCCGACAAGAGTTGTTAAAATCGAAAGTGCTGCTGCTCCAATATAGATAACCGGTGAAAATGAGACTGACACAGCATTACTGTCTTTAATCATATACCCGCCGCTCATTCCCATAACTCCCAGCGGAACAACCACGAATGAGATAACCGCTCCGATTCCCAGACCGACAGGGACACCGATCATACATAATTTCCCCATCTGCCGGAATATAATGCTCTTAATCTGCCTCTTTGTTGTCCCAATCGTTTTTAGCTGTCCAAAAAACCGAATATCATTGTTCACCGATATAAACAAAATATTATAGATAAGAAGATATCCGCAAAGCATAATCAATAATATTACGGCCATCAGTCCCCATACATTACCTTTAGAACCGAAATAGATCAGCAGATTCAGTTCCGAGTTATCAGCCATCTCCATACCGCGCAGAATTTCCTGATATTCTGCCGCAGCAGTCTCGTCATCAGAAAATAGCAGCGATGCCGCACAGCGGGTGTTATCCTCTGTGGCAGCCGACCCTTTCCAGTACTCTTCCGAAATATAACAGATTGCATTACCCATCTGATAGTTGCCGCTGTAATCCTGATACCAGCCGGAGAGCCTGAAGGTCTGCTCCTGAAAATCTGACAACGCCGGATGATCAATGGTTGTACCCCCATAACGGCAGGTCATCCGAATCTCCATCCCTATTTCCGGATGTTCGATTCCCATGTCAGCTAACAGCCATCCGGGCATAAATATCTCGTCTTTTTCCTGTGGATATTCTCCATGCGCATCACCCATTGCGGGCATAGTCATCTCTTTCCACTGGTCATTATCTGCCCATCTGAGAAAAATCCCATTTGCCTTATGGGCCTGATCATTTTTCGCTGTAGCAATCTGACGTTCCAGCCCGATTTTCTCTACATTCGGATTCCGGTTAAGCCACAATAAATTATGTTCCGTCGGATTCACAAGTAAAATCTGCGCCTTCGTTCCCCGATGCAATACTGCCTGTTTATCTACACTTTTCATATCAATGTTAACAACTTAGTATGTGCTTGGAATAAATGCCATCGAAACGTGTGAAAGAATGAGTGGTTGGAACATACAACCTTAAAAAATCGCAGACTTTCCCCTTGGTGCTTATCATCCTGAAAATAACTGTTTATTTTTGAAATATCATAACATTATCTGACAATGCACACTCCGCGGTTATTTTAATGGGTCGACTTACAGTTATAATGGTGTTTTACGTTACGCGGATTTTTACGGGGATG
>QXWX01000361.1 GCA_009911175.1 Lachnospiraceae bacterium | reverse complement strand
GTCTGGTCCCAATTGTTGAACCCGAGATTTTGCTTGACGGAGAGCACGGAATTGACCGGACCTTCGAGGTTGCACAAAAGGTGTGGGCTGAGGTGTTCTTTTACCTAGCTGAAAACAATGTTATGTTTGAAGGCATTCTTCTAAAGCCAAGCATGGTTACACCTGGTGCCGACTGTAAAGAACGGGCCACACCTCAACAGGTTGCTGATTACACTCTTAAGCTTCTCCAGAGAAGAATCCCACCTGCAGTTCCTGGAATCATGTTTTTGTCTGGTGGGCAATCTGAGGTAGAGGCTACACTCAACTTGAATGCAATGAACCAAAGCCCAAACCCATGGCACGTGTCGTTCTCATATGCACGTGCCCTTCAGAACACTTGTCTAAAGACATGGGGAGGAAGACCCGAGAACGTGAAGGCAGCTCAGGATGCTCTGCTCCTCAGGGCTAGTGCCAACTCTCTTGCTCAGCTCGGGAAATATACTGGTGAGGGCGAGTCCGAGGAGGCTAAAAAGGGAATGTTCGTTAAGGGATATGTCTACTAAGTTTAAGAATAAATTATGAATTTGTGTTGATGTGTTTAGCCCATGGAGACTACTACTTTTGTTCATAGCATCTACTTCTAGCAACTCTATAAGTTTTTCATGCTATTGATGATATTGAGATGGAATCATGGATTCTCATATCTTGTAGTTTCAACAGAAATCTATAAGATGCTTTTTC
>QXWX01000360.1 GCA_009911175.1 Lachnospiraceae bacterium | reverse complement strand
GGCCAGCGCCTAAAGACGCTGGCTTTCACTTCGTTCAAGCCACTACGCCCTTGACTCGTCGCCGCCCTTCAAAGGGCATTCGTAATACCGGCTACCCCTTGAAGGGGTCCTCATATTCCTTCACGCTCAACTTGTCCTGCATAATGTCACTCTTCTCCTGATCCTGGATATACTTCTTTATCGTTGCCTCGTTCAGACCGACTGTGCTCACGTAATATCCCTCCGCCCAAAAATGACGGTTTCCGTATTTGTACTTTAGGTTTGCGTGCTTGTCGAATATCATCAGGGCACTTTTTCCTTTCAGGTACCCCATAAAGCTCGACACGCTATACTTGGGCGGTATACTTACCAGCATATGGATATGGTCGGGCATCAGATGTCCTTCGATAATCTCCACGCCTTTATACGCGCAGAGTTGTTTTATAATGTCACGTATACTTACTTTGTATTGATTATAAATTGCTTTTCGTCTATACTTGGGAGTAAAGACAATGTGATACTTGCACATCCATTTCGTATGTGCCATACTATTTGTCTTGTTAGCCATAAAAATCACCTTTCCTTTCGTTATGTAGTAGCTTGAACAACTCTATCATAACGGAAAGGTGATTTTTGTGCTATAAGCACTTGCTACACCACCCGCATAGCAGGTGGTTTTTTGTTTCGCACGCCTCCATTTTTCGGAACACGAAAAACTCCGTCGTACTCAACCGGCTAAAGCCGATA
>QXWX01000359.1 GCA_009911175.1 Lachnospiraceae bacterium | reverse complement strand
GACGCCGCAGAAGAGGAAGGAAGAAAAAACACCTGGATGTGCCGGAGTGGGATGAGAAGAATGCGTTGGAAGAGATCGTGAGGTCGCACTTATATAAGAAGAAAGCCTATTTGAAAGAGTTCACGGAACTGACGCTGGAAAAAAGATCGGATGGCTGCTATAAGGCCACTTGGAAAGAGGACGCGGTAAAAAAGGCGGGTTACTGCAGGAAATTTTATGGTAAGAAACTGACGGTCACCGACCATAAGGATTGGACATCAAAAGAGATCCTGGAGGAATACAGCCGTCAGGAATGTATTGAAAACGGCATCTTCCGGGTGTCAAAGGACATTGACCACTTTAGTGTCCGTCCACAGCACCACTGGACGGACGATAAGATTCGGGTTCATGTGTTCATTTGCCTGACAGCCATAGTCATCGCCGAGATCATGAGGAAACATTTTGAAGAAAATGGGCATTATCTGACAAAAGGCGCGCTGCTGGACAGACTGGGTGAAGTGCATGACGGCTGGGTGTTTATAGGCAAAAAAAAAGCGGAACGTGTCATAGAGAAGGCAGACACGTTCCATCAGGAACTTTGGGAATGCGCAGTCAAACTGAAGCAGGGCCTGTTCCGGGAAAGGAATAAGATTATAGATTAAAACGTAATTGGGCACTACACGCATAAGAGACCGAACCCCTTATATTTCAAAGGTTTCGGACTCTTCCATTGTATCAATGTCGAAACTTCCG
>QXWX01000358.1 GCA_009911175.1 Lachnospiraceae bacterium | reverse complement strand
CGTTCCTTTATAAAGTCGTTCCACGGCATCATGGCCTCCACACCTGCAGGCTCCTGTTTATAGTCCGGCATGTAAAGCAATAGTGTGTAAAGGTATTGGAACACGTTCAGGTTGTTTGCCTTTGCCGTTTCTACCAGGCTGTAGATGATAGCACTCGATCTCGCTCCATTCACGGTATCGTGGAAAAGGAAGTTCTTTCTCCCGGTCGCGTAGGATTTTGCGCATCGTTCCGCCCGGTTATTGGAGATCTCACATCTCCCATCCAGCAGGTAGTTACCCAGAAGCTCCTTATGGTTAGCTGCATAGTTCACTGCTTTTTCCAACAGGCTTCCGCCCAATGGCTCTACCGTTGCAAGCCAGGACCAGAAACTGTCCCAGACAGGGACTTCCAACTCCAGGCGTTTGTTCTTACGTTCCTCCGGAGACATGGCTTTTAGTGTCCGTTCTATACGAAAAAGTTTATTGCAATAGCAAAGTCCGATCTCTGCCGGGATCCTCTTGCCCTCCTTTGCTTTTTCCGGATCAGCCGCATCTTCCGGGATCTCTTCCGGTGAGTTGATGTCCAGCAGTTTTATCTTTTTTCGGCGGGCTGCCGGAACTGCTTCGAAGAAATATCTCCGGCAATGGGTAAGGCAGCATACCAGGATCACATTCTCTACACTGTTGTATCCGGTATAGCCATCGCATTCCAGCAGTCCGGAGAATCCTTCCAGAAAATTTTTCGCATGATTCCCTGCTCTCCCGGGCTG
>QXWX01000357.1 GCA_009911175.1 Lachnospiraceae bacterium | reverse complement strand
TAAGAAATTTTCAAGGATCGTTGTCTATTGTTTAGTTATCAAGGTTCGTCTTTTTTCTCTGTCAAGCGACAGCTCATTTAGTTTATCACATCCGCTATCGTTTGTCAAGAACTTTTTTAATTTTTTTGAAGTTTTTTCAAACTTCTTTTTACTTGGCTTCCTCTTGCGAGTCAGCTTGTATATATTACCATGTTGTTTTTTGTTTGTCAAGAGTCTTTTTTCATTTTTTTACATTTTTTTCTCTCACTTTTGACTCGCATCACAACCGCCCTATTTATCAGGCAGAAAATTCCTTTTCTTCCTATATATAAGTAAGGCGAACGGAGAAGGAGGGATTTGAACCCTCGCGCCGCTATCAACGACCTACTCCCTTTCCAGGGGAGCCCCTTCGGCCAGCTTGGGTACTTCTCCAAAATGTCCGTTATTCAATATACACTATTACCGGCGTCTTGTCCAGTACTCTTTTACATTTTTTTCATTTTCTTCCTCTCTCTGACACAAAGCACTTCAGAAAGCCAAAGAAAACGGACATAGAAACTGCCGCATGATGACATACAGCAGTTTGAACGGAGAGGGTGGGATTCGAACCCACGCGCCCTTGCGGACAAACGGTTTTCAAGACCGCCTCGTTATGACCACTTCGATACCTCTCCATATAACATTTAGTCTCGCTCTCAACTGAGCAATATGTATTCTATCACAGAACCCCTTTACCGTCAACCATTATTTTCATTTTTTTTAATAAACCACTAT
>QXWX01000356.1 GCA_009911175.1 Lachnospiraceae bacterium | reverse complement strand
AACAGTTTAAGACAGTATGATCATTGATGAACGTTAAAAATAAAAAAGGGGCATGCATAAATACATCACACAAATTACAAAAGCACAATATCTCTTTAATCACCTCACAAATCATACGTTTGCTTGCCGGTGAACTTCACCTCGATCGGGCTGACGTTCTTCCCGATCGATCTGAAGTTCTGGCCGACTCCGGTCCGCCCGGCGTTGACCTTCTCCGGGTAGACCCCGTCTTTGGGGTGCAGGTACTGCACCTCACCGTTGGGGAATACCCGGTAGAATTGGTAGTTGATCTTGTACTTGGACCGGAGCCGGGTTCCGAGGGCCAGGCACTGCTCCTTTCGGGCCAGCTTCAGCAGGTTCGGGCCCTGCCGCATGATG
>QXWX01000355.1 GCA_009911175.1 Lachnospiraceae bacterium | reverse complement strand
GCGGCGCCGCCGGTCACCATCTCGAACACCTGCTCCTTGGGCGACTCCCACGTGATGACGTAGAACTCCTCCACCTGGGCTTTGCGGAGGAGGCCGCCGGTGCTGCCTCCGAAGATCGGGGACGGGGTGTTGGGGTCGAGCTGCGGCGGGGTGAACCCGGCGGGGGCCTCTTTGGTGGCGGCGGCGGCGGGGGCTTCTTCGGCCATGGCGCGGATGGAGCGGTGGGCGACGGCGGAGGCTCCTTTGATGGGCTTGAGAGTGGAGAACTGTGCTACGGACTGCTTCCACGGCGCCGCCACGCGGTCGGCGGAGACGGCGGGGGAGAAGAGGGAGGCTTGTGTAGCCATGGCCATTAG
>QXWX01000354.1 GCA_009911175.1 Lachnospiraceae bacterium | reverse complement strand
CCGCTGTATACCGAACGGTACGTACAGTGGTGTGGGAGGTCGGCTGCTCAACTAATGGGTAGCCTCCTACCCGATAAAAATTTTTTAAATATTACAATTGGAAAGGAAGAAAAGAGCATGATTAAGGAAGCAATCTATGAATTGCTGGAAGGCAGAGATCTCAGCTATGACATGGCAAAGCAGGTGATGGAGGAAATGATGGACGGCACGGCGACCCAGGCGCAGATGGGGGGATTTTTGACAGCACTCAGGATGCAGGGCGAAAGCATTGAGGAGATCACCGCATTTGCGGAGGTCATGCGGGAGAAGGGAGTCAAGATCCATCCGGAGCGTGAGGTCATCGACATTGTGGGGACCGGCGGAGACGAGGCGGGAACCTTCAATATCTCCACCACGTCCGCATTTGTGGTGGCGGCAGGCGGAGTCCCGGTGGCAAAGCATGGGAACCGGAGCGTGTCCAGCAAGAGCGGCGCGGCGGACGTTCTGGAATGTCTGGGAGCCCATGTGGCGCTGAATGCGCAGCAGAATGAGACGATCCTGAACCGGACGGGGATGTGCTTCATGTTTGCCCCGGTGTACCACTCGTCTATGAAATATGCGGTGCCGGTTCGCAGGGAGCTGGGAGTCCGCACCGTATTCAATATCCTCGGACCTCTGTCCAATCCGGCGGCGGCAACCATGCAGCTTTTAGGCCACTTATAAATATTTTTTGACGCAAAATGGCAAAATTTCTGCATAAGAAAAACACTTATGCCAATGCTG
>QXWX01000353.1 GCA_009911175.1 Lachnospiraceae bacterium | reverse complement strand
CCTGAATTATTCACGGCGGTATAAGCTCGCATAAAATTCGCCGCAGTTATCGTTACAACCACTCCCAATACCTCACTCTACCAGAAAACAGCCTAAAAATGGGCAGACTTCTCCTATGATAGGTTTAAAGATCTATTGTGGCTGTCAAGGTTCGTTAACCGTTGTTATTCCAACTGTGGTTTCAGGTTATGGATGTTTTCCAGTGTCTCGTAGAATTCTTTCTTGTAGGGACAGCTGCTGCACAGTTTGAAATATTTATATCGTGCTGATCTTACCACTCTTGCGGCTATTTTCAGCAACTTTAAACGAATGGTGTCTATACGCTGTTTTCTCATGCTCACAGCGAGCGCCAGACGTCTAAACCAATTGAATAAAT
Source organism: Lachnospiraceae bacterium (assembly GCA_009911175.1). The sequence goes on along the minus strand of QXWX01000353.1, from coordinate 387 downwards.
TATAAGCTAACGCATGAACCAGAAGGCGGTTCGCGTTTACCAGCTTTGAGGAACTACTTACAGAGGCAAAGTCGAAACCGCTTTTGCCTTCTTTGATGAAATTTTCCATTTTGCCTCTTCCGCAATAGAACTGGATTACCTGATAGGGTTCCATTTCCAGTGTTGTGACAATAAAGGTGTATAGATGGATCATCTGGCCATAGGGTTTTTCGATTTTAAAAACCACTCTGCGAGGATGGCTCCATGAGCCAGCCTGATACAGGAACTCCCCATACTCGACAGCATAGTCCACCTGGTTGGATCTTGTTGCCCGGTACAATGCCTGGTTTTCCTCTTCTGCTAATTCACGGAGCCTTGCGTTCTCCTTGAGCCGGATGGCGTATTTGC
>QXWX01000352.1 GCA_009911175.1 Lachnospiraceae bacterium | reverse complement strand
ATCCTAAAATCCCGTATCAATTATACATATGTCAGCCGATGTTTAGCCCAAAGAGTTCAATAATTTCTCTCTGAAAAGCTGTTGTCGTTGTGTAGATCGGCTTACGTTTCCCTTCAACAGAAACTACCCGCAGGGATTTCATCTCATCTATCACTTCCTGCATATTATGGCTCTTGAACCATCCGGCCTCATTCATGATGTTTTTAATCTGGGAAGAAAGTATCAGGGCAATATACTGGATAAACAGCCGCCCGTCCATTGCTGCTGAGGAATGGATACGCAGCCTTTTCATATCAAGGTCATTTTTCAGGTCATCGAAATGCTTTTCTATTGTATCCTTCATCCGGTATATTTCAAGTGCCTCCACCGGGTCTTTGACATCATTTGTCGCAAGCACAAGCCAGCCGACACTGTTCTTTCTGCAGGCATCTATTGCTTTCTGATTGTATTCAACTTTCCTGCCCCGCTTAGGAGTCTCCTTGACAGTAAAAAATCTTTCGTAGTCTTTCTGATGCTCTTTTACCGTACTCCCTGAGCAGAGTTCCTCATATTCCATCAGGATCCGGTGGCTGAACTTTTTCTCATCCAGCGCCGCTTTGATACTGTCAAAATAAACATGAAGGTAGCAGCGGTGCCCTTTCCACTTTATGAGTTCTGTGTCCGCATAGAGTTCTTCCCCAAGGACATTACAGTAATGGCGGTAAGAGACCATTTCATCATTGCGGTGGCGCTCTGCCGCATCCAAAGAAAGGGATGTCGTAAACGGAACG
>QXWX01000042.1 GCA_009911175.1 Lachnospiraceae bacterium | reverse complement strand
TAATAATTCAACTATACACGAGGTATCTTTTTTTATCAACTCCCTTTGCACTTTATATTATACAGGAAGCTTTCTGTAATATCGAATAATCGGCGTATTCTTTCCTATCTGTCAGATACACCGACTTTTTTATTATAACGTATTCCCTCTGCTTTGCCAACACTGTTTTATTGCAATTCACGGCCTGACCGGCCGTGAATTGCAATAAGCTTTTTTCTTTTCTCCTTACTGCTGCAGCTCCTGGGCAACCCGCTTCATCAATTCCTGCGGCATAAATGGCTTTTTCAGGTAATTCACCGCCCCCAGTTTGATCGCGCTCATGACGTCATCCTCGTCTCCCGACGCAGTCAGGAAAATCACAGGGATATTGATCGAGTTCTTCTTCATGCGTTCAAAGACCTCCATCCCCTTCATACCCGGCATCTCTATATCAAGAAGGACCAGATCGACCTCCTCATTCCTCAGCTTATCAAGCGCCTCTATTCCTGATTCCGCAAGAAGCACCTCATAATACTTCCCCAGGATCATCTTCGTTCTTACCAAATTCATCGAATCATCATCTACTACCAAAATACGTCTCTGCATACAGCCGCCTCCCTGTTTTTTTGTCGGGGACTTCCCCAAACTACATATTCCTTATTGTAAAGCAGAATTTCAATAAAATCAAGCCTGAAAGAACTACTGTGAACAAGCCCCTCCTTCTTTCCGGTACTCCTTCGGGCTGACTCCATATCTTTCTTTGAACTTCCGGTAAAAATAACTCGTATTGTCATACCCCACGGACTCTATGATATCCGCTACAGGCAGCCGGCTGCTGGTGAGCAGATAAGCCGCCTGGTTCATTCTCTTTGCCTGGAGAAGCTCCTTGTAAGTTCTGCCGGTACGTTTCCTGATCTCCCGGCTGAGCCAGTACAGGTCAAAATTCATGCTCTCTGCCAGATCGGAAAGACTGCCGTCCTTATAGTGCTCCTCGATATAATTCAGTACATTTCCGGTCAGCTCCGTATCAAAGCGTGAGCTTCCGGTCTCCATCTTATCCATATAATTCAAAAGCTGCAGCAGAAGCAGCCCCATGGTGATCTGGTTGCAGCTGCGCTTATTTCCCATGCCGTAAAAGACCGTCCAGACCATATTTTCCACTAGGTTCTGGATCGGCAGGACATCCGCTACATGGAAATACAGATACGAGGTCTGGTCATTCTTGCCGCAGAGTGTCCCCACCAGAAATTCCCTCAGTGTATTTTCCTCTGTTCCCATCATGGAAAATGCCATATTGAAAAACTCGGGCAGGATGATGAAGTTCACCGCAATATCCGCTTCCCCGGCGGGCAGAATCTCCTGCTCCGAATTCTGGTTCAGAAACAAAAGGTCGCCTGGTTCCAGAACGACCTCATTTCCGTCAATATAATGTGTCGTAGTCCCCTGGCACATGTAGATCACTTCTACATAATTATGCCGGTGCCGGGGAAACTTTACGAAACGGGTGTGGGGTCTCACCTCGATCAGCTTTCCCCGTTTGAGCAGCTTCTCGCTATCTACGACCAGCTCCTTTTTCTCCGTGTAAAGCTGCTGGTCGATGCCCTGCCGCCCGTCCAAAATACTCTGCTCTTCTTCCGTGATGACTGATAATTCCCTGATCAAATCCTGATGCATATCTTCTGGCTCCGTTGTATCACTTTCCGTGTCCTCCCTCGAATCTTCGCGCGATCTCCTCCGTCAATTCCATATACTCCTTCGCGCTGCGGCTGTTTTTCTTATAAGCCATGATCGGCACGTGGTTGTCCTGGGACCATTCCACTCCGCTGTCCACCCGGATATAGGTGTCAAATACCTTCACCCCGTCCAGCTCTTTCAGCGTATCCAAGGTCTGACGAAAATAGCTTTTCCGGGTATCTACCTTTGTGATCACCACGCCGCCCGTCCGAAGCTCCGGAGCGATCTGCCGGACCTCGCCCAAAAATTCGAACATATTTGCCAGGCCGAACATGCCCCATGGACTGGACTCTACCGGGATGATCACCGCGTCCGAAGCGCACAGGATGTTCATCACCCATCCGCCCAGAGTGGGCGGCGCGTCGATCAGGATATAATCGTATTCCCCGGAGGACATGATATTTGCCAGACATTTTTTGAGGATATATTCCCTCTGCCATTTGGTAAACAGCTCATATTCGATGGAGCACATCAGAGTGGATGAGGGGATCAGATCCAGGTTTTCAAAGGGGGAACGCACGATAAAATCCGTCAGGTCGGATTGTCTGCGGATCCCTTCGTAAAGGTTCTTCTCACTGCGCGCGAAGTTCAGCACCTGATCCTCCTCAAACAGGGACAGCGACAGGTTCAGCTGCATATCTCCGTCCACCAGGAGCACCTTTTTCCCCAGGACCGACAGGCCGTAGCCGATGTTGGAGCATGTGGTGGACTTCCCGCTCCCGCCCTTGTTATTTGCAAAACAGATGACGTTTGTACCGCTCACTTGCCTCCCCTCCTTTTCTTTTCCTCTTTCCACTCCAGAGATGCCGGCGCGTCTCCGAAATGTTTTCTCACCAGACGGCAATATTCCTGAAATGCCGGAACATCCTGAAAGTCTTCCTGCAGCGCTTCCATGACGCCCTTATAATACCAGCCGATGGCCTGCTTGCTGTGCATCCGAAACTTCATCCACAGGCCTTCCCCCAGGACCGGATAGTCCCGGTCAATATCCCGCATGTTGGACAGCTTGTCCGCCAGGGCGATCATCTGCAGCTCTCTGGATTCTGTTTTTAAATGCCGTATCGTCGTGCTTTTGCGTTCCTCCCAGGTTTTGGATTTGTCTTCGCTTTCCCCCGCGACCAGTTCTGCCACACGTTCTCCGAAGCGGCTGCGCAGGATTTCCTCCGTTACCCCTGTGCAGTCCTCAATCGTATCATGCAGGACCGCGGCACAGAGCACCTCCTCATCCGATGTCATGGCCCTGACGATCTCCGCCACCTCGATCGGGTGGACGATATATGGTTTCCTTGTTCCTTTCCGTACCTGCCCTTCATGCGCCTTCGTCGCAAACTCCACTGCCTCCTGAAACATATCCCGGACCTCCCTTATTACTCCTCTTCCTCATGGATCTCTTCCATGTAATCCTCTAAGCTGTCTTCCATTCCTTCTTTCAGTCTTGCCTTTTCCCTCTTTCGGAACAATCCGTATATACAGGGCACCACGAACAGGGTCAAAATCGTGCCGTAGGTCAGGCCACCGATCGTGACCACCGCCATGGGCTGTACCATATCCGCGCCGGATCCCACTCCCAGCGCCATCGTAGACAATCCCAGAATCGTGGTCAGCGCCGTCATAACGATGGGCCGAAGCCTGGTCCTTCCGGCCTCCACAAGCGCCTCCGTCATCTCGTATCCCGCAGATATCAGCTGATTCGTATAATCGATAAATACGATCCCGTTGTTGACAATGATCCCGGAAAGCATAACAAATCCGATCATGGCGATCACGCTCATCAGGCTTCCGGAGACCAGCAGTCCCAGGAATCCCCCGGTAAATGCCAGCGGCACCGTAAACATGACGATGAATGGGGAGCGCAGGGACTGGAACTGCGCCACCATAATCAGGTACATGAACACCACGGCCAGGGCCAGCATTTTCAAAAGCTCGATCATCGTTTCCCGGATGGTCTCGTCTTCCCCGGTCATCTTCACCGTATAGCCCTCCGGGATCCGATATTTATTCAGCTCCTTCTGGATCCGGTTGCTGACCAGCCCCACGTTGTCGTCCTCCGCCACCTCGGCGCTGACATTGATGTACCGGCTCTGGGCATCCCTGGAAATAGCCTGCAGCCCTTCGCCGTCCTCAAATACCGCAACGTCCTTAAGCGCCAGCTTTTCCGTCGTCCCGTCTTCCTTTTTCACATCCAGCACCAGGTTTTGGATCTCCTCCCTTGTCAGCTCCTGATTCTTCTGCTCCGCCACCACGATCCCGATGGTGGCGGTATCCATCTCCAGATTGGTGGAGGAGGTCTGGTCCCGCAGCCTTGCCGCCAGATCCTGATAAACCTGAGCCACCGTCAGATTGTGGGCGATAGCCTTCGCCTTGTCCACCACGATCCGAAACTCTCTGGTCACCTCCTCCATCCCGTCGGACACGTTTTGGGTCCCTTTTACATTTGACACGATCTCCGCCACTTCTCCGGCGATCCTGCGCAGGGTATCCAGCTCATTTCCCTTGATCTGTACGGAAATGCCGGAGCTTCCCAGGGCGCTCATATCCATATTGGACATGCTTACATTGATCTCCAGCCCCTGGTCCCGCGCGGCTTTTTCCAGCTCCTTCTGCAGCTTCCGGTCGGACATGGTGCGGTCCTCGCTGACCAGAGCGTAAAACTGTACCTCATTGGTAGAGGAAGAGCCCATTCCAAGTCCCCCGGAGTCTCCTGCCATTCCGCCCACGTCCTCCACATCGGCGATCTCCCCGATCTGTTCGGCAAATGCATCCGCGGCCCGGGCTGTTTCTGCCAGCGGAGTTCCGTCCGGCGTGGAAACACTCATGCTGATCTCCGTGCTCTGCATGGAAGGCATGAACTGGGTCCCCCGGGCGAACAGCAGTGCACCGCTTAAGAAAAACAGGGCAAGCGCTCCTGCCAGTACGACGATCTTTCCTTTCAACGCAATCCGGAGCAGCCTCTCATATACATTCTGGATTCCCGCATACAGGCGGCTCTCCTTCTGCTGGGTCTTCCGCAGAAGCCCCGCGGACATCATAGGCACCAGACTCAGCGCCACTACTAGACTGGCCAGCAGAGAATAGCCTATGGTCAGTCCCATATCCACAAACAGCTGTCTCGCGATGCCTTCCGTAAATACAATAGGAAGGAATACGCACACCGTGGTCAGAGTGGAGGCCGCAATGGCGCCCGCCACTTCCTTTGCGCCCTGGATCGCCGCTTTTTTGGCCGATGCTCCTTCCTCATTGCGCATCCGGTAAATGTTTTCGATCACGACGATGGAGTTGTCCACCAGCATCCCCACGCCCAGAGCCAGTCCGGACAGGGAGATGACATTCATGGTCACCCCGCTGAAATACATCAGAACGATGGCTGTCAGGATACTGATCGGGATGGAGCATGCGATAACGAAGGTCGGCCGGATATCCCGCAGGAATACCAAAAGGATCAGGATCGCAAGCACCGCGCCGAACACCAGGTTCTGCAGCACGGAGCCGATCACCATGTCGATATAGACGCCCTGGTTCATCAGCACTACGGTATGGATGTCCTGATTGTTCTTCTCGATCTTTTCCAGGCGGTCCAGCACCCGGTCTGTTACGTCCCCGGTGGAGTATCCAGTCTGCTTCTGGATCTGGAACAGGATCCCGTTCTCCCCGTTGATCTTGGCGTAGGTTTCGTCCGAATTATCCTTCCGCTCCACATCCGCGATGTCGGAAAGCCGGATGGGATTGATCCCTTCCCGCTCTACCAGTACCAGCTTGCGCAGCTCTTCTATGGAAGAAAACTTATCGCCTACCCGGATCAGGTAATCAATTCCGTCCTCCTTCACATAGCCCGCGGGCATGTTGAAGTTCTGCGCCGTCAGCAGCGTCTGTACGGTCTCGGCCGTCAGCATGGCTTCCATGTCCGCGGCAGCGCTGGCCGTGTCCTTTGCTTTTTTGAGTTCCTCCTCCTGTGCCTTGATGGCCGATTCTCCCACCGCAAGCTGGGCGGATACGCTGCTCATCTCCAGGGCCGCGGTCAGCTGGGCCGCTCCCAGCTGGGCTCTTGCCTGGGCCAAAGACAACGTCCCCGCGTTCAGCTGCTCTTCCGCCTGATCCAGCATCGTCTGGGCCATATCCAGCTCGGCCTGCTTGTCCGAAATGATCTGGCGGTTTGCTCCAATCTGTCCCAGTCCTTCGTTGATCATCCCCATAGTGGAATCGTACTGGTCCAGCAACGCAAGCTGGGAAGCCAGGGCCGCCTGGGCAAGCTGCAGCTGAGCCAGCTTCTCCAGATCGGTGCCGTCCGGTACGGAAATGTCAGGAATCCCGCCCGGCAGGTTGATATTGGGGATCGTGATGGTGGTGCCGTCCGGCAGGGTAATCTCCGTGCCGCCGATTCCCTGGGAGAAATCCGGAATATTTCCGCCCGGGACCGTCGCTCCGCTTCCGCCCGTCCCGTTTCCGCCTGTTCCCGGATTGATCGTGCCGCTTCCGCCTGCACCCGGGTTGATCGTTCCGGTCCCGTCTGCTCCCGAGCTGCCTGTCCCGCTTCCGCCTGCTCCCGGTGTCACGCTTCCGTCTCCTCCCGCTCCCGGATTCCCGGTGCCGTCCCCGGAGGCATCCCCATTTCCTGAGCCGTCAGCCGGGGGAACCTGTCCCATAGAGGCCAGCAGCTCCTGGATCTCCTTCTGCACCTGCTGGTATTCCGCTTCGATCTCACCTCTCCGGCTGTTAAAATCCTCCAGCTCCTGCTTCTGTTCATTCAGTGCCTGTTCGCTGGCATCCAGCCCCGCCGCCGCAATCTGAAGAGTCGTCCGGGCAAGCTCCAGCTGGCTTTTCTTTTCCTTGATCTCCAGCCGGCCCTGCGTCAGCTCCGCGTCTCCCTGAGCGATCTGCTGCTCTGCCGCGCCAAGCTGGCCTGCCGCCGCTCCCGCTCCGGCCTCCATCTGGTTCTTGCCGTCCTCGACCTGGGCTTTGGCCTCGGCCAGCGCATCCTCCGCTTCCTGGAACTGCCGGTCCAGCTGGTTCTGAACACTGGCGTCCACGCTGCTGACCTTGGCCTTCTTGATGGTCACCTGGATAGTCTCCTCCACATCCCCGTACATGTTGACCGAAGCCACGCCTTCCAGACTTTCCAGCTCAGGCAGGACCTCCTCCTTGATGATCCGGGTAGTCTCCGCCGCGTCCGCTCCTTCCACACTGACTGCGGGAACCATCACGGGCAGCATGGTGGGATTCAGTTTCATGATAATGGGATTTCCCACCGTATCCGGCCAGTACCCTTTGATCTGGTCCAGGCTTTCCCGCATCTCAATGGTCACGGAATCCATATTAGAGGTCTGTTCAAATTCCAATATGACTGTAGACGCGTTTTCCATGGAGGAAGAGCTCACATTCTTGATGTTGCTGATGGTCGCCATGGCCTGCTCCACCGGCCTTGTCACCGTGGCCTCCACCTCCTCCGGGCTGGCTCCCGGATAGGTCGTCATAACCACCGCATAGGGCAGGTTCATGTCCGGCAGCAGGTCTACCGTCATCTTGTCAAAGGACACATAGCCCAGGATCAGAACCAGGACCACCGCAACCACTACGGTATATGGCTTTTTAACACTGAATTTTGATAGCATGAGTTTTTCTACCTCGAATCTTCATATAGTAAATCCGTAATCGGTAACTCACGGACTCCGTTTTCCCCTCACCGGGATGGTGACTCATTCGTAACTCTCTTCTCTCTTCCTCAGACTCTCCCTGACAGATAGATTTCTTTCGGTACATATGCCTTGACGGCAATTCCTTCCGGAGTATATTCTTCCTCCAAAAGCTGTCCGCTGGCGCGGATCACCTGGACCTTTCCCGCGTCCTCAAAGGGATACAGCCGTTCGATATAAACCTGGTCTTTTTGAAGAATCTCCGACAGGGCTCTTTTCAGTTCTTCCAGCCCCTGCCCCGTCCTGGCAGACGCGGATATCGTGTAATCTGCCTGAAAATCCCGGAAATGCCCCGGCTCAGCAAGCAGGTCCTGTTTGTTGAACAGCGTGATCACCGGCTTTCCTTCTACTCCGAGCTGGCGCAGGGTGTCGTAAACCACATACATCTGGGTGTCCATCTGAGGATTGGAGGCATCCACCACGTGAATGATGATGTCCGCGTACCTGGCCTCCTCCAGTGTACTCTTAAATGCCTCAATCAGGTGATGAGGCAGCTTCCGGATAAATCCTACCGTATCGGTCAGCAAAATCTTCTGCTTTCCTTCCAGCTCCAGAACCCGGGTGGTGGTGTCCAGCGTAGAAAACAGCATCGCGTCCTCCAGAATCCCCGCGTCTGTCAGGACATTTTCCATACTGCTCTTCCCCGCAGAGGTATAACCAACCAGTGCCGCCACCTTCATGTTGGAGCGCTTCCTCTGGGCGCGGATCAGTTCCCGGTGCTGCTCCACTTCCTTCAGCTCCCGTTTTAAACGGCTGATCCTCTCCCGGATCAGCCGCCGGTCCATCTCCAGCTTTTTCTCTCCCGGGCCTCTCGTCCCGATCCCGCCGCCCAGACGTGAAAGGGAATTGCCGAGTCCGGTGAGCCGTGCCGACCGGTAACGGAGCTGGGCCAGCTCTACCTGGATCTTGCCTTCTCCGGAAACCGCATGCGCGGCAAAGATATCCAGAATCAGCAGTGTCCGATCAATGACCTTGCACTCCAGCTCCTGCTGCAGATGATTGAGCTGCGCCGCAGAAAGCTCGTCGTCGCAGATGATGCCGGATGCGTCCTCCTCCCAGATCAGGTCTTTCAGCTCTTCTATTTTTCCTTTTCCGATATAGGTTTGGGGATGCATGGCCTCCCGGTTCTGGATCAGCCGTCCCGCGGCCGCGGCCCCTGCCGTCCTGGCAAGCGCCTCCAGTTCGTCCAGAGATTCCTCCGCAAGCTCATTGTCACCCAGCTGGATCCCCACCAGGATGAAGCGCTCTTCCTCCTGTTTCAAATCATATAGTTCCATGGTTCTATTCTCCCTTATCCAAGCGGCAAGCGCTCGGCATATTTTCCTGCATTCGGCACTGATTCAGATAAGCAAGATGCGGCAATACCTAAATTACAGCGCCTTACCTCAGAGCCGTATGATAAAAGCCGGAAGGGGCGGATCATTTCCGCGGTTGTAGTAGCTGCTGACGATGACCAGCCATTTTCCGGAATCCAGTTCCTTTAAAAACTCAAGCAGCGCGTCCCGCTCTTCATATCCGGTATCCCCGCCGCTGTAAATACACAGGCTCATGACACCACCCGGCTTTAGCAGCTCCAGACCCTGGCTGACCGCCCGGATGCTTGTCTCCGGCCGTGTGGAAATACGATGGTCGCCGCCCGGCAGATAGCCGAAATTAAATACGATCGCCGAAACGGGCTCTTTTACATAATCCTGCATGTGCTCGTGTCCGTCCCGGATCAGGACGGCGCATGGAAGCAGTCCGGCAGTCTCCAGCCGGTTCCTGGTATGCTCCAGTGCTTCTTCCTGAATGTCAAATGCATAAACCTTACCGCCCGGCCCTGTCATGCGGCATAAAAACTCTGTGTCATTGCCGTTTCCTGCCGTCGCGTCCACACAACAGTCATTCTCCGCGATATAATCCTGCAGGAAACGGCGGCAGAACTCCGTGATCTGATATGATCTCTTCATATTATATTGTCCTTTTCAGCCAGTTTCGTGACCGTAATGAAAGTTATTTTGCAGAGTTCCTTAACGTGTACTAAGAAATTCCGCTTCCTTCTGCGCCTCCGCATCATCCGGATACTGGCTTGCGTACTCTGCCATGGCCGCCTTCGCATTTTCCCAGTCCAGCTTCTTTTCGAAGCAGACAACCCGATTGAATTTCATTTCCCGGATGACCTCGCTGTAATCCGCCTCCGTCTCCTGCTTCGTTCCCCGGGAAACAGTTCCGCTCTCCGGCAGCTCGATCCCTTTACTGAATGCGGCAAGCGCGCCGTCGTAATCTTCCAGCTTCATGGAACTGACTCCGATCAGATTATAGATCACAGGCGTTTCCAGGCCGCCCTCATCCAGAGCCTTCTGAAGATTCTGACGCGTCCCCTCATAATCCTCCTGAGCATAGCAGGCCATTCCGATCCCCCGGTAGGCTTCCGGTGCCCGGTCTCCCTCTTTTTCCGCGTCCTCTGCCGCCTGCTCAAAGGCGGTGACTGCTTTTTCATAGTCTCCCTGCTCCAGCTGTTCTGTCCCTTCCTTGATCAGGTTTTTGGAACAGGCTGTCAGGAGGCAGACTGACGCAATCGACAAAACCAGATATTTTATTTTTCCAGTGCTCATGTACACAACTCCTTCTATTGATACCATGATTGATCGTATCTGCTCAGTACCTCCGCAGATACTCCGCAGTCCCATAAAAACAGCCCGACGGCAATGGGAATCGCTTTTGCGGTTTATATGTTTTCGTATGGATATCCAATGATCTCCTCATCATTCCGGAAATTTCAATACCCAGAACGAATTCAGCAGGCCGATCGCCAGGACTGCCACGTCGACGATCACCGCGTCTCCCATAGTAACTCCTCCGAAAAATGCAAGTCCCAGCAGGATCACTTTGATGAAAAGGGAAAAGTACAGGTTTTCTTTCACCGCCCGGACCGTCCCCCGTGAAATCCGGATGGCATTGATGATCCGCGAGGGTTCATCCTCCATCAGGATGATATCTGCCGCCTCCAGAGCCGCGTCCGATCCCAGGCCGCCCATGGCGATCCCGATATCCGCCCGCGCAAGCACCGGAGCGTCATTGATCCCGTCCCCCACAAATGCCAGCTTTTCCGATTCCAGCTGAGCGCTCATGATCTCTTCCAGCTGGGCAACCTTATCCTGGGGCATCAGATTCGCATAGACATATTCAATACCGAGTGACCTTGCCACATCATTTGCCACATGCTCGTTGTCTCCCGTCAGCATCATCACTTCCATGCGCTGCTGACGCAGCCACCGGATCGTATCGTTGACGTCTCCTCTGACCCGGTCCGAGATCAGCACATAGCCCACATATCTCCTGCCCACGGCAGCATGAACCGCTGTACCGCTGCCCTTCACCTTCTGCGTCTGAATCCCCAGCGCTTCCATGAACCTGACGTTGCCGGTATAGACCCGCATCCCGTCGATCACAGCCTCAATCCCCAGCCCGGAGCGTTCCTGTATGTAGCCAATTCTGGACGTATCAATTCCTTTTTCGTAGGCATCCCGGAGAGACAGCGCGATAGGGTGGCTGGAATAGGCTTCTGCGTAGGCTGTGATCTCCAGAAGCTGGGCCGCAGTGATTCCCTTGGGACAGATTTCTTTTAAGCCAAATGTCCCTTCCGTCAGCGTCCCTGTCTTATCAAAAATAAATGTGTCTGTCTGAGACAGCGCTTCCAGATAGCTGCCGCTCTTAATCAGAACTCCCTGCCTGGATGCCGCGCCGAGGCCTCCCAGAAACGCAACGGTCACCGAGGCCAGCAGCCCGCTGGGGCAGGCAGCCGCCAGAAATATCAATCCCCGATAGAACCATGTCTCCGGCTCCTGTCCTGAAAGCAGCACAGGCGGAAGGAGCATCACCAGGATTCCAAGTATTGTTACAATGGGGCTGTAGAATCGGGTAAACCTTTCCGCCAAACTCTGGCTTTCCCCTTTATTGCTCATTGCGTCTTCCACCATACTCAGAATCTTTGCAGCCGTAGACTCCTCATAAACCCGGGTCACCCGGGCGTCCAAAACACCGTCCATGTTGATGCTGCCGCTGTAGATCCTGCTGCCCATGCTGACGCTTCTGGGCTGAAATTCTCCTGTCAGCGCCTTTTCGTCAATATTGCCGAGGCCCCGCATGACCACCGCGTCAACCGGAATCTTCTCCCCTGGCCGGATCACGATGATCTGTCCGATCCGGAGCTCCTCCGGGCTGACTGTCTCTTCCCCCAGCCCCCGCTTCCGGTTCGCGAAGGCTGGCCGGATGTCCATAAACTTCGCGATGGACCGCTTGGTATGATCCAAAGTCTGCGACTCGATCAGCTTTCCGATATGAAAGATCAGCATCACAGCTGCTGCTTCCGTATGTTTTTCCAAGTACAGCGCACCGCCGGTTGCAAACAGCATGAGCAGATTTTCATCAAAGAGCAGCAAATGCCTGAGCTTTTTTGCTGTCTGCCAGCATGTGTCTGCCGCAAGTATCACGTATGCAGCCATAAACAGTACCGGCTCCATCTCTTTCGTGACTGCCAGATTCCAGTAATCATACCGCCCTCCGATCAGAAGGCCAAGATACAGTACGGAACCGGCGGCAAGCTCGACAAGCCTGATCTTTATTTCCTTTGACATTCCTTACTCCTGTATATGCTCCATACCCTGATTGATGATCGTCCTGATATGTCCGTCCGCCAGGGAATAGAAGACAGTCTTGCCTTCCCTCCGGTTCGTCACCAGCTTCATCTGCTTCAGCACACGGAGCTGGTGGGAAATGGCGGACTGGGTCATGTCCAGGGTCTGCGCCAGATCGCAGACACACATTTCGCCCCGGAGCAGGATGCACAGGATACGGATTCTCGTAAAATCTCCGAACACCTTGTAAAAATCCGCCAGCGCCTGCAGCTGCTCCGTATCCGGCATATGCTCCCTGACATCCTTCACAATGTCTTCATGAACATGCACAAAGTCACAATGCTCCACTTCTATCTTATCCATAGTTGTAATCTCCTTTACAAGTTTTTATTATACGTGAAATACGCAGGCGGGTCAAGAAAAGCCGCGGCTTTTTCCAACCGCGGCTTTCATATCTTTTTCACATTTCCTGTCGAGCTTACTGTTTTTGGTAGCTATGAGCACTTAGCGGATGTTCTTTATCCGCTTACGCGCGATGCGTCAAGAAACAGTTAGCGAGGTTTTAGCGAGCTTACTGTTTTTGGTAGAGGATGCGGATGGAATTTAAGATGCACAGCATCGCCACGCCTGTATCCGCAAAGACCGCCATCCACATATTTGCCAGGCCTGCCAGGCCCAGCACCATGACCGCTGCCTTGATGATCAGGGCGAATATCACATTCTGCCGCGCGATCCGTCCGGTTGCCCTGGCGATGGACAACGCCTGCGGGATCGCATTCATAGCGGAGGTCATGAACACCACATCCGCCGCTTCAATTGCCGCGTCCGCTCCGCTTCCCATAGCCGCTCCCACATCGGCCCCGGCCAGTACAGGCGCGTCGTTGATGCCGTCCCCGACAAACATCACACTGCCGTGTGTGCTGCGGATGCGGGTCAGCTCCTGAACCTTTTGTTCCGGAAGCAGCTTCGCGTGGACTTCATCGATCCCTGTCTCAGCCGCAACCGCGCGGGCTGTTTCCGCCGCGTCTCCGGTCAGCATGGCGGTCGCGATCCCCTGCCGCTTCATTGCCTGAACCGCAGGCTTCGCGTCTTCCTTCACCGTATCCGCAATGACCAGGCATCCGGCATACTTTCCATTGACTGCCAGAAGCACCTCGGTTCCATAGCTGCCTACCTGCCCCTCTTCCAGTGTGATGCCATCCTCCACGAGAAGGGACCTGCTTCCGCAGAGAAGTGTACCGGCTTCCGTGACTGCTTCCACACCCTTTCCCGCAATTTCCTTGACAGAGTCCGGGCGGGGGCATGTGATCCCCTGTTGTTCTGCCGCCGCCATAATGCTGGCCGCGATGGGATGGGTCGAGTTCTGTTCACAGGTTCCTGCCAGCGCAAGTACCTGTTCTTCCGTAAATCCTTTTGCCGGGATCACTCTTTGAAGTTCAAAGTTCCCCTCCGTAACGGTTCCGGTCTTATCCATGACAACCGCCCTGACATCCTGCAGTGCCTCGATGGCAATGCCGCCCTTGAAGAGAATCCCCTGCTTCGAGCCAGCTCCTATCCCTGAGAAAAAGGCCAGCGGTACACTCAGGACCAATGCGCACGGACAGCTGATGACCAGGAAGGTCAAAGCCGTATAGATCCAGTACTGCCAGTTACCGGTCACCAGGGACGGCAGGATCGCCGTTGCCGCCGCCAGACCTACCACGATAGGCGTATAGATTCTGGAAAACCGTGTGATAAACCGGTCGATCTTCGGTTTGCTTGCGGCCGCGTTTTCCACGGAATCCAAAATCTTCGTTACCATGGAATCTTCCAGCGCTTTTTCTACACGAATCTTTAAAAGTCCGGAAGTGTTCACACAGCCGGAAATCACACTGTCGCCGGTTCCTGCCGCTACAGGAACCGGCTCCCCGGTCACAGGAGATGTATCAATTCGGCTCTCTCCTTCCGCGATCGTACCGTCCAACGGGATCCGGTCGCCGGGGCGTACCAGCAGAAGGTCGCCGGGCTTTGCCCGCTCTGCCGGAATCACCTGTACTTCCCCGCCATGCACCAGATTGACCACCTCAGGCCGCAGGTCTACGGCATCCATGATCTGGCTTCTGCTGCGCGCAACAGCAATGTCCTCGAACAATTCCCCGACGCGGTAAAAGAGCATGACTCCCACTGCTTCCGTATAATCCTGTATGGCAAACGCGCCGAGGGTGGCAATGCTCATCAGAAAATTTTCGTCAAACACATGGCCCTTTATGAGATTTTTTCCGGCTGTTAAAAGAACATGCCTGCCCAGTATCAGGTACGCAATGATCAAAAGAACTGCCGATGCCGTCACGGAATAACGCTCTGTCACGACTCCCGCAGCCATAAGCACCGCGCCGATACCGAGCTCCCAGATGTCCTTTTTGTTCTCTCTGGCTTTCTCCTTTTCTGCTTCCTTCCGTTCCGACGCGGCCTGCTTGGTCTCCTGCTTTGTTAGAGTCACACCGTCTTCGATGGAAGCACAGATTTCCTGGAATACGGGAAGGAGTTCCTCGCTTGTATTCGTCACGATCTGGAGCTGTTTGGTGGCATAGATCAGGTTGGCATAATCCACCTGGGGCAGCTCCTGGATCTTTCGCTCCATCTTCGCCGCGCAGTTGGCGCAGCCCAGGTTCTCGATGATGTAAATCTGCTTTTTCACACCGTCAAACGCGTGATTGACCGGGCGGCGCTCTATCGGCTCGTGGTGGTGGCCCTCGTGGTCGTGATGACCTTCATGACCGTGATCGTGGCCGCAGCCGCAATGCTCTCCGTGAACATGATGATGCTCATGGAATTCGTGAATATGTTCCTCATGATCATGGCCGCAGCCGCAATGTTCTCCATGGTCATGATGATGCTCATGGGATTCGTGAATATGTTCCTCATGGTTGTGGCCGCAGCCGCAATGTTCTCCATGGTCTTGAACATGCGACTCATATATCTCATGATTGTGATTCCGATGTTTCCTGCCTTTTTTTATGATTTCTTCATTTTGAATTGCTAATTCTCCCATAGTATCCCTCCCAAATGATATCGCAATACATATGAGTAATTGCTCATATGTTCATGTAAGCACAAAAGGAGGAATTTGTCAAGAGGTATTGTGAAATAAGCCTAAATTACTGTAACACTACGTAAGATATGATGCTGCTATTTCAACTTGTTTTCACAATCCTGCAATTCATAAACTATACGGTCTGCAAAGACAGTATGACCTTCCACTCTATACAGCAGAAAATACCGCTGCCGCAAAAAATGAGTCCGCTTGTATCCGTTCTTTTTTAATGCAGGGCTTTCGCAGTCCTGTAAACTGTCCGCCGTAACAGGGCAGTCTCTGAATCGTTTCTTCAAAATCATTCAATACATTATAGTCCATATTTCGCCCTCATATCCGCAACCGCGTCTTCGGCATCTCTGTATTTTCCCTGGGCAGCATGTTTTCTTGCAGTATCAAGCCGGGATAATAATTCCTTTTCTGAAAAAGGCCGATATGGATTATCTGAAACTTCTGAGACGCGCATGATTTCAAATGGAATACCGTTTCTCATAACTGCCTGTGTCAAAAACTTTCTGATCGCAGTTGTAGTGTCAGTTCCCAAATCTTTAAATAACACATCGGCCTTCATTTTTAAATCTACTTCCTGACTTGACCCTCGCGGCAGTCGCCAAATATCCATGCAAGCATGTCTGCTTAGCTCATTGCTTCGCAGGAATAAAAAAAGGATGCATCTGCTTATCACGGCTTTTGCATCCTTTTAACTAAGGAACTCTACGGAAACAGCTTATACAGTTCCTAAACTCAAAACTTCGACAATTTCAATTTCTCTTCCAGATACTTCTCCAGCCGTTCCTGCACGAACATGGGAACCTCCAGCATCTTCAGCGGCCTTCCGTCGCCCTCAGTCTTCTTCACATATTCCGTCACCGCGTCATAGTACACGCCCAGGAACTCGGTCCCCACATTAAACTTATTGATTCCTTTTGTAAATGCAATCTCCAGCTGGTCGTGAGGGATCCCGCTTCCTCCGTGAAGCACCAGCGGCACATCCGTCGCCGCGTTGATCTCCTCCAGCCGGGCAATGTCCAGATGGGGCGTTTCCACATAGACGCCGTGGGCATTTCCGATAGCAATGGTCAGGGAATCACATCCGGTCTCCCGGCAGAATCGTTCGGCGGCATCTGCCTTTGTATAAAAATCACTCTTGTCGCCGTCGCAGTCCTGAGCAAGTCCTACGTGCCCGATCTCCGCTTCCACATCCACGCCGAAAATGTGCGCCGTCTCCACTACCTTTCTGGTCACGGCGATATTTTCGTCCAGCTCATGGGCGGACGCATCGATCATTACAGAGTCAAATCCCCCGCGGATGGCCTGCATCACAGATCTGTAATCATAGCTGTGGTCCAGATGCAGTCCCACCGGAACCTTCACCGAGGCCGCCAGTTCCTTTGCCATCTGTGCAAATCCGCTGACATTCATGGTATTGTTCATTTCCACATGCTCCGGCAGCAGCATCACGATGACTGGTGTATTCGTCTTTTCCGCAGTCGTCACGACCGAATATACCATATTATAATCCGTACAGATAAATGCAATCGCAGACGTATTGCACTGATCCGCAAGCTTCAAAATATTACTGACCTTCTCCAACATAATCCTTACCTCTTTCTCCTACACCTGAAATCCAACCGATGACATCGCGTCAGTTCCCCAGCACCTCCGAAAACGCCCGGAACAGATAGCTCACAGACACTGCTCCCGGATCCGGAAGCCCGATCGCCTCCTCCCGGAAGTTCTTGCTGCGTCCCACCTTGGGCAGGATGCCCTTACTCTTCTCCGCGCCTTTTGCCGCCGCCTGATACGCCGCCGCAAGCATTTCGCCTGCCTGTGTCCCCGCATGCTCCTTCAATGCACAGACAGCAGGATACAACGCATCCAGCATGGTCTTCTGCCCCGGCTTTGAGCGGCCCCTGCGTTCAATAGCCTGCTCGCCGTCATAAAAATAATCCGCCAGTTCTTCCGTTGATACCGCGTCTCCATGCGGTAGTCTGCCGATCCCGCCGAAGAACATGGTCCCGAAGATCACCCCCGAAGCTCCGCCCATGCTTTTGATCAGTTCCAGACTGACCGCCTGGCAGAGCTCATCTACATAGTGAAATTTCCTTTCGCAAAGCATCATTTTCACTGCGGAAAATCCCCGCTTCATCCCGGTTCCGTGATCTCCGTCCCCGATCACCGAATCGATTTCCGTCAGCCGCGGTTCCTTTTCGATGATCAGCTCTGCCCCATGAAAAAACATTTCCTGAAGTGTTTCTACGTTAATCTGCCCCATCCTTATCCCCTCTCTCAGACCGTAAAATCATAGCCTGATGCTTTTCCCAGGCAGGCTTTCATCTCCTCATCCACAGCCAGCAGCGAGATCATGCAGCCGTTGGAATCAAACACATCAAAATACGTGCCCACTGAGCTGCCGCACACGGCAATCCCTTTTTTCTGCAAACGCCGAACCGCCGCGCGGAGCACCACAAAGCCCTCGGTAAAGCACATCCGCCGCAATCGGTTGACGCACAGGAACACCTCCTTCGGGCCGTAAGGCTCCAGCTCCGCCAGAAGCCTGTCAACCGCCAGAGATACCAACTGGTCCGCCGATTCAAAAGGCACACTCTCCACCGGAGGCTCCCCGGAAAATCCCGGTCCAACCAGGAGCTTCCCCTCTTCCTCCACCTTCATCGTGACAGAGCGCAGCCGTTCATTGCCCTTTTTCGCCAGACGCCACACCTGTTCCAGAGAATCCCCCCGGCCCGCGGCTGCGGATGCCAGCTTCGCAACCTGGGCGATGCCGTGGAGTCCGCCCCTTGACTCTTTTTCCTCGCCGATACAGCTGCACACATCATCGGAAATATAACAGGCCCTTGCCCGGATTCCCTCATGCGCCAACAGCTCCAGCGCCATGTCATTATTCAGATAATCTCCCATGAAATGATTGCACAAAAACAGTACTCCTTTCCCCGCGTCAATTGTTTTTGCCATCTCATAGAGCACATAGGCATTAGGAGCGCAGTTGAACTCACCATGCACCGCCGCATCCGCCAGCCCCTGCCGGGCGAAACCGGCCCACATGGGGCCATAGCCGCCTCCTCCGTCTACAATGACCCGCACCTGATCCTCCGGCAGATGTTTCCGGAACAGGCCGCAGCCATATTTTGTATCCAGCTTCTCATATATTCCGGGCTCCGCATACAGGATCCCTTCCAGCGCTTCTCTAAGCGCTGTTTCTTCACTGTTCCATATCCACATACGCTTCTCACTTATCCCTTCACCGCGCCGGATGTCATACCCTTCACAAACTGCTTCTGCACAATGGAATAGAAGATGATCATCGGGATCGTGATAATGATCAGAATCGCAAACAGGACTCCTGGCTGGCTGTTGTATACGCCCTTGTACTGCTGCGCGATCAGCGGGAGGGTCTTTGTCGTGGCCTTCGTCATCGTACACAGCGCCAGGAAAAACTCATTCCAGCAGGTCAGGAAGGTCCAAATGGAAACCACCACGATACCGGATTTCAGCAGCGGCAGCACGATCCGCACATACAGTCCCGGCGTGGAACAGCCGTCGATGATGGCCGCCTCCTCCAGCTCCTTTGGAATTCCCGACATAAACCCCTGCAGGATCGTCACCGCATAGGGGATATTCAGCGCAATGTACGGAAAGATCAGCCCGAAATAATTGTCCAGAAGTCCGAACCTGCTGTTGAGCTGCGTGATTGGAATCACCAGCGCGCTGATCGGAACCATCAGGGCACACATGATCATGTTATACATGAGCAGCTTCCCCTTCACATTTTCCCTGGAAAACCCGAACACGGCCATGGACGCGAACAGCACCGTCGCAACCGTGGAAACCGTAGAGATCACAAAGCTGGCCAGGAAATTATAAGGAATGGTTGGATTATCTTTCATTGCCTTGATATAATTGCCGTTGGTCAGTTCCGTCACAAACAGGCGCGGATCATAGATAGAATTCTGCGTCCGAAAGGACAGGCTGAGCGTAAAGATCAAAGGCAGCAATGTCATGACCGTCGCAATAATCAGCAGCAGAATCCATCCTGCCTGCCCCATCTGCGGACGAGACCCGGATTTTTGATTTGAATTTGCCATGGTCAGTCTCCTTTCTTCATAAAATCACCGGAACCAAGGAACCGAACCTGTATAAAGGTCAGGATCAACGCGACTAACAGGATCGCAACCGAAATGGTACATGCATAGCCCATCTGGTTCTGGGTAAAGCCCTTGAGGAAGATGTAGGTTCCCGGCATCTCCGTCGCATGGTTCGGTCCACCGTTGGTCATCACGCCCACCAGCGCGTAAGTCTGCAATGAACCGATCACACCCAGCATCAGCAGCGACTTGTGCACCGATGCCAGAGAGGGCAGGTATACATACCTGAGCTCCTGCCATACTGTCGCTCCGTCGATCCGCGCTGCTTCCTTGATATCATCGGAAATCTGCGACAGGCCGCCTACATACATGATCATGGACCATCCCGTCCACTCCCAGATATTGGCCAGCATCACTCCGAACAGGGCTACTTTTGCGTTGCCCAGAACGTTGATGGTCGGGGACATATTGAACCACTGGTTCAGATAATACCCCAGGATCCCCTGATAGGGCTGAAAAATCTTGCTCCACACGATCGCTACGACCGTAACAGAGGTAACGACCGGTATAAAAAAAATGGTACGGAATACCATCTTCGAGATTCCTTTTCCATTGCGTTTTTTCCGTCCGAGCCGCTCCTCAATGATGTACGCAAGGATAAATCCGAGACAGGCCTGTATCGGTACTGTGACCAGAATCCAGACCGCCGAGTTTTTGATGGTCGTCCAGAACGTAGAATCCTTTAAGAGACTGAAATAATTGGCCAGTCCGACGAATTCCATTTTTGACAGGGTTGACCATTTATAAACACTGTGTGTCGAAACGAACAAAATGGGGTACAAAATATACATACAGAAGAAGAACATCGCCGGAGCGATAAACAGATATGCGATCCAGTTGATCTTCTGCTTTTTCTTGATCTTTGTATTCTCCACTCCACACCCTCCTCTCCGATGATTTTTAATGGTGTAAAAACGCCTGACGCTTTTATGCGCCCCCAGGAATAGAAATGAGGGGAACCCTCAAAGGCTCCCCTCCGATCCAGGCACTCAATCAATGATTTTTTCATACTTATATAATTTAGTACAGAAACATTTTTTACTTTTCTTTTATAAGAGCATTCTGCCCTTTCAGATATATTTAGTGTTTTTTACATTTACTGTTTTTTACAGAGTATTCTGCCTTTCCAGATGGATTTTCTGTTTTTACAGAGCATCCTGTGCTTCCTGAATGTGAGCCGCTGCCGCGTCTACATCATATTCTCCGCCGACCAGTCCCTGCATTGCTTCCTGAACCGCCGTCTCGATGGTGGATTCCGCGATACGCTGGTTTACCAGTCCACCCGCGATATCCTTACCGGATCTGTTGAACTCGTCAACCGCATTCTGCAGGCCGTCTCTCTCGATCATCGCGCTGGTATCCGGCTCCATATTTGGATAGGACAGATGGTTGTTCATATCGTTCGCGATCTCCTGTCCGCCCGCGCCTGCCGCGAAGCTGGCCAGAGCTTTCCATGCCGCTTCAGGATTCTTGCAGTTCTTTGTGATGCCGTATCCGAAGTCTACGCCGCCGATGGGTTTGGAGTCTTCCACATCGTCAGAGATTGCCGGGAGATAAAAGTAGTCATAATCCCAGTTCGCAACCGCATCCGCCACATCTTCTGCCGTATATTCCTGCGCCCACCAGGAACCCAGAGCCATCATTCCCGCCTGGCCTGCGAGGAACAAAGTCGTTCCGTCGCTGTAGCTTGTGGAGGAAAGCGCGCCGTCCTGGATCACGCCGTCGTCAAACAGTTTCTTGTAGTTGGTCATTGCTTTCTTCATCTCGTCGCAGGTCCATTCCTTCTCGCCGTTCTGACATGCGTCGAAGAGATCTTTGTCGATCTGTGAGGTACACATAATCAGCAGGTTTACATGCTGCCATCCGTCAGCGCCGCCGAAGAATAACGGAGCATAGCCGCCGTCCCTGAGTTTCTTTGAGCAGTCTACCAGCTCTGCGTATGTGGTCGGAGCCTTCAGGCCGAGACTGTCAAAGAGGGTCTTGTTGTACTCGATATAGATTACCTGCGTCTCAATGGGGAGAATGTAGTAACTGTCGTCCCCCTCCTCATTTCCTAACTGGAGCTGACTCTGGGTTACATTGTCGTATACGGATGTCCAGTCATCGCCCCACTCTTTTTTCGCATATTCTCCGAGATCGATCAGATAATCGGAATAAGTCTGAGTCAGAGAACCCGGCTGCAGTCCCATGATATCCGGAAGATTGTCCGCAGATGAAGCCGCGGAGATCGCCTCTAAGTATTCGGGATTATAGTTGTAGTTCGTATAGTCAATCTTGATATCGGAATTTTCCTTTTCAAATGCCGCGATCATCTTTTCCGCAGTACGTGTCACCGGTGACCAGGTCCACAGGGAAATGGATCCGCCCGCTTCACTGCTGCCGCCCTCATTGCCGCTTTCTTCACCTTCCGCCTCGCTGCCGCTGTCTGCCCCGCTCTGGCTGCCGCTCTCTCCGCCCGCGTTGCCTCCGCCGCAGGCCGCAAGACTGATCACCATAGCGCCTGCAAGCATTACACTTACCATTTTCTTAAACATGTTTTTCCTCCTTTATTTTTTGATTGATTGACTGGACTCCAATATTTGATACCTTGCAAATTCCTCTCTCCACCGCGCCCCCTGCTCCGGCTCATACACCTTCAATTCAAAGGACTCCTTTGAGAGCTGCCGCATCTGCTCCACCGACGTCACCTCGCCCTGGGCATACAGCTGTGTCAGCAGATTGCCGGAGATCGTGGCATAGGTCATTCCCGCATGGATCTCCATATCCAGGGCGTTGCTGATGAACTGCATCAAAAGCCCGTTTCTGGAACCTCCGTTGATCACATAGACCCTTGAAAAATGCTCTCCCAGCTCCCGGAACGCACAGGCATAATGCCGCGCCTTCATTGCAATGCTTTCATAGATACACCGGATAAACTCGCCGTCCTTTTCCAGCAGCGGCTGACCTGTACGCCGCAGATAGTCATTGATCTTCGCGCACGTATCGCCTCCCGCGGTGCCGAGCAGCGCGTCCTCCACATCAATGTAAACACGAGGGGACGGCGTATTCTGGGCAAGCCAAATCAGATCCGGGTGGGTATAATCCTTTCCCTCTTCCCGCTTTGTCCGCAAAAATTCATTGATATGCCAGCTTGCCGAGAAATCCCGATAAATGATCTTTCTCCGGTCGATTCCTCCGGTATTCTTGAAGCCCTTTTCATAGGCCTCCCTGGTCAGCAGGCAGTCCTCTCTCTCAATGCCCATACTGATGCTGGTTCCCACGCTGATGTACAGATCTTCTTTTCCGAAATCCGGAATAGCCGCCACTGCCGCGGCACTGTCATGGCTCACTGCCGCAATGATCCGGGTCTTCTGCATCCCGGTCTTCTCGGTCACCCAGGCCCCGAAGCTTCCTTTCGTGTTGCCCGGCTCCACGATGGGCGGCAGCATTTTTTCCGGAAGGGCGAAGCGTTTCATCACCTGGCGGCTCCAGTCCTCCTGCCGGTTCTCCAGAAGGCAGGAGGTTCCGGCGATGGTCATCTCGCAGCTGATCTCCCCTCCCAGGAAATAGGACAACAGATCCGGCAGGAACAGCATGTCCTCCGCTGATTCCAGGATCCGGCTCTTCTGTACCACATAGGAATAGAGCTGCGGAAGCGTATACGTCCTGTTGCACTGGCATCCGGTGAGTTGAAACAGCTCCCACTCGTCCATCACCTGCTTCATGTCCTCCATCGTTCCCGAGGTCCGTTCATCCCGGTAATGGTAGACTGGCTCCAGAAGCCGTCCGAAGCCGTCCAGCAGTCCGTAGCTGGCGCCCCATGTGTCTATGGCAAATGTATCTGCCTGTCCGTATTTTCCCCGAAAGAGGGCGAGCCCGTCCAGAACGGAATGATAGAGTCCAAACACATCCCAGTAAAGCGCCGTTCCGATATCCGCCGGGCGGTTCGGGAAATCCCAATATTCATTTATGTGCATCTGCCTGCCGTCAAACACGGCGGCGGCCATCTTTCCGCCGCTTGCGCCGATATCGGCGGCAATCATCAATCTTTCCTTCATAGCATATATTCTTTCATGTAAATCATTGTTTCATGTATCATACCAAGGGCATCCCACCATGGCCATTCGGCCGTTTCACAAGGTATACCCAAGGGTACCCCGTTATGGCCATCCGGCCGTTTCACAAGGTATAGTCTGGTAAGTGTATTCTTTGCTTAGATGGTCTCTTCCAGAAATTCGAATGCTTCCTGCAACACCAGCGCCGCGGCGCCCATGGCTCCCAGGTCCGGACCAAATTCAGAAACTTCTATATTTAATATATCCGTGTTTTCCGGGATGGCGTCCCGTTCCACACAGGCTCTCAGACGTTCCAGGAAGGGAGTTCCAATGGAAGCAAGCTCCCCGTACATGACGATCCTGCTGGGTGCGAAGATATTGACCAGGATGCCAAGAGCCTTTCCCAGATATTGGCAGGTCTGCTGTAGGAGCCCCAGCGAATCCTCATCTCCCGCAAGAACCGCCTCGCGAAATACCGCCATCGTAATCTTCTCCGTATCTCCATGGATCATATCCGTGATCCCCTTAAATCTTCCGGCCAGTACACCGTCCCGGATCTTGCCCATAATGGCCACATCCGACACCTCGGAATTCAGACAGCCATAGCGTCCGCAGGAGCACATCCTGCTCCCGGTGCCGACCCGGATATGGCCCAGCTCTCCTGGAAAACCGTATCTGCTGCTCACCGCCTGGTTGTTGATGACCGGCATGACCCTGGCGCCGGTTCTGACAGATATGAACAGCATATCGTCACAGGAGCCATGGAACACCAGCCATTTATAGGCGTAGATCATCACATCTACGTTATTTCCCATATAACAGGGAATCTGAAATTCCTCTTCTATGATCTGTCTCACCGGGATATTCTTCCACCCCTCAAAGTAGGTGTAGGATAGCGCGATCCCCTTCGTCTTGTCGCTGTAGCCTGGCACGCCAAGCCCGATCCCGATGATCTTCTCTTTCCCGCCCTCGGGTACCCGGATCGCCTCCCGGACCATGTCCTTGATCAGACCGAGCAGCCCGTCCGTGCACCGATGCGCGTCATCGAGCGCCTTTCTCTGCCGGTGGACCGGCTGTCCTGTAAAATCGAGAACGACGCAATGCATCCATGTGCGGTTCCACTCCACTCCCACGAAATATCCTCCATGAGGATTCAGACGGAGCCAGACCGGTTTTCTTCCGACCCTTGCCTCCTCACATTCCTCCTCGTAGATCAGGCCGTCCCGGATCATGTCCTCCACGGTATTCATCACGGTGGTCATGCTGTAGGCCGTCATCTTCCGAATGTCGTTGCGGGAAACGTCCGTGTTTGTCCGGATCACACTTAGCATCTTGTTGCGTTGGTAGTATTTTCTGCTTTCCAGAATTGATTCATTTTCCATAAGTCCTGTCCGCCTTTCCTGAAACACATGCAGCTTGTCTGCATTCTGCTGAGTAAAATTGCCCTTACGATTAGGCTTGTCTTTTGTACCTCCTGCATTTTCGCATGGATCCTGCAGTAAATACGCACACTCTTATCAGACAATTATAAGCGTTCACAGGGGAACGAATCAATCATTAAATCGAAAACAGGATTATTTTTTTACCCGTTTTGCACGGTTCTCCTTGTAGATCTCATAGAATCTTGCGATCTCCAGTTGATCAAGTGCTTTTTCCCCGCCCAGAATGTAATTCGTGATCAGGATCTGCTCCGCGATGGCCTCGCTTGCCTCCACGATGTTCATGGCATCCTCCACCGTCTTACCCACCGCCAGGCTTCCGTGGTTCCCCAGCAGTACGATCCGATAGCCTTCCGCCAGATAGGGCTCTGCCATGGTGAGAATGTATTTTGTTCCCGGCGCGCCGTAGGGAGCGCATGGAATCTTGTGGAAATTGCCCATCATCTCCGGAAGCGCCCCGGTCTCAATGTCCCGGCAGGCCATGGAAAACGCGGTCAATACTTTGGAATGGCTGTGCACCACGCCGCCTACATCCCATCCGTTCTCCTCGCAGATATCGTATGCCATGGTATGCATGATGATCTCGGAAGTCTCCTTCATGCCCCAGATCCGCTCTCCCGCTTCATTGATGACCGCGATCTTCTCCGGGGTCAGCATCCCCTTGTTCTGTCCGGTGGGGGTGATGTAGATCTTGCCGTCCCTCTTTGTCGAAATATTGCCCGCAAAGGAATTTACAAGTCCCTTGTCATCCATCCGCTTTGCCACAAACAAAACATCCTCGATAGCCTCCTTTGAAATACCAAGCTCTCTCATCTTTGTACTTGTGTCTGTCATGTCCTTCCTCTCCCTTTCCCTCGTAAGTTTATTATTTTTTCGATTATATTTGTAGGCATAATCTACCAATTTTTGAATTTTTATCAGATTTTTTGTGCTTTTTCCCGATTATTTTGTCTTTATTTATTATTTTTTCGATATAATTAATTATAGACATTTTATCTCATTTGTCAATAGGTTTTTGGAAAATTATTTCGAAAAAAGAAAAATCTTGTTACAGGGCACGCCTGGTCAAGGTGTGACCTGCGGCAAAATCTTATCCGCACATCTAAATAAAATCATTTACGGGTGATGTATGAGTTGTCAGGAGTAAATGGATATGGTAAAATTTTAAGGCAGAGTGATCGTTTTATAAGGGAGGCATAATACAGTGAAAAAAACAAAAAAGCTTCCGATCGGAATTGAATTTTTTAGGGATTTCAAGAGAGATCATTTTTACTATGTTGATAAAACAGGCTTTATTCGCAATCTGATAGATACCAGGGGGAGCGTAAACTTATTTACAAGGCCCCGTCGGTTCGGGAAGAGCCTTAATATGGATATGCTCAAAACATTCTTCGAGATTGGTACGGATCCTTCCCTTTTTGATGATTTGGAGATCGCGCATGAGACTGCGTTCTGTGAACAGCACATGGGGAAGTATCCTGTGATTTCCATCAGTCTGAAGGATGTGGAAGGAAAGACTTTTCAGACGGCGTATGATATGTTGGGGATTGAAATCAGCAGGGAAGCCAGACGATTTAAGTCTCTCTTAGAAAGCGGCAGATTGATGCCATTTGAAAAGGAACAGATGATTCGCTTAATGAAAGGTAAGTT
Organism: Lachnospiraceae bacterium; assembly: GCA_009911175.1. The sequence goes on along the minus strand of QXWX01000042.1, from coordinate 29,478 downwards.
TGAAAAAGAAGCTTATCTTCACACCAGTCTTCGGCTTTTAACAGAATTACTTTTTGAGCATTATGGGATTCCGGTGATCGTTTTGATCGATGAATACGATGTGCCTTTAGATAAAGCGTATCAAAACGGCTATTATCCGGATATGGTCAGTCTAATCCGTTCTTTATTCAGCCAGGTGCTTAAAACAAACAGTAATTTATATTTTGCCGTGATTACCGGATGCCTCCGGATTGCAAAAGAAAGTATTTTTACAGGGCTTAATAACTTTAAAGTCCGGACAATCTCAGATATCCGCTTTGCAGAGTATTTTGGATTTACAGAAGATGAAGTAAAAGCGTTGCTTGAATATTATAATCTGGAAGAAAAATTTGATATACTAAAGGAATGGTATGACGGTTACCGCTTTGGTCAGACGGATGTATATTGTCCATGGGATGTGATCAATCAATGTGATAAGTTTCTGGAGGCAAAAGATGCCCCCATGGAAGCGCATTGGGAGAACAGCAGCAGCAACGCGATTGTACAGGACATTCTTGAGACAGCGACAGAAACAACGAAAAGCCAAATCGAAGCACTGATTTCCGGCGAAGCAGTGGAAAAGATACTGATTCCGGAATTGACCTATACGGATCTTGGCAGTAAAAATAAAAGTATACGTGAAACCTATCTATGGAGTGTCCTTTTCGCGGCAGGATACCTGACGGATGCCGGCAAACCTGAAAATGGAATTCACAGGCTGGTGATTCCCAACAGAGAAATATTAGGAATTTATGAAAAACGGATTCTTTCCTGTTTTCAGGCAGAAATCACAAGCGATACGACCAGATGGGAAAAATTTTGTGAGGCATTAAAAACAGGAGATGCTGTGGAACTCCAGAATTTATTTAATGAATTTATGGCTGTTTCCATCAGTATCCGAGATACATTCACGCGAAAGGAAATGAAAGAAAATTTTTATCATGGCATGATATTAGGGCTTTTGCAGGCAGAAGGAAGCTGGAGCCTGAAGTCAAACGCGGAATCCGGGGTAGGATACACGGATATTCGATTGGAAATCCCTTCGGCAAAAATCGGCTGTGTAATTGAAGTTAAATACGCTGAGCATGGACAATATGAGCAGTCCTGTGCCAAAGCAATGAAGCAGATTGAGGAGGATGGATATGCCGAGATACTCCGGCAGGATGGTATGCAGACAATCCATAAGTATGGGATTGCATGTTATAAGAAAAGCTGCAGAATAGTGTACTGCCGGGAAGAGTGAAACAAGAGTATAGCCTATCGATAGAGTCGTCACTATTCCTCGGTAGTGACGGCTTTTTCTGTTCCTGATATTCGTTTCCTGATGTTACGCAGTAACGCGCCTGCTATTTCAGTAATTCCAGCACCACATAAGTCCTTCTCCCCAGATCCTCCTCTAGCGGCACCCGCCAAGTCTGATCCTTGACCTCCTTCGGGAGGTTATATAGATTGATCACTTCCAACCCTTTGGCTTCATAGTACTTCTGCAAATAGTCTTTTTCCGCATGCACACTGCTGGATACGAAATAATTCTTGTGCATTCCGTCCTTAAACCGCATTTCCTGGGCAATATACTCAATCCAGCTTACAAAGGTTTTTAGATTGTAGTCGTTCAGTGAATACCCCACGAACAGAAATACATGGTCGATGAGCAGAGATTTTAAAAACACTTCCATCAGGCGGTGAGTCTCGGAGTAATAGAGGTAGTCTTCCTCTTTAAAGACCAGCTTTTCTACCTGGTCAATGTCTCCGTGCATCTTAATCAGGTATTGATTCGCTGTACCCTTGAGCAGCTCCCGGTCCTCGCGGATCACCTCATAATTGTCCGCGATCTGATCCAGCAGTTTGTCATAGTTGGTGGTCACGAGATGCCTGGGATTCAGGGATACGATCAATTCGTCCAGGATATTGGACTTCGCGTCGACAGTGATCAGATCTCGAAGGAGCTGGTAATAGTTCTTATGGCCTTCACTTTCATCCATACAGTAATAGTATTGCGGAATCCGTATGTATTCCTCCATCGCAAGCCGCTCTATGGATGGATAGCCGATCCGCTCCGCAAATGTCTGTACCATCTGCCCCCAGGTCGGCAGTCCGGAATTTCTGGATACTCCGGCTCCGACGAATATGACCAGCTTTTGCCTGGCAAGCGCCTGTTTTAAGTCTTCAATTCTTTTATAAAATTCATTCATGATCCATCGCTCCCTCTGCAGCCTTGTGATATGTAGTATACCTTATATCAACGGCTTTTAACACCCCTATTTTTTGTGTACTGCTTTATCGGAAAGAAAAAAAGACGGCCGCAGCCATCTTTTTCTCTCCGCCACGATTTCCTGTGCCGGTCGTATGTCTCTATAACATGCCCCTTATTCCTCTGTTACAAATACAAACTTCACTTCCCCGTCCATATCATCAGAAATTCCCGAGAAATTCTTGTACGCTCTGGAAGCGTCCAGCATCTCGTTCATTTTATCCAGCAGATCTTCCACGTCTCCGCCGAATGCGTCTACCAGCTTCTGGATCCCGTCTCTGTCAAACCGGATCATACCGTCGTTGAGTTCGGCCGCTCCGTCATCCAGCTGCTGCACGCCGTCAATCAGGGCACCGGAGCCAGACTGCAGGGTGTTCAGACCATCTTTTAATGTCAAGGCGCCGTCGTTGAGCCGGGAGGCTCCGGAGGCCAGTTCGGAAGCTCCAGAGTTCAGCTCGGAGGCTCCGGAAGCTAATTCCGCCGCACCGGAGGCTGCGGATCTGGCACCCTCATTGGCTTCGCCCATTTTTTCGGAAAGTTCGGCGCTTCCGGCATCCAGTTTCTGAGCGCCTGCGGATAACTGAGCCAGGCCGCTGGCCAGGCCGTCTTTGCCGTCTACTCCGTTGCGGAGAGCAGTTGTTCCGTTCTTCAGCTGATTCACTCCCTCTGTCACCTTGCTGACCATACCGCTCTGGTTTACTTGCTGATCCAATTCCGCCAGCCCGCCAGCCACCTGATTGATTCCGGCATTCAAGGTGTCTGCTCCTGTTTGTAATTTCCCCATTCCGGACTGCAGCTCTTTTGCCCCCACTGCAAGCAGCTCAATTTCGGAAGCCTGGCTCTCTATCTTCTGCACTTCTCCAAGCATCTGCGCGGTTACTTCCTGGAGAATTGTAATCTGATCTGCAGCGGCCGTATTTGTGTACGATGAGGTATTGCTTTCCGCAATGATCGCATTTGCATCATTGGCAATTGCCTGCGCCGTTGCCATTGCCGCTTCGGCATATGCAATCGTTTCGGCGGACGTATCATTCTGTACCACGCTTTGGCCTCCCCCCGCATAGAGGTTTGCGCGCGCACTCTCCACATAACTCAATGCACTTTGCACAGCGCCGTTTACAGACTCATCTTCTGAAACGATTCCGCTGAGCACAGAGGCGATCGCATTCAGATCAGATTCTGCAGCTGCATTTCCACCGCCCGATTCAGAAATAACTACAGGTGTATTCGCACTGCTTTCAATCGCTGCCAACTGTGCTTCCAATGCGCTTGCGTTTGCTGCTATATTCTCTGCTGTCTGCGCGGACGCCGTATCTGCACTGGTCGTAGTTCCTGACGCAAGGCTGTCTGCCGCCGTTTTTAATTGCGTCAGTCCCTGTTCCAACTGGCTGATCGCTCCCAGCTTTTCCTGCAATTGTCCAATACCGGCCGCTAATTGATCCGCCCCTGCTTTTAATGAGTCTGTGCCTGCCTTCAGACTTGCAGCCCCGTCCCGAAGGCCGCCCTGACTATTCACTCCTGTACTTAGCTGCGCAATCGCTCCGCTAAGAGCCGGCAGCGCCTCCCCAAGCTGACTCTGCAGGCTTCCGATCCCGTCATCCAACGCGTTCACCCCAGGAAGCAGTACCCCCTGTGTCTTCTCCGCCGCCGTCTTCAACCCCAGATTCAATTCCCCGGCCCCGGAAGCCAGCGTCTTCGTTCCGTCATAGAGCTGCCCGGTGCCGTCTGCCAGCTTTGCGTTTCCATCCGCAAGCTCCTGGCTTCCGTCTGCCAGCTTATGGCTTCCGTCCAGCAGTTCGCTGCTTCCATCCGCCAGTTCGCTGGTTCCGGACTGCAGCTCCCCGCCTCCGTTTACAAGCTGATTGATTCCGTCTGTCAGCGTGCCCGAGGATGCCAGCAGCGTGTCGATCCCGTTTTTCAGTTCCCCGCTTCCGCTGACAAGCTGGCTGGAAGCGTCCTGCAGTTCGCCCATGGAATCATTCAATTCATCCAGGCTGTCAAACCCGTTTGTATCCAGGTCATTGAAAATGCTGTTGGTCGCGATGGTCATCCCCTCTACCGGTTCATACTCTGTCACATCCGCTTCCATCTCAAAATAATCCGGAATATCCAGATCCTTCTCCTCGATTCCAAGAAGGTGTTTCATGGACGGGAAGCCGTAACCGATCACCATATTCCGTTCCCCGTCAGAGATCAGCCTGCCGTTCTCCACGGTCACATTTTTAAAGTTCTCCCCATCCAGGATCAGTCCCGTTGCCATCATAAACGGGGTCGAAGCCTTGCCGCTCCCTCCGCTCTTATTTTCATATGTGTAGCGGATCACCACATGCCCGCTCTTCCCTTTCAGGTCTGCGGCGGAAATCTCCTTTCCGTCCAGTTTATAGGAAATCCGAACCCCTACCGGCAGTTCCTTTGACGTGGTGCCCTGGTAGCAGATATCCGCGTCCGACGTATCCCAGACGACTCGTTTGCCCATTGCGGAAAAAGCCTCGTCGCCCTTGACATTTACAATATCCTGGAGGTCCGAGATATCTTCCAGCTTTGACTGGTCGGAAATGTTTCTGAGCTGGTCGGACACGGTCACAGATTTTACGGAGCCGCTCCCGTCAATTTTTGCATATACGGTTTCTTCCTTTGTGGGCTTTGCGGAAGCTTTGGCGGCGGACGCGCCTGTCTCGGATGACGTCTCTTTCGAAGCCTTCTTTTCCGCCGTTTTTTTCTGCGATGCTTTCGTCTCCGAATTGGTTTTTGCCGTTTCTTTATTTTCCGCCCCCGCAAATTCTACTTCTGTAACTGTCGCATTCCCTTTTTCCGGCGCGTGAAGCCAAGCCCCATCCAGGCTTCCCGCTACCAGGCTTACCAACATCATACTTGCTATAAATACCCTTACTTCTCTGTTTTTCATAAAGCACAACCTCCTGTTCAATCCATTTATAACTCTGATTTTCATCTATAAATCCGATTTTCATTTATAAATTCAATTTTTCTATTATAAATCCAATTTTTGTTTATGAATTCATTTTTTGTTTACGTATCCATTTTTTATTCCATGCTCTGACTTCCACTTATGAAGTAGCCGCTGTTTTCAGCTTCTCCTTTTTCTGATGCATTTCCCTCGTCGTCACGCAGATCACCTTGTCAAATACCATCAGCATGGATGGCAGGACGAAGATGACTACGAACATACTCACGATCGCTCCCCGTGCCATCAGGGTACACAACGCAGAGATCATATCGATATCCGAATACAGTCCCACCCCGAAGGTTGCGGCGAAAAATCCCAGCGCCGATACAATGACGGAATTGATTGAGGATGACAGCGCAATCCGGATCGCTTCCTGTCTTTCCCTGCCGTTTCCCCGTTCCTTCTTGTACCGGGTCGTCATCAGGATCGCGTAGTCCACGGTAGCTCCAAGCTGGATCGTCCCGATAACGATGGATGCGATAAACGGCATCTTCGTCCCCGTATAATAGGGGATTCCCAGGTTGATGAAGATGGCAAATTCAATCACGGCCACCAGGATCACCGGTAGGGAAACGGACTGGAATACCACAGTGATGATCAGGAAAATCGCAACTATGGATACCGCGCTTACTACCTTAAAGTCTTTATCCGTGATGGTGATCAGATCCTTGGTGCAGGGCGCTTCCCCGATCAGCATCCCGGAGCTGTCATATTTTTTGATGATGGAATTCAGGATTTCACACTGCTCATTGACCTCATCGGTGGCCACCTTATATTCTGACTGGACCAGAATCAACTGCCAGTCGCCCTGTTTGAGTTTCTCCGTCACCTCCGCCGGGATGAAATCCCTTGGAACCGCGGATCCCAGAATGCTGTCCAAGCCCAGAGCAAACTTGACGCCCGCCACATCCGACATTTCATTCAGCATGGCTTTGGCGTCTTTCGAGGGAAGCTTTGCGTCTGCCAGAACCATGTGCGTGGCATTCATGTCAAATTCATCCGCCAGCTTTTCATTGGCCTGAATACTCTGCAGGTATTTTGGAAGGGTCGCATCCAGGTTGTAGTAGACTTCCGCCCTCCTGTAACCCAAAAGCGCAGGCGCCAGCAGGATCAGGAACGCCAGCACAAACGCTTTATAATGCCTGGTGATCAGCGCCGCCGTTTTATCCATCTTCGGGATCATGGACTTATGGGTGGTCTTTTGAATCACTTTGTCAAACACCAGAAGCAGGGAGGGCAGAATGGTTACGCAGCTAATCACCCCGCAGATCACGCCCTTTGCCATAACGATTCCCAGATCCCGTCCCAGCGTAAAGCTCATGAAACACAATGCGATAAATCCTGCCACTGTGGTGACGGAGCTTCCGACCACCGAAGAAAATGTATTCGCAATTGCGTGCGCCATAGCCCTTTCCTTGTCTCCGTCATAGTGCTGCTGGTTCTCCTGATAGCTGTGCCAGAGGAAAATGGAATAGTCCATGGTTACCCCCAGCTGCAGCACAGCGCTGAGCGCTTTTGTAATATAAGAAATCTCCCCTAAAAAATAATTGGTGCCCATATTGTAAACAATGGCCATTCCGATACTCAGCATGAAGAAGATGGGAAGCACCCAGCAGTCCATAAATACCGAAAGCACGATGCAGGTCAGGATCACGGCGATCAATACGTAGATCGGTGTCTCCTTCTCCGAAAGATCCTTGATATCCGTCACCACAGCAGACATGCTGCTGAGATAGCACTGCTTGTTCGTTACACTGCGGATCTCATGAATGGCATCCATGGTGCTGTCGGCCGATGTAGAATCTTCAAAAAAGATTGCCATCAGAGTGGCGTTGTCCGTATTAAATATTTCCCGAAACTTATTCGGCAGAACGGACATGGGAACCGACGTATCCATCAGGGAATCGTACCAGATCACATCCGCTACGCCTTCCACCTCTTCAATCCGTACTTTCAGGTCCGCGCTTTCCTTCGTAGTCATGCCCTCCACGACCTCCATCGCAAAGGCGCCTTTTCCAAAGTCGTCCATCAAAATGTCCTGCCCGATCATTGTGTCGATGTTGCCCGGCAGATAATACAGGATATCGTAGTTGACCCTGGTTTTAAAGTATCCCAACGCAGAAGGGATCAACAGCAGAATGCCCAGTATCAGAATCACAATCCTGTACTTCACAATCTTTTTACCTGCTTTCACCATGTTAAATGCCTCCTTCTTTCAGAATGACCTTTGGTCATTTTCTATTACAAAAGTACTATATAACAGAAATGACCAAAAGTCAATATTATTTTTAAAAATTGTTGACTTTTAGTCATTTTTATTTTTGTACCGCTTTTAAAAAAATCTGTCAAGGGAACTTACAGACCAGAAATATCCAGACACATATTTTATAAGATATACACAAAAATAATCTGAATTTTTCGTGAAAAACATGTATGGATAATCCTTTTCAAAAAGTATATAATAAAATGGAATGCAGGTGTTCGGTACATCTGCGGAGATAGAATTAAATACAGTGATCGCTGATATGTATATCCTGGGGATTGGCCCAGAGTTTCTACCGACTGCCGTAAGAGTTGACTACATAGACATTCGTTTGTTGTAGTTAATTCTTTTTTTATCGGTTTATATGCGATATTGGCAGTCGCAGGCCGCCCGTTGCCCCAGGCAATTCAAAATGGCAGCCCGCAGCAAAAGCAGAAGGAGGAGATGCATATGCGCGAACATTCATTTATTTTAAAAGGTAATATCTGTTATTCAGAGATGAAGAACCGCCTGTCGGTGACTGAGCAGGGCTATCTGGTCTGCCGCGAAGGAATTTCCCGGGGCGTTTATCCGGTGATCCCGGACGAATATCGGAATCTGCCGGTGAAGGACTATGGAGACCGGCTCATCATTCCCGGCATGACCGATCTGCATATCCACGCCCCCCAATACCCTTTCCGGGGCATTGGGATGGATCTGGAACTGCTGGAATGGCTGAATACCCATACCTTTCCGGAGGAGAGCCGGTACTCGGATCTGGAATATGCCGAAAAAGCTTATCGGATTTTTGTCGAAGATCTGAAAAAAAGCGGGTCCACAAGAGCTGTGATTTTCGGCACCATCCATCTTCCGGCCACGGAATTTTTGATGAAGGAGCTGGATGCTTCCGGCCTGTCCACTTATGTGGGCAAGGTCAATATGGATCAGAACTGTACCGACGACCTGCGGGAAACGGATGCCCGGGAATCCCTGGAAAGCACCGCCGCATGGCTTCGTGAGACCTCCGGAAAATATCCCAATGCCCGTCCCATCCTTACCCCCCGGTTTGCGCCTACATGCAGCGGACCCCTGTTGGAAGGGCTGGGTAAGCTGCAGAAGGAATATGGTCTTCCGGTGCAGTCCCATCTGTCGGAAAATCTGTCGGAGATCCAATGGGTGCAGGAGTTGTTCCCCTGGTCTGCCTGCTATGGAAATGTCTATGAGCATTACGGCCTGTTCGGCAAAGAGGCGAAAACGGTCATGGCACATTGTGTACATTCTTCGGATCTGGAAGTGGAACTGATGAAGAACAACGGCGTGTACGTGGCCCATTGCCCCCAGTCCAACACCAACCTTTCTTCCGGGATCGCCCCCATCCGCAGATATCTGGATGCGGGAATCCCTGTCGGACTTGGAACCGATATCGCCGGCGGGACAAATATGTCCATGTTCCGCTGCATAGCCGACGCGGTGGGCGTTTCCAAACTTTACTGGCGGCTCATCGACCAGGAGAAAAAGCCCCTGACCATGGAGGAAGCCTTCTACCTGGCCACCAGAGGGGGCGGATCGTTCTTCGGGAAAGTGGGAAGCTTTGAAGACGGCTATGAACTGGACGCGCTGGTGCTTGACGATTCAGGCATCCGCACGGCAAAAGAACTGAATACAAAGGAACGTCTGGAACGGTATATTTATCTGGCAGAGGAAGGCGGACGGCTGGCCGGAAAGTATGTAAACGGCAGGGAGATCCTCCTTTCCTGACAGAAATCCAAACATCAAATGTTACAGTTCTCGGCCTAACCGGCCGTGAACTGTAACCAGTAAATGACCGGAAGTCGAATTTTAGCGATAAAATTATTGACTTTTGGTCATTTTTTGTTTATAATGATGTGCATCATCAAAATGGATTCTATACAGACCAGACGGCAGGGGGCCGGATGCCCGCAGCCGCTGCAGCGCACATTGTCTGTGATCAGGAGGAACACACTATGGGAAAAGTCGAAGAAAACAAACAACTAAAGCTGGACGCGCTTTTTTCCAGTGCGTATGATTTATTTTTATCACAGGGAATTGTGAAAACGTCCATCCACGATATCGTCCAGAAGGCCGGCGTGGCAAAGGGCACGTTCTACCTTTACTTTAAGGATAAGTATGAGATCCGGGACAGGCTCATTGCGGAAACCGCCAGGAAACTGTTCCTGGCGGCCCACGAGGAGCTTCAGAAAGCCGACATCCCGTCCTTTGAGGACAAGATGATCTTTATCGTGGATTATGTGATCGGCAAGCTGGAAAAGAATAAGCCCATCCTCCGGTTCGTCTCGAAAAATCTGAGTTGGGGTGTCTTTAAGCAGGCTGTGACAAAAAGCGAAGACGATACGGAGCTGAATGCAGAGCTGAGCAGCATGGACTATTTCCAGCAATTGATCCAGGCGGACCCCGCCCTCCAGCTGCGCGCCCCGGAGACCATGCTCTTTCTGATCGCGGAGCTGGCAAGTTCCGCCTGCTACAGCACCATATTGGAAAATGAACCGGTCAGTTTCGAAGAATTGAAGCCGGATCTCTACAATGCTATCCGCGCGATCATACGGGCCCATACGCTGCCTGCGCCCAGTCTTCCATGAAAACGGCTTTTTTCAGGAAGGCCGCTGCCGAAAAGCGTTCTTTCTGAAATGCTCCCTTCCAGGCCACAGGTCTTTTTATTTCACTTGCCTGAAAGGGAGCATCTCGTTTCCCGACAATTCTTTTGTAATATGCGGTTTTTATTGATCTTCGCCTGACATATTTTCCAGCGCAATTCCTTTTTTCTCCAGTCTTTTATACACATCCCCCCGGAACAGGATATACACCACGGACACCAGCGGAATGAATACGAGCATTCCCACGATGCCCATCAGGCTGCCGCCGATGCTGACCGCGGCCAGCACCCATATGGAGGGAAGTCCCACGGAATTGCCTACCACCTTGGGGTAGATCAGGTTGCCTTCCACCTGCTGCAGCACCAGGAACATGGCCACAAAGGTTAATGCTTTCACCGGGTCCACCATCAGGATCAGAAACGCCCCCACGACGCATCCGATAAATGCCCCGAAGATCGGGATCAGCGCCGTAAACGCGATCAGGACTCCCACCAGCAGAGCATAGGGCAGCCGCAGTATCCACATTGCCACCAGGAACATCATCCCAAGGATCAGCGCCTCCACGCACTGTCCGGCCAGGAAACTGGAAAAGGTCCGGTAGGTCAGGGAGCAGATATCCAGTATCTTCTCCACGATCTTCCCTGGCAGATACGCATAAAAGATTTTCTGCACCTGGATGCGCAGCTTTTCCTTCTGCAGCAAGATGTAGCATGAAAATACGAATGCGATGAAAAATGTAGTCACACTGCTGATGATGCTTTTTGCCGCAGACATGGTCGTATCCAGCACGCTTCCCGCGCCGTTTTTAAAGAAGGCCGCAACCCCGTCCAGGATCTTGTCCCAGTCCATGTTCAAATCCTCCAGCAGCGCCATGATCCCCTGGTTGTTGTGGAATATTTCCTCAACCCACGCCATGGCCGCCGGGGTAAAATCCTGGATCGTCTTGCCCAGGCCCATAAAGGTGGAACCGAGCTCCGGGATCACCACAAACATCACCAGGACAATCACGCCGATCACACACAGGATTGTCAGCGTCAGGCTGCAGGGCCTGGCATATTTGAAACCTGGCCTGCCGTCTTTGCCGTCATTTCCGAATATTTTGCTTTCCAGAAAGCTCATGGGCACGTTCAGGATAAAGGCGATCGCGCCGCCCAGCAAAAACGGAAAGATGATATTTAAGATGAATCCCAGGAAATCCACGATCAGGGTGTATTTCCACAGCCCGATCAGAATGACAATCGTAAAGACGATCAGTTCCCTTATTTTCCGCATGTTTTCTTTGTTTAAGTCCATAGATCCTCCTTCGGGTTTCAGTGCTTTGTTATGTTTATATCAATTCATGCATGATTCAGAATACATTGTATATTCTGATTCTCTTCCACGGCGGTGCAGATGACTTTTTTCAGGGCCCCGGCATAATTTCCCAGATGCTCCGCCAATGCCTGTTCGTTCCGAAACCGGATCTCCGTCTCCTCCGCCAGATCGGTCAGGCAGTCATACAGAGCGTCCAGGTTCCTGCCGTACCAGTCGGGAAAATCCAAAGCCGCGGTCAGTGTGTCGTGCAGCATTTCTCTATTCAGGATGTTTTCCCCGTCTAATATACATATACGCATATTTATTCCTCTCCATACAAAAGTTCAAAAGATTCATAGTGGTCTTCCGTATAATAAATCAGTCCGTCGTTTGAAAAAACGATCCGTTTGGCGCCGCGCCTGTCAGCCCCCAGCGTGTCGATGTCGCACTCCGTATAAACACGTCCTTCCTTCTCCGGCAGCAGTCCTTCGTAATTGCCGAAACGGCTTCCGCCGATGCATTTGCCCGGCGCGTAGGGTTCCAGACCCCCGCCTTCCCACCCCAGGGCTTTGGCCTCTTTTTTGGTGATAAAGTTGGACGGGAGATGGCCGTACGTAAAGATGTATTGCGCCACCTCATCCCTGGATGTGTAAACGCCGTCCTCCTGCAGTTCGGAGTCTTCGTCTGATGTAGTCTGATGCGGAATATCATCGGATTCCTGGGAAGATTCATCTATCTTCGGATTTTCTTCATCTTCGGACCGGGCTGCATCTAAAGTTTTACCTGACGACGCAGTATTGCCGGTTTTTTCGGCAGATTCCGGCGAAGCGCCGCAGCCTGACAAAGTAAATGCCAATAAAAATACAAGGAAATACTGCAGCCATTTTTTCATTGTTGCATGCTTCCATAAAATTCGGTTCATATACATTCATCCTCCATACTGCAAAATTCCAATCATAGACCGGAAATTGATAAAGGTATTGTAGCATGTTGGAAATGTGGTGTAAACAGCGATGTGGCGGTTAAGAAAACATTTAGGAAATATTTAGTTATTGTTATGATTCATGCGGCAGCTTGTACTGTGCTTCTCGATGTTCGGCCGGCAGGATGGGCGAAAAAGAGGGAAGAACGTTTTTAAGTACGCTCTTCCCAGTCTTTTAATCCGCTTTCTTTTCTCTTGGTTTTGGTTTGTATTGTTCTTCACCTGATTCGATATAAAGCATAAAATCATTAATTTCTTTTTCTGACCATCCGGCAGCCCTCAAACCCAAGATAAATCTGGCAACTTCCGTCATATTCATCCTTGTCCTACTTCCTTTACCAAAACTTTCTATACGTCAGATCGTCTGTGTGTATGGAATCAATTTTTTATAGTTCTCGCTGCAGTTCCTATTACATCTAAGCTTATTTATATCATATAGCAATTAGACAACAATATCAAGAAAAACATTGTTACATGTCACACACTGACCAATCAGCGTAGCGATTGGTCGGGGCGTAACCAGTAACTACGATTCACAGTAAATTCTAAAAAATCAGTCTCAACTGCTCCACCCTGTAAGCCCTCTTATACTGACTGATAATATCCTCCATCCGGTACGCAATCCCCCGCTTCTCACACTCCCCCGCGAAATACTCCCACAACCGTTTTGCCTGGGGGCTCCGGCATTCATAATAATTGCCATACCGTTTCCAGTACTTGTCTGCCAGACCTTTCCCCGGAAACAATTCCTCCAGCTTTGCAAAATACCAATCCCGCTGGTTTCCCCGCAGGGTCATGCCGAAAGCCGGATAGATAAACCTGGCTCCGGAGGCTTCTGCACGGCGGATAATCTCCCCGATGTTCTTCATACTGTCCTCCAAAAAGGGCAGCACCGGCATCAGCAGGATACCGGTATAAAGCCCGTTTTTGCTCAGCTTCTCAATCATTCGGAACCTTGCATCCGGCCGGGAAACATGAGGTTCAATCTTCCCGGCCAGATCATCGTCCGCTGTCGTCACCGTCACTTTTAAGAGTACCGGGGAATGCTCCGCTATGCTCTGCAATATGTCGATATCCCGCTCCATCAGCGCGCTCTTCGTTGCGACCGCCGCGCCAAATTCGAAGGCGTCGCACAGCTCCAGGGCATGGCGTGTCAATTCCAGCTTTTTTTCGAAGGGATTATAAGGGTCGCTCATAGCGCCTGTACCGACTACGCCGCTTTTCGTCTTACGTCGGAGGTCGTCCCGGATGATCTGCAGTGCGTTTTCTTTAGCCCGCACACGGTCAAAATCGTCGATCTGATAGCAGTCGGATCTGCTGTCACAGTAGATACAGCCGTGACAGCAGCCCTTGTAAATGTTCATATTATAGTCAATCCCGAACCACTGGGACGGGGCTTTCGTCTTTGTTACGATTGTTTTGGCAGGAATGTATTCCATCCGTGCTCCTCCTCATTACAGCCGATCTATAAAGTAATTTTTTCCACCTGTACGGTTGGAATTTTTTACCATCGTATGCGGAAAAACTGCCGGCAGCAGATTTTCTGAAAGCGGGCAATTCCCGTTTCGCCCCGATTTTTCTTATGCACTGATAGCATTTCCTGTGTATAGCTGATAGTATTTTCCCTGCTCCTCGATGAGCTGGTCGTGTGTTCCCCGCTCGATGATCCGTCCCTGTTCCAGCACCATGATGCAGTCCGAATTGCGTACGGTTGACAGCCGATGGGCGATCACAAATGTGGTCCGTCCGCTCATCAGGCGGTCCATGCCTTCCTGGATGATCCGCTCCGTCCTGGTGTCGATGGAACTTGTGGCCTCATCCAGGATCAGTACCGGCGGGTCTGCTACTGCCGCCCTGGCAATGGCAAGAAGCTGCCGCTGTCCCTGGCTTAAGTTTGCCCCGTCCCCGGTGAACATGGTATCATACCCATTGGGCAGCCTTCGGATAAATCCGTCCGCATTGGCCAGCTTTGCCGCCGCCACAATCTCTTCCTCCGTAGCGTCCAGCTTGCCGAAACGGATATTTTCCTTCACCGTCCCGGTAAACAGATGGGTGTCCTGCAGCACGATCCCCAGGGAACGGCGCAGATCGGCTTTTTTAATCTTGTTGACATTGATGCCGTCGTACCGGATCTTCCCGTCCTGAATGTCATAAAATCGGTTGATCAGGTTGGTGATGGTGGTCTTACCTGCCCCGGTGGAACCGACAAAGGCGATCTTCTGTCCCGGCTCTGCAAATAATTTTACATCGTGGAGCACGATCTTTTCATCGTTATATCCAAAATCCACACCGTCAAAGACAACATTTCCCGTAAGCTCCACATAATCCACGGACTGGTCCGCCTGGTGGACATGCTTCCAGGCCCATCTTCCGGTGCGCTCCCTGCTCTCTTTCAGCTCCCCATTTTCCTCGGTCACATTGACCAGGGTCACATAGCCTGCGTCGGCCTCCTCCGGTTCATCCATGAGCTGGAAGATCCTCTCCGCCCCTGCCATAGCCATGACGATGGCATTCAACTGCTGGCTGACCTGGTTGATGGGCATACTGAAGCTCTTGTTGAAGGTCAGAAAACTAGCCAGCCCGCCCAACGTGAAGCCGCCCACCCTGTTGAGGGCCAGGATGCCGCCGACGATGGCGCAGATCACGTAGCTGATATTCCCAAGCTGGGCATTGATGGGGCCGAGGAAATTGGCAAATGTATTAGCACGATCCGCACTTACAAAAAGCCGGTCATTGAGCTTCTTAAACTCCTTCTTGCTCTCCTCCTCATGGCAGAAGACCTTGACCACCTTCTGGCCGTTCATCATTTCCTCAATGAATCCGTTCACCGCCCCTAAGTTCCGCTGCTGTTCCAGAAAATATTTTCCGCTGTTTGCGGCCGACTTCTGAGAACAGAACAGCATCAATCCTACCATAATCAAGGTGACGATGGTCAATGGGATATTCAGGATCACCATGCTGACAAAGACGCTCACCACGGTAAACGCGCTGTTGATAATCTGCGGAATGCTCTGGCTGATCATCTGCCGCAGCGTATCGATATCATTGGTATAGACCGACATGATATCGCCATGCGCATGGGTGTCAAAATATTTGACCGGAAGCTTCTGCATATGGGCAAACAGTTCGTTCCGCATGTCCCGGAGGGTGCCCTGGGTCACCATGACCATGATCCGGTTGTACGCATAGGTGGAAACAATCCCCACTCCATAAAATACCGCCACCCTGCCGATTGCATGGGCAAGGGGTGAAAAATCCGGCGAATCCGTCAGCAGAAACGGAGTAATATAATCGTCGATTAGATTTTTTGTAAACATGGTTCCCTGTACATTGGCGATCACGCCCAGGAAAATAAAGATAAATACAAAAATACAATGAATCTTATAGTCCCGGAAAACATAGTTCATCAGCCGTGCCAGAAGCTTTCCCGGGTTCTTTACCTGGGGCTTCATACCTCTGGGGCCTCTGTTCATCGGTCCTGGCATCAGGCTTCACCTCTCTTTCTTTCAATGCGTCCCTTTTCGTCCAAAGCTTCCCCGGATCTTTCACGGGCCTTTTCCTCCGAAGCCTCTCCGGATGGTTCATCAAAGTCCCCGCCGCCCTGGGTCTGGGATTCGTACACTTCCCGGTAAATTTCATTTTGCGCCAGCAGCTCTTCGTGGGTTCCAAAGCCGTCAATCCGGCCTTCCTCCATAACGATGATCCTGTCCGCATCCTGCACGCTGGAAATCCTCTGCGCGATAATGAGCTTTGTGGTATCCGGGATCTCTTCCCGGAATGCCCGGCGGATCTTGCCGTCCGTGGCCGTATCCACAGCGCTGGTGCTGTCGTCCAAAATCAAGATTTTCGGTTTTTTCAGCAGGGCGCGGGCGATGCAGAGCCTTTGCTTCTGCCCTCCGGACACGTTGCTTCCGCCTTGTTCAATATGGGTATGATACCCGTCCGGAAATCTCTGGATAAATTCATCCGCACAGGCCAGCCGGCAGGCCGCCTCGCATTCCTCATCCGCCGCGTCCGGGTCACCCCACCGCAGGTTTTCCAAAATACTTCCTGAAAAGAGCACGTTGTTCTGCAGCACCACCGACACCTGGTTCCGCAGCGACTCCATATCATACTCTTTAACATTTCTTCCGCCGACCAGCACTTCCCCGTCCGTCACATCGTACAGGCGGCTCACCAGGTTGACCAGGCTTGTCTTGGCGCTGCCGGTGCCCCCGATGATCCCGATGGTCTCACCGGAGCGGATCTCCAGATTGATGTCCTTGAGAACCGGCTCGGCGCTGTCCTTTTTATAGGCGAAATCCACATGACGGAAGGTGATGCTCCCGTCCTTCACCTCATAGACCGGCTCTGCCGGATTGTCCAGGTCGCTGGTCTCATGAAGCACCTCGGAAATACGCCGGATACTGGCCATACTCATGGAAATCATGACAAATACCATGGACAGCATCATCAGGCTCATTAAAATATTCATACAGTAAGCCAGCAAACTCATCAATTCGCCTGTAGTCAGTGCCGAGCTGACGATCATTTTCGCCCCCAGCCAACTGATCAGGATGATGCAGGTATACACCGTAAACATCATCAGCGGCGCATTTACGATCACGTTGCATTCCGCTTTTACGAAAATATTGTAAATGTTCTGGCTGGCCCGCTGAAATTTACTTGTTTCCTGCTCTTCTCTCACATATGCCTTCACCACCCGGACCGCGGATACATTTTCCTGGACAGAGGCATTTAACTCATCGTACTTTGGAAATGCCTGCTGAAAAAATCCGGTGGCATGGCGGATGATGAAAAACAGGATCACGCCCAGGATAATAACTGCCGCCAGATAAATGCTGGAAAGCCTTGCATTGATATTGAATGCCATAACCATTGCGCAGATCATGCTGGCCGGCGCTCTGGTGAACATCCGCAGGATCATCTGGTACGCGTTCTGCAGATTGGTCACATCTGTGGTCAGACGGGTCACCAGCCCGGCTGTACTGAATTTGTCAATATTTGCAAATGAAAATGTCTGGATGTGGTTGAACATGGATTCCCGCAGATTTTTTGCAAATCCGGCGGAAGCCTTTGCCCCGTACCGCCCGCCTGCCATTCCGGCAAACAGGCCCACCGCAGCAGCAGCCACCATGAGGCCGCCCACCCTGTAAATGTGCCCGATATCTCCCGCGTTAACGCCGTCATCAATGATGGATGCCATCAGAAACGGAATCAGCGTTTCCATCAAAACCTCCAGGAGCATGAACAAAGGTGTCGCGATGGACGCTCTCTTATACTCTTTTACTTCGCTTAATAAAGTCCTGATCATTAGGCTCCTCCTTCTTGCTGCTCTTGTTATTGCTCTTATTATTGCTCATGTTATTACTTTTGCTGTTCTATATTTTCCTTGATCCTGCGGATGACTTTAAGAAACGTCCCTACGTCTTTTTCGTCAATTCCGTCCAGCAGTCCGCAGTTCATCTCCGCGATCATTGCCTCGATGGTCTCATGGGCGCGGATTCCCTTTTCCGTCAGAAGCACTTTTTTCAGCCTTGCGTCGCACTCTACAAATTCCCGGCGCACCAGCCCTTTCTTCTCCATGAGCTGTATACTGTTTGTCACTGTAGATCTGCCCACCAGAAAATACTTCTCAATATCCTTCTGAAAAATCTCCTTCGCCCGGTTCTCATAGAGGAAACGGATGATCCATCCATGGGTCAGCGTTACCTCATCGACACCCTCCGCCTTCACCCGAGCCTCCAGCCTCCGGGACATCATATGCCCCGTCCGGTGAATCTCAAATCCAACCTGATCGTTGATACTGCATGATTTACACATTCCACTCACCTCCTGGTTTGCAGCGTATTCCTTCTTCGTTGGGATATGGCTGCTGTCTTTTTGATCTGTTCCTTTACAAAATCATGTACTTGCGGTTTTGCCGCACTGATTGGATACGATTTCAATTGTTCACGCCGCCAATTGTTTGATTTAACAATTGTTTGCACAGCGAATTGTTCGTATATAAAACTTTTTTCACAAAATGTATTTTATCACTTCACTCAAAAAAATGTCAAGACTTTTTTTCAAAACGAAATTCCATAACGTTACTATTCACAGTAACTCCATAACAAAATCGAACCAAATTTTATTTTTCTTTTCTATTGGAGGACAATCTGCATGCGTATGCATAAACAACATGTGCCTGATCCCGATCCATCTGTATGATGATTGACCAGGATCAGACACATGCTGTTCTCCCTTGTCTGACCAATTATGCTTCTGTCATTCCTCTTTTTTCCCGGCAGCAAGTATCCTGTCCGCAACCGCCTCATCCGTTTCCTCAGGATATTTCCATATGTAGGTAAGGATTTTTTCAATATACTCCTGATCCAGCCCGGAGGATTCTGAAATCTTGTCCGGTTTCATAGACTTTGACATATTTCGGATGAATTTCATTTCTCCCAGTATCTCACCTTTGATCTTACCTTTTGCTTCTCCCCTTGCTTCTCCACGGCTCTCAATCATCCGCTCTCTTTCATATACCTTCATATACTCTAAAGACACCTCCTTGTCGTGCCGGACCGTCTCTACCATTTTGTGGATATCCTCAAGCAGGGCGCTATCCGCATTGTCTCCGCGGGAATCCTCCATATATCGGAGAAGCTTCCGCGCCTCTTCTGACAGTTCCCCCTTTTTTCCCTTTGTATAAAAGAAATAGGTTGCCGCCCCGTCATCGTAATCCATATCCGGCTCCTCTTCACATGTTCTGCGGATCGTGTATAAAATCCGGTTTTTATCAAATGGATCGTAGGGCATAATCATCAAAACAATCACCTGCTTTAGCTTTGAGTAATCGTTCCCCGCTTTCAGACTCCCTCCGTCGATCTTGGAATGATAAAACCTGACCCGCCTGGGTAATGCGCATTTCAGCTCAACGCTGTCATTTTTGTCCGGTTCTACATCGTAAACGGTCCCTGCCCCTCCGGTCTCTTCAATATACACATCCAGCCTTGTGCCGTGCTGATCCGTATCCGAGCCATAATAGACCTTTTGAGGGACTACATGCAGTCTGTCCATATCCACATTGAGCAGGATTTTCAAAATCCTTCTGCAGAACTCTTCCCCGATTTCCGGATAAGCCAATACGCTGCCGAACAAAAAATCGTCCAGTAAATTTAGTTGTTCCAGTTTTCTTTTCATCTTGTCTCCTTTCCATTGTATGACATTGGAGAGAAAATGCAAGTGTTTTCTGACTAAAGATCTCATTGTAAACAAAAGTGCTCTTCCGCTTACTTAGCAGCCACGCCGTCTCTTCCAATGTAATACGAAACATTTATTTCATTGTGACTTCCATACTGGGGATTCCATTGATAAATTTTAGATTTGTATCTTTGAATAAATGGATGAATAAAGATTTTTCCCTGATATGTAGGTGTATTATAGCAGCGATTTAAGGAATGTGTCAAGTAAAAAATGGGCTTGTTCGGGAGCCCCCGGCCAGGCGGTTATTGTTCAGCCCCTGACCGGGTGCTCACAGCAGCGGGAAATCATGCGGCAAGGCCCGCACAGCTGGCATTTTTTATAACAAATAGTTGTTGTCCTTGTCGGCCACCTGCAAAGCTGCCAGAATATAGGACGCATACCCCTCGGCAACAAGCGGTTCCTGCTTGCACAGCGCTTCGGCCTCCTCATAGCTCTGGGTCTTAAAAATGACCATGCCGGCAACTCCGGGATACCCCTTGAAAGGGCCGCAAAGCTCAATTTTCCCTTCGGCATCCAGTTTTCTCAGATTCTCTACATGCCTTGCTCTGTTATGTTCAGCTTTGTCAGCAGTCTAACTATTCAAATTTGAGTACCAAATATAGTACTATTTTATAATTATGTATCTATTGATCAGTCTAAAACGTATTGACCTTATCATACTCGTTACACAAAAGACGGTATGGTTTCTCGTCCTCTTCAATCTCTGGAAATCTTCCGACCGACTCATAAAAATAATTGTCATTGTCATCATCATTACACATAGAAACCTCACCGATCAATACAAATCCTCCGGTATTCGGAACATGAAATTCATGGTACATATAAGGATAAATAGTGAGACTCTGCCCCGGCTTCAGCAATACAGAAGTCCCTGCCGGCACTCTATAGCAGCATCCATCCACATGAACCTCAACATCCGTTTCCAGTTTATTTCCGTCCGCGTCTCCATTATACACTTTCAAATACAGGTCATTACCTCCGCGGTTAATTATATCTTCCATTTTATTCCAATGATAGTGCATTGCG
Source organism: Lachnospiraceae bacterium (assembly GCA_009911175.1). The sequence continues at coordinate 8,820 of QXWX01000042.1, read as the reverse complement.
GCAGACTGGCCTTCATACATCATCAGCAGTTTTTCAGCATATGGCTTCGGATATTTATCCGGAATCTGGATATTTCCATTTCTGATAGTAAAAAGAGCAAAACCAACCTTGTCAAAATCACCTAAGCCAAAATCCGTAATATCCCATCCAAGCTTATTGTCTTTGATTTCTTTACATTCTTCTCCTTTCTTTTTCCAAGTATCAATATCCCATTGGGCAAATTCCGGCACTGCAAAACGATATTGATGCACTCTCTGATCGTTGCTGTAGCCAATAGCTATGATCCAGATATCCTTATACTGGGAGATATTGATTCTACGTTCATCAACCGTTTTATTCCTGAGCTGGAAGAATATATGAATTCACATATGCTGAACCATGGATACAAACACATTAAAATCCTGCCTTCCGCAATCGGCAATGCTGCTCCCCTGTACGGAGCAGGCAGCATTGTTTTCCAGCGTGTCTTTGGCGGGGAGCTCTCATTAACCTCACCGTACACTTTATTATATTAACCGATACATACTAATTTTATACCGCCTTCCAAAGGCAGTGGAAAGTACTGCTAAAAGAAAGAAACAGTCCGGTAAAAATCCAGGGCCTTGAGAAAGCCTGAATTTTTACCGGACTATTTTTTTCTTACCTATAAGGGGTATAAGTCGTTATTTCCCGACAGCCCCTCCGCCTTGACTATGTATTCGGTTTTATTTTTTTGCAAATGTAAACCGGTCTACCAGCTGCTTCAAGCCCACAGCCTCTGCCGAAAGCTCTTCGCTGGCCGCCGCGCTTTCCTCCGCCGTAGCGCTGTTGCTCTGTACGACCGTAGCGATCTGGTTGATCCCGTCGTTGACCTGCTGAACCGCGTCCGACTGGTCGTTGGACACTGACGCGATCTGGTCAATGGATTCTACCATGGACTGGATGCTTGCTACAACTTCTCCAAGGGCTTCCGCCGTATTCTTCGCGATCTCGGCCCCTGTCTGCACTGCCTCTGTAGAATGGGCAATGAGCACGGACGTATTCTTGGAAGCCTCCGCGGATTTGCTCGCCAGGTTGCGCACCTCGTCTGCCACAACCGCAAAGCCCTTGCCCGCTTCGCCTGCCCTGGCCGCCTCTACTGCCGCGTTCAATGCCAGGATATTGGTCTGGAACGCAATGTCCTCAATGGTCTTGATGATCTTTCCGATCTCATCTGAACTGGAGTGGATCCGCGTCATGGCATTCATCAGCTCCTGCATCTGGCTGTTACAGGTAGATACAGCCTCTCCCACATGATGAGTCTGCTGACGGACATCCAGCGCGCCCGCCGCTGTGTTCTTCACCTGACCGGATATCTCACTCATCTGCGCCGCCAGCTGCTGTACAGAGCTGGCCTGCTCCACGGATCCCTGGCTCAGATTCTGAGCGCTGGAGGACACCTGGCCGCTGGCATTGGATACCTCGTCTGCGGACTCATTAATCTGCCGCAGGATATCGCTCAGCTCTACCTTCAGGTTACGCATGGAAACCAGAATACTCTGGAAATCCCCCACGTATGCCTCCCTGTTCCGGGATTGGATATTCAGATTCTGATTTGCCATCTCTTTCAGCAGATAGCCGATGTCATGGATAATGGCAGATAAGCCGTTTACCAGCTCTGCCGTGGATTCCGTCAGCAAGCCGGTCTCATCCCTGCTGACCACTTCCGGAACCGGAGATTCCAGATCTCCTTCTACCAGCAGGCGCATACGCTCCGCGCATGCTTTCATAGGCCGTCCGATGCTGTTCGCCAGCCGCAGGGCCACGAAGATGGAAGCCAGGATAGCAAGCACCATCATCACCAGATTGACCGCAATGTCAAAATACATGGAAGAAAGATAATCCGACTTCGGGGCAACCACTGCCACGCTCCACCCGGATGTACCGTTTACCGGAGCATAAGCCGCAAACATCCCTTTCTTTCCACTCTTGTAGCTTCCGAAGCCATTCTTGCCCTCCCGCATGGCCGCGTGGATCTCTGCCAATTCCTTTAAGGAAGAATCGCTCTGCGCCTCATTTTCAATATTCTGGACTGTAATGGTCTCCAGTGTGGTGTCTGCAATGGTATCCCCGGTGCTGTTGATCATATAGGCCCGGCTGTTCTCACTGACACTGATCGAGGAAACAATGTCATTCAGAAATGTTTCGTTAGGCACGAAGTAAACGACTCCCGCGATCCCGGCACTCTTCTCTCCTCCTTCATAGATCGGCGCCGCCACCATGATCGACAGTTCCCCCGTCACCTTGCTGATCAGCGGCTCGGATACGTAGACATTGCCCTGCATGGCCTGCCTGACATATTCGCGGTCGGAATAATCATTTCCATCGAAGATACTGATGCCGTCCGCGCCCACAATATTCCCCCTCTGGAAATTGTGCATGCTGGCTCTTTCATCAATGATGGAGCGCTTTTCATCCAATGGAACCTCTTCGTCAAGCAGCTGCGCGATGCAGCCTGTGTCCATAGCGACATTCTTGTAGGCAGACAGCTCCTGTTCAATACGCTCTGCCGCCAGAGTTGCAGTCTCACTCATCATTTGGTCCACAGTCGAAATGGTGCTGTTGTAATTGAGGGTAATGCTGGACGCGCCTACAGCGAGCTGTGTAGCCAGGACCGTCACCATCAAACAGAGGGTGATTTTTGTCCGAATGCTTTTCATTTCTTTTTTACCTCCTAGTTTTTTCCTGAGTGCTCCCAAAAAATCAACCGGATTGACGGAGGCAGAAGACTTCTTGAAAGCTTAGTGAACCACAAATCATATCACCAACTGTTATTATATGGATTTTTCTATTGATTTGTCAACTGCATTCTGACAGTTCCTTCCATGTTTTTACCTGCTTTTTGTCTGATTTTCACTTGCACGGGACCGCTGCGCTTTTTCGTCTTTAATGCAGATATTTTTCCGTGATTTTCCGCAGCTTCTCCGGGTCGGAGTCAAACCATTTTTCGTAGGTAGTCTGCTCTGCCTCCACCGCCTGTCCCAGCTCCGCAAAAAATGCCGGCATGTCCTTCTGGAGCATCATTCCCCACTGCTCTCCGAACCGTTCCTTTCCTTCTGTGTCCGAGCCATTGACATGGAGAGTAAAAGCCGGCTCCGAAGCGCCGTCGATCCGTTTGACTCCGCCGTGGAATCCCAATGTTCCGATCTGGTGGGTTCCGCAGGAGGAGGGACAGCCGGAAATGTGGATCCGGGGCAGCACGCCCTCCCCGAAATGATATTTTTCCACTTCGTCAAGAACTGCTTTCAATGCTCCCTGGGAATCCCGCAGCCCGATCTGGCAGACGGTGCTTCCGATGCAGGCTACGGATGTCTCGAATATGTTCCGGGCGCTGTCGGAGGTCACTTCCAGGATCTTCTCTGCTTCCTCTCCGGTCAGGTTGATGATATAGATCTCCTCATCCGGCCCGATCCGCAGCTCTACATCCTCCATGGGTTCCACCGCTGCATATAGTTCCGCAAATTTTTCCGGACGGGGTACGCCTCCCACCGGATGATAGCGGACCGCATACAGGCCGTTCTGCTTCTGGGCAATGATCCGATTTCCGGAAATCGTCGTGCCGTTTCCGGATTTTTGCACCGGCTTTTCCTCCATGGTAATATCCAGGTCTTCCTCCCTGGCTTTTTCCAGCATTTCCAGGAAGGCTGCTTTGTAGCCCTCCGCACCCAACTCCGCCTGCATATAGCGGGTCCTGGACTTAGCTCTGCTTCCATAATTACCGTGTGCGAGGAAGGTATCTACCATTGCTTTGATATAGTAAAGGATCTCTGACAGCTTCACCTGTTCTGCCACCCGTACTCCCATCAGCGGATTATTTCCAAGGCCGCCCGCACTGTATACATCAAATGTACCGTCCTCTCTGGCCGCAAATCCCAGGTCACGGAAGGTCACATGAGTTTCATTTGCCGGGGAATTAGAGAATCCTACTTTTAATTTCCGGGGCAGCTTCACGGTCTTGATGAAGCCCAGCAGATAATCGGATGCTGCCATGGCACAAGGCATGACGTCAAAGCACTCTCCTGCCTCCACCCCAGAAAGCGGCGAGGCCATGACATTTCGCGGGAAGTCCCCTCCGCCGCCTCTTGTGATGATCCCTGCGTCAAATGCTTTTTCCATGATCTCGCAGACATCCTGTTCGCTGAGATCGTGGAGCTGGATCGTCTGGCATGTAGTAAAGTGCACCCTTTTCACCTGATATTCGGTGATCACATCCGCCACAAATTTTAGTTTTTCCTTCGACAGCCTTCCCCCCGGCAGACGGAGCCGGAGCATACTTACCTTCCCGCCCCTCTGGGCATAGCTTCCGAAGCCGCCGGAAAATCCTTTGTATTCCTTCTGGCTGACTTCTCCTGCATAAAACTTTTTCGTCATCTCACGGAAGCCGGCGAGATCCCCTTTTAGTTCCTGTAACAGCTGTTCCATTTTTTATCCTCCTTTTTATATAGTATACCCGAGAACATCGCGTCTATTTCCTGTTTTCTTTCGTTCATAGTCATAAAAAGCGAATTTATTATATACAACTTTGCACGATTTTACAATGCTTTTTTGACGGATTCTAAGAATTGATACATGGGGAACTACTCCATATAAGTAGTTCTCTCTTTTTTGCTGGTATTTTATGAAAATAGGAGCTGTCGGTAAATGACTCTTTTTAGTGTCATTTACCGACTTATTTCCCATGTCTTAATTCCCGCCCGTCATGTCATACATAATAATGCTCGTCTTCAAAAACCTCGTACTTCATGTTGTGATACTTCCCAATGTCCTCCTTATAGCAAGATCCCTTTTACATAGATCCACAATACGGTCAACGCTAACAAAGCTTATGAAAACAAGCAGGAGGCGCAATCAACGATGTTGGCTTCCTGCCCATGGGAATCTGGGGAAGCGTTGCGTTTATCACGCTTACCTATGCGATACTGATCTTTGATTCTGCCATGTATACTTCCGGTACTGCAAAGGTGTTTTCCCGGTTTTTCTTTTAAAAACTCGGATAAAATGTGTTGTATCATTATATCCAACAAGTTCCGAAACGTGTTCGATACTGATAGAAGTAGAGGACAATATTTTTTTCGCGCTTTCGATGCGGGTATTAATTAAAGTATCAATCAGCTTATGCTCTGTTTTTTCTTTAAAAACCTTTCCAAGATACGATGCATTTATATTGAAGTGCTGGGCGATATCTTCTATACTGGTGTGGGCATAATGGTACTCTATGTATTGAACAACGGCAGGAATCAGGGAATGAGTATGGCTGGAGTCATTGGAAAACTCAATTGACTGATTGTGTTTCTGTAACAGTATGGTGAAGATGATGGAAAGATACTGATTTACAAGTGTATTGGAATATAATTGATTATTACAATATTCCACTGCCATATTATAAAAAATCTCTTTGATCGATAAATCATTATTGCTCCGAAAAAGAATGTATCTTTTGGAACTCTGTGTATATAGTGCATTTACAAAAAACTGATAGAGAACACTATTTTCCGGAATGTTGCGGAGAAATACCTGCTCAAAGTTTGTCTTACGGATAAGTATATTAACAATCGTACTGTCAGAGTTCATGGTAATCATATGGTGGGTTCCGGGAGGTATTACAAGAAAATCCCCGGAATGCAACGTAAGTGGATGGGCCTCCGCCTTAGGGTTAATAATATGTTCACAAAATCCATCAATTACATAGCAGATTTCAAAGAAATAATGATAGTGGTCAAAAGGTGGGAAATAGCGTGGGTGTTTGTGGATGGAAAGGCTGGAAAAAGGATGGATCCAGTCTGTTTCAGTAAATTTATATCCATCTTCTGACAACTCAGAAATTTCAGATATACTTCTTAAATCAGTAGATGATTCAAAATCGTTAGCAAGTCCAAATAATTCATCCATTCTATAATTACATTGCGTCCCTTGATAGTGTTTTCTGGCAATCATTTCACTTTTATCAGGCGTTGAAAGCCATGTGATAATGTCTTCCCGGGAAATGCAGGTCTGTTTCAAAGTTAAAATCCTCCATATTTTTATTGAATATAATACCACAAACTGCATATAGAAAAAAGCCGATTTTATATATTTTTTTATCCTTGAAAGTGAATGTTGGATTTTATAACATATCCGTATAAAAAATATATTATGGTTAAGGAGGATATCATGAACAAAGAAAAAAGATTGTCGAACAGAGAGGTGCTTGCTTATGCACTGACAAGCGCTGCCGGCTTGGGGGGGATTCTGGTAACTTCGTTTATCTCGGGTTATTGGACAGATTATGTAGGAATATCCATCGCAGTGGTTGGAACAATCATGCTGCTTTGCAGGGTTACAGATGGTATTTCAGATTTGATCATGGGAGTCATTATTGACAAAACCCATACAAAATATGGAAAAGCGAAACCATGGCTGATGATAGGCGCTGTCGGTAATATGATATGCAGCAGCCTGATTTTTAAAACGCCTGATTTTTCAATGACAGGAAAAATAATTTATGGAACAGTGTTATACATCCTTGTGTTTGCGGTATTCGGAACAATGAGCGGCGTTGCCTCTCCAACACTTGTGAACTTAATTACTACAGACGAACATGACCGTTTTAAACTTGGTTCATGGGCATTTTCCGCTTTGTTTATTGTACAGATGCTAGTTGGCTTCGGATTGAATGTTGCGGTTGCTCTAGGTAATGACGGATTTTTTAAGCTGAGTCTGATTGCAAACGGAATCAGTGCAATTATTTTGGTGTTTTGTTGGTTTAATATTAAAGAACGGCATGGTCAGGAGGAACTGGGGAGAGAAAAAGTCACACTAAAGGAATTCCTTGTAACTTTATTTAATAATAAGTATTTTCTTCTTGTAACAATCGTTTATTTATTAACGAATATTTCAGCAGGCGTAGCAATGGGGGCTACATTTTACTATGTAATCTATATTTTAAAAAATCCTGCAGCATTTGGCCTGCTGAGCTTGGTTTCATACATACCGTGTATTATCTCTACGGCATTAGGCCCAATTTACAGTAAGAAATTTGGAATTTTGAAACTGGTTATCGTATGTAATATATTCACTATCATACCAGGTACGCTCTGTATAGTTGCGCCGGATAAGATGCTTTATGTAATGGTTATGACGGCGATCGCATCATTCTTTAACGGACCGATGTGCGCGATTTTAAGCCCTTTGAATGCGATGGCGGCTGATTATGGAGAATATAAAAACGGTATAGCGAGACCGGCAGTTTATTCTTCGGGAACAAGCGTAGGAACTAAAATTGGAATGGGGATCGGAACTGCAATTGCGGCATTCATACTTGCGGTTGTCGGCTTTGATGGGATGGCAGAGGTTCAAAACAGCGCGGTAAATGTAGCAATTGTACTTGTGTATTTTGGTATTCCTGAACTTATGCTGGCGATAGAAACATTTTTGTTGGTTCCGTTCAAAAAATTGTTCAATGAATATGATGAAATCACTGTAGAATTAAAAAAACGCCATGGTGAGGAATAAATCAACTGATTTACCGGAAAAATTTGCAGAAAACCGAGATGCTTTAAGGTGAAGAAAATGGAAATTTATAATTTAAAAATAAATGGTATGGTGAATCCAATAGGCTTTGAATATAAAGAGATAATCTGCTCTTGGAAAGTTCGTAAAACAGAAGATAAACAGCAGAAGAAAGCAAGGATATCCATATCGGCAGATCAGGAGTTTCATGAGATTGTTTTCCAAATGGAAGGGGAAGAACTGGATTCAACAGGGACATTGGCTGATTTCAAAATAAAGCCTTATACGACCTATTACTGGAAGGTTTATGTGGAAGGTGAAAATGGAGAGTATGGGACTAGTGAAACAGCTTTTTTTGAAACAGCAAAAATGTGTCACAAGTGGAAAGCTGATTGGATTGGAACGGATAAAGAGGATACATTCCATCCTGTATTTCAAAAAAAATTTTATCTAAGAGATGGAATAAAAAAAGCCAGGCTGTACTGCTGTGGCCTGGGAGTATATGAAGGATACATTAATGGGAAAAAAGCAGGAAATGATTATCTTGCTCCATTTATAAATGATTATAAGGATAATTTGCAGTATCAAACATATGATATTACAGATTTGCTCTTTCAACAAAAAGAAAATAAAATTGAATTCTTATTAGGGAAGGGATGGTACATAGGAAAATTCGGATTAGACGGCTGTGAAAAAATATTTGGTGATGAAATGATGCTGATAGCCGAGATCCGTGTTGAATATTTCGATGGCAGAATTGAAGTAATCTGTACAGATGACAATTGGAAATATAAAGGCAGTGACATTGAAGACAGTGGAATATACTTCGGAGAAAAGATCAATCGTCAATTATGGGATGACAGACAAAATCTATGGAAACAGGCTGTAAAAAAGAAGCAAAAAACACCATTGAAAGAAAGATACAGCCTTCCATTGACAGTAAAGGAAGATATCGTACCGGTCAAGATCATACATACGCCGATCGGAGAAACGGTACTTGATGTTGGACAAAATATGGTTGGCTATATGGAGTTTTTTGCAGATTTCCCGAAAGGAACAAGGATAAAAATTGAGTGTGGGGAAATATTGCAACATGGGAATTTCTGCCATGATAATTATACGATTGCAGAATCAACATTTGAATATATTTCAGATGGGCGAAAAGAAACAGTCCGTCCACATTTTACATATATGGGATTTCGGTATTTAAGAGTGACCGGCTGGCCAAATGAAATCAAATTAGGCCACTTATAAATATTTTTTGACGCAAAATGGCAAAATTTCTGCATAAGAAAAACACTTATGCCAATGCTG
>QXWX01000351.1 GCA_009911175.1 Lachnospiraceae bacterium | reverse complement strand
GACGCAAAAGTTGCTTTTGACCCTGTTGAGAGGATCAAAACTGGCTTTGTCAAGTTCAAGACAGAGAAATACATAACAAATCCAGCCTTGTATGATGAACTTTCCAAAGGCCAGAGCCCAAAGTTCATGGTCTTTGCATGCTCAGACTCGAGGGTTTGCCCATCACACGTCCTTGATTTTCAACCCGGTGAGGCATTTGTTGTCCGTAATGTTGCCAACATGGTCCCTCCCTTTAACCAGACTAAATATGCTGGAGTAGGAGCTGCTGTTGAGTATGCAGTTTTGCATCTAAAGGTCCAGGAAATTATTGTAATTGGACACAGCCGGTGTGGAGGGATCAAGGGACTCATGACCTTCCCAGATGAAGGACCTCACACAACTGACTTTATCGAGGATTGGGTGAAAGTATGTCTCCCAGCAAAGTCAAAAGTGATAGCAGAACACGGCAGTACAGCTCTTGATGATCAATGTGTACAATGTGAAAAGGAAGCTGTGAATGTATCACTCGGGAACCTGTTAACTTACCCATTTGTAAGAGACGGATTGGTGAAGAAAACACTAGCGCTCAAGGGTGGTCACTACGATTTTGTTAACGGAACCTTTGAGCTATGGGGACTTGACTTTGGCCTTTCACCTCCTACTTCTGTATGATCGCGTTAAATATATATTTCATAAAATCCCTTTGTTCCCCGCATTGTATTTCCAATAACAAGAAGGAAATTGTTGTTATGATTTCCTGTCTTCCTGATATGATATATAATTCAAGTGGT
>QXWX01000350.1 GCA_009911175.1 Lachnospiraceae bacterium | reverse complement strand
ATAGGATGACAGACGATGGCTATAGCCAACAGATACTTGGAAAAAGCCGGTGGGTCTTAGGACTGTTCTGCCAGTACTGCAAAAGGAAAGGAATTGAATCCATTTCACTTTCCAACGCAGCTGATTTTGTAGGAGAGCATTTTGATTTTGACCTGTATAACCCCTCTATTCCCATACAGTACGCAATCAGGTATCCGCTCCTGACATTATTTGAATTTGATAAAAACGGAACATATGCCAAGACTCATAATAAGCCGAACAGCGTAGAAATCCCCAGGAATTATGATGCGCTTTTCCAGGAGTATAGGATGTATATTGAGGGATTGGAACTTAAAAGAAACTCCCGGTTTAAACGCATCCTGACATTCGCAAAGTTTATCCATTATCTTGACGGTATTGGAATAACAGAAATTCATGGAGCCGAAAGAAAAAATGTATATGATTTTATAGAAAGCCTGGAGGGGTATGCACCAAAAACTCTACAGGGGCACAAAGTCATCCTGCGCATGATCCTGGACTGGCTTCATGAAGAAGGATACATCCATTTTTCAGGCTGGGATGCACTGCCGGTGATTCATGACGAAACACGGCGCAAGCTCATGTCGTATTATTCAAAAGAAGAAATTGGTCAGATTCTTTCTTCCATTGATACGGACAGCAGGTCTGGGAAGTTTGCATACTGCGCAGTATGTTTTTTTGCTTATCTTGGTATGCGTGCCGGGGATGTCATCCGTCTCCGATTTTCAGATATAGACTGGAACAGGGGCTCGATTCG
>QXWX01000349.1 GCA_009911175.1 Lachnospiraceae bacterium | reverse complement strand
GTTTTACTCTCTACATAGGCATAGCAAAGTGTCTTTATACAATGATGCAGCTTACAAGCCAAGGGCTCCAAGAGGTGTTTTCCCTTGGCCTGCCTCAAAATAGAAGATCAGCATAGCCAACATGGCAAGCCTGGCATGCTTAATCTCCGCGAGCTTCAGTCTGTCGAGTTTCTCGTCATCAGGTATGTAAACTCCATCCTTCAATGTACCTGCAACCCCCAGTGGATCAAAGAATTTTCCACCAGGGTAGCCTTGTTCGCCTGTGGAATTTGTGAAATTCTCTGCAGTTCTTGACCAGGGAGTGGCCCATTCCACAGATTGTGATTCAGGGTTGAAGAAATCCACCCATCTTTTGCTCTCCACCCATCCCATGAGGAGGAGCTGCGTGCCAAGGAGGGATCCGAACGAGAAAGGCGCTACAGCACCAGGGGCAGCCCCGGCTTCAAACCACGGGATACCACTCCAGGCCTGCCCGACAAAGATGCCAACAACAGCTGCCATTGCCCACCGGCCGTGGATGAGCTCAGCCTCTCTGTACCATTTCAAGAAGGCAGGGTCTTTTCCGAGCCCCAGTGGGTCAAAACCAAAATCACCAGGGAGCGAGCCATCGAGCCACTCGGGGTCGAGAAAGCTGCCTCCGCCTTTAACAGCAGGAATCCAAGACTTCTTCGGTGCAGCTGCTGCTGCAACCACAATCAGCCTCTTAGGGGCCACAGAACCGCCAACACGGGCGGCGACCAAGGCTGGCAGCAAGGTCTGGCTTTTCTTGCCACCAGTGAAGAAGG
>QXWX01000348.1 GCA_009911175.1 Lachnospiraceae bacterium | reverse complement strand
CGGAATATTCCCGGTTGATGCTGATAAACCGGCTTGTGGTAGATGCTTCCAGCCCCAGCTCCGCCTTGGCAAACTCCGCTATGCTCTTATATCCGTCATTTTCATATAGCTTCTGTTCCTCAATCTGCCGGAGCATGAAGCCGATCCGCACAAAGCTCTGCTTGATCCCAAGCAGTTCCCTTCTCAGCTTCTGCTTCATCTCCACCCAGTCAGTGAGCGTCATCTGTACATATTCCATGTCTGCCTCCTTATGCTATTTCTATTGCCACCGTTTGTATCGTTTCGGCCAGCATTCCCGTTTTTAATTTCATCAGCCAGGTGTCCAGCCATGCCTGCATATTTTCTTTGTCCGGTTTCCCGTCCTTATTTCCGTACCACTGGATGATCCTTGGATTCCTGGCATCTATCTCAACCGTGATGTAAGGAACATCCGGCTCTGTCTTGTACCTCAGCATCAGTATGTATGTCTTTCCCGTGTTGTGTTTGCTCAGGTAAGTGTCTCCTCCCACACAATGGTGGAGCAGCCGCCCCTCCGTGACAATTTCCTCCGCCGACCTGGCCGGTCTGATGAGATAGCTGTCATCCTCGTAAAAATATTTCTTTCTCAGGCTTCTATAGGCGCGGCGGATCTCCGGATACTGCTCTGCCGCTTGTTTTAGACGTTTATCCTTCTCCTCTTTGTTCGTTTCCAGTACCATCCTGTCATGTGCCTCTCCTAAATCCCGCGGCTGTTGATATACCGTATTGTTAAGATCATAACCCAAGGACAGCCTCATGCTCAGATAGTCCG
>QXWX01000347.1 GCA_009911175.1 Lachnospiraceae bacterium | reverse complement strand
TAATCAGGATTTTCTTTTAAAGTCTGGAAGATTTTACTGGATAAAAGGATTCCTTCTTTTTTGCCCCTCTTTTCGCCCCTGGATTCTCCAATCCGTTCCCCAACCTGAAATGCTTCCTCCTGTTTCACCTGAATATCTTTCTCATAACTATATTCCGCAATCAACATATTCATCACCTCACTGCCTTTTCGCCGCAGATAGTCTGCCAGAATCCCGCGTTCCATACATTCCTGGACCGCTTTCTTTATAGAATCCTCTTCCTTCGAATACTTCCGAACCGTGTCAATAAACAGACTGTACTCCTTTAACACCTCACATTTGTCAAGAATACTATGTGCCTTATTGGAATTGATATTGATGACCTTAACCATTAATTCCAATGAAGCTTTTCCATTGGAATCAAGGAAGGAATCGGACAGTAACAGTTCCTGTTCCAGAGGAAACTCTGCTTTCCCATTGTAAAACGTATAAAATTCCGGAGCAGGGATCTTCACCAATGCAGTCCGATACCTATCCTCACTATCAACCAGCTGTTCATAAGCCCTGCCCGCATACATGAGACACCGGATGGGCATGTTTTTATTGACAGTTGATTGGTGTTCGCCGAATACGATCACCTTCTGGTGTACTTCAAAGGAAATATCATTCTTGAAGTTTTTATAAAGGACATTCTCGACTCGGATTTTGCGGATATTCTTTACATTCCGGTAATGCGTATCGTGCAATGCATTGTAGAGACTCAGAAGATTTTCTTCCGCAGTCTCATCCTCGTAGAACAGGTCAACAAACA
>QXWX01000346.1 GCA_009911175.1 Lachnospiraceae bacterium | reverse complement strand
TTTCAATTACGATATCCGAATTGAATTCTTCACTTGTTTTTCTCATACTGCTGATGTAAAATATAGAGGAAAGGATACGGGTCATAAGAAGCACAGCAGATGGATAGGTGATATAGTTTTGATTTCTGGGATCCGGCAGTTTTTTTAATAGCTGCGGCAGTTCTGGGAAATAATGCCGGATTAATTTTGAGAGTTCACATGCAAGCAGAAACTTCTGTAAGTTTTCTCGTGTTTCTCCTCTCGTAATATTTATTCTCTTTTCATGCGAAAAACCTCCTTCTTTTTGTGGGTGAAGATATGTTTTCTGTTAATTACATTATCTCTCATATTCTCATAAAATGGGAGTTTTTTTTTATATTTTTCATTCATTTTTTGCCAGCAGCCATGTTTCGTCAGATCATGGCCGTGTTCCTTCTATAATATAATACACTATATCTGCAAAATCCCTCTGTCAGGAGTGGAGAAAATCCAATCCGGACTTCTTCTTTCAGAGAGCTTCAGACGTTGGATAGAAAGTTACTTTTGCAAAGGAACGTAAAGTCTGAGCTATCAATCAATATTTACATAAAGAATCACAAGATATCGTTCCCAACCTCCCTTGCCAGACTACTGCTTTTTATGCTGACATCATATCAAACGGGGCCAGGTGTTTCATCGTTCCTGCTTTTATTTAGACGAATGGATGTTTTATCCTATGTGCGAAGAAAAAGTTTCCTGGCCTTTTATTGAAACGTTGCAATAGCCCCAAATAATGCAAGATTTTATTCAAAATTTTTTAAGCGTCAGAGCTG
>QXWX01000345.1 GCA_009911175.1 Lachnospiraceae bacterium | reverse complement strand
GTCTGTTCGGAAGATGTTTTCCATATAGTGTTTCAGAGATATACTGATATGCCCGCCGCGGAGAACGGACTCTTTGCAGCGGGCATTTTTTTATGCTGGATGCCGTTACTGTGAGCGCCCGGTCAGGATGTGAACAGTAACGCCTGATATCCGTAACACGAAAATATCCCACCTGTACGGTTGCAATCCGAAATCACATTTTTATGCAATTTATTGCAATGAAAATGCGACTTCGGATTAGCAACTTACCTCATTAATGAGTAAAATGTGACTGCGTTAGCAGGCACAAAAGTGCGAAGCGCGGATTTTACGAATGAATGAGGTGGGTTGAATGCTCAAAGAGCATCCAACGTTACATGTCACACCCCGACCAATCACCACGCTGATTGGTCGGGAGGATGCACATAAAAGCTGCTTTTCAGGCCGCCCATTGCCGAAGGCAATTTTAAATGGCGGCCTGAGTTACAGGGCACACCTGGTCAAGGCGTGACATGTAACCATCCAACCGTACAGGTGGAAAATATCTGGATTTTCTCTTGTACTCCCCCTCAACCATATGCTACAATAGGAAAAAGCAGATTTTCTAAAGTTTCTTATATCGGAACGTCTGATTCCGGTATATCTGAGAACGTGACATTTCTACGCATGGGCCTCTGTGTCCTGCCTTTCAGAAAATTCGTGCTTTGATCCACATGAAGCGGGAGGTTTTCTGATCTGGTACGGGAAAATCTCCTGACAACAATTGAATATGAGGAGGTTTTCTATGAAACAAAAGAGAACGAGTAAGAAAAA
>QXWX01000344.1 GCA_009911175.1 Lachnospiraceae bacterium | reverse complement strand
GCGATGGTTTCCATCACAGTATCACAATCCGGGCAAAGCCTCTGGTCCTCCGGCATCGGGCAGCGTACTTCCCTGACAGGCAAGTTTTTGTAGAGTTCTTCCCGTTTGGCTTTCGGTTTACGGCGGGTATGGCTGCGGACAGTGGATTTCTCCGTCTGATCTTCCTGCCCTGCTTCCTCATCCGGGACCCTGCCAGCGGCCCGTTCTCTGGAAGTACCAAAAAATTTCCTGCGGAATTCCTCAAGGGTTTCATTCAGGTTCGCAACCGTATTGTTCAGTTCCTGAATGGTTTTTTGGAGTTCCTGGATCTGTGCGTCCTTTTCTTCAATTGTTTTATGCAGGAGTTCGATCAAATTGTCTTTATATTCCGCCACTGCCTGTTCCGCCTCTCTGTTCTCGTTCCTTTTATTATAGAGGAAAACATGGCAGTCCGCAAACAGGCCCGCATATGTCTGTTGGCATTTTGACGAACTCCTGATGTGTGGATAACTGCCCAAAATGCAGACTTATCCACCATCTGACAGGATCGTTATCCACA
>QXWX01000343.1 GCA_009911175.1 Lachnospiraceae bacterium | reverse complement strand
AAAAAACTTCAACAGACGGCTATTTGTGGATAAGTTTCCGGAAAATCTGCGGTCTTGTGGATCGTGTTTCTTTTTCCAGCTCTGAAAGGCCTGAAAAAGATTTTTAAATTCTCTCTTTTTCACAAATGCGGCTTAGAAATCCCGTTTTCCGGATGGACGCAATGCCCTGGGCTGGTCGATCGAGAGCCCTTCCATGAGCCAACGGTATTCCTGTCTGGTAAGCATCCTTGCCTC
>QXWX01000342.1 GCA_009911175.1 Lachnospiraceae bacterium | reverse complement strand
TATATATCAAGATATTGAATTTTAGAAGCATGCCAAAGTATTACTTTAAACGAAGTTCACGGATTCAGGTATAATTTATATATCTTATAAAAACCATATATTTGAACTATATCACAAGCAGAAGTATAATTCAATAAAACATATCAATGTAAAGGAGGTTTTGCATGGTTACATTCGAGTTTGACGGAGAAAAATACAAAGCGGCTTCCAAGCATCAAAAAGAATGGGGGAACGATCTGATCTCAGAATTTTCATTCAAAGGAAATGAAGCCGTATTAGATCTTGGATGCGGAGACGGAGTCCTGACAGAACAATTAGCGTTATCCGTCCCCCGTGGAACAGCGCTGGGAATAGACTCTTCCGTTCATATGATCGAGACTGCGAAAACGATCCACAGAAATAATCTTAAGTTTACGCATCTGGATATAAATAAGATGAATTTTGAAAATGAATTTGACCTTATTTTTTCCAATGCGGCCTTACATTGGGTGAAAGACCATAAACAGCTTTTGAAAAATTCTTACAAAGCATTGAAAGCCTGTGGGAAAATATTGTGGGACTTTGGCGGGTTCGGTAATTGTGCGAATTTTATCGATGTGATCCAAAAAAAGATATCAGAGCACAGCTATGCCCAATACTTTAAAGCTTACGAATGGCCGTGGTTTATGCCGTCGAAGAAACAATATATGGATTTCATTTCAGCAATTGGATTTTCTTCTTATATAACCTAACCCGGATAAACCGGAAAAGTTTTTTTGCATTTCCTCCAAATTTCAAGTACAATAAAGAAAAATATTGGAG
>QXWX01000341.1 GCA_009911175.1 Lachnospiraceae bacterium | reverse complement strand
TCCTCCGGCATCGGGCAGCGTACTTCCCTGACCGGCAGGTTTTTGTAGAGTTCTTCCCGTTTGGCTTTCGGTTTACGGCGGGTATGGCTGCGGACAGTGGATTTCTCCGTCTGGTCTTCCTGCCCTGCTTCCTCATCCGGGACCCTGCCAGCGGCCCGTTCTCTGGAAGTACCAAAAAATTTCCTGCGGAATTCCTCAAGGGTTTCATTCAGGTTCGCAACCGTAATGTTCAGTTCCTGAATGGTTTTTTGGAGTTCCTGGATCTGTGCGTCCTTTTCTTCAATTGTTTTATACAGGAGTTCGATCAAATCGTCTTTATATTCCGCCACAGCCTGTTCCGCCTCTCTGTTCTTGTTCCTTTTATTATAATGGAAAACATGGCAGTCCGCAAACAGGCCCGAATACGTCTATCGGCATTTTGACGAACTCCTGATGTGTGGATAACTGCCCAAAATGCAGACTTATCCACCATCTGACAGGATCGTTATCCACAAAAAAACTTCAACAGACGGCTATTTGTGGATAAGTTTCCGGAAAATCTGCGGTCTTGTGGATCGTGTTTCTTTTTCCGACTCTGAAAGGCCTGAAAAAGATTTTTAAATTCTCTCTTTTTCACAAATGCGGCTTAGAAATCCCGTTTTCCTGATGGGCGCAATGCCCTGGGCTGGTCGATCGAGAGCCCTTCCATGAGCCAACGGTATTCCTGTCTGGTAAGCATCCTTGCTTCTGACGCGCAGCGCGGCCATTGAAAACGTCCGGAATCCAGCCTCATATAAAGCAGGACAAAACCGTTTTTATCATGATA
>QXWX01000041.1 GCA_009911175.1 Lachnospiraceae bacterium | reverse complement strand
AATCATCAGATTCAAAGCAGGTTTTCCCCTGCTTTTTTTGTTCGATGAATCAGATGCTTTCCTTATTAATTATAACACATATCCTCGGTTTTCGGTAGAAAAAAATAGCAGGAACAGATGTCTCCTGTTCCTGCCATTTTTTTCCTGTCTGGTTATTTTTTCCTGCTCTGCCATACCTTGGCCAGAATGTCCTTTAACACGAGAAAGGCATCCAGGTCTGAGTAATGGTATTCCTCTTTCAGCTCGTCTACCATGGCGCCAAGTCTGAAATGTACCTTGCCACTTTGATACAATACGCAGGAATAAAATCACATAAAAATGCCCTAAATAAAGGCTTCCGCACATTTGCTGTGTACGGAAGCCTTTATTTTTTTGCCTATTTAGCAGTGGGGTATTGAAAGGTGTTTATGTATGAACCCTCTTAAAAGATAACTAGACACCCGTGTTCATTTTGAACCCTCACAAATAAAAAATCAAAAAGTAACGCAAAGCGATATATTAAGACTTTATTATTGGTAACACATTTTGTACTCTTAATTTAGTCAAAGAAAATTTTACCCCTATTTTACAAAAGCCTGCTAGTGGATTTGACAAACAGTAAATATAATTATATTTGTAATCTGAAATTACAATTCGACTAAAGGAAAGGAAGAATTAATTATGAGAACTAAAAAAATTATTGCTGTAATTTGCACTTTGAGTGTTGTTACAGCAAGTATGGTTGGGTGCAACAACACAAAACCAACAGTGACTTCAACTTCTGAAATTTCAGCAAAAACTGCTGCTGATGAAAAGACTGATTCTAAAAAGCCAAAGTATGTCTTTTTGTTTATAGGAGATGGTATGTCCTATCCGCAAATTCAAAGTACAAATTATTATCTTAATGCTCTTGAAAATAAAACAAGCATGGGTAATAAGGATGATAACACAATTTTAACGAAATCTAAAGATGTATTGGAATTTTTAGAATTTCCTGTAGCCGGTAGTGCTCAGACCTACGACAGCACATCATTTTGCCCAGATTCTGCGTCTACAGCTACTTCTTTATCAACAGGTCATAAAACTTATTCTGGTACTATTAATATGAATGAAAATGCTACCGAAAGTTATGAAACAATCACGGAAAAATTGTATAAACAGTTGGGATATAAGATTGGTATTGTTTCAAGTGTTAATCTGAATCATGCAACTCCTGCAGCTTTCTATTGTCATCAGGAAAGTCGTTCAAATTATTATGACATAGGGCTTGAACTTATAAAAAGTGATTTTGATTACTTTGCAGGAGGTGGTCTTTTGAAACCAACAGGTGAAGAAGAAAATCAAGAGGATTTGTATAGTCTGGCTGAAAAATCAGGATACACTATAGTGACAACACAGAAAGAGGCTGAAAAAGTAACCTCGGATACAGGAAAGGTTATAATAATCGATGAGCATTTAGCCGATTCAGATTCTATGGATTATGAGATAGACCGTACTGATGATGAATGGTCACTTGCAAATTATGTTTCAAAAGGTATTGATTGCCTCTCAGAAGATAATGATAAAGGATTCTTTATGATGGTGGAGGGCGGAAAAATTGACTGGGCTTGTCATGCAAATGATGCCGCTTCAACGATGACTGATACAAAAGCATTTTCTAATGCAGTAAATGAAGCAGTAGATTTCTATAATGAACATCCTGATGAAACTCTTATTCTTGTTACCGGAGATCATGAAACAGGCGGTATGACAATAGGATATGCCGGCACAAATTATGACACCTTTTTACAGAATCTTTCTAATCAAAAAATAAGTTTCCAAAAATTTGATACCGAATTTGTTTCAAAATATAAGGAAAACAAAACAGACTTTGATGATGTGATGAAAGATATTTCTCAACAATTCGGTCTTGTAACAGAAAAAAATGCAGGTAAGGATGCAGAAAATACAGTTGAGAAAGATAGCTCTGATAAACATCCTACGGGGGTAACATCTGGTAGCTTGGTATTAACTGATTACGAATTGCAGAAATTAAAGGATGCATATAAAAAGACCATGTCTGCAAAAGAAGGAGAAGAGCTGGATCAAAAGGAATATGAGCTTTATGGTTCATATGATCCATTAACAGTTACCATTACTCATATCTTAAACAATAAATCTGGTATTAGTTTTACAAGCTATAGTCATACAGGACTGCCGGTGGCTGTTTTTGCCAAAGGTGTTGGTCAAGAGAATTTCGAGGGATATTTTGATAACACCGAAATTTATAAAAAAATAGCAACTCTGACAGGGGTAAAATAATAAATGCTAAAAAAATTTATAGTGTTGTTTCGTAGAATTTGGGGTTCGCAGGCGGTCAGCTATAGAACCCTTATTCCTGGTGTTATACTTATGTTGATATTATTTCTGGTTCCAACAGGATTTGAAGATGCTGTTATTTATCAAGGTGCAGATAAAGTGAAAGCGATTGTTACTGAAGTAGATGATTCAGCAATACGAAGCGTAGGATTAATTCGGTCTGGGGAACAGATTTGCACTGTAAAAATAGAAGGCGGCCGATTTAAAGGACAAATTGTAAAGGCAACTAATCTTTTATTTGGAAGTCTTTCGCAGGATAAGGAATTTTCTGTAGGCGATGAAGTATTAGTTGCAGTCAGTTATGATGATGCTAAAATTACATCTGTTACGATGATTGACCATTTCCGAATTGGGTGGGAGTTATTACTTGTTATCATTTTCACTTCTTTTTTGATTGTATTCGCGGGACCAGGCGGCATTAGAGCAATGCTTTCGTTTGTTATTACTGTTTTGTGTATATGGAAAGTAATGATCCCTTTTTGTCTAAACGGTGGAAATGCCATAGTATGTGGTTTGTTTATAATAACATTGCTGACAGTAATCATAATATTATTTGTATATGGCTTTAACATATGCAGCGTTGTAGCGATTTCAGGGAGTATGCTTGGAGTTATAACCGCTTGTGTACTTGGTGTTATTTTCACATATGCTTTAAAACTACATGGTGCAATTATGACTGACAGCGAGTCATTGCTTTATTCTGGGTATGAACATCTTAATTTAACTCAAATCTTTATGGCAAGCATATTTGTTGGGGCTTCAGGTGCTATGATGGACTTATCCGTAGATATTACAAGCGGAATGTGTGAAGTGATTCGTAAAAAGCCAAACATCGGAAAATTAGAACTTATAGGAAGTGGAATACGTATAGGCCAAGCGGCTATGGGAACTATGACAACTACACTTTTACTTGCATATACAGGAAGTTGTATAACACAATTAATGGTTTTTATGGCACAAGGCACACCTATTATAAACATATTAAATTACAAATACATTGCTGGTGAGATACTTCAAACTCTTGCAGGCAGTTTTGCTCTTGTTACTGTTGCTCCTTTTACTGCAATTGTGGGAGGGTTGGTATTATCAAAAAAACCCAAAAATCAAAATTAATTGAATGAACAAAAAACAAGGAACACATTTTGTATAAAAATCTTGTTCCTTGTTTTTGTTCATGAATATTCTAATAGCCATAAAGTATTCTATTTTACATTTAATCTATTATGAGTAAACTCTCCTCTGCATCAAAGCTGCAGGAGGGTTTGTAGCTATAAGATAAAATTTCATCAAACTTTCATTTAAGTGTTGAGATACAATAGATAGGTAACAAAATAAAAACAGGGATTCACTTTTATATGATATATTAGAATTAGCCAAAAACCAAATATCAAAACGAAAGGAGAATCCCTGCATGTCAAGTTTATCACATCCTAAATACCACCGTCAACGTATTGTAAAATATGCACAGAAACACTCTGTAACCAAAACAGCCCTCAGGTACAGGGTGAGCAGGAAAACAGTGTATAAATGGCTTTCAAGGTATGACGGGACGCTTGCAAGCCAAGCTCCGTAACAGCATCCACAGAACAACCTCTACAGATGAGTTTATTGGTAAAATCAAATGTGCATCCTGTGGTAATCTTTACCATAGATATTCCTGCTATGGCACATATGTTTACTGGCGGTGTGCGGACAAGTCAAAGACCAGGACAGAATGCTGCGGAAAAGACCTGGCTGATTTCAATATCCGTAAAGTGTCCGCTTATATTATGGGCATGGAGGAGTTTGACGGTGCTGAATTTGAAAAACAGATTGAATGCATAACGGTGCTTGAGGATGGCAGCCTTGAGTACCATTTCAAGGAAGGGGGAACAAAGCTATGGCAAAAAGCGTGATCACAATACCTGCGACAAAGAACAGATTTACAGCAGATTCACTCGGCAGCCTGAAAAAACGCAGGGTGGCGGCATACGCCCGTGTTTCCACCGACCATGAGGAACAGCAGAGCAGTTACGAGGCACAGGTAGATTATTACACAAATTATATCAACAGCAGGGATGACTGGGAATTTGTGTCAGTGTACGCTGATGAAGGCATAACCGGCTGTAATACAAGGAAGCGCGACGGCTTTAACAAAATGGTGGAGGATGCCCTTACAGGACGGATCGACCTTATCATCACCAAAAGCGTATCCCGTTTTGCAAGGAACACTGTTGACAGCCTTACCACCATCCGCAAGCTGAAAGAAAATGGCGTGGAGTGTTATTTTGAGAAAGAAAATATCTGGACATTTGATGGCAAGGGAGAGCTGCTCCTAACCATCATGTCCTCACTGGCGCAGGAAGAGAGCCGTTCCATTTCGGAAAACTGCACATGGGGGCAGAGAAAGCGTTTTGCCGATGGCAAGGTAACGGTGCCGTTCAAAAGGTTTCTCGGCTATGACAGGGGTGAGGACGGCAACCTTGTAGTAAACGAGGAACAGGCGAAGATTGTACGCAGGATTTACGGGCTTTTCCTGCAGGGGCGTTCGCCTTATGCGATTGCCAAAATACTGATGGCGGATGGAATCCCCTCGCCAGGCGGAAAGAAAAACTGGTCGGGCAGCACGGTCAAAAGCATACTGACAAATGAAAAATACAAGGGTGATGCACTCCTGCAGAAAGTCTACACAGTGGATTTCCTTTCCAAAAAGAAAAAAGTTAACGAGGGCGAAGTGCCACAGTATTATGTGGAGAGCAACCATCAGGCAATCATCTCACCACAGGAATTTGACGCCGTCCAGAAGCAGATGGCGGTCAGGCATCCTGGGAAGAACCGGCAGAGCTGCGTCGGAACTTTCTCAAGCAAAATAAAATGCGGTGACTGCGGAAGCTGGTATGGTTCCAAGGTCTGGCATTCCACCAGCAAATACAGAAAGACAATCTGGCAGTGCAACCATAAGTTTGACGGTGGCGAGAAGTGCTGCACACCACATCTTGATGAGGAAACAATCAAGGAGCTTTTCATAAAAGCTGCCAATATCCTTCTGACTGAAAAGGATGAGATTATTGAGAACTTTAACGCCATAAAGGATAGGCTCTTTGATTTGCGGCCGTTGGAAACGGAACGGTCACAGCTTCAGGAAGAACTGAATGTGGTAGCAGGACTGGTACAGCAGTGTATCAAAGAAAATGCACGGATTGCCCTCGACCAGAAAGAATATCAGAAACGGTATGATGGGATGGCAAAGCGGTTAGACAGTGTGCAGGGGCGACTGGATGAGGTAAGCCGAACCATTACGGAAAAACAGGCACACAGAGAAAAAGTAGAATTATTTCTTGATGGACTGCAAAAGCAGAAAGAGCTGGTTACAGAATTTGATGAGGATTTATGGTACAGCTTGATTGAATATGTGACAGTTTTTGAAAAGGAAGATATTCATTTTACTTTTAAGGATGGAACGGAAATAAGAGTGTAAGCCTTAAATCACCAATTTATGAAATCATAAGGGGGTGCCTGCCAATAAAACGATAAAAAGTGCAGTCTGGAATCGTTGTCTTCAGATTGCACTTTTCTGTTATTATGCAAATTTTAAAATTTGTTCTTCACTTTGTTTATTTTCAGTGATTAAGTTCCCTATTCCTAAAGCTTGTAAAATTTTAATATCTGAATCAAATTCTGGCAGGAAAATGAGATATCCCTCCAGCAAGGCTTTATCTTCGAAGGATGTTTCAATTACTAATGCATTATCACCATATTGTGCCATTTGAATTGCAGGAATGCTTAAAATTGCCCCTGCCATATCAACTGAAATATATGGGAGAGAAGGGCTGATAATTAAATTCGTCATTGTTGAAATGGCTGTCAGATAAGAATTAACAATAATATTTTCCACTTCTTTAATGGCGGACAAATCCATTTCATCAAAAGGTTTATCATAATTAGGTTTTTTGCCAAGCAGACGCTTAAGAAGAAAATAAGCTGCATTCTTTTTTAAGAGAAACATCAGACTGCCATCAATACCATTATGTATTTGTAAATAAATAGCCACGACCTCTTCTTCCTCTGACCCAATTATAGTGTTTAAATCTTGAATTGAAATCAGTCGGGCATCTGGCATATGCATACTTAATTTTGTGTTCAATATCACAGACATAGATGTCGTAGCACTTCCAGTACCTATGTTTCCAACCTCTCTTAATACATCAAAATATATACTGTTTACTTTATTTGCAAGATATTTCATTCTGATTCAACTCCTCCTTTTTGCATAGCAGTGCCATTGATGATTTTATGTCGTCCAAGCACTTTCTCATGTTGATTTTCTATATTATGCCGTAGTTATACTATTATCGCTGTTCGGCTTCTCTAAATGTTATTTTATCTTGATACATTTACAATTTCAAGTACTGTTTAAAAGTGTATATAATATTAAAATTTATACTAAACATAAATTAGATACTAAAAGGGATAATCGAATTTTATTTTCGGTTTCCGTATCGCTTTTCCTGTATATAAATTAACGTGAGTTCGACGGATAATTTTTAGAGAAAAAATGTACGCAACCCCAAAAACAGATATGTGAATTTGCTTTTTTAGAGATAACATTTATCCAACAATCATTCTGTTGGTGTTCTCTGATTAGCACTATTCTCTCTATTTTTTATATTCATCGAACTCACGTTAAATTATTGAGTTGCAACAGCCATTAATATTGAACCCCCTAAATTAAAAAATCAAAAAGTACGGATTAAAATCAAATTGTTAGGAGCAAAATCAAAAGGTTTGGGGGATAATCGAATTGTATCAAAGACACCATTTACATAGACGACGTAGTTGGGGGTGTTCACCTCCTTCTGGTATCTGACCAGAATGGGGTATTTCTTTCCCCATGCCTTCGTCCAGTCAATCTTTTTCTCCGTCTCCTCGCTGGTCCGGTCGATGATATCCTGGATCTCCTTTACGTCCATGTCGAACTCGATCAGGTCGTCCAGTGACACGTGATACAAAATCGACATCTGCTTTGACTGGCGGATGTCGGGGAGCGTCTCGCCGGTTTCCCATTTTGAGATGGTCTGCCGGCTGACCCCCAGCTTCTCCGCCACATCCTCCTGGGAGAGTCCGCATTTTTTTCTTGCATGAAATAAACTGTTTCCTAAATTCATAGAAATCCACCCTTTCTGCCGGGAATGTAATTTTGCAGTTTCTGAAAAGCAGGCCGTATGGCCGGGAAATTTTCCTGCCGCGCGGGTTTGCTCTTCATACAGACAAGTATAGAATCCAATGCGGAAAATATCTACCAGTTTCCGCTTGCAATTTTGCACGGATTCTTAACAAAAGGGTACGCTTCGTCAATGTGTGACATGAGTTACACTCCTGCTCCCACAACCTGGTATAACTCTTCCTGCATTTTCTCTTCGAAATATTTTTTCAGCCAAATGTTCCTGTCCCATTTTTTCTGCGGGTAATATCCGTACCTGCTTTTCACATCGTTCATTCTTTCTTCCAGCGAAACAATCCCGTCGGCCTTCGCAATGGCATCGCACAGCTGGATCAGAAAGTCGTAGTCATTGTATTCTATCCCAGCCAGAAGCGCCCTGATCTCCTCCTGCTCAGATTCGTTGATATCGAATTTTCCAATATAATCCCGGATGTCTTTCAGATTAAACGAATGTGTCAGCGCAATCCGGGCGGCGTTTGCATATCCCAGCTCCATCAGATAGTGATACCCGTCGTATACATGGGCCAGCCCGCTGATTCCGAATTTGCGGCCAATGTCATGGAGCAGTCCGTAAATATACGCCCGTTCCGGATCCAGCCCCGGACAGCGTTCGGCAATCCGTCCGGCGCTCTCTGCCGCATATCTGCTGTGCTGCTCCCACGGGCCCGGATTGGTTTTTACAGCGGTTTTCAGCAGAAATTCCGCCATGGAAACGGAAGGCTCCGGGGTCAGGCCGCTGACAATCTCCAACGTGGCCGTATCCCTGGCGATCATGACCAGGTCAAAATCATCTTGAACTTTGCATGCCTTATTCATCGCTGCCGCCTCCCGGGCGTGTACATACTGCAGTTCAAATCCGGATTCCTTTTCATATGCATTCAGGTTCTGTCGTCCCGCCGCTGTCTCTGCCGAGCAGGTATAATAAAAATTTTCCTGCTCAAATACAGTATCTTCCTGCCTTCCGCTTTTTTGAAGACGGAGCACGCTGCCGTATTCCCGAATGGAATCTCTCCTTATAAGAAGGCCGGTTTCCTCCTGCACCTCTCTCGCCAGTGCTTCCGCATGGTCCTCGCCGTCCCGGATTCCGCCGCCCGGGAATTTATAATATTGATGTTTTCTGCTGTAAACCAATGCCAGCCTTCCGTCCGCCACCCGTATGACCGCCCGGGCTGACGGCCTGCGGATGCGGGTGTCGGAATCCGCGTAATTTTTCATATCCATTTTAAATAGTGTTTTCATCTTTTGATTTTCCTCCGTATGAATAAAATTATAACATGAAAATCAGATTATTACTATTTATTCACAGTACGGAAGGAGTCTATATCGATATGTCAGTAACTGTTCACACCCTGACTGGGCGCTCACAGTAACATATGTCAGCCTGAATTGACAGATTGCCAACAATAGTTGGTTGCCATCTGACATGAAGTACGATATACTCACGTCATCAGTCAGCCTCCCGGTCATGCTTTATGGAAGGCTGTCCAAAAATGAAGGAGGATTTTTCAGAATGAAATTTAATGAAAAGCTGTTGGCTATGAGAAAAAAACAGGGCTTATCCCAGGAGGAGCTTGGGCTGGAGCTGCAGGTTTCACGGCAAACGATCTCGAAATGGGAGGCAGGCCAGTCTTATCCTGATTTTCAAAGGCTGGTCCTGTTAAGCGACTATTTTGGCATGTCTCTGGATGAACTGGTGAAGGATATTGATGTTCAGGATGTAAGAGAGAAAAACCTGACAGATGAAAAGGTATCTTCCATTTATTCTGATCTGGAAAATGCAAAAAGTTTCTTGAGGAAATGCTTCAAAATCGTGTATTACGGCGTGGCTGTTCTGCTGCTGTTCATGGCAGTCACCTTTGTGATCCATCTGCTGTTTCCGGAAATAAGCTGGCTCTGGTCATAATTTCACCACCCTATACTCATGATGAACCGCCGGCAGAATTTTTTCCAGAAGCTCCCCCGTCTTCATCCGAATGCTGGACGTATTGATGCAGGGATGGCATCCCACATATTCTTCCCGGATCACATCCTCATCAATCAGGAGCGACACCTGGTTGTCCTGGTCGTTCATCAATCCCATCACGCTGACGGAACCTGGCGTAATGCCGAGATATTTTTCCATATATTCCTCCGGCGCGAAGGAAAGCCGCGAGCTGTTGATCTGATGGGAAATGTCCTTGGTCTTAAATTTTTTATCTCCCAGGATCATCAGCAGGTAGAATTTTGTTTTCTGCGCATTGCACAGGAAAAGGTTTTTGCAGATTGCGGCTGGTTCCAGGACCCGGTCGATCGCCTCGCATGCTTCCATCGTAAATGCTGCCTCGTGGTCTACTCTGTCGTACTCAATCTGCAGAGAATCCAGCAGGTCGTACACCGCCGTCTCCCGCTCTGTCCTGCCTCCGCAATCGGCGGGACGGCCATGCTGTAAAATCAGTTCTTTTTCCAATTCTGTTTCCATAGTGTCTCCCTTTTTGATGTTTCACAGGCATCCGGCCCGCAGTACTTATTCTTCCTTATACAATGCATAGTAATCTGAATCCAGATTATCCATCATCTGGGTATACCACACTTTTGCGTCGTCAAGGGCTTTGTTGTAGATGATCGGCGCCATGTTCCGCTCGAATAATTCCAGCAGCTGCATCTGCTCGATCATGCCGATCTCTTCCCCCCGCTCATCCAGATAAAACGTCCGGATCTCAGCTTTCAGCTTTTCTTTCTGCGAATCTGACAATTTGATCTGGGAAAGCGGTTCTCTCTTATTTTTTCGTCCGTATAATTCCATGGCATACCTCCGTTGATTTCACTGCGGTTCCGCATTGCTATTTCCATGTATGATCCAACCGTCAAAAGGAAATGAACTCTTTGGGCAAGCGGATCGTCTCTATCATAACAGAAAAACGAAGGCATATCAATCTGTAAAAAAATAAGCGCTTCGCAGATCTGAGCAGCCGAAATGTGACATGTAACGGCATTTCTCTTATATCAAAATATCTCCCAGCATACTCTGTTTCCTGTAAGCCAGTTCCATTTCCTGCCGGCGCAGCCCGGCCGTTTCCTCACTGCGTTTCTGGTACATCCGCTTACGTTTGGCCTTCTCCTCCGCCTCGGCTTTCATCTGAGCCTCGATCCTGGCCCTTACCTCCGGTTTCAGATCGCCGCTGACATAGTGCGTTACGGTGCCGTCCGGGTGGATCACGATACCGGAGGAATGAATCTCATGTCCCATAAGTGAAAGCTGCGCTTTGCACTGAGGCAGCGAATCAAAATAATGCCGGATCTGTGCTTCATAGTAGGATGCCTTTTTCGGATCATCTGCCATCTGCTCCAGGATATTCGGCGCAATCACGACGTTCCCGGTCCCTGACGTAGCCGCCCCGATCTTGTCCATGCTGCTCTGGTCTTTCCCAACACTTTGGATCATTACATTGCCGTACCTCTGTTTTAGATACTGCTGATACATGTCTGACCTTGACGCCTCTTTTGTCTCTCCTGCCGTTTGAAGCATATCCGAAAAGCTTTGTACAGGCACGGCCGTGCCATGCGGCAGTCCCGTGATACTGGCTCCATATTCTTGTGTTCCCCGCGTTCCGCCGGTATTCCGGGCAAGATTCGGCAAAACACTGCCTACACCTGAATAATCCATTTCAAAATAACCCATTTCAAAACTTCTCCTTTCTTTTTTGATCTCTCAATTATGGTATCGGCCGGACAGATGTGTTTTTAAGACAAATGGAACGAAACATCAGCTTTGCGGGAACGAACGGAATATTTGTCAGGAAAAAATCTGAATCCTATGTTAAAATATACTCATGTCAAATAAATTCTAACTGTACGTTTGGAATCATTTTTAAGTTTTTTCTTATTTTTTGTCACACAGGAGAACGTGCGTTGTCTAATGAAAGAGGAGGTAAAAATCTATGGATAAAAAAACGAATCAGGAAATGCAGGCATTGGTCGGTCAGGCGACTGCCGGTGATAAGAAAGCCCTGGAAACGCTTGTTGCGGGCGTACAGGACATGGTATTTAATCTATCCCTGCGGATGCTCGGCACCTTTGCGGACGCGGAGGATGCCGCGCAGGACATTCTGCTGAAAATGATCACGCATCTGTCTTCTTTTCGGGGTGACAGCGCATTTACAACTTGGGTGTTCCGCATCGCGGTGAATCATCTGAAAAATTATAAAAAGCACATGTTCGCCCGTTTTCCGCTGAGCTTCGAGTATTATGGAGATGATATCGAAAACGGAAAATTACAGGATGTGCCGGATCTGACGCAGAATGTGGAAAAAGAACTGCTGGCGGAGGAGCTGAAAATGTCCTGTACCAATGTAATGCTGCAGTGCCTTGATCCGGAAAGCAGATGCATTTTCATATTGGGGACCATGTTCCAGCTGGACAGCCGCATTGCGGGGGAGATTCTGGAAATGACCCCGGAGGCGTATCGCCAGCGGCTTTCCCGGGCGCGCAGAAAAATGGCGGACTTTCTTGGGCAGTATTGCGGAGAATACGGCGGCGGCAGATGCAAATGCAAAGACCGGGTGAATTACGCGATCCAAAACCACCGGATCCACCCGCTGCAGCTGGATTATACGGCAGCCTCGGAAATCCCTGTCCAGACTATCGTGGACGTAAAAAATGCGATGGAAGAAATTGACGGCCTGTCTCAGGATTTTTCATTCTGCAAGCCCTACCGTTCTCCGGAACGCACGAGAAATCTAATACAGGAATTTTTAGATTCCACACAGCTTTCCGTGGTCCAGAAACCATAAAAAAATACAGATACATAGCTTATAAAGGAGACGAAAGATGATGAATACACAGTTGATCATGGATTACTTATCGGCATTGAGCATGAATAACAACCGTGAATGGTATCATGCGAACAAGGACGACTATAAAAAGGCCAATGCCGAATTTGAACATTTCCTGCAGGCATTGATGCTGGAGATCGGAAAGTTTGACAGCAGCATTTTACAGAATGATCCCAAGGACCTGACGTTTAAGCTTGTCAGGGATACCCGTTTCAGCCATGACAAATCGCCTTATAACCCTGCGTTCCGCGCCCATATCTCCTCTAAGGGCAAGCTGCCGGTTCCGGTCGGATATTATCTGATGATCAAGCCCGGTGATCAATCCTTTTTAGGCGGCGGGCTGTTTGCGGATATGTTTAAGGACGCGACCGCAATGGTACGGGACCATATCGCGCAAAACAGCGATGAATGGGAAAGGGTGATCCATGAGCCGGATTTTGAAAAACATTTCACGGTAAGGGGAACAGCATTAAAGAGAGTTCCCGCAGGATATGAAAAGGAGCATCCCCAGGCGGAATATTTAAAGTATAAGAGTTGGTATCTGGAATATCCGCTGAAAGACGAGGAATGGAAGGATGCGGAAGGGGTTGCTACAAAGGCGGCAGAGCTTTTCCGGATCATGAAGCCTTTTAATGACTATTTGAACAAGGCGCTTGCCGGGTTCCAGATGCCGTCGAGACCTTGAAAGCACGGGGCCGGAAAACCTTTCCATCTGTGCGGTTGGATGCTCCTTGGAGCATCCAACCCACTTATCCATTCGTAAAAATCGTGCTGCGGCAATTCCATTTTCTGCTAATGCCTGTGAAATAGCGACAAATCCAATTCCCTCTTCCTGCAAATCCATGATTCATTACAACTAAAGGATGTTTCCCTTCTTCTTTTGGCAGAGCAATAACACCAGCCCGTCTCTGCACGGATTATGAAAATCCGTATAAAAAATGAGAGGGGCGGGCCGGGAATTGCAGGATATTTCCAGACAACTCCTTACCGCTTCCACTCCCTGTTCGGCACTGGCGTCCCGTGTCCGAAGTAAATGGTTCTGTTTCCAAGTGCCGTGATCCGCTTTGCGCTCTCCTTTAATTTTTCCCGATCAGCGTAAATACTGGCCGCTCCCGGGCGAAGCATGTGCATCAGCGCATCCCCCACAATGACCGCCCTGCCTTCCACGTCCAGCCCAATGGAGCCTTTTGTATGCCCGGGCAGCTCCATCACGGATGCCTGCACGCCATATGGCTCCAGCGAATCCCCCTCCCGCAAAAACAGTTCCGGATCAAAGGGTTCGATCTGGTTTTTTTTCATCTTGCTTCTGGAAGCTGCCGCAAGGATTTTTCCAAATAATCCGGTGCCTTCCAATGCCTGCGCAAACTGATTCCGGATCAGCTCCGCGTCTTTTTGATGCATCGCGATCGGTACGTGAAGCTTCCGCGCCAGGTACGCCCCGTTCTGGATATGGTCGATGTGGCCGTGAGTCAGCAAGAGGAGCCGGACGTTTTCATTTTCACATGCCTTGAGTACCTTTTCCCGATCCGCCGTCTCACCGGTGTCCACCAGGACAGCTCCGTTTTTTCCTTTCAGCAGATATGTGTTTACCATTCCACATGGGATTTGTTTTATTTCTGTCATTTTTGATCTCCTCTGTCTTTTGCAGACAATCCGCAGAGCAAATGGATTGCAGATGCTGTTTTATTTTTTCATATGGAGCTTTACGCTATGTGTTCATTTTATCACATATTTTGTCTGTTTATCAACAGTTCCTATCCTGCTGGTTTTTCACCTGATTTTTCATGTCCATCAATTCCTCTTGTTTTTCTTCCAGTCTTCTGAAAAATCCTGCGGAAAGCAGTCCGATCATGCACACGATCACACCGGAGGGAATCAGAACAAGAGAAACCTTTTTCCGGAATCCGTCAAACAAAAATCCATACACCATCTGTCCCGCCGGCTGGGCGTACATGGTAACGGCAGACGTATAAGCCATCACCTTGCCGATCAGATGATCCGGTGTGTTCTGCTGGATCATAGACACCACAAAGATAGAAAAGATGCTGACAGCGATCTGCATGCCGCAAAAGGCTGTTATATTGAAAGCGTATTTTACAACCGTATCCGCCCCGGAAAAAATATAATTCCGGCGGGGAGCATGCACATGCCGATCGCCGCAAGCGCCAGGGACAGGCTTCGGAATCTCAGCTTTCCCGTGAGAAGTCCGGCGGCAATGCTTCCGGCTATCGTGGCAATGGCCAGCGTGCTCTCCGCCGCGCCGTAATATTTTGCATCCAGACTGAGGAGCGTCCGCACAAGAAAAGGAAGTCCGACCAGAGCCACCCCCATGACAAAGAAGCGGGAGCACGCGGCCAGAAGCAACAGCTTCAGGATATCCGTCCGCTCCTTGGTGATAAATGTGATGCTGGTCAGGAAATCCAGCGCCGCCATAACCTTTCTCTTGTCCGCACGGTCGGCCAGAATCCCTCCCAGGGGCGACAGCAGGATCGAGGGAACTACCGCAAGAGACAGAATCCCGGCAAACACGGTTGCCGAGCCAGTGGCATCCAGCACATACATGGACAGGGCCAGCCGTAAAATGTAGTTGCCGAACAAGGAGCTGGCCTGTCCCAGTATGAGGAGTGTGAAATTTTTTGTAAACAGCTTGTGTTTCATGGGCGGTCTCCTTCCTTTTATGATTTTTGATCATTTCAGTTACGGCATTTCATCCATAATCGGAAGTCCCATCGAAGCAAGAACCTCCACAGCGAACCGGCACTTATGCCGGATCTCGTCTGCATCTGCCGGAAATACGGACGGGAGCAGCCAAAAATTGATGAGCGGGAGCAGCTCGGAAAGCTCTCCGGCGTATTCTGTGCGGATGGAACCGTCACGCCTGCCCTCCTCGATCAGCTCCAGCCACAGCGGGGTCAGCACCCTCCGCTTCGCCTCAACCGCAGCTGCGTGGCTACGTCCGAGTTCATCAACATAGTGAAGCCGCAGAAAACTACCTCTTCAAAAAATCCACCACCGCCTGATTAAATTCTTCCGGCTTTTTATTTGCGATAAAATGATTTCCCTTGATAAAAACAAGTTCCGAATCGGGAATGTTCGCTGCGATCAGCCTCGTATGCTCTTCTTTTATCATGTCCTTTGTTCCTGCGATAACCAGAGTTTTCGCCCGGATTCCTGAGAGTTCCTCCGGATTTACATTGGGATCATTGACCATCAGTCCGAGCATTTCCGCATGGAATCTGGCAGAATCATTTTTTTCAGAAAATTTTGATGCAATTCTATATCCGATCTCAATGGGAATCTGAATCGATCGTTTCACCCCGGCCGCATTCAGATTCGCGCCGTTCAGGATCAGTCGGTTTACACGGTCCGGATGGTGCAGCGCAAAAACCATGGCAATATTTCCGCCGTCTGAAAATCCCAGCAGATGCGCCTTGTGGATTTCGTGTTCATCCATAAAGCCCAGAAGATCCTCCGCAAACTGCCGTATCGTGAAGGGCCTGCTGCCCCTTGGAGTTTTTCCGTGTCCCCGGGTGTCGATCGCATATGCGTGATATTGCTTGGAAAGCGCACTGATCTGCCCTTGAAAATAGCTGCTGTCCTCTCCGTTTCCATGAAGCAGGATGATTGGCTCGCCCTGGCCCTTTTCTATGTAAAAATGTTGGATATCCATGATGAATTTACTCCTAAGTTCTGCTGCTTTTCTCTGATCCGAAATCTCAAAGTTTCCTCCCAAGCTGATAGGCTTTATCCGGGTATTGGCTCTGCTTTGTCATGGAAACCGTACCGCACCCATATCCCAGCACCATTCCCCTGTCATCCAGGTTCAGATACCTTACCAGCGTTTTATAATGGCATTCAAGGGCTTCAAATGTCCAGTCATCCGCATTCCATGCCGCAGCGATCAATGCAGACTTCATATTTTTGCGGTGAATACTGCTGTTGATGGCACAGAAGCGATCTACCAGAATTTTTAGCTGTGCGGACATTCCATAGTAATAAAGCGGCGTGACAAACACTAATATATCCGCTCTGAGAATCTGCTTCCGAAACAACTCCATATCATCCTTTTGGACGCACGGCCCCTCATACCCACAGTGTACACAGCCGGTACAGGGATAGAGATCGGCATGAGCCGCGTCAATAATTTCCACCGCATGTCCTGCCTCTTTTGCCCCTCGGATAAATGCATCTGACAGAAGGTTAGAGGAACCCTTTTTATTTGGGCTCCCCTCTAAAACAACAATTCTCATTGCACATCCTCCTACTCGTTAAAAGCTTTCCGCCCACTGCCGCAGATCCGCTTCAGAAAATTTTCCATTCAGTAGCTTTCCGCTTTTTATAACTGCGCCGGAACAACTGTCTGTCAGGTCTGCCGCTGTCCGTCCTAACCCGCTTCCTCCGGAAGTGGCAAAGAGAACGATCGTCTTGCCGGTAAAATCATAAGCTTCCAAAAACGTCTTGATAATCGCAGGGGCAGTATACCACCAAATAGGGAAACCGAGAAAAATCGTCTCATGCTCCGCAATCGGGGCAGCATGATCCTTCAGCTCCGGCCGGGATGATGGATCATTCATCTCCAAAGAGCTGCGGGACTTTTTGTCGTTCCAGTTCAGATCTGCAGGCGAATAGGGAATGGCCGGGAGAATTTCATACAGATCCGCTCCGACGGCCTTTGCCAGATTCTTTGCTGCTCCGGCAGTAACACCGCTGGCAGAAAAATACGCAATTAATGTTTTACTCATGATTGTGTCCTCCTTTAAATATATTTTATTGTTGGATTGTTGAGTTTCGCTGCAATTTTATCTGTCCTATAATTTTTGACTGCTCCATGACTCTTTTCTATATAAAAATGTTGAATAGTCATGATGAATTTTTAAGCTGGTAGTATAAAAATCGGCTTTGGTCTCTGTCACCGGTCATTACATCGGTTGACACGATCACCGGTTCATTACTGCTGTCTATTTTTTCCGCAGAATTAAATTGAGCCATTTTTCATCCTCTCGTTTTGGGCGTACATCT
This sequence comes from Lachnospiraceae bacterium, assembly GCA_009911175.1. Next base: position 42,043 of record QXWX01000041.1, on the reverse strand, counting down.
AATGAAATCCACTGTTCCTCTATCGTTACATAATCTATCTGTTTTATGAAACCCGCAAATGTATCTTCCGTCATATCCGTGAAATAACGTCCGTTTCTTTCGCCCGCAAACGTTCCATATTTAAAAGAAGTATAAATAATCCCATTATCTTTTAATGCAATCACCATTTTACGCATGACATCTTTCAGCTCATCCAAGGGCAAATGCAATATGGAAGAACATGCCCAAATGCCATCATACTGTTCGACCTGTTCCAACTCGTTAAAAAACGCATGTTTGACTTCAATTCCTGTATATTCACTTGCCAATTTGCATATTTCGGCGGAACCATCTACTGCATCTACCCGGTATCCCTGTGATAGAAAATATTTTGTATCGCGTCCCGAACCGCATCCAAAATCAAGAATTGCCGCATTCTTCGGTAACCTGTCCGTAAACTTTTTCTGCGTAAATTCAAAATCCACTGATACCGTTTCAAGTACAAATTCCCTTGCGTTTGAATTATAATAGCGGATTGTTTTATCTTCTTTCATACAATTGCATCCCCCCATATTGTTCCTATGCGTTGAAATACTCTTTATTTATTTCCAAATTTTTCATTGACATTTTTTTAGATAATCCCATATAATATATCGGGCACATACTAACGGTGCGCAGATTTATGCGTTTTCAATGAAACAATGAAATTCAAGCTATTGACTTGAATCTGTTTTGTGCTATAATCTTTATAGAGGATAGCGACAAGATCAGCTATCGTTGGTTATGAAGCAATTGACTGTGTCGGCATGCAGCCAGTTGCGGAGCCAGACCTTGGGTTATGCGATAACTTTCGAACAAATTCAAAAAGCAGCACAATATGAAGAAATGGTCAAACCACGATTAGAAGCATTAATCCATTTAAAAAACTCTTTAGATAATGATTTTAATCTTTATTCTTTCATGCCGCAAATGTATCCTTTTATAACTAATATTAAAGCAGATTACCTGATTACTAGTCACATTGTTATTGATAGCTATGTTTTCATAATCCATACTACACCAAAAGGTACAGCAAAATGCGACTTCCTTTGCTGCTCAGCTTTTGCAAAAGGAAAACGTGACTATGAAACAAATCAGAGAAAATGCGCATTACTCAAAAAAGAACGTATACATATCGAGTCAAATACAACTACCATTTTACTTAATAAATTGAATACGGAATCATCATAGGAAAGCATTTCTACATCATGATCTAATCTGTACTTATTTTCCATGTATCATATCCCTGCAGCCTGGCGGCTTCATATATGGGCTTGAGGTTATGGTTGAGAATATTCATAAATTGAGTTTCTGTATTCCCGCCTATGTAGAGCTTCTCGGTAGCCCAGATCGCATTCAGATTATTTTTTCTGCACTTCTCAAATTTCCTGATCAATAGCTGTGACCGTCTGTCTGCATCCTGAGGGAAAATCAATCCATACAGGTAAAATTGATATCTTGCAAACGGAAGGAAAAATATTCCCCACGGCGGAAGCTTATTGTTCTTGCTGGAATTCAACGATTTGCGCATCGGTATCAGGTTCCATAGTTCATCATTTGAAATGTAGGATCTCGGCACAAAATGATCTATGGACAAATCTTTTGCTGGGATATCTTTTCCGGTATAAATTTCTTTGATCGGCTGTCCGGTCAATTCCGCAGTTGTTTTCCATAGATCACGGGCCTGTTCCAGTTTGCGGAGCTCCTCGTTTTCCGGGCAGATCTTATAGATAATCCCTGGCACGCCGGGATTTCGATCCTGTAAAAACTGAGCCTTATTATATTGTACCCAGCTCTGAATCACAGAAAAGTTCTTCAGAAGCAGTTTTCTCCAATATACATTAACCCGGATTTTCTTCTGCACGCCGACACCGTCCAAAATTGTATAAAGCAGGTTTTCATTTCCTGACAGCCTGGCCATATATGCGATCAGCCTGCTATGTTTATCATTTTTTATATATGACAGGCCTTCTTCTAAGCCTTCCGCATCAAAGAAAGGGTATAGAAGCTTATAGGGAACATAATCCGTTAATCTTGTTTTGTCTCTTTTCAATTCCTTTTCACACTGTTTGATCGCGGCCTTTAATTCTTCTTTAGACGGATTTTGTGATAAATCACTAACAGTACTATTAAGAGTATTTATCGCATGCTCCAGAAAATTTTCAGCATTGCCGTTTACAGTCGGCCCCAGCCTGAGATGATAATGGGTAACGGTGTGCCATGCCTCGCATATCATTTCATCAATCACTTCATCGAATGTGAAATCTCGTTCTTCTGTTTTCAACAGATTAAGTATCGCCTCAAACCAGTAGAACTTATAGCTCTGCGCCTTATTATTAAACATACGGGCAAACTTATCCGTATCCAAATTATTTTCATATACGATTTCAAGGTGTAATTCCTGATCCATCTTCTCACTCTTCCCAATTAGTTCATTTGCTTTGCCACATTGAGCAATGCACGAAAGCCATTCAGTACCTCATCCTGATCCACACCATGCCCCCAGCTGATCCTGACTGAACTTTCAATCTGTTCTACCGGAATCCCCATTGCTGAAAGAACATAGCTCGGTGAATAGCTTTTGGATGTACATGCGGATCCATTTGATATACCGCAAAATTGCTTTGAAGATATCATTAATGCTTCTGAAGAAACACCCTCAATACAAACGTTTAAAGTTCCCGGAACACAATATGTCTGATCACCGTTAATATGATATGACAAGCCAGACTCCCTGAGAATATTAATCAGCTCCTTTTTGATCTGATTAGCCTGCTCAAGATTGGATTGATACTCTGTTACTGCTAATTCACAGGCTTTCCCACATCCTGCAACCAAAGCTACCGGAATTGTGCCTGGTCTAATTCCACGTTCCTGCTGTCCTCCGTACATGATAGCCTTTACCGGCGGAAGCTTATAAGATTTCTTTCTTAATACAAGAACACCTACGCCCTGCGGCCCTTGAAGTTTATGCGCGCTGAAAGCAAGCATGTTGTACTTCAGATTCTTTATTTCCTCGACCAATTTCCCGCAGCTTTGGGTTGCATCAACATGAAAAAGGATTCCTCTTTTACTAAGTTCCTCTCCAATCTCCTGCACCGGCTGTATCATACCGGTCTCGTTATTTACATGCATCACACTGACAACCAGTGTCTGCTCTGTTACTTTGTTCAAAACAGCCTCTGGTTTTACTCTTCCGAATCGATCCGGGTCGATAAAATCAACCATAAAGCCTTCTTTTTCAAGTTGCTTTACCGTTTCCAATATTGCTTTATGTTCAATGGCAGTCGTTACAATATGGTTTTTACCGCTATTTTCGGCATATTCTCTAAGCCCTTGGATTGCGATATTATTGCTCTCGGTGGCACCACTGGTAAAAAATACTTCATCCGCATTTACTCCAAGCAGATCTGCAACCTGTTTTCTCGCCAACTCCACAATTCTACGTGTATCCTCGCCAAATTGATGTGTCCGACTGTCCGCATTACCGATATGATTCCTGTATACATTGATCATGCACTCAAGTACCCTCTCGTCAACTGGCGTTGATGCATTATAATCCAGATAAACGCTCATATTTACGCCTCTTTAATTGCTAATCCTACGAGATCATCAATACTCTTTATAAATCCTGTCCCACCGAGATGCGCAATCCCTCTCTCCATGTTCAATCGGAAATACTTTGCCACGGTGTCATCATCAGTAGGGAGCTCCATCTTTATGCACCACGCCTTTACCAATGCTTCATAAAGCTCATAGTATTCACCCCCAAAGGTAAACCAGGACATTTCCAGATTGCTGTCTGCTACGATCGGAATATCCGTAGGAACGGTATTCTCACTGAGTGAATAGCAAAGCGCCCACCTGCAAAGTATGTTCCAGTTTTTGATCCCGGTCTTTCCCTTCAACCTGGATAATTGTTCTTTCGCCTTTTGAGAAAGACGCACCTGCTTCATAATCATGACTTTGCTCCAATCAAATACCCTTTTTGTATGGAGGTGCTTTTAGACACCTCATCGTAATTCAAAGTAAACTCATCACCTATATTATTCTTCATCAGCCGATAATATCCTTCATCAATCTCTGCATCCGTAGATAATATAATCGTCTGCTCGCCTGCATTTGGAAAATAGGTTGTGATCAGTGCTTTTCTGTGCAGGGAGTCCATACGGGACAGCGGGGTGTCTATGATCACAGGCAGCTTCTTCTTGGAGCATATTGCCAGCGCCCAAAGTATGGATATAACCATAAGTTGCTTTTCACCCGCCGACAGTGAGTCTCTCGGAATCTCACTTTCATCCTCTGATAAACACTTCCAGTCAAGTGTCTCCGGATCCATCTCAATCTTACGGATCAGATTCTTCTTGTTCGCAAGTTTCAAATAACACTCCGTTATGGTTGAAGCAAGTAAATCGGTTTTTCTTTTTTGAAGTTGCACGCGATACCTTTTTATGATATCGAGTGCCATGTTTGAATATTTCGATATCCTGTCAACGCTGTCCCTTACTTCAGCTGTCGCAAGATAAGCTTCCACCCGCTTGTTAAAATCAACCGTCACGGCAATCACCCTCGCATTTATATTACTTCTTTTCTGCTCTAATTCGGCAATCTTAACCTGGTCATCAATGATTTTCTGCTCTGCCTTCTTTATTTTTCTGTAAATATCCTGCAACTCCTGGTCGTTAATATCAAGCGAAAGGTAGCTGTCTAGTTCGTCAATCTGTTTCTCTATCTTTACCTTCTTCTTTAGAATTTCCCTTCCTTCCTGTCTTGTATGCTGAAGCTTCCCTTCTACAAGGTTATTTACCTGAAACAGCGCTTGCTCTGATAGTTCGTAGACCATTTGAACCTGGTTGTCTTCTGTACGTTGTTTTACATAAGCAAGAAAATCCTCTCCGGTCTTCCTATCCCCCGAATAGTCGGACATAAACTCCGAAAAGAAATTGTTTAATTGGTGAACGGACTCCCGCATCACTGCACTTGCATGTTCATCTATTGCCTGAAGCTTGATTTCTGACAGAATATCCTCCACAAGCAGCAACGGAAGTTCCTCTGCTGTCAATCCATATATTTTCTCATTTTCCTTTGATAGTTCCGCCGACAAAGTTCCACGTTTTTTTAACAATTCCTGCCTTTTATTGATGGCATCTCCACCCTTTGCAGTATATAGCCTGTGCAAGGACTCCAGGGCATCATTGTCCTTTAGCAGTTTCGCATTCGCCTTCCCCAATTCCCGGTCTGCTTCTTCCAGTTCTTCCCGGGCATGGTTCTTTTCTTCTCTCAGCTTCTGTATTTCTCTTGCAGAAACATCCTGCTTTCCGGTCTTATTTACCCTTTTCAAATTGCGCATAAGATCATTACTTAACACATCAAGCACTGATATTCCAAGCATAGAACGGATTGAATCCTTTAATTGATCATTTGTCCGGTCAACAGCAAGCTCCGCAATCTGTTCTCCATCAAAGAAAAAGAAACTCGATAAAGCGCTCGGCAGAATATTTTCCACGAACATCGGCCAGTTGTTTGTAAGAAAATCGTTATATTCTCCGTCTTTATACACCGAAATCTGCTCTTTCGCCCGCTTGCTTTCGCTACTCCATGCCCTTTGGATCTTATAGTTTTCACGAATGCCGTTATTCGTTTCAAATTCAAGCGTCACGCTACATGTATCATCATTAGATCCCCTGTTTATAAAGGATCTCAAGTATCCGGAATATGATTTGTGATCACTTTCGGAGTACGCAAAAGAATTTTGACCATATAACGCCAATAAAACGGCTTCCAGAAAAGTCGTTTTTCCCCGGCCATTCATGCCGCCGATCAGAACAATGGGTTTATTTCCTTCAAAAGCAAACTCATTGTCTCCGGCATAGACACCAAAATTATGAAGTTGAAGCTTCTTTATGATCATATGTTACTCCTCGCCATCCTCAAATTCGGATTCAGCAGTCTGGTAATCCAGGAATTTTTCATTGTACTTTCCGCCATGCTCCTTTTTTCTGATCATCATATCCGAATAGAACTGTGTAGCATCCTCTTCATCTTTATAGAAAGTCCTGCTGATCGTATTCCTGATATTATCCAAAATATCCTTTCTCTGACTCACGCCGATTGCCTTACTCTCATGATCAATCAAGGTATACATCATCTCAAATACCAGTTCTTCTCCTGGATACATTTCACGGCATATTTCTTCCAGTATCCTCCATTCTTCTCTGCTGAAATTATCGTTATGTATCCAGTCAGGATCATCAAAGGGTTTGCCGGTCACTTCTTCATAAATCGTAGGCAGCGAATCATCAAATTCATGTTTTTCATTCACCCATATTCTGCGTATAGCCCGCAGCTCCTGTGTCCGAATCAGCTTCAAATCCTGAAACTCTTCCGGACCTTCTTCATTTATATCCCGCTGGATTTCTAGCAGTCTTTTCAGCCACTGCTCTCTAAATTCCTTTTTGTATGGACCGTGAAACAGTTTTCCGTAATTTCCCTGAAGATTCCCCTTCATTCTCCGGAAGCTCCTTCGTTCCCGGTCTCCTTCTTCATCTCCGAATTCATTTCTGAATTCCAACAGCGGTGTCATCCATTCTTTTTCCTGATCGTTGGCGATCATGGCTTCCATGGATTTATCCTTTTCCACCATTGTACATACCCAACAGCCAAACCGGCTCTTCCCGCAGGATGGAGTTGATTTGTCAATCTGCATCGGGCACTCGTTATCGGCTGTGGCACCTCTGTACATGGTGAGCAGATCCTTGTTTGAATAACCCCAAGGGTTCTTATACTGCATCAGAAATGCCCATACATCATCATTCGACCAGTCTTCCATAGGCGAAAACACCAATTCATTGGCAAGGGTAGGATTTGGACTAAGCAGTTCTCTGACTCTCTTTTTTTCAAGATTGGTCATCGTTCTGTTTCTTCTGGAGCTTTCCTGTTTTCTGGTACCGAGAACCAATATGACCTCCCCGTGCTCTGCAATCTTGCTTCGAATAAAACTATTGACCGGCTGGATCTTTAATCGGTCAGTACACCAGCGATATTTCATACGCGGAAACGGATACCCTCTTCCAAGCAAATTCACCCAAAAAGTGTTGTTATAATCCGGTGTTAATCGAATCGGAACAAACGGCAACTCTTTTTCGCCTGCTTCATCCTTCATCTGCTCCAATGATTTTTCCACCCACTTTGATACAACCGGTGACTCTACCAGCGTATCCGTATTCATCACATGGATCGGCTTATTCCTCTCGCTTCGTGGCAATTTCTCAATCGCCATCCACACAAGCTGAACAGCCGCAGTACTGTCCTTTCCCCCGGAATAACCGATCATCCATGGGATATCATCTGCCAGATACAAGTTTTGTATCGTAATGATCAAGCCGTCTATCAATTCCTTTGTCAGTGCCATGTCTATAGTCTCACTCTCCGACGATTTCTTTCAATGTTTCTTCCGCATACTGTTCCTCTGGTGTCAGAGGTATATCCGTCGCCATTTTTATAATGTTGGCGATCAACATCGCCGCTCTTTTGTTTGCTATGATACGACCTCTTTTACCGACAGCACGCATATACCACTGCTTCGCCTTCCGGCACCAGTCAATCATTTCAATTTTTTTCAGATGCTCTTCCATACCTGCCTGATCCAAGTATAAATAGTTTCCGACACGACCAAATGCCTGTATAACAATGTTTTGTGTTGCGATATAGTTCTCTCTTAAGTCAACCTTCGTCCTTGTTCCATCCTGTAATTCCCGCCACTGTACCATATGTTCTGAAACAAGCATCCAAAACCGCAACAGGAAGTCTTCACATGCAAGCGCATTGTTCTTGCCGATAATAAACTTATTCGCTGTATAGAAAGTGTTAAGGGTAAACAGACTGGACGAGTACTTGCCAAGTATATCCTTTTCCTTGTCCGTATACTTATTCAAAAAATCAATCTTCCAGATGACATTTTTTGTAACGACAGCCAGCTCATCCCTCGAATCGTACAGTTCGGATATTGAATTCGATGTTTTCACGGCGTTTTTGTTCAGATCTGTAAATATCTGCTGACTTCTCTGCAATCCCTGGTCAGAGTAAAGAACAATCGAGATTGTTTCTTCTCTAAGCGACGGATCTTCTTTGATTGCGTTTAATATGGCTGCTTTTCTGTGCTGGCCGTCATTGAGCAGGAACCGGGTCTTCTTTGAAATTTTCAGTATTCCTGTATCCTTGCTGTCCGCAATCGGTTCAAAAGCAAATCTTCCATCAATCGATGCAGCTAATGCGGAAAACACATAGGAATCTCTATTATCTAAAATATATCTGCTGATTGTCGGTATTCTTGTCTCATTCAGCTTTCGTTGAGCCCTGTGCTCCGGAATCAGTCCATCACCCTGTTCTGAAAACAACTCCGGAAGCACTTTTAACGGGATCATCGCTATATAATATTCTCTCTTTGCCTGAATCCCTTTTACTACCGGGAAAATGTAGTCATAGTTCATTTTTGATCTCCAAAGAAAAGCACTATACTAAAGTATATACTTAAGTATAGTGCTTTTCTTCACCCATGTCAATTACCAATCCACTATTCAACTCTTAAAATGGATCACAAATTTATCATCAAGACTTTCTATTTTGATCCATTCAAGAATGGAAGAACTCACATCCGAAAGTCTTGCTTTTTTGTTTGTCACTTTGACAATAAATGCTTTAATCTCGTCACTTAAATTCAGGTTCTCTTCCAGCTCATCAATCCGATCTATAGATTCCTTAAGAAGGAACAGTCTGGTATGTACACCATCATCAGGAAGAGTTAATCCCGCCCATTCGCTGCCTCCCGCTATATTCGCTTTGATGGAAGCAATCATATCCGGGCTTCCCGCCAGATTCCCCAGTGTATCCAATTTCGAAAGACTGCTCTTTGTTTTCTTCTGATGATAGGCTTTCCATTCCTTTGCAAGGCTCGGATTTACCTTTCGGGTAATCTGCTGACGCGCGCCTGTCAGGGTGTCCGCGTCAACCACCCCCGCAGTAACCACCTGATTCAGCTTGTCCATACAATCTTCCAGGCACTGAATGGCCTCACTTGTGACCGTATAGTCCATTGTTGTTACAGCTTTATGAAGCTTACTTACGATATTGGAAAAATCTGCCACGACAGTCCTGTAGTCGTCATCGTTCTTTGCCTTCTTCTCTGCATCCATCGCTGCATTTTCCACAATGTCCATATGCTTCATCTTTTTTATGGACTGAGAGAGACTATCCATTAACATGATCTTTCTTCACCTCCTCAATCGCGGCATGGCACATGGCAAGCCTTTCTTCCTCTGCTGTAAACGGATTCTCTGCCGTTTTCCCCAAGTCCAATCCTTTGCTTGCCACTCGCTGCTCTACCTCGGAATCCGCTTTCCCCACATCTGCGCTGACCAGATCCAGCAATTCCACAAACGGTCTTAAGCCCTGCATCGGGTCGCGGCTAAGTCTGATCAATGCCTCCACAGAATCCTCCGTATCCATGATCTCCCGGGCATTTTTTATTGCACTCAGTATCCGTGACGCATTCCGCTTGCAAGCGTTGATTTTCCCGGTGTCATAATGAACCGCAATCCTGACATGGCTTGTCTGCGCCTGTGAATAAAACTGCCCGATCTTCTTTACTATATCTTCTACATCACCTGATTCTTCCAGCTCATCTATATCTATAAGTTCTGCTATGATCTGCATCTGTGATGAAAGTGCCGCTTTTTCATCGTTCACAACTGTATCAATCCGTTCAAGAATCTTATGCAAGTGTTCACTATACATCCTTCTTTTCTTAACAGGATCATCAAGCTGAAGTTCACCATCCGTAAAATGCAGACCGGTTCTTATAACCTTCCGGACAGCCTTATGAAACGAAACATAGTCAAATTCATAATTGGTGGAAGTAATTGCTGTACCCTGCGGCAGGTTATAGTACTGCAGAACACAGTTATGCGCTTCCATACCATCCGAACCATTCGTGATCTTCAATAAATCGTTCCATGTTTTTGTATGCGCGTTACTATCTGTGTTGGCAGGATTCTTGCCCAACAGCATTTCCGTCGTAAAATTCTGTGGGTTTTGGTAATTCTTACAGTATCCATTCAGAATTAGTCTATAGTACTCGGCTGCGGCTGCATAAGTAAAATACTCGGATTCTTTATCGTTATAATACATGATTGCATTTACAATGGATGGCTTTTTACTATCTCTCCATCTTTGAACCCGATACAGGTAGTCTGTGGAGCCCTTAAAATTCCACGATTTTTTACCCACTTCACTCCAGCGAACAAATGCCTCTATGATCTTCCTGGATTCAATGGAGGCCGGCAACGTAATCACAGCATCACTCTTCATGGTCTGACGGTCAAAAGCTACAAGGAGCTTATTCCCGGTGTCCCGAATCTTCAGCATAGCATCGATTGAAACTCCCTCCGAAAGCCAGTCTATGGTGTTAAAGAGATAATTGTTAATATTCCTTCTGGCCTCATTAAGGGCACGAACATTTTTTGTGGTCGCTCCTATACTCAGCCTATAATCCTTCTGCTCAATCCACCTGTCTACTTCTGCCAGCGCAATCAATACCTGTTCGTTTTCCTTTTCATTTAGTTCTTCCACCAGTGGCACCGCTTCGTTTTGCCCGCTGCTTTGCCCTTCTGTATGAGCATCCTGCTCGGCCTGTCCACCACCATCAGCAACCTGGACTCCATCAATAACCGGCAAACCGAGTTGCTGAAAGACACCTAACGGAATACCGGCTATGTATTTTTCACCATTTCTTTCAAAAGACCGCAGAGTTCCGTCTCCCCATATATACATGAAAAAGTACAATCTGAACTTTGTTGCGTCATCAAGTGATCCATTGTTATATATCGCATTCTGCAATTCGGTGTTGGATGCCTGAAAAGACGGCCTACGCAGAGGGAATTCCTCCAAATGATCCATGGCATCCTTTATATAAGGCTCTATGATTTCTCTCATCAATGCCCTCGGATTTCTTTTTGCCAAATCCTGCTTGTCGTATAAAAACAAGATTGCATTTTTGGTGAATGGAAACATATTTATGGTTTTCCCACCATAAATATATTCCCCCCATCCTTTTCCAATCGTATCAGTATGAATCGGATATGCACTCAAATCAGCCCTGCCGCCTTCCACCCACTTCCATACATCTTCAGACGTTAAAGAAATCGTATTCAGATACTTGGCAAAAAATTCGATCAATCCGTTTTGATTTCCAGAGAATAAATCATCCGGAACATATACAAAATTGTGGATTCTTCCTTTTGTATTGCTTCTGAATTTCTCTCTATAATAACCATCCGTGGTTCCTACCACAGCATTGAGTCTGCACATGTTTTTATCCGGATATTCTATTTTATCCGTCAATAGAGCATCCAGAAGCGAATCATCCACGCCCGATGCCGCGGTAATGTCCTCAATCAGTATGGTCAGTGTCTTCCCCTGTTTGAACAGCTCCTGCCTAATCTCTTCGATCACATTTGCCAGATCTCCCGGCTCCAATCCTGCACAGCGCTGTATAACCTTATCCACGAAAAGGTTTACATACTCCTTTACAGAATCCACGAATTCCGGCTTCCCAAGCAGTTTATCAGCAATCTTTCTTGCTTTGTCATCTGCGCCCGAATATAACTGATTGCGAAATTCAGAGTCTATTTCAAAGTCTTCCCGAACAAATTCAGGAGCTTTGTCATTTACATCACTCGTTTTATTCTCTGCAAATTTCCCATAGATACGATCAACCGGACCATCATCCTCCATAAGCCTTGTTTTAAACAAGGAGTTTTGAAGAAGTGCGATCAGATGTTTTCTGTCTACGTTACTAAGCTTTCTTTCGCCTTCTTCATCTCCGGCTTTTCCGTCATCATTGGTAATCTGAATGATAAACTGATAGTAAATCGTCTCTTTCAATTCCCTTTCCGGAACCGTTGTCGCCGCTGATGCAAGTTTTTTATACAGTTCTCTGTTAGGAAGTTCCTTCACTTCAGGCAGCTCAATCAACTGCCTGATCGTACCCTTCAGCGTATTGTCCGCTCTTCTGATTGGAAGAACAATTTCATTTTCAGACTTTCTTATTTCAAGCACGGAATCGATCCATCTGATCAGGTGTGACTTCCCCGCGCCGCTATCGCCTATCACCAAAACAAACTGGTCTTCTTCCTTTTCCCCCATGAACTGCTCATATACTTCTTCTTCAGTCTTCGGGTGCTTTTTATCCAGTTCCGGTACTTCCGCATGATCAGTAAGATGCTCGGTCACATAAAGCTTCCTCATCGGAACATGGGTTGCGAGAAAATCCCCCTTGGAGTTATGCATAACATCCGGGCGGATCACATCCATATATCTTTTTCGCGCTATATCTATATTCATACTTTTACTCCCCTATACACGATCGATGATACCGGCTGATTAAACAACTCTTTCGATGGATATAAAATCCATTTCATTTCCTGGTCACTTCCGAACTTCAGCACGATTTCACCGTTGTCATGCAGCTCTCTTAGGGCACTGGACATGGCAATATTCAAATTTTTTTCTGACGTAGAAGCCGGTAGCATGATCCGGCCGTATTGCATGAACCTTGCTATAAAATCTGACATCGTATATTCCTGCTTTTTCTCCAAATTCATCAGATGGAGTACATCCTTTACATATACATAGGCGTTCGGCAAAAAAGCCATCTCATTCATCAAGCCAAATCCCAAAAACTGTGACCAAAATCGCCATCCTCTGATCATAGGGGCTTTGACAGTCTCTCCAAGCTGCTTTGATATATAATTAAGCATGTTCGAGTCTGAAATGGCGCTGTACTCATATATTTTTTCATTCATGTTTACAATTATGTTTGTACATTTCCAAAATTGACCGTCTGACAGATCCGGTAGAATTGAAATGACATATCTCCGAAAGTCCTCAAGCGTTTTCAATCTTTCTATGTCATCCAACAGGCCAATTACATTGTCCTTGTTTTCAATCAGTTTGAGTTCCTCTGCCGTTTTCATGATCGCCGAGAAATACGACGTTCCCTCATATATTTCCTTTGGCTCCATAAGCCCCTGCAACTCGCTCCGGGAAATACCTTTTTTGGATTCCACAATCTTGTATAAGGCAAACACTCTCGCAGGTATAGCTTCTGTTACCATATTTCCAATGAACATATGTTAATTCCTTTCCTATTCTCTATCTGATCACTTTTCCATCTATATCCAGTGAAATGGTTTTTTCAGATGATTTTGATATAGCAAAATCGCTGTTTACAACATGGATCACGTGATTTCCTTTTTTTATACATCTTCGGATCACATTATATTCCTCTATTGCGCTATTAGGATCATCGCTATAAACAGCCATGATCAATCCCGTAATGAAAAACCCGTTATCATATTTCAATAAGGTACGTAATTCCCTGTAATTGACATAGATCAGACCTGGATTCAGATTTTCGTAATATCCGATATCCGTATCACTGACAACCACATCCGGTTTATACTGGTCTATCAGGCCTTTTCTTTCATCCTGCGTGATCAGGAGCGCCTCTTTTGTATCTGAAAAGAACACCTCCATATCGGAGGATAAGGCTTTCCCCGATCCTCTCACCTCAACAAGAAGCGGGAACCTGTCAGTCTCATCACAACTTACTTCCTCATGCTGTCCGCAGCCCGGACAGTATTCAGAGACAAGCGGATAGGTGTCATAAAACATAGAAGACCAGCATAGCATGGATTCTTTTTCTATGGAGCTTCTCATCAAGGAGAAGGCTAATAAGGATTTTGCTGCTTCCTTTTCTCTGATCGAATCAAATAAAGCATATGTAGTTTCTGAATCTACAGTTATTGCCTCATTTAAGATCTTTATAGTAAAAATGTACTTATTATTGCTGTCCAGCTCAATGGATGAAATGCTGATCATATCATATCTGCTTAACAGCAACAGGACATTGATATTCCATTTTTCATCACTGTCATTTCCTTCTTCAAAGAAGTTAATCCGGCTATAATTAGGTTTTGTTGAAGCAAAAACTGCAATTTCTCCTCCTCTCCACATATTTTCCGGGTTTTTGTACATACTCCACCAGCGTCCCCAAAGCTTCTGCGTTGTCAAAACTTTGCTTACATGATGAAACGCTTTGGAAACATCCTCATTCTCGATGCACATGACACTCAAAGACGGTAGACCGTCCCTGCCCCCTCTGCCTAATTCCTGATAATAGGAATCGGGACTCTCCGGAACATACAGATGAACAACGCTTCTCACATCAGGCTTATCGACACCCACGCCAAATGCCGAAGTAGCTATCATAATTTCATATTGATTATCGGACCACTGATCGATCAATTCCAGTCGCTCATCCGATTTGGTATCCCCCGTAAATGTTCTTATATTTGAATAGCCAAAACGCCGAAAGTATTTCTTCCATTTCTCAGCTTCATAAGGAGCGTTTACATATAAGATCATCGGTTTTGGCATCACATTAACGATATTTAGGGCTTTCCTTCTCTTATCCTTATATCCGTCAGCCATAACCATAACAAAATGCGGCTCTTTTCTTAATGCATCACATCTGAGTTCAATCCATTTTCCATTTACAGCAAACATCCTTTTCAAAGTGGTTACCGTATCATCCTTGAACGTAGCCGAAAGCAGGAAAGTTCGGATATCTGGATTCACCCGCAGCAATTCCTTTCTCCAAGGCCCAAGGCACTGATAATCCACCCTGAAAAAATCTCCCCATGCAACCACAATATGAGCCTCATCAATGATTATATTCTTTAAATACCGGCTTGTATTTGCTTCATTGACCAATTCCTGAAATTTTTCATTTTTGATCAGCGCTTCGGGCGAAATAAAAAGAAGTCTGGCAGTTTGATTTTTAATAGCTCCTGATATTTCATTAAACTTCTTGCATCCACTGTAATAATAAAAAATCTCATGATCAACTGATGACTTTATGTTCTTCCTGGCCACTCTTTCCTGATCTATAGCCAAGGACACCGTGGGTACGATTACGATAGACAACCCTTTTTCCTTATAGCTGACTGCCTGTGTCACCAGACTCTTTCCACCCCCTGTCGGCATAGAGATCAGAGTGGTATAACCCAACGGAGTATTCAATGCACCGTACACACACAATTTTTGTTCAATGGATTTGAAATGCTGAAAGCCTGTCAGTTCATCTACATACCTGTTAGTAAACAGGCTGTACGGAGAACGCGTCTCCGGCACTGTCGATCCGGGGTTTACAAAAGCATTCTCCACGAAGCTCTTATGTCTGACATAATCAGGAATCTCATAAGTTGCGTAGTACTTCTGTATTGATGGATTAAAATGAATTCCCAAATGGTTATTCTCCAGAATTCCATGATCATCCACGCGTAACTCGGTTTGAAACGAAAGCATAAAGCTTCTTAGCGCGCTCACATAATCCGAGAGTCCCGCATCACCTGCCCGGTATTTTTTAAGGGTATTAACAAGCCTTGCAACCACATTTTCAAGTGCGCTTTCAACTGCATTCGCATCGCTATCATATTCGGGAATGTAATCATCAACCTCACCGTTAATAAGCCTTTCTATATAATCTATGATCCGTGCTCTTTCCATCATTTTTTCACCAGCCACATATAGCATGCGGATTCCATTCTTATAATGGGTTTACACAAGCTATTATATATTATCTCGTATTGCTTCTTCATAAGTTCCATAGACTCATCGGATTGTATTCCGTAATAATCTGCTTTTGCTTCGTGCGTTGAAAGAATCTGGTCTATCATTTCCTTTGCCTCTGATATATTTGATTCTCTCTTAAATTTCTCGAATGCCTTCTTCCTGGCGATTTTACTTCCCTGCATTACAAGCTTTTCCCAGCGTTCTTCAGGAAAATACGATCGGAACCAGTCAATATTGGAACATTTGTACTTTTTAGGAATGTTCAAAAAACCATTACCGAATCCACGTCTTCCTAAATGCTCAGTCGTATCATTCTGATCAAAATACCCGGTCTGTGCAATTCTTCTATGTTCGCTTAAAACCATCTTTACTGGAACATCTGCATATGCCGTAAACGCAACAGGTATCACCTGAATTGAAGTTGCAAGATACTGCCTGAACAGCCCCAATGCATATAAAGATATTCCCTCATCCAAAAGCAATCTTTCATTCGGCTCCACAGAAAATGTATAAATAAATCCTCTCCACTCAACAGAAGATAATGCCGCAATCGCTGTTGCCATCCCCTTATAGGAGTGCATTGCATTGTCCGTGATACAGTCAAATATCTCGTCTCCGGGTGCATAAAAATGGATATAATCATTTTTAATCGCAATATCCCGGTCGAAAGATCCTTTGATGATCCTGTTATTCCTGAGGATATTTTTTTGCTTATCTTCTTCCAAGCCGCGCTGCACCCTAATTGCAATTTCATTTTGCTTTTTATTTAGATAGTTATCCCAGCTTGGCGGTATCAGAAAAGAGTTTTGCGCGGATCTGATAGAGAAATTGTTTTCATCAAACGCAACCAGTCCGCTATCCTTGTTCTGATGTACTGTTCCAAAACCCGCCAAAGACGCCCAGCTCATCATAGTTTGCGCAAACAAGGCATTCTCATTGAATTGGTAATCCGATAGCAGCCGTTCAAGCTGATTATATAACGGTCTGTATCTTAACGCCGCCGTATCAAAGATCTGTTCTCTCTGAACAGTCTCTCTCATCTGGCCGGCTTCCTTGATCAATTCCGGAACAAGTCTGTATAATCCGAACTCAAAATCTGTGCGAATTGAGTCGATAATCTTATGATTGATGTCATTCATTATGATTTCAAGTCCGCTCAAAGACTGACCAAATACATTCAGCCCCTCATTCCAGAAATTAAACAGCTGATCCTCATAGCTTTCGATCGTATGAATAACTACAGATATTACAGGAATCTGAACATCCCTTCCTATGCGGTCAAGTCTTCCTATGCGTTGCTCAATTGTATTGATATTCCATGGTAAATCTACATGGATCACATAGTCCGCGATCTGAAGATTTCTCCCTTCGCCGCCGGATTTATCACAGAGTAATATTTTGCATGTCGAATCTGATTGAAAGCGGTATATATTGATCTCAGCTTCATCTCTGTCCATATTTGTAGAAAAGGAAGCCACTTCATCTCCAAATGTGTCATAAAGCACTTTGCCGTAAACATCAAATGTTTCGGCATGATTAGTAAACACAACGACCTTCTTATCAAGAAGCTCTGTCTCAATATAGCTCACAATCTTTATAAGACGTGAAGGGTGCGATTCCACATCATCCAATGCTTCTGTCATGCTTTGCAGTATTTCATCCTCATCTTCCACCCAGCGGTCAGCACTTTTCCACACATTTTCTGGAATGGAAGTATTATTCCCGTATATTTCCTTTAATCTTGCCCGATACGCCCATGGCGAACTGAAAAATGCTTCCAGAACCGGTTGAATTTCCCGTTCAATTTCAGTCGATTTGATCTCACCCTGATTTTGAACAATCCATTCCTTTAAGGTCCTGTATGCCTCATACTCATAATAATTGACGCTATCGCCGAGGGCGTATGTAATCTCCACTAACCGTCTTTCAGCAAATTCTCCGTCTTCTTCCTTTGGATAAACCCCGAGAATCGCTCTTCTTCCTCTGATAATGCTTCTTTCAATCTGGTAATTATCGCATACATAAGAAATGACCACTTGCATATCATACAGACCAAAATCTTCCTTGTCCGTATCAATGGCAGCTATCATCTTATTCAGCGTAACATCTCCGATCAAATCAGAAAGATCATTCAGAGTTTCCTCCAATTCCTCCAGCTGATCCAGTACATCTTCATTCTCATGCGGGTCTTCTTCCTCTATTTCCGGGAGCAATTCATTTCTTAAACTGTCAATATCATCAAGCAAAGAATGTGTAAGTTGCGCAATATGGTTCTGCTTATTTACAAGTTCTGTAAACTCCTCTATATCGATATCATCATAGATGGAAGGCTGAATCAGTCTCAGGAGTTTGAGATATTCCTCCTTACGCTGCTGTATAGGAGTTGCACTCAATAATATGGTGTTCTCGGCATTTCTGCTTAGGATGTGGACTTTCTCATAATCTTCCGATTCTCTTATGCAATTGTGCACCTCGTCTACGATTACGAAATCCCATTTGAAATTGCAGTCGGCCGTCTCTAATTCTTCGATTGTTTCAATCGAAAGAAAATGGTCGTTCTCATTCACACCTTCCAGAATACCGAATTTGAATAAGAGCTCCGTCTTCCACTGAGCAGCCAGAGCACTTGGAACAACAATCAATATATTCTTTCCTGCTTTGTTACTCAGGAAAATCTTTAATATGGAGCATGCCTCAATCGTCTTGCCCAAACCAACTTCGTCTGCCAGCATATATCTGCATTTTTCGGTCTGTAGGCATCTCATAATCGTATTTACCTGAAATGCTTTCAGGTAAATTTTGCAGCCAGCCAGCTCTTTAAAGCCAAAAATAGAGTTATCAAGAATATTCATTGTATCCTTAACGATCTGCCTTCCAAGATACCAGCATGGATTTTGGAATTCGTATTTGACAAGCTGACGAACCGGATCAGCGGCTCCCGAAAAAAAGGATGCCGTAAGTTTTTCCTCATTCACACACAGATATTCCTTACTGTCGCTGTCCTGAATATAATAATCAAAGCCCTCGTCTTCCCTGATCTTATATTCTACCACAACAGCAGGCTTTTGCTCGTACATGACCTGCGCCCCCTTGAAAAGGTGACAGTGATCCAGTGCAAAAATCGGAGCCTCCTTTACTTCATCGGGGATATATTCAAAAAACTTTCTATATCCAAACGGATCCGAAAACGAAATATGAGCCGTCTCGTTGAACTCATTTACACTGACGACTTTACCTGTCGCAAAAATCCTGGGATCCTGTGGGTATTCATGGTCAATCGGACACCTTACAAAGACTCCTTTTTTTATCATTATGATACCTCATTACTTACTTCCTGCTCGTTCTGAATATCTCCAAGCATATATCTTTGTCTGCACATTTATCGCATAAGCTATTATACGATCTCCGGTATTTATCCTGATTGAGATTCTCGTCGCTCAACGTATGTTCCACCTCAGCCTGCGTTGAATTCTTAAACACTTCGCTAAATGCTTCATTTGCGGCCTTACTGCTGGGCACAGAAAGGAAGTTCTCGCGCTTTAGCATATAATCAATGTCTTTGTTCTTAATGCTCGTAAACTTCCCATGGAATACTGCTTTTTTCTCTAAGTAATCTTCTGCCATATTGATGGCGTCTATTTTTTCTGAACGATTTATAAAAGGAAAATCAAAAGTCAATTCGTCCATCTGTTCAGCCAAGTAATTCCTCACCATGTTTTTCACATAAGTCTTTCCTGAAAATTCCTTTCTTGCCCGGTGCTCCAGCAATACGGTCAGATACAACTTCAAAAGGAAATCATCTTTGTAGACGGATTTTCCTTCAATAACCGTTTCCAGCAGGAACCGGTAGCCGCATAATCTGTATTTCATCAGGTCATATTGCGAAAACTCTCTGTACAGCGCTTCTTCCACCGTGATATAATTGTCATTTTTCTTTGCGGCATTTGGAGTATCCAAAATATAAGGCTTAGGGGTTGCATTAAGCACTTTTAGCAGGTAATACAGTTCATTTTCCTGATCCGGCGCATTCTTAATATAACTCAGCTTTATCTTACATTTACTAAACGCAAGCCCATACACTAACGCATAGCGTCTGAAATTCTTATACTCCAAACGCGAAGTAACATATACCTGGTATTTCCAGTCTACTGGTGCCTGTGCAACTTCAAAAAAGTCTATATCAAGCGGCCATGGAAATTCATCCCTATGTGTGATGCTCATATCTTGATCAGACAAACAGGCAAAGTGATAGATCTTGTCCTGATTCTTGGAATATTTTCTTAAAACATCTCCGTCAATCTGTTCAAAATTTCTGGCAATCCACCGCGCTCCTTTTCCTTCTTTCGGAACCTGCTGAAGATAAAGCTGCATCGTTTCTCTCAGACAATCAAAGGACGCCTTCGCTTCCACACCTTGAACCTCATTCAGATGTTCCAAAACTCTTTGTACGATTTCCCTGAATTCAGAGTCGATATCTTCTTTAGTCAGCACCTGTTTTACCAGTACATCCGTCACTTTATCATAAAATGCCTTGAAATCATTTTCCTGATCGCTGAAATCATTGAAAAAGGTATCTGCCACTTCATTCAATGCCTTTAA
The DNA here is from genome assembly GCA_009911175.1 of Lachnospiraceae bacterium. Next base: position 21,733 of record QXWX01000041.1, on the reverse strand, counting down.
AGCCATGATCAGATTATCTATTTCATCAGGACTTACATCATAATATTCGATTCGGGATAGCTCTTTTGATTCAGAAGAATCTGAAACCATATCTTCTATTCTCTCTTTTAATTTCTTTAACTTTTTGATGATTCTCCTTATGGTCTTTTCATCTTGAAAATACAGTTTGCACTTATCGAAAGTGGTAACAACTTGCCTTTTCCTTCCTTCAGCAATGATTCCGCAGGAAAGGCATTCATAAATATCATTGATATCCTGAATCAGCATTCCTTTAGACTCTGCATCCCATAAATTTGTTATTGCAATAAAGAAATATCCAATCGGATAATCCAGAAAATTGCGTTCCCCAAACTGTTCTGGAAAGTATATCTTCAGAATGTCATTTACATTGCTGTTGGCTGCATAAATTTGCTCATTCATATAATACAATGCGGAATGCGCATAATTGTCCTTCGACCTCTCTACTTCAGCTTCTTCAAATTTTTTGGCAATATATCCCGCAAATTCCGTCTGATTATCAAACTGGGTTACTTCAATCCGATCAGAATAATCAATCGTTGCCGTACTTCCGGCAATCATAGCCGCAATATTATCCGCAATGCGTCCTCCCTCAAACGCCTTACTGTGATCGTAAAAATTTTGAGTTGAAAAGGTAATCTTACTCTCAAACCAGGAGTATATATTCAACCATGTCTGGTATACGTTTTTATAATCCGGAACATAATTGAACAGAATGAATACATTTTTGTATACACCCAGCATCTCAATAGTCCTCAGCATAATCGGAGAGAACTGATGGATTCCATGTACAATGACCGTGTCTTTTTTAACCTCCGCAAGTCGATCCGGATTACTTTCTTTGTAGGATGCGTCACGCAATGCATCTTCCATTGTTTTTGTAATTGATGCATCAATTTCCTCCACACTAAATCCGTCTTTCAACGAAAAGAACTTATTACGCATTCTGCGCAGTTCTCTGTATATTTCAACCACACATTTCTGCTCATAAGTTAACGCCGCATCCTGTATGTGATCCGGATTCATACATAACTCAAACATGATCCTGATGCTCTTAACTACATACGCCCGATTTCTTTTAAGAGACAGCCGGATATCATCTATACTTATATCTTCGGCAATCAATTCATCAAAAGCCATATACCCTATAAGATTATCTACCACTGCCCTCTGATTGATTTCAGTCGCGGGACTCTCCCACTCATCATACAAGGTATTTATAAATCTCGTTATGGTTGTAAGCTTGCCTTTAAAAAAGTCATTCTTATACTGATCACACAAACCATTGGCCAGAGTTTGCGAAGCGCACAAATGAAATCCGTTTTTTATAAGTTCCCAATAGAGTTCTCTATGTAATCTATAAGGATTGCTATATGTATAAATGACTATTGCCATGAATCGCTCACCTCCAGATACCGTCCCCAGCTGTTCTCTATATCAGTATCTACATCCCTTAACCACACAACATTTCTGATCGCTCTTGTCAAAGCAACATAAAGGATCCGTGATTCTTCGCTTATCTTCTCGCGAATTTCTGTCTTTTGATCAAATCCACTGCTGAAATCGGAACCCTTCTTATCATAAGAAAACCCGTATGATACTTTGCCATCCACGATATTCACGTTCAAGCTTCCAACATTAATGTTGGAGATATCTTCATTGGTAAACGGCAGAATAACTGTGCCATATTCCAATCCCTTTGACTTATGGATTGTTGTACATACCACCTGAATCTCATCAGACACCACTGCTTTATTATGCGATGCTTCCTCCTGGTGGGTGGTGATATTGATCTTAAGGAATTCACAGATCAGATTGATCGTAAGATATTCTCTGGAATATTTTCTTGTGATCTTTTCGACAAGGCATTCATAGTTTTCCCTGTATGCCTTTCTTTCATCATCCCCATGACATCTTACCCAAGGCTTTGAGGCTTCATAAATATCACGAAGCGCAACCAGTACAGGCCTTGATTCAAAATCAGTCACGATCTGCTGCCAAGTCTTACCCATATGCAGCATAAAGTATTCATTCAAAATTCTGATCAGTTCATCTGTTTTATCTGCTTCTTCATAACCCGATATCTTAGCCAGGTTAATGTCCAGATACACATAGTTCGACCGTATCAGATTTGCCAGGTAAACCTTATTGCGTGGATGCGTGATCGCCATAACAAGCTTATACAGATCCATTGTTGACGACAGCCTGTATAAATCCCCGCCCTCCGTTACTTTAATCGTTACTCCGGCTTTTTCAGCTTCCCTAAGGATATTATTGATCTGCCAATTATAACGTACAAGAATCGCAATCTTCATTTCCTCGGGTGAAAGCTTGTGAGCTTTACTGATTATATCAAGCTTTCTGATCTGATTGCCTATCTCCTTAAACAAATCATCATACATGCTTTCTTTGTTTTTACTATGTACATCCAGCTTACAGATAAGCTTCGCCTCATCATATTCTTTTCTTTCTCTGCTTTTCAGCCTGTCCCGTAGTTCCTCATATGGAAGGATTTGTTCATTTCCCATCTCAGAAAACACAAAATGGAATCTGTCAAGCAGTCTGCTGTCAGTCCTGTAATTTCGGTTTAATGTATATTCTTTCCATTTGCCAACGCCGTTTGTTCCGGTAACCTTTTCAAAAGCACTCAGGGTAGCTCCCCTAAACCTGTAAATGCTCTGCTTAAGATCACCAACGACAAACAACCGGCACTCCGAGCCAAATATCTTCTGCAAGCCGGTTATAGTTTCAATCTGGGCATCATCTGTGTCCTGAAATTCATCCACAAAAACATATTTGAATTTATGGCCTTGTGCCATCAATTTTCCGGAATCCACAAGATTATGAATCTGAATCATGCATTCTTTAAGGCCGATCAGGTTCTTTTCTTTAAGCTGAAGGGCATACTGCGTTTCAGCCCTCATGATCACTCGTTCAATCAGTTCGTTGAAATATGGCATACTCGCTGGTGGATTTCCGAAATCGTTTATATCCAGATCCTTTATGTCAATACTGCGGTCATATAATTTCCCGCTAAATGAAATCAGCAGTTCTTCGAGTTTATAGATCGGCATCACCAGCTGGTGTACAAAATCTGGATTTTCGTCATCCTTCTCCAGAAGATATTCGTTCAGATATTGGTGATACAATTGCTGCCTGTTGTATGTTTCACTTGTAATCTGGCTGTCATATCCCAGCCCCATTCTCATACAATCCTTCTGAAGCAAAGAAATCGCAAATTTGTGGATTGTCGAAATCTGGATTTGACTCATCTCTTCAATCAGACGCATATATTTCTCGTTTGAGGTGAGAATAAAGTAATTCATGAACATCTTTTTCAGTCTGATCTTCATGTTATCTGCTGCATCTTTTGTAAATGTGATCATAACGATCTCGCCGATAATATCGACCACCGCATCCGCTGTCTTATTACAGAGATATGCCACACGTGACACCATCGAATATGTCTTACCGGTGCCGGCGCCTGCTGTAATCAGTATGTTCCTGTCAGTTGGCGCATGCTCTATTTCATACTGCTGAAAGTTAAAGTCTGTCTTGTCCGACAGTTTTCTTAATACCCCTTCTTCCTCATCGGTCAACACCCCCTCTTCAATCAGGAGATCCTTTTCCACATAGGTATTCAGATCCGGAACAACTTCAACCTCGCAGTTAAATATGCTATAGCTTTTCTTAACTGTAACGTCTTCCGATTTCCATGTATCTATAACAATATCTTTCTTATTCGGTCGGATTTTTCTTTCGATGAACCTCGCTTCAAGTTCTTTAACAATTTTCAGCATCGCATCATTGGATGAAACAAAAACGATTTCCTTGATGCCTCTGAAGTATTCCTCTGCAATCTCCACTGCATCTTCGTCACGAAAACCAGCTTTGAAGATTCTCAACCGGGAATATCCAGGATTCAGCGACTGTTGTTCTGCTTTCAAGTTAAAATTAGGCTCAAAGTGATGACGTATTAAAGCCAGCATCTTAGAGTTAAGATCATCATGCTTTGTGCCTTTATCGATGGTGTATCTCTCATTAAATTTCTGGTATAATTTCAAAGCTTCTGACAGATCTTCGCTGAAAATTGTTTCATTTGACTCAGATACAATATTGAGTCCTTTTGCAAAATATTCACTTTCGGATATAAAGGGATAGCATACCAAACTCATCACCAAAGGATTCATTCCCAGTTCTCGCCGAATTTTGTTCAGCAAATTAAACCGATAACCCATGGCTTGTCCACGAGGACTATCTTCCGGATTCTCCGCTCCAGCCAAAAAAATCGTATTTGCATTTATAACATTCAATATCCCATCCGAATTCCATCCTTTGACTTCAACGATAAAAAGTCCCATATTGGGAGAAATCACGCAAAAATCATACTCGCGCCCATTGATACTTCTTGTGTTATAAACAACCCAGTCCGACGGAAGATTCTTGTAAAAGTCGTGCCAAACCTTCTTCTCGCCCTCATACTTGGGTTCTTTGTCAATCATCTTTGCCATTAAACCCACCCCAACTCAGTCATTCCGCTATTTACTCATTCATCAATCTCAGAACACTTAAATTTCTAAAAATGTCCAATCTTATGTACGGAAACTTCATTTTGGTGGTCTCTTAGCCAGCTTCGCAACGTAGCATGTTTAATTCCCAGATGCTCTGCCGCTTCATCCAAACTGATATATTTTTCGCTTTTCAGTGTATTCATCTGATCTCCTTGAAATTTCAACACCATCTATAAACTATCAGTTTTTATAATAGCAGATATACATAGTTATTACAACATTGTTGACCGCTATTTGTTTAGATTTCATCTGCGGTTCCAGGTACTTTTCATAGGTCAGGCAGGTGACCTATGCTTCTGAAGGTTCTATCATCAGTTCCCCATCCCTGCTCCGGTATCTGTACGGATCGGGCCGCCTGCCCATCCGCCCTGCAGCACCTTCTGCATCCTGGATCTGGATATTCTCCCGCTCGATCTCCGCCACAGCCAACAGGATCGCCAAGGTCAACCTTCCACCCATGAATATCCATTGGAGATGGCCATGCTCTCCGTCAGGTTCAGGCTCCCCCTGGCTAGTACTCCATCCGGCCAGAAATTGAACTCCTGAACTGCCTGTTCCGCACCATTGCGTCGTTAAAAGTTCTAGCCGATGCGCCCACATCGCCGTCGAACTTTTGCCTAGCACTGATGCGAACCAGACAGTCCATTAGTTCAATTCCTGACTGGATGGAGTACTAGGTTGGCCGTGGAATTCACGTCATTAGAAGCGTAGGCAACCGGCAGGTTGTCCGTGCTCTCATACAGCAATTCCTCATCCTCCGCCAACGCTTCAGAAAAGAGCAGGATCATGTTGGGGCAGATGTGGAGCAGGTTCCCGTTCCAGAGCAGGGCCTCGTCATACTCCCCTGTGGCGGCGTAAAAGCTCCCCATGGGATTTAAGCCCAGGATGTCGTTCACCGTCTCGGTGATCATATTCTCCTCCGTGGCGGTCTCCATCGCCCCGGTATTCTTATCCGTCAGTTCCAGCGTCATCACGCCTTTTAAAACCAAATCACAGGTCAGCCAGGATATTCTCGCAAAGCTGCCGCCTTGTCTCTTCCAGACCGAACTGCAGCAGATTCACGCCCAGATTCATCGTCAGCCCGTCATCCAGATCCAGCGCGTAATACGCCTTGATCTCCAGGCACTTCGCTTTCCTGTTCGCCTCCGATATTTCAAATACCTCCATCGGGATCGTCTCATAGGAGCCGCCCGCCACCTGCAGGCCCCGACCAGCTGTTTCAGTTCTTCATGGGTCCAGACCGAAGGAATGGCAGTCTGCTTCCTGGCTTTCACCATGGGCATCTTTGCCGCAAGGTCTTCACTTAATACACTATTTGGAATATAGCAGTCACCTTTTTCAATCAGACCGATACAAGCAGTGGTAGTGCCGGTAACCTTTTCGGTATAAATCTCTAAGCGGGGTCCGATGTGTGGTTGTTTTTGAACGAAAAATCACGCTCACTTAATCGTTTGTTTCATGCATAACGATAGAAGTCATTAGCAGTTAATCCTTTTCTAAGGGTTACACCTGCAAAATGTAAAAAGTTGTAGGAACGGAATTTCACCTCTGTAAAGTTTGAGTGGTTGTTTTCATCACGGTATACGAAAACAACTTGTTTTCCATCCAAGAATTTTTTATATGTATCAGCACAATTGCCGATGATGCTGATTGCTTCTGATTTGTTCATCTTATTAATCCTTATGTGAAAGTATTTTGACAAATTTAAAAGGAAGGTTCTTCTGCCGTAGCAGATGACACCTTCCTTTAGTGACTGATTTTTCTGTTGTCCGCCAACTGATCGGCACCCGAAGTCCGATAAGCAATGCTGGTTTTTCCGTTGCCAGCCAACTGTCCGGCACCCGAAGTCCGGAATGAATTTCGGATTTTATGTGTCAGTCCACATGACAAGCATATAGCCTATCTACTAACTATAGTATACACAGATAACACGAAATATGCAATGGCTTTATGAAATAAAGCAGAATAATTCATAGTAGGCAATACCATCCGCATAGAAGTTTTCCAGTTCTCCATTCGCATCCAGAGAAATGGCGGTTCCGGTGACTCCCCTTCTGCAAAGCGATGGTATGCAAGCAGAATCTGTATTTGCCTTTATCTTCTTACGGACTGTGGTACTTGTATGTTTCACAGCTTCTTTCATATCATCCATGGCAAGCTCGCAAATTCTGTCAGTCCTTGCATGATCACATCTGCCATGTCATTGATATTTATCGTAGATGCCATCCTTACCGCCTCGCTTTCTCACATCGGAATTTCAAAGATATCTTTTTATAATTCATGTGGTCTACGAAAAGAATGCTGTAAATCTCCCCACGGAACAGAATACGGAAACCTGTGGACACGATGTCCACAAGCCTCTGATACGTCCACACCATTCAGCATTGCAATCTCTTCCAGAATGTCATTTCTTCTGCCCTGACACATGACTTTCTCATATCTCTCTGCTAATACTGCTGCCTTCTGCGATAGAAAAAGATCATCAAAAGACCTCTGCAACATATTGGTTTCTATCACATACACATACGCTTCTCTTTCAGTCAGATTCTCTTTAATGATTGCCGGAATGAGAATCCCATGCTCCTTGATACTGTCCACCATGTCATCAAGGCGTTTTCCCTCAGCTATCGTTTATTGATAACAGACTTTGATAAAGATGTCGCTACATTATCAGCAATCTTAGAACCTTCTCATTACATTATCACACAATACAACTTTTACAATTATGTCCGTTCTGTTAATTGGGGAAGATTATTCAAGCTTACTGCCTCCAACGTCTGTAGCTGTTGTACTGCTAATTGGCGCAACAATCTCATCCGCTCTTTCTGAATCTTTCCCTGATTAATCAATACTGCATTATAACTTTCCAAATTCGCAAGCACAAGTAATTGATTCAACGTTGCCACATCCCGCATATTTCCTTTTACGGTTGGATTTTCATCTTTCCATTGTTTCGCTGTTTTTCCAAACAGAACCACATTTAACATATCTGCCTCATTAGCATATGCATAGGCTATCTGCGCAGGGGTTAATTCTGCTGGAATCAAATTGTCCTTAATGGCATCCGTATGTATCCTGTAATTTAACTTGGAAATTTCCCTGTTTAAGTTCCAATTTAGAGATAACCGACTATTCTCATCCATCTTTAATCTCCTGTAATCCTTCATAATATATAACTGAAATTCAGGAGAAATCCAAGTTGCAAAAGGCATAGCAATATCACTATGGGCATACGTACCACCATAACGTCCCGACTTTGAAACAATACCAATAGCGTCCGTTGCTTCTATCCACTTCTTTGGTGACATTGTAAACGCATTTGCCCCTGCCTGTTTTCTAAACCCCTCGAATTCGAGGGGTTTAAAATCTGGATTATGAAGTCTTTCCCATAATCCCAAAAATTCTATAACATCCCGATTTCTCATTCAGTTTTGAATAACCGCCGTTAGATCATCGCTCTTATATCGGGCAATATCCGTCAATGAAATAAATTCATTTTCAAAATCCTGTGTATAAATACCAATATCTATCCCATTCACATGAATTGTATCCTTAATTATTTTTCCCATTGCTCCTCCTGTAATATTATCACAAACTTTCTCAAGCATTGTAACTGTCACTTATCTTAGATATTTTCCGCCGAATAGTCATTTGTTTTCATCCTCCCACATTTCCCGATACGCTTCAATATAAAATTTGATGCACCTCGGATATACATATAAATATTTTCTACACACTTTCTTATACAACCCCAATATTTTTTCGTCACATGCAAAGTCCAGCAGATAATCAAGCAAATGTGATAATTCAGCCTCTGACACGGTTCTGCTACACACATCCTCAACCAATTATCGCTTCTATCTTCTCTTTCGGTGGACGCTTCCTCGGATGTTTTAATTCTTCTACCGCATTAGGAGTACCATACATTGTTAATCCCAAAGACCTTTTCACCTCTGCAATATACGCAGTATGTATTTTAAATCCATATTACGAATAATGTCCTCTGGTTTTTTAGCAGGCTCTAATGTTTGAATTTCTTCCGCAACCTGTTCTTTGTTTTTACTGGATAATAATCTTTCATAAAAGAAAGAATTTATCTGCCTTTCAAGCTGTCTGGTACTCCATTGTGATTTTACAGCCTCCTGCATATAAAATTCTCGCGCATTATGATTTTCCACTTTTATTAAAAGTCTATAATGTGTCCAACTCAATTCGTCACGCAGTGCGTGACCATTTGGAAACATCAATCTCATCTTGGCTCATCAATTCTTTGCAACATTGTCAAGTGAAGAATTCATTCTTTTTGCTTTTTCATACACGGAATCTTGTAGGTATTCTATAAATGTGCTAAACTGAACGCAGTAACAAATCGGGATTGTGCGCCCAGACGAAGGGCGGGTAGTCTAGCAGGTGAGAAGCCTGTCTGCGAAGGTCTAACCAACCAGCAGTAGCGAGTCTTGGGTGGGCTGCGGTAATGTTGCCTGCTAAGCGTAGACAGCGAGAAAATAGGGAAAGTGATTGAGCCCCGAAATTTTGACATTCGGAGGGCTGACGCTCTAATTTCGGCGGAAAGCAACACAGGCGGCATTGCTATGGTGAGATGCAGCCTGCTTCTGCGGGGTCAAAGAGCTTTTCATGTTTTACATTGCGACTATCCAGTCAACTGGGGAGAGCCTGAAGTCCCTTGTTTTTCAAGTATGGCGGACAACGCTGAAACGGAGGATGCCAAACGGATGTCCGGCAGTCGGATAGCTTCATAGTACCGAAGAAGCCGGGTAATTCCGGTGGAGGGAAGGAGGCTGCATAATAACGGTCTCTCTGAGGGCACATCAGCCGTACTCAGGGGCGGAGGTACTGATGGAAACGAAATTGGAGAGAATAGCAGACAAATCGGCTCATGAGCCGAAACCGGAATTCACATCTTTGTACCATCTGATAAATAAAGCAATGGGAAACTGCGTCCGCTGGGGATTGCAAGTTACGAGGACAAAATAGTCCAGCTGGCTTTGAAGAAGGTACTTGAAGCGATTTATGAGCCGAGATTTCTAAACTGTATGTACGGATTCAGACCAAACAGGGGATGCCATGGGGCAGTGAAGGAACTGTATAAGAGGCTGAATTTCACGAAGATATGCTATATCGTGGATGCAGACATTAAAGGTTTCTTTGACCATATGAAGCACGACTGGATAATGAAATTCCTGAATCTATACATCAAAGACCCGAATATCCTCTGGCTGGTGAACAAATACCTGAAAGCCGGGGTGATGGATGAGGGAAAGCTGGTAGAAAACGAGCAGTAAGAAATTCCGGCAGAAACGGAAGGACATAAAAGTCTGGCTGTACGCTAATCGAGACCAGAAACTAAAGAAACTGATGGGAATGCTCAATCTGAAACTGACAGGGCACTACAGGTATTATGGTGTCAGCTTCAACGGAAGGATGATAAGCAACTTCAAACAGCAGGTAAGAGAAATGCTGTTCAAGGTTCTGAACCGAAGGAGCAACAGGAAGAGCTATACACGGGAAGGGTTCATAGAAATGCTGAAATATTATCCACTGGTAATGCCGAAGATATATGTCAGCTTATTCTGAAACTGTAAATGTTATTATGAAGAGCCGTGTGCGAGAAAGCCGCACGCACGGATCTGTGAGGGGCTGGCATCGTGAGGTGCCTGTCTACTCGACTGGAGGAAAATTTTATGTGGATCATATTTGGAATAATCAGTGCAGTGTTCTGTGTGATTGGCTGGATAATGACTGTAAAGCATAGTTCCAGAGCACCATGGGCTGCAGCCTGCTCCTTGGCATTTGTGTCTTTGACTCTACTAATGGAATATAAAATGGTATTAAATTGGGTCAATAAAGAAGATTGGAGTGCTTTGCTTGACGTTGTGCCGTCAATGTTCTCTATACTGACAGGGTATGTGATTGTCATGATTCTGGCAAACATCGTAACTATTGTCATCTCAAAGAGGCAGAATTAAATTCCAGTTTAGGGGAGAGTCGTTATGATACTATATCATGGAAGCAACACCGGAAATATTAAAGTATTAAAACCTAATCAGGCTGACCATGATCGGCCATATGTGTATATGACTACAATGGATGTAGTTGCCGCATTCTATTTATGCAACGCTGTAGAAAGGCCCTATTATTGGTTCCCTTATGGATTTGAAGGAGGCAGTGATATACCAGTTTATCACGAACTGTACCCGAATGCGCTGAGAGAAGTATCGGAGGGTGTCAGAGGATATATCTATAAAGTTCTTGCCGAAGAAAAACAGGTCATTCCATTTAAAAATATCCCCTGTGCGAGACTGGCGACAGAACCTGTTGAAGTGACGGAGTGCATCCGGGTAGAGAATGCGTATGCACTATTTATGGAATATGTGAAGCAGGGCAAAATGAAAGTGGGGCGTTTTGAAGATAAATCGGAAAAGCAACTGGAGTGGTGGTATTCATGCTGCATCGAATACTTAAAGGAAAAACATATGATGGAAACCCCGGATTGTTCCTATGCTTCATTTATAAAGTCAAAATTGCCAGGGATGTGGGAGAGATATCTTGCAGAATGCAATCTGCGGAGGGACTGAACCATGAAAACAAAAGATTTGATATTAAGAAATTGGCGGGATAGCGATGCAAAGGCTTTATATGAAATGTGTCTTGACGAGGCTTTGAGAAAAAGCGGGATTGATTTCTACAATTCGATTACTGACAGCCGGAACACAATCCAATGTTGGAAGAATAGCAGGGGCTTTAAAGTGATTGCTGATAAAAAAAACGATAATTTTATAGGATTTATAAGCCTGGGTGATATGAACCGATATGACGGCTATATGGAAATAGAGTATGCCATCGCTCCCAGATACCGGAACAACGGCTGCGCAGTGCAGGCTGTGAAAAAGATGCTTGGTTATGGATTCAAAGAGATGAATTTATCAGCCATCGCCGCATGGGTGCGGTCGCATAATAAGGAGAGCATAAGAGTTTTAGAAAAATGCTCCTTTACCTTTGAAGGTCGATTGAGAAAGCACGCCCGCGATCAAAGTGATACGCTGTGTTATTCTATTTTAAGAGAAGAATGGGAAAGGCTCAACCGCTTATGTATCAATATCCGCATCATGAATTATGATGATATTCCGTCTATTTGCAGGGCGGATGGCGACGAGAGCCAGAAGAACATCGACTATTTAAAACGGCAGTTGGATAATCAGGAAAAAGGCGAGTGTACCGCATTGCTTGCACTGTACAACGGTGCCGTGGCAGGATATGTCTTTTTGTACTACAAATGCAGATGGGGCGGGCTGGCCGGCCATAATATTCCGGGTATAGTAGATTTGTTTGTATTCGAAAAATACCGGCGTAAGAAAATAGCTACTATGTTATTGGATACAGCAGAAAACATTGCCAGGCAGTATTGCAATAAAATATATCTGGATGTCTGCTTAAACAGTGACTACGGACCTGCCCAGAGGTTCTATATAAAAAGAGGCTACATTCCTGATGGAAAGGGTGTGTATTATAAAGTAAAAGTATGTGAAGCAGATGTTGCCTACAGGAATGATGATGAGCTGACACTATGTCTGGTAAAAGAATTGTGAATCGTATCTCAAACCACATCAGTTTGGTTATGGCTATACAAATTTTGCGATACTGTTCACAAAATAAGACATTACCTTCTTTTTTATTTTTTACTATAATCTAATCCAGAAGCTTCTAAAAAATAAATTTCGATGTGATGAGATATGGAGCAAACTATATTTTGTGAAAATTTAAAAAAATTCCGTTTGACTAAAAAATATACCCAGGAACAGGTGGCCAATAATCTGAATGTAAATGTACAGACTGTCTCAAGATGGGAATGCGGAACAACTTTGCCAGATGTTTTGACTCTTCCTGTTTTAGCAAGGCTCTATGGAGTAACGGTAGATGATTTTTATAAAAAGAGTGCAGTTGCATACAATAACTATGCACAACGTCTGGCCGCTGTTTATGAAAAGACACGGAAACCGGAAGATTTTATACATTGTCTTTTGGAGTATAAAAAGCTTATGCATGGCGGTGTACTTTCCGTGGAAGATAAATGGAATTATGCAATCATTCATCAGTGGATGTTTGAATATTGTAAAAATACGGCGATGGAGTGGTATGATACTATTTTGAAAGAAGGTTCCGACTTTGATGAAAATTTATTCTACAGAGCCTGTGCCTGCCGTATTTCTTTCCTTTTTGCAGTGGGGAAAGGTGAGGAAGCTGTCCGCCAGCAAAAAGTAAGGGCAGAATCAGAGCCGGAGAATCCCAAAGAAATGGATTTATTGATTGTGTCACATATTTATGCGGATAAAATAGAGGAAGCTTACAAATGTTTTTTAAAGGCCGTAGAAAAATTTCCGGATGCCTGGGAGTTATATATCCATGGCGGAGAAGTTTGTGGGAAACTTGAAAAATATGATGAGGCAATCCAATATTTTGATAGAGCCGGCGCAATAGGAACACCTTTTTATGATGAGTTATATTGTAAGGCGATGCTATATGAAAAAATAGGGAAGGACAAGGATGCATATAAGCTGTATCAGGAAATTGCTGAGAAACTTCGTAAAAATGGCTTTGATGTTGAAGCAGACATGGCTGAAGAAAGTGCAAAAAGACTGGATATGAAGAAAGACTAAAACATTGGCAAATTCCAGTTTGTCATACTGAAAAATCGGAACTTGAGGAGAAAACAAAAAATGATTTCTGCAATTTATGACAGGCGAAGCACAAGGAAATTTATAAATAAACCTATATCCCATAAAGATATTACAGATATTATCCAAAGTGGAATAAAAGCCCCTTCTTCTAAAAATAGACAACCTTGGAAATACATTGTGATACAAGGAAATGCAAAAGCAGAAATGTTAAAAGTTTTCCGTCAGGGAATTGAGAGGGAAGAAAACGATAGCGCATTGTTGCCAGAAAGTAAACAGCACATAGCGGCGGCAAAATACACTGTTGACATAATGGAAGAAGCGCCAACCATAGTTTTTGTTGTGAATTCACTGGGGAAAAGTATTCTGTCAGAATTAACACCAGAAGAACGTGTTTATGAAATCTGTAATATTCAGTCTATAGGCGCTTCTATACAAAATATGCTTCTTGCCGCTACTGAAAAAGGAATCGGCAGCCTTTGGATATGCGATATTTATTTTGCATATTCAGAACTGTGCAAATGGCTGGGGAATGACGGACAGCTTATTGCAGCTATTGCATTTGGTTATCCAAATGAATTTCCTAAAGAAAGACCCCGCAAGAAGATTGATGATATAGTTAAATGGAGAAACTAATTTGTCAGAGTGACAATTTTCAGTTTATCCCGGAAGCCGGAGAGTAGAGAACCCGGCTTCTTTTTCGTGTACGGGCAAAAATCATAAAAGGACCATGCTCTTCACATGATCCTTCAAAAGCTTTTTGAATATATCCTTTATATAGCTATTTCATATTTCTCTTTCAAATTATTCAACATACTGTACTTGATCATTCCTTCCAACTGCATTCTTCCAACTACTATCCCCGGAGCAATTCCTTGAGCTTTTGCAAATTGGAGTACTCTTCTCTCTGAATAATCTCTTTCCTTTCTGAAAGCTTCAAAATCATCAGATGAAATAAGTGTATCACCCGACCATTTATCCGCTGCTTTCTCATCATCTTCAGATGTACCATTAGGCTGCCCTACATGGCCAAGAGCAATGTGCGCAAGTTCATGGAACAGACTGAACCAAAACTTGTCAGCATCCTTACCTCTGGCAGTGAGCCCTACGACAATCTTGTTCCCGTCCATAAAAGAAGCCCCCTGAAGGAATGAACCTTTAAGGTGCGGCAGGAATACTAAAGCTATTCCACAATCCGCAAGACATTTCTTGATCTGAGGACAGAATTCCTTAGGTTTAAGAACCGTCATTTTTCTTATCTCTGGCATAGCAGAAATCAAACCTTTGATATTGATCGGAGCGGTTTGGATACTACGCGCCTTAATCTTTGCCTCTTGTGCCCATGCCATTAATGCCAGATCACTTTTTTCTGTTATTGCCAGACGTCTACATGCAATTCTTGTAATCTGCTCACTCCCAAGAAGCGAAAGCTCGACTACCTCAAAGTATTTCCTAAGATTGATAACCTTCTCCTTAGCTTCTCTGGTCTCCGGAACCCATCCAAATTTTTCCATCTCGCTATAAGGAAATTGCTTGGCCATCTCAGCATCAGCAGCCATCGCATTTTCTGCTTCTGCCTTAATAATCTTCTCTCTGTAGATTGCCTCAAGGTTATTCCAGAACTTAGCCGGAACACCTAAAACCATCTCTAATCTAACAGCGGTCTCTGGCGTAAGCTGTACGTCACCGTTAATAAGCTTGCTGATATGCTTCTCAGACATATCCATCCTGGCTGCAAACTCCTTCTGACTCATACCCCTGTCATTCAGCTGCTCTTTAATTGTCGCCCCAGGTGGCGTTGCAATATAACTGCGACTTCTCACCATAGTGCTACCTCCTTGACTTGTCATCTTGACCATTAATGATAATCGACTATTTCCAAAATATTTGCTATTTGGATTTCGTTGCCATTCTTCTCGAATACCAATCTGTACGGATGAACCAAATCCACCGCATATTGTCCTTTCCGATTTTGGGTAAGGGGATGACATCGTCCAATGTGGAACTGGATCATCATTTCAACAGTGTCTGCCGCGCCAATTTCATCTATACGCTGATGTATTTTATCGGCCATTTCTCGGCCGTAGGTTCTCTCTGCAGTTTTGGCATCCGTACAAATCTTTTTGATTTTGTTGTTCTTGTACGTGATATCCAAACCATCACCTCTCTTTCGGATTTACCTTTGAGGTAAATCTATGATAGCACAGATATCCCATTTTGCCAAGGTAGTAATTTACCTCAGAGGTAAATTCATCTAGATCAGATTCTCACTTTTCATTTCGTGATTTTGCACGCGTGACTCCCGCGCCGTTCCCTGGAAGCCTTACGTATAGAGATTTGCACCGCCCCTACCTGCGATGGTTCCCCCAATAGTCCCCTCTCTTTGCGTGTATAGTCGAGTGACACGACTTGCACAGCGCAATCAGATTGCTCCGATCATGCGTGCCACTTTCACTCAAAGGCTTCTTTGGTTTGCTTGGCATCTGTCCACCTTCTTTCCCACAGAAAAAGCCGCCACGGATTCCTTGTCCGTAACGGCTCCTTCATCTTAGCCTTTTGCCATTTGTTGATTGTCAAGTAGAATTGACCCACTTTTTCGTTGAAACTTGACCCACCTTAGTACCCGACTCAGATTCTCGTTGATTGTCAGTTTCAATTTCTAGATCACCGGATCCAGATCATTGGCACCACCTCCCATCAGCGCCAGTTGTTCGGAATTTCCGAACAACTGAATCCTCCTCCAATTCTCCCTCTTCAAATATATGTTTAATATGCTCACTGATATTGGATTTACTAGTCTGATATAGCTCGCATAATTGCGCCTGAGTAAGCCAAACAGTTTCATCTTGAAATTTAACATCTATTTTTGTACTTCCATCTTCTGTCTGGTATATGATAATTTCACTCCGGGCTTCTTTTTTGTTATCCTCCATCTACTACTCCTTCAAAATTTTAATTTCTTATATTTATGTAGCAGCTACTAATCTCAAGCTATTATCTTTCCATTAATTTTCTGCTAATCTCTCTTACGGAACCCAATTGTTTTTCAAACATAATATCCCATATTGGTTACCTTTTTTGTCCGCTCTACCACCTTTTTCTAATGGCATATTATCCTCCCAAATAACAATAATTTTTGATATTCAAACAGCAATGCTCTGTTATAAATATTCACCTGAGCAAAAAGAAGTCTTTGCATATGGCAGTTTTTCTCTTAGGATGTAGATATGAAAACTGCCTCATGCAAAAACAACACATTGTAATCTCAGATTAGCAAAATATCAAATCTTAAAATATATAACTACTTTCAAAAATAACTATTTTTTGTATCCCCACACCCCACATCAACCACCGCCGAAACTTCAAAATACTTCTCCATCCTCTTATTTCGATTCCCTTCCTCATCTTCCGTAAACACAAAATGCTTATAAAACTGCTTAAAATAAAGGATTTCTAGATATGTTTCCTTTGTATCAACACCACACATTCAACATGTTCACCGTTGTCCAAACCTATACTTAAATCATTTTCAATAATCGGCAGCTTAAACCGAATTGATTTAAGCCACTGCCCCCCTCATGTCTGTTATCCTATTTGTGCAACGGTCGTTGCACTCTTGCTGTTAATTTTGTTATTATTCTAATTCTTTTTCTATTTCTTCAATAGAAGGCAAACTGCTCTGGAACTCCTCTGGCAAAGACTGTGTGAGCTGATTCTGCCAATCTGCAACACCAATCGGGTTCTGATAACCAGATAAAGAATATTCCACTACAGTTTTATTCTTACCCTTAACCAACAAAAGCCCGATTGTCGGTTTGTCATCAGGATGGCACAAAATATCATTTACTATATTCTGATACATATTTAACTGACTGATAAATCCCGGCTCAAAATCACAGGCTTTTAATTCTATCACAACATAGCAACGTAATTTCAAGTGATAAAACAAAAGATCTAAATTATTCTGAAATCGGAATAACCTTGATTATTCCGATTCTCTGATTATTCCGATTTTAACATAGACCGCCTAAGAAATCTATATGCAGTCTACATGAATTAGGCTGTCTATGTTATTTTATCGGAATAATCTTTTTGATTAGTATCCCCTACAAAGTCGCCCGATGATGTCGTCATCACCTTCCCAAAACGCTTTTTCTGTAGGGAGGCTGGCGACTTCCCCAACATTTTGCGAAGCCTTTTCAATCGCTTTGCGTTTCATCTCAGTGTCAGCATATGCGTAGATACGGGTCGTTTCTGGATCCTCATGGCCGAGAAATTCCGCTAAAAGGGCCAGCGGCATTCCCGCACGGTAAAGGTGCATGGCACGCGACTTCCTCAGCATGTGGGGATGGATCCTTTCAGGGATGTCAGGTTTTTCCATTCTCGCTAAATCGGCATATTTTTTGAGGAAACGGGCAACATTGTCATCCGACATTGGTGTCTTCTCCCTTTTATGTATCGTGTAAAACAACGGCTCCTGTAAGGCTGAACCCTGATGAAATTTTCTGCGGTAGTTGACAAAAAGCGCTGTGGTCTCCCCTGAAACAGGAACAAGCCGGGGCTTTGCGCCTTTGCCCCATAAGTAGACAGTATTGTTATCTTCATGGAAATCCTCCAGCTTCAGCCCCAGCATCTCGCAGTCCCTTGCTGCCGAATCGTACATCAGCGCCATGAAAAACTGATCCCTCACTCCGAGTCTTGTCTTTGTATCCGGTACGGCCAGCAGGGATTTCATCTCTTCCGGGCTCAGGAATTCAATGACATATGAACGGTCAGCCCCCTTTTTCAAGGGTATCTCCCCCAGTGCTGCCGAACAAGGATAAAGAACAGGTTCCATGGATGCCGCATATCTGAAAAATGATCTCAGGCAGCTTAGACGCTGGTTCCTTGTTGATGGTTTCCAGCCTTTCTCGAATTCCATCTGGTCGAGAAATCCAGTCACGACCGCCGGGTCGATATCTGAGAAAGCAAGCCGACTGTTGTCAATGCCCTTTGCAGCAGAAAGGTAACGGAGGAACAGGTTCCATGTGTCATGTATACTCTGTATGGTGTTGTCACTGCAGCCGCGTTGTTTTGGTAGAAACACGGTAAAATACGGTCTGAGATGTTTGCGGACCAGAACCCTTGAGGCATCAGCTTTCATGCGGCACCTCCGGGATGATCCCCTGGATGTCCATGAACTTCTGGATACCCAGCTTCTCTGGCAGAAGGTGGATGTAATAGAAGGTGCTGTTAAAAGTGACATGCCCCATGTAGGCGCTTAAGTATGGCGCATATACATTCAGGTCCTTTCCTTCCTCCACCCAGCGCATGAGCGTCCTTGTTGCGAAATTATGTCTGAGATCATAGGGGGTACAGCTTTTGGAAGATGTATTGTTCCCGGCATTTTCCCAGCATTTGTGGAATTTTTCCGTCATCCAGCCGTGCGTGTATGGGCTGCCGTCAGGGGACGGGAAGAAATATGTCCTGCCAGGATGGAGGGATTCTGCTATGGCGTCATATTTCCTGCACAGCTCCATCACATTCGGCAGGGTCACAATCCTGCGGTCCCTATGGCCTTTTGCTTCATCTATATATATCGTGTTTTTCGAAAAATTAAAGTCGACCCGCTTCAGGGTCCTTGCTTCCTGCGGCCTCATTCCCGTAGCGAACTGGAGCCTGAAGATTACCGGAACCGTATATTCGAGCAGGGGGCTGTTGTCTGCATGGGGATAACGGTCTGCTGCCCCGAAAAATGACCGGATCTCATTATCTGACATGATATAGGGAAGATCTGCTTTTTTCTGCGGGAAGAAATTCATGGGAAGGATGTATGCCTCTTTCCCTATGGCAGAGAGGTAACGGCCGAATTCCCGGACTGTGCCTGCGCGGTATCCGCAGTTTTTCCCATCTGTCCCGGCCTGACAGAAGCCAAAAGCGATCTCCTGGGTGAGCGTGCCGGAATCCGGATGATGGGACAGGCAGTACCGGTCAAAAGTCTGCAGGGCCCAGGCATAGCTTTCGCATTTATGTCCGAGCGCGGCTTTGTATTCCACCATCCCCTGGATGTCATCGGCAAAAAGGCTTGCAAATACAAATGTTTTCTGTTTTGTTTTCATTGCAGCCCCTCCTTCTCTGTAGCGAACATGCTGATGTCCATGCAGCATTCAGCCAGCATTTCATCATGTAGGGATATATAGTGCCTGGACGAATTTATATCGCGGTGGCCCAAGATCTGTGACACCTCTTCCAGCGGGATCCCGTTCCTGACGAGATTGGTTCCCATAGTCCTGCGGAGCCCATGAAATGTCTTTCCATCACCGAAATGGTGTTCGATACCATTTTTCTTGAAGTAACGTCCCATGAGGTCTTTTGTGGGAGACGCAGATGAAAGCATAGAAGAGTAAGGTTTTCTGAGGCGGAGAAAAACATATGGACTGCTGCATTTCGGCCTGGCCTCTAATATATAGTCTGCTACAGCAGTCCCTGCCCGGAGCGTCAGCGGAAGTGTAAGCGGAGTGTCCGTCTTTTCCTGTTTCACCCGGATTTCCCGCTTCTCCCATAAAATGTCGGAAAGCTGCATCTTGGCAATGTCCGACCATCTAAGGCCGGTGTCAAGCGCAAGCATTACCACCGCATAATCACGCCTGCCCTGTTTTGTTGATGTATCTATGCTTTCAAGTATTGCCTTTGTTTCATCATCATCAAATGCCGGAAGCACCCTCTCATGTACAGGTGCCGGGTTTGCCAGAAGGAAATCGAATGTTCCTGAGAGGGCAACGCCGCTCTTTTTGACATAAGCAAGGAACTTTTTCAGAGGCCATGTGAGGTTTACGTAATTGCCCATGTGTTTAGGAGCCTCTTGGATCACATATGCACGCAGGATATCAGCTGACAGATCCTGGATAGTGAGACAGCCTGCTTTCTCAAGATACTTCAGGAATTTCCGGATTTCATGAATGATGTTATAGACTGACCCTTCGGCAAGTTTTCCGGAAATAGACTCCTCAAAAGAACCAAGAATCTGCTGGTAATTTTCAGGTAGTTCCGTTATTGTATACCTGTTGCGTTTCCATTCAAGCGTACCTGTTTCGAAACAATCTGCCACATAGTAAGCGGCTTTCCGCATGATCAGTGCATAGATTTTGCCGAATTTACCATTTTCAGCCAGTTTCAGCTGTTCTGCTGTGAAAGAAGCCGCATCTTTGTATGAGAATTCCTGTAAGGCATTGCGCTGACAGTAATCCCTGACATGCGAACAGCAGCAAGAGTAGTACTTTACTGTTGCAGGAGCCATAGGGATACTTTTTAAAAAGGAAAGCACCTTTTTGATGGCTTCATCAATTGATAGTGACATGGATATGTCCTCCTTTGCTGTGGTTTATTTTAATAGCATAACAAAGGAGTAATCACTTAGGCAGGGGATTTAGAATTATTCCGATTTTTTCTTATGGGGGGACTGTTAATATCAAGGTTTCTATGCTAAAATCGGAATAATCAGAGAATCGGAATAATCTAAATAAAAATCCTGTCCTCCAACCTCTAAATGAACCTGCCGCCCAACAAATGCAAATCCCTGTCCTAATTCTAATAGAAAACTTTGAATATGTTCTGTTAGTTTCTGTTCTATTTCCACCTCACGTCTTGGCATATCGGTTCCCAAAAAGTCAAACAAATAAGGATCTTTAAATATTTGATTCGCCATATCAGAATCAAGCG
Source organism: Lachnospiraceae bacterium (assembly GCA_009911175.1). The sequence continues at coordinate 753 of QXWX01000041.1, read as the reverse complement.
ATGGCAGTGCCACAGGGAAATTGTTGACTGTTTTTCCAGTACGTTCCATTAATTTACTTTGTATCTGTAACTCAAGTATCGTTTTACTCCAACCATTTTCTATCGTTTTACCAGCATACCATATGCGTTCTTCCTGTGTTTTTAATTTATCCATCAAAGTAATATTTGTCCGCCATGGTATTTGTGCAACGACCCGTTGCACAATTTCATAATCCACCCAACACTGGGCAAATTTTCGCATATACTTAATATTACGTGGAGAAAAGCCGGACATTTCTGGAAAAGCAATTTTCAGATCCTTTGACATACGGTCAATAACCTTTGCACCCCATCCCTCTTCCTCTTGTTTTTTCAAAATAGCCCTGCCAATATTCCAGTAAAGGCAAATCATGCTTGTATTGGCGTTCATTACAACTGAAACTCTCTGCTTCTGAATTTCTTTCTTAATTTCTTCTATAAATTGCAAATAGCTATCACCCATTTCAGAAAGATTCGGAGCAACCGGAAATATCACTCCCTCTTTATCCTTTCCCATCCGCTTGCGCTTATCCATAAAACACCTCCTATATTCCTATTTGCCAATTACCATATTTATCCTATTCTTACATCCACATTTGGCAAAGCATAAATTGTTTTAGGTGCATTTTTAGGCAAAGTCAGTATCGACTACTTCGATACAGCTCTGACGCTTAAAAAATTTTGAATAAAATCTTGCATTATTTGGGGCTATTGCAACGTTTCAATAAAAGGCCA
>QXWX01000340.1 GCA_009911175.1 Lachnospiraceae bacterium | reverse complement strand
CCTTCCTATTATGTCAAGCCCTAAATGTAAGTTTTTTGCGGGCTTGACGTGTTTTTATACCTCTTAAACAGGAGCCAATGGTGATGGATATCATCGTATCTGGTACTGAATAGTTGATAGATGGGTATGGGGGAATAGAGCGTCCCTTGTTTCTGCTCTATAAAGGCCATTTTCCCTCTGTTCAACTATGGCGGTGAACCTTCCGTGTCTATGGGGATCGTGTCCCAACTTCCTTCGTCCCACCTATCCATACACCGAGTGCCAGCCAAGCTTTCAAACGGGGTCTTGCCCCACGGAGAACACCACTGCTGGCTACGGCTCTTGTTTTACTATTGAATTACTTCTGACCTGACCTCCCTCTGGCCGCACCGTTGATTCAGTGGACGCTATGCCGCCATCGTTCCGTCTGGCTGTTGGTACGGATGCCGTATCTGCTACGCCATCATTCTCGGGTTCCCTTCTCCAGGACCCTGCCCAACCGCTGTTTCACCAACAGCCGTTCGGCAGGGCGCTGGAGGATATGGTTCTTTTCCGGACTTTCTTCCTTATGCTGCCTGTGCCGCTGCCCGTTCAGGCCGTTTGATATCCCTGAGCATCTTCATTGGGTCATATCTACAACCCGTCCTTAGTAGCGTAAAAATAATTCTGAGGAGCTTACAGGCAATCACGATCAGCGACTGCATCTTCTTGAGCGGATTATCCTTCCTTGTCGTATAATGCGCATGCAGCTCCTTGAATTCCTCCCCATGGGATACCGCTGATTTTGCCGCCTGAAACAACCAGTATCTCAGTCTCTTACGCCCACG
>QXWX01000339.1 GCA_009911175.1 Lachnospiraceae bacterium | reverse complement strand
GACGCGCGGCGCGGCCATTGAAAACGTCCGGAATCCAGCCTCATATAAAGCAGGACAAAACCGTTTTTATCATGATACAGTGCTTTGAGCCGGTCTGTCTTCCTGCCGCAGAAAAGATACAGTGTGTTTGCGTAAGGGTCCATCTGGTAAATATCCCGGATTATCGCCATGAGGCCATTGATGGAAAGCCTCATATCTGTACGCCCTGTTATCAGGCAGAGCTTTGATACTCCGGAAATATCGCCTAACACAGGCTGCGCAGCGCAAGAAGGGTATTTTCGATGGTTTCCTTCGCTGCATGATTAGAGATTCCAATCTGTGTCCCCTGGAAATCGAGCTGGATCACAGCCGTATTGGCAGCCCCAGGATCCGATGATGGGATCTTTTCCTGGCTGGCAAATAAACTTTTGGAAATATCCAGGCAGACAATTTCCTGCTTTTCACAGGGGAATGTCTGTGGGATCCTTTGCGGGATCGTATAGCCCTTCTGGCGGAGACGACGTGTATGGTAGTCAATAGCCTTTGCCGTTATCCCATGCTGTTCACACCAGATTTTGACTTTCAAGCTGCTGGTCTTACAATCCTTGATCAGATCGAACCATTCTTGATCTGTACGTTTGATACGTTTCTGAGCCATGAAAGCTCACCTCTTCCTACTTTATTTGGAGTAAGCGTGCATAGAGCAATCGAATGATTGGATAGCCAACATGCTCTGAATGCAAAAACCGGGAAATGGGGAGATGCTTCTCCAGTTAAAGAGATTATCGCACAGATTTCGGGACTTGTAAAAACGTTAGATTATTCATCGCTTAC
>QXWX01000338.1 GCA_009911175.1 Lachnospiraceae bacterium | reverse complement strand
AGGGAATTCCCCCGGACCAGCAGAGACTCATCTTCGCCGGCAAGCAGCTTGAAGATGGCCGCACTCTGGCGGACTACAACATCCAGAAGGAGTCAACCTTGCACTTGGTCCTCCGTCTTCGTGGTGGTATGCAGATTTTCGTGAAGACCCTTACAGGAAAGACCATCACCCTTGAGGTTGAGAGCTCCGACACCATTGACAACGTCAAGGCCAAAATTCAAGACAAGGAGGGTATTCCCCCGGACCAGCAGAGGTTGATCTTTGCCGGCAAGCAGCTGGAGGATGGGCGGACCTTGGCCGATTACAATATTCAGAAGGAGTCGACCCTGCACTTGGTGCTGAGGCTGAGGGGAGGAATGCAGATCTTTGTGAAGACCCTGACCGGGAAGACCATCACCTTGGAGGTGGAGAGCTCGGACACGATCGACAATGTGAAGGCTAAGATCCAGGACAAGGAGGGAATCCCACCGGACCAGCAGAGGTTGATCTTCGCTGGAAAGCAGTTGGAGGATGGAAGGACCCTTGCCGACTATAACATCCAGAAGGAGTCCACCCTTCACCTTGTCCTCCGTCTCCGTGGTGGTTTCTGAATGTTGGCTCGCCTGGTGTCTTAGTGTCTTGTCTTTCAGGTCGTCGGTCGTCGTGGATGTCTCTGTTGGGTTGTGTCTGGTTTTATGAGTCTTTGGTCTGGAGTCGATATCTGCTGTGTTGAACGGCTGGTTTCTGAATATTTCTCGTTTCTATTTTTAGTTTCTATCGTCTATTGAACAATCAAGTGGGGTTCTCCCCACAGCCTAAATAAATTTGTGTTTGCGT
>QXWX01000337.1 GCA_009911175.1 Lachnospiraceae bacterium | reverse complement strand
AAAACTTAAGCACAATACAAATTAAGTTTACAGGTATAGATACAAGAAATTAATCCACAATAAAACCCTCAATCGCTCCTCTGCTCCATCTCCCCTGAAATAGAAGGTTTAGACATTGGGGTCAATGAGCTCCCCATTCAAGTACTCTCTGTAGGCAGCAACGGGCCAGATGAAACCTCTGCCGAGAAGCGAGGTGGCGAGAGGAACATCGATGATGATCTCCTTCTGAGTGGGCTTCTTCTCGCCTCTGATGGCGATGAGGTAGCTTCTCCCAACCCACCCGATCCATCCAGCAATGTACAAGAACAGGATGCCTGGAGTGATGAACTCGCCCCAGTGTCTCTGGTCTCCGCTCACGATCAAGTGAGGCAGCCCATCCGACCCACACAGCAGCCCTACCTTCCCATAGTTCTCGAACCTGCGCTTCGTCTTCTCCACGGTGGCCTTGATTGCAAGAGCAGGAGCGCTGTCGGGCGCATACAGCTTCAGCGAGGACTCAAGCTTCTTGATCTCCTGCTTCTCCCGCTTCGCGAACTGCTTCGACTCTTTGCATGGGGTTAGCCCCGAGATGTCGGCCGACGCCGGCAGCACCGGCGCTGACAAAATGATGGAGGAGAGAGCGAGCGCCGCCGAGAAGGCCTTCAGCTGGGAAGTAGTCGAGGATGATGAGTTTTCTTGGTTAGGAGAGTTTGCCTGGCATACTATGGTGCCACTTCTTGATTTTGCCGCCAATTGTGACCCCAATTTGGGCGTTGAGATGGATTTTGAGAGGTTAGTGGGGATCGTGAGCGACATTTTTCTTGCTTCTTAGTTCGT
>QXWX01000336.1 GCA_009911175.1 Lachnospiraceae bacterium | reverse complement strand
CTGCGGAGCGAAAAGGATATTCTGAAACTCGTAAACACGATTATTGTCAACACCAAAGGGGAGGGGCAGCAATCCGGCGAAGATTTTTGGGTGAAAGCCGAAAAGCTCTATTACACCGCACTGATCGGGTACATCTGGTATGAGTGCGTGGAGGAAGAACAGAATTTCACCACATTGCTTGACATGATAAATGCCAGCGAAGCAAGGGAGGACGATGAGGAATTTAAAAATCCCGTTGATTTGATGTTCGATGAGCTGGAGGAAAGAGAGCCGGAGCATTTTGCGGTAAAGCAGTATAAAAAATACAAACTGGCAGCGGGCAAAACAGCGAAAAGCATCTTAATTAGCTGTGGCGCACGTTTAGCCCCCTTTGACATCAAGGAGCTGCGTGACCTGACAAGCTATGACGAGTTGGGGCTGGATATGATTGGGGATGAAAAGACAGCATTGTTTGTCATTATCTCCGATACCGATGACACGTTCAATTTTATCGTGTCTATCATGTATACGCAGCTTTTTAACCTGCTCTGTGACAGGGCGGATGATGTGTATCATGGAAGATTGCCCGTCCATGTGCGCTGCTTACTCGATGAGTTTGCAAATATTGGGCAGATACCAAAGTTTGAGAAGCTGATTGCCACAATCCGGAGCCGGGAAATATCGGCTTCCATTATCTTGCAGTCGAAGTCACAGCTCAAAGCGATTTATAAGGACAATGCTGACACCATTGAAGGGAATTGTGATACCACCTTATTCCTCGGAGGGAAGGAAAAGACCACTCTAAAAGAGATGGCGGAAATTTTGGGTAAGGAAACGAT
>QXWX01000335.1 GCA_009911175.1 Lachnospiraceae bacterium | reverse complement strand
GCAGTCCCATAAAAATCCGGCAAACTGCGCCCGGCCCCATTTTCCGGATCCGAAAATCCAGGGGTCCCAACACAACCTGTGAATTTACAATCCCTTCCCCTTTTCGTTAAAATGAACCTGAAAATATAGGAAGGAGGACTGGATATGAAAGACCAGAAAAACACCATGACACCGGAACAGGGCCTGGCATATGCCACAGAGATCGCACAATTCCGCTTCGCCCTGATTGCCCTGCTAATCCAGGGGCTTGCGCCGGATGCCAGCAGCACAGCGTATTTTAAAAGGGTTACAAAAGAACCGCTGACCCTCCCCAATGGGGAGACGGTACTCTATAGCTGGAAAACACCACAGAAGTGGTATTCCCTCTACAGCAAAGGAGGGTTTGACGCGCTGATGCCAAAGACCCGTTCAGACAAAGGGGTGCCCCGTTCCCTGAACGATACGGCCATGGAGGAGATCTACCGGCTGAAAGAGAAATACCCCCGTCTCAACGCCACCCAGATCCATCTGCGCCTGGTACAGGACGCGTTCATCCCGGCCAGTGTCAGCGTCGATACCGCGCGGCGCTTTATCCGCCGTAACAACCTGAAAGCAGGAAGGGCCGCACAGGCAAAAGACAGGAAAGCCTTTGAAGAGGACGCCTTCGGCAAGATGTGGCAGGCGGATACCTGCCATTTCTGCCATATCTGCGATGAAAAAGACGGAAAGATGCATAAAGTCTACCTGATGATCATTATTGATGACCATTCCAGGATGATCGTTGGCGGGGGGATGTTCTACCATGACAACGCCTGTAACTTCCAGAACGTATTGAAGGAGGCCGTATC
>QXWX01000334.1 GCA_009911175.1 Lachnospiraceae bacterium | reverse complement strand
GCGTCTGCAACAGCTCTCTCCGCCGCCGTTACTCCATCTCAGCTCTGCTCCGCCAAGAATGGCCTGATCCCGGCCTCGAACCTCGCGCAAGCGAAATGCGTCAAGAGTAAGAGGATGAAGGTGTCGTGCATGGCCACGAGCATCCCCTCCGATCGGGTGCCCGACATGGGGAAGAGGGAGCTCATGAATTTGCTGCTCTTGGGGGCTCTTGCTCTTCCTACTACTGGGATGTTGCTGCCTTACACCTACTTCTTCGTTCCCCCAGGAGGCGGCGGCTCCGGTGGTGGTACCGTGGCCAAGGATGCTTTAGGCAATGATGTTATTGCAGAGGAGTGGCTCAAAACCCATGGACCTGGTGATCGGACCCTAACACAAGGATTGAAGGGTGATCCTACATACCTCGTTGTGGAGAACGACAAAACACTTGCAACATACGGAATCAATGCTGTCTGCACCCACCTTGGTTGTGTTGTTCCATGGAACAAAGCCGAGAACAAGTTCCTCTGCCCCTGCCATGGATCCCAATACAACAACCAAGGAAAAGTTGTTAGAGGACCTGCTCCTTTGTCGTTGGCGTTGGCTCATGCTGATATTGATGACGGGAAGGTAGTTTTCGTTCCATGGGTTGAGACGGATTTCAGAACTGGTGAGAATCCATGGTGGGCTTAACTCTGTCGAGTTCTTTCCCTCGACAAGTACTGCTTTCAGTCATTAACTTGTGCATCCAGAGAAGCTTCATGTTAAAATATGTTATATATTATTAGCTTCTTGTTCAAATACATTTCATACAATACACACCAAATATATGTATGAGAAGCATTTTTGCTGATTCCTTTCAGT
>QXWX01000333.1 GCA_009911175.1 Lachnospiraceae bacterium | reverse complement strand
CTGCGGAAATGAGGATACGGATCAGGAAGCAGGCGGGGATGCGAAAGGAAAAGACGGTACATGCAGAGAGGATACGCAAAGAGCCGGGATATGCAAAAATATCCATGGGGAAGAATCAGCGGCAGCGCTCCGGATTCCCACAGAAGGCGTTCTGCGAATGTCCTACGGATACCGGGAAGGCGGGAAATATGTTGTCATGAAAGGGCCGCTGAAGGAATACCAGAACCGCATCGCCAGGGTAAACGCCCATGACCGGAAAGCGTATCTGGACATCAAGATTAACGGACGTGCCGTAAGGGCGGGATTTGAACTCAAGCCGAAACGGTACTGGTTCCCCGATGACAGCAACGCGCCCATGGTCCTGCATGACGGGACAGAAGTGAATCTGGAAAACCTCCGGAATATGATGATGGGGGCGAAGAAGCAGAGATAAGAGGTTCCTTTCGGGCACCATTTCATACAGGTTTCTTCGGAGCGGGGATCATGTGATCAGACATCCATGGATTCATCAGGAGTCAGTAGAATAAAGGAGAAAAATCATGCGTTAGTTTAAAATGCTTTGATTTGAAAAGATGATGACGGACGGGTAGTCGCTGTATACGTTACCCCACCCCTGATTCTGGTCATAGCGCGCAATCGGAGCGTGGGATGAGATTCCGGAAAGGATTCATCAAACCTGCGGGTGGCGAAGCCTGCCCAAAAATCAGAAGGTTTTGTATGAATGAGGAAAAGGAAGCTTATGGCACGGATGGCGAAGCTATGCCCAAAAGGGGAAAAGGAAAGATCATCAGATGAATAGAATAAGATTAATTTGTAAAGGGGCTGCGGGAATTTCCGGCA
>QXWX01000332.1 GCA_009911175.1 Lachnospiraceae bacterium | reverse complement strand
TCAGCTGTTCCAGAAATAACAGTGAGCAAGTTGTTGCCAAAAGGATCGCTCAAGTGTGCTGCAAGGTTCTCGACTGGACCTTCCCCGGTGACATACGCTTGGATGAAGAAAGCGAACATGGAGAACATGGCTAGCCGCCCATTCTTGATCTCCTTCACCTTCAACAATGCAGCTTGGTCCGGGTCGTTAGCCAGACCCAATGGGTCAAAAGGACCACCGGGGTGAAGCTTGTCCTCCAGATCCAATCCATTTGTAATTCTGTAATACTCTGCACCACCGACCAGTACAACCTCAGCAACAACAGCAAGAATAAGGTTGATGGGGATGTTCTTGCCGAAATAGTTGAGTGTGTTGCCGTCTAGAAGCAGAGCACCGGTCTTGAACCAAACAGCCTCAGGGCCACAGTTGGCTCCAAATTTGTTGAATGCCTCAGGAATGATACAACCAGCAGCACCAAGCATGGCCCATCGAGCGTGGATCAGCTCAAAGGCTTGATATTTCTCAAAGTCTTCGGGTTTCTTGCCGAGGCCAAAGGGATCATATCCATAGTCTCCAGGAACTTCTCCTGTGAGGTACTCAGGGATTTCAGACTTGGCCAATAGCCCCTCAGGCAAGAAAATTCTCCTATCAGGTCCGTACCACTTGGCCAGCTCATCGCTGGCTGGGGACACAGGAACAGGCTTGGCCTTGGCTGGAGCCTTCTTCTTTGAGAAGAGGGCCACTGTCTTGAAGGTGGCCGGGGTGGATGGAGACGGGGCGGCCCGGGTTGCGGCGCCGGAGATGCTGAGTTTGTTCCCGAGCATCTCCGAAACGCCGAGGGAGGATGCCAGAGAAGCCATTGGAGGAATA
>QXWX01000040.1 GCA_009911175.1 Lachnospiraceae bacterium | reverse complement strand
TTTTATCACAAACCGCCTCAAACAACAGTAGTTATTTACTTTTTTAGTGCGAAAAAATTTCACCTTTCAATCCTGTACAGCCGGATATTGGTCAGGTATTCCGCAAAGCTCATGCCATAATTCCGTTTAAAAAACCGGGAAAGATAGCCATTGGAGAGATACAGCTTGTCCGCCAGCTCTTTCAGGCTGATGGGCTGGTTATAATTTGCCCGGATATAGTTATTGATCTGCTGGATCCGCTCCTCAAATTTTTCCTTATCATCCAGGTTTTCCTTATCTGACGCCTGCACAAGAAAATACATGGACAAAATGTCGAGGACACGGTAGCACAGCCCGATATGTCCGAAGTTGGCCGAATTTCCCCGGGTCTCCAGATAGTGGTTCAAAAGGATTTTCAGCGTATCCCGAAGCTGGTTGTACCGCTCGCTCTGTCCTCTCGTAGAATCGCACCAGAAAATGACATCCATACTCCGGAACACATCGCTGACCATCTGATACAGGATAGAAAACCGCACGTATAAAATGTCTCCGGAGCCTTTCAGCTGATGCCGTTTATTTGCGTTCACCACCAGTACATCCTCCGGCTCCATATGGGTCACCTGCTCCCCGATTGTCACATCCATGGTGCCCTCGAGCACGTACAGCAGTTCAATATCCTGATGGAAATGCTCCGGCTCATCTGTCGTATTCAGCACGGATATTTTCATTTTCTCTCTTCTTATATTATCATCCATAGATCTTCTCCTGTTTTTTTCAGATGAAAACTCGCCTGCCCCAGCCAAAACATCCGCGGCAAGCCGCCGAATATCCATGCAGGCAGGCATGGCTGCATGGCCCGTTGCTTCGCAGTGATCAACCAGTTGAATTTTTACACTCAGATCTGTGTTCTGTAGTATTCCAAATCTGCCTTCAAGTCATTCAGACGGTTTCTGGAAACGGAATACTCCCGCTCCACAATATATGCCTGACATCCGTTTTGGTCGGCCGCTTCTTTCAGAGCTTTCCAGTCCACCAGTCCTTCTCCGGCCCTGCAGTTGATCCGGTCCAGCTCCTCCATGGTCTTTTTCAGTTCATCCGAAAAAATGGGAGCGCCGTTCTCATCCCTTGGCAGGGTGCTAAAATCCATCGGCGGCTGAGGCCCTACCACCCGGCTGCTCTCCTTGATATGGATCAGCTTCACCCGGCCGCTGTACTGCTCCACAAACACGATGGGATCAAAGCCTGCCGCAGCGCACCAGCCCGCATCCAGCTCAAAGCTCACATATTCCGGCTCAGTTTCCCGCATCAGCACATCGATCACCCTGTCGGTTCTCCTTGAGCTGTCCAACGCTGTTTGTGCCGCATGCCGGTTCTCCGGCTGTACGCTGACGCACGCCTCTCCTGCCGCATGCCGGTTCTCCGGCTGTACGTCCCCGCAGGGCTTTCCTGCCGCCTGCTGCTCCTCCGCTGCTCCCGCGGCGCCAGGCACACTCCCGATCCGGCCGCAGTCCGCAAATTCCTGGGTATGGTTATGGTAGGTAAGCATCAGCCCCTTTTCGGCGCAGGCTTTTCCGATCCGGTTCAGGGTTTTGGCAAAGCTGTGGACAGACTCCTCGTCCTTTAGAACCTCCATCCCGATTCCGATAAACTGCATCCCCAGCGCATTCGCAAAGGGGATCAATCCCTCCACCATCTCTGTCTTCGGCGCATGGAGAGAAACCGGCTCCAGCTTCAGCTCCTCAAGAAGCGCTTTGAGCTCCTCCGCCGGGATCTCAAAATCCGGCCCGAACAGCTCCACCCCGTCATATCCCATTTCCGCCGCGCGCCGGAAATTCTCCCGGCTGTCATTCATCGTCCCATCCATAAAGGAATACATCTGCAAATTTACTTTTCCCATCTTTTTGGCCCTCCTGCCATTATAGATTCTTTTTTACGTTTCTGCGGTCTAATACGGCCGCTATCCTGAAAGTTCCAACGGCCGTTGACTGTCCACGCCCCGGCCGGGTGCCCACAGAAACGGCAGCCTGCAATACGCCCAGTTTTATTCTACAGAATCCAAACTTGTTTTCCTATCCGATTTTGAGCCAAAATCATCCGGCTTTTTGCCCAATTTTTTACCTTCCATCCACAGAGAGCAAAATATACACATGTTTTTTTGTCCTCTTCGCTTTTCTTTTCGCTCACATGCGTCGAGTGATAGATAGAACTATAATGTAAGTTAGGAGGTGCAGTACAAATGAACCGGTACAAAATCATGGTAATTGAAGATGATCCTGTGATACAAGGGGAATTGCGGGCCTTGTTGGAAGGGAATGGATATGTAACCGCAGGAGCAGAAGACTTTTCTTCCGTGATAGAGACTGTCAAAAAGGAAAAACCGCACCTGATTTTGCTGGATATTAAGCTGCCTGGAGAAAGCGGATTTACCCTATGCTCGAAAATTCGTATATTCTCAGATGCTCCCATCATTTTTGTGACAGGCTGCAGCACAGATATGGATGAACTGAACAGCATTATGCTGGGCGGGGATGCCTTTATTACGAAGCCATATAATTCGGCAATTTTACTTGCAAAGACGGCCTCTTTGTTAAAACGCGCATATCCGGCACAGCAAGCGGGACAGATGGCTTATGGCGGCGCGGTTCTGCATTTGGAGGCCAGCGTTTTGGAATATGAGGGACGGCGGACTGACCTTACAAGGAACGAACAGAAAATTTTATATTACCTGTTCAAAAATGCCGGAAACATCTGTTCCCGCCCGGATATCACTGAATTTTTGTGGGACAACCAATTATATGTGGACGACAATGCCCTGAGTGTAAATATCAACCGTATTCGTGAAAAACTGGCCGCCATCGGTTTGAAAAATTTTATCAAAACGAAACACCGGCAGGGGTACACACTATGAATAAATCATTATACTGGAAAAACAGGCTGGCATTCCTGCTTACAAATTTCGTGTGTATGCTTGCCCTTACTCTTTTTCTTATAATATGCGGCAATACGGTTTCAAGTATTGCGCTGATTTTAATTCTTTGGGGATTCATTTTAGCAATCGGCATGGGAAGTACCTATTGGAAACGCAAGTGGCAAATGCAGGTGCTGCTGACGATGGCGGATCAATTATCGGAACGCTATCTGATCTCTGAAATCATGGAACTGCCGGAACAGGCTGAAGACCAGGTGTATTACCAGCTAATCAAAATGGCCGGAAAATCCATGCTGGAACAGATTGGAAGCGTCCGCCGGGAAAGATTAGAGTATAAAGAGTATATTGAGCAGTGGATCCATGAGATAAAAACGCCGATTACGGCCATGAAACTGCTTTGCGAAAATCGCCGTTCCGAATTTACAAAAGAATTTTTGACCGAATTGGAAAAGACAAATCATTTCACAGAGCAGGCCCTCTATTATGCCCGCAGTGAATATACAGAAAAAGATTATTCTGTGCGGGAGATCTGCCTGTCTGATGTTATCCATCAGGCCATAGCAGATAACAAATATCTTCTGCTGCGGAACAACATGAAGGTTACTATATCAAATGTTGACCATACCGTATTTTCAGATGACAAATGGGTTCGTTTTATTTTGAACCAGCTTATCGTGAATGCAGTAAAATACCGGACAGAACATCCGGAGTTGGCTTTTAATGTCCGTCGGCAGGGAGATCAGGTTATGCTTTACGTGGAAGATAACGGCATTGGCATTGAAGCCTGTGATCTTCCCCGTATTTTCGAAAAAGGGTTCACAGGACAGAATGGGCGTACCACGCAAAATTCAACCGGCATCGGATTATATCTTTGCAAAAGGCTTTGCGATAAAATAGGGATTGGCATTTCCGCAGACTCGTGTAAAACCGGAACGACTCTTTGCCTGACCTTCCGGATCAATCATTTCGTTCATGAAGTGCAGGGCTGATCTAGTACAGCATTGCGTAATTAACGGTGAATTCTGCACCTGCTATTTCTGCCAGTTCTGCGTTGTCGTCAATCAACGATGCCACCGCATCGCCTCTTTCCTCCGCCTTGTCCTGACAAAAATAGCAGGCACATTATTCACCATTATATACGCAATGCTGTACTAGTCTACTTCTTACAATTTTGTTAGAACTTTGTAAGAAAACCTGATACAAACAGAAGCCGGTTTCATTTACAATAGGAGTGGAGGTGAACACAATGAATGAAATTTTGAAACTGGATCATATCCAGAAATACTATGGAAACCAGGGCAATCTCACCAAGGCGGTCCACGACATCAGCTTTTCTGTAAACGAAGGTGAATTTGTCGCCATTATGGGCGCGTCCGGTTCCGGCAAGACAACGCTTTTGAACTGTATCTCCACCATCGATACGGTCAGTGCCGGCCATATCTTCCTGGACGGGACGGATGTCACGGAAATCCGGAATCAGGCGCTGGCCCGGTTCCGCCGGGAAAATCTCGGCTTTGTCTTTCAGGACTTCAACCTTCTGGACACACTGACTGTTTCCGAAAATATTGCGCTGGCCCTGACCATCAATCACACGCCTGCGGAACAGGTTGACGCAAAGGTGCTGGAGATAGCGCAGACCCTCAGCATCACGGATATTCTGGACAAATATCCCTATCAGGTGTCCGGCGGCCAAAAACAGCGCTGCGCCTGCGCCAGGGCGATCATCAACAAACCGAAGCTGCTCCTGGCCGATGAACCCACCGGTTCCCTGGACAGCCATTCGGCCCAAATGCTCCTCCGTACCATGCAGAGCATCAATGAGCAGTCCGGGGCAACGATCCTGATGGTGACGCATGATGCATTTTCCGCCAGCTATGCGGGCCGTATCCTGTTTCTTCGGGATGGGAGGATTTTTACCGAGATTTTGAAAGGCTCGGATTCCCGCAAAGCATTTTTTGAAAAGATTATAGATGTTCTCACCATGTTGGGAGGAGGGGCCGGCGATGTATCTTAAATTAGCTTTGCAAAATGTCAAACGCTCTGCCAAAGATTACGTGATTTATTTCATTACAATCGTTCTTATCGTAATGTTGATATATTCCTTTTTGGCATTGGGATTTTCAACTGATATTACTTCCATGTCCGAAAATATGTCGATCCTGACAACCGGGATTACAGCGCTCTCTGTTGTTGCTACACTGATTTCCTCTTTTATTGTCAGCTATGCCGTCCGCTTCATACTGGGACAGCGCAAGAAAGAATTTGCCGCCTATGAATTACTTGGTATGGAAATTGGTTCTATCCAGAAATTATTTTTGATCGAGAATACGGTGATAGGAACGGCGGCTTTTCTGTCCGGCATTTCTCTGGGGACGGTACTCGCCGGAATACTGACACAGCTAGTAAAAAATATATTTGATGTGCCGCATTCCTATCATGCTTCTTTTTCGAAACAGGCTCTGGTACTCACCATTTTATTTTTCATATTGATGTACGGAACCGGGATGGTTCGTGCCGTCCATATCATCCGGCGTGAAAAAATTGTGGATTTGCTTTATGACAGCCGCAAAAATGAAGTCATTTCTAAGCAGAAACGTAGTTCCCTGCAGCTCGTAATTTGCTCTGTAGCGGCGGTTATTACAGGAATGGTTTTGATCCGGAAGGGTTTATCTATTCAGACAAATACAGCATGGAGCTATCTGATTGGATCGACCGCATTGCTTCTGGCTGGTGTATATGAGATTTACCGCTGCTTCCCTGTCATGTTGATTACTTTTGCAAAGCGCAAAAAGAGGATTCTATATTTCAAGTGCAATTTGTTTTACTTCGGGCAGATTGGACATCGTATTCAATCCTGCGGACGCGTGATGGCAATTACAGCCATTTTATTTACACTTTCCCTTGCAGCCATGTTTATAGGGCTGGTCATGGGTGCTGGCTATAAAGCAAATATGAAAGCCTCTTATCCCTATGACACCGGCGTTGCGATTGATGCGCCTTTAACCAGAAACAGCTTTGACGGTCTGATTTCCTTTGTGGATGAGAAGTGCCCCGTCCAGAAAGAGATGATTTATTATCTCTATGATGCAAACGGCTATTCTGCTGACGCACTTGCCCTGTCCGACTACAATACACTTCGCTCCATACTGGGATTCAAAAAAACAGAATTGCCGGATGGTCAATACCTGGTTCATTGTGACACATGGACTTATACAGAGGATATTAAAGCAGCCATGAAAACCCGGCCTAAGATCACACTTGCAGGTGTAACTCTCGAAAATCCGCAGGGAAGAATTTATGAAGAAGCGATGGAACAATATCGAATGGCCGGAACAAACGGATATGTCCTTGTAGTTCCGGATCACGTTGCGCAAAAGCTTCCGGCGAACAAAATACGGCTTGTTATGCAATTAGAAAACGGCGGTATTCCGGAACTGCGCTCTGAAATCCGTGGGTATCTTCATTCGGAACAATGGCACCCAGAGCTTCAGGCCGGTACCATATGGCCGGATCATGTTACCATGGGTGTAACGGTACAGGCATGGGGCATAAGTAATTCCCTTACTGGTTTTACTTCCATTTCGTTCTGCGGCCTTTACCTGAGTATTATATTTATCCTGCTTTCCTGCACGGTACTGGCTTTTGAACAGTTATCCGCTCTTGATCATAATCGGCGGAGCTACCAGAGCCTGGGCAGGATCGGCGTCTCAGAAGAAATGCAAAGAAAACTCATTCACCGTGAATTATCTACCTTTTTCTTGATTCCGCTGATCCTGCCGGCAGTTGTTATATTCGTTCTGATGGCTGGAGCTCAAACTCTGTATGGGGCTTATATTTTGCAGAAAGGCCTCATTCCTTTCTATGGTTTCATTACGATTTCGGTTTTTGCAATGATTTATTTTGTATACTATGAGGCTGCCTATTCTCTGTTCAAAAGAAATATCTTGTAAAATCAGATGGTTCTGTCGGGAAATGACGATTTCCCCACAATATATGTGCAGTAATACCATTTCCCGACACCCCGGCTCCCAACAACAGCCCCTGTCAACCGCAATACAATTCAATCTTCCCAAACATCCCCATCGGCTCCAGCGCTTCATGGGTAAAATCAAACGGCGGCTGCGGGATCTCCAGCATTTCCCGCATCGGTGTGCCGGCTACCTCCACAACGATCTTATTTTCCCCGGCTTTCAAAGCGCCGCTGATCTCCACCTGGTACGGCGGGAAGATCCGCACGCCTGCTTCGCTTCCGTTTACGGTCACCTTCATCATCTCAAATACCTGCTCCGCTTTCAGCACCGCCCTCTCAGGCGCCTCCTCCAGATACACCGTCTTTTCATAGCATGCTATGCCAGAAAACGTGGGTTTCTCATCAGAAACAGGCTTTAGTTCATGCACCCTCTCCCCTTCCGGGAACTGCGGATATTCTTTCGCCTTCACCAGACTTACCGTCCAGTCCGCAGAAATATCCCTGCTCTCCAGTCCGTCAATCTGTTCTCTGAAACTTTTGTGTTTCACATTGCATACTATGTTTTTTTGTTCGAGAATCACAACGCATTCCCCAGGCTGCAATTCCAGTGAAACTTCTATGTTTCCTTCCGCCTCATAAAAATCCGCCAGCTCATACACATCTTCCATGGCATCATAGTATACAACCGGCTCCGCTGTCGGCAGTGTCACCTTTCCGCAGAATACATCCGCTGCGGATTCATTCTGGAACACAAAGATCTGCCGGTCTTTCTTGTAATGGTAGAAACTCAGATCCTTACATTCCGTGTCCACCGCAATATCCGCAAATCCTCTTGCTCTCAGCACCCCGGCCAGCTCCGACAGAGCCACAGTCTCTCCGCCAACCGCCCCCGCCGTACATCCTTCTCCGGCTTTTCCCGCGATCCGATCCGTACAGCCATTTTCCGCAATACGGTCTGTGTATCCGCCTTTTCCCGCAATCCGATCCGCTCTGCCGTCCTTTCCCGCGATCCGATCCGTGCGTCCGCCCTTTCCAATCACTGTCTCCGGTTTTCCGTCCACGAAGATCACCGGAAATTCCCCCGCTTTTTCCACAAAAGCCGCCAGCCGCTCCGGGATTTCCTTCGCATAACCGATGATCAGCGCCTGAAATTCCACCCCATTGATATACAGCTTCTTTCCCTCCAGCCTGCCGTTATATGCCGCCAGGTCATCCAGCATATCCAAGGATACGATATCCAGATCGATCTGGTGCTCCAAAAGCTGCCGGATCACCTTCTGCATGGGCATATTTTTGCCCACCCAGTCAGCCTCCCCATCGTAGAGAACCGCAGCGGAAGCCACATGCTGTCCGCCGTTTAACAGGCCGCACATCCGGTTCGCGTACTTCATCAGCCTTGCGAAATACGGAAATTCCGGGTTATTGCCCCGCGCGTAGAAGTGGGGCGGGCAGTCAGGATCCGGATATTCCGCCATGGAAAATGCATGAGGAACCAGATGGTTGACCCCTTTCACCAGCAAATGATCCAGCAGATACTTCATATCCCGCACCCCGAAGCTCCATCCATAGGCACCGAACAGCTCGCACATGGTCCTACCCTGCTTCTTCGGCTCCAAGTGCCCGCAGGATGCCCCCAGCTTTCCAAGCGTATAATGGAAAAATTCTCCGTCGCAGTCCGTCATCGCGTTGCGCTGCTCCACCGGCGCCCCGTAAAGGATCTGCCCGCCGATGCTGTCAATGCCTGCCATATGCTGTCCGGACATGGCCCGGAAATAATGGGACGGCCCCATCCCCAGACGGCTGTGGATCCCGTTGTCCTCCACCACATGCCCGATATATTCCACGCCGTGATCCTCGCACCAGGTGCCGATGGCATCGCTGAAATTCTTCTTGTACAGACGGGACACCTGGTCCATATAGTCATAGCGGATGCCTGTACGAAGCCCCTGCTCCTCGGTCTCCACAAACAGGAACGGAAGCGCCTTCGTCAGCTCCTCCCCATACAGCCCGGTGAGATTCTCCTGCAGTTCATCGCTCCACGGAAGCTGCATCTTGACTCTCCCGACCTGCACGTCATAATTATTGAATACAACCACATTTCCAAATTGAGGCTCGTCCGAGAAAAAGCCTGCGATCGTCTTTCCAAATTCGCTGCCGTATTTCTCATAATGAGACTCATAGACCCCCTCGATCTGGGTCGCCGCCGACTCCTTGTCGATCATATTGATATAAGTATCATTTCCCCCGTCTGTCCGAGTCTTATAGAGTACAAACACTCTCCAATTCCCCTTCGGCAGGGTAAATTTTACATAGCATCCGTCATATTTTTCCGTAAGGTCAATCACTTCCTCATGAAAGAGATTCCCTTCCGCATACCGCACAGCCAGGATCGCATACAATAGATTATTTTCCCGCTCCGCATAGTCCACAGGATCCCCGATCTGCCAGAATCCGATGGAAGGCTTCAGCATCCGGCTCACATTCAGGCTCCGCTCATACCCGCCCCCGAAAATATCCGCCGTCGTGCACGCCAGATACAGCTTTTTCCGCTCCGGGTACTTCTTTTCGATCAGCCCGTTGGCGTATCCCGTAGGAAAGTGCTTGTCGTCCAGAATCCACAGCTTCATATCTTTCTTTTTCGCTTCATCCAAAATGATATCCATGTCATGCCACCAGCCCGGCCCGCAGAAATCGTCGTGGGGACGTGCTTCCAGGCATACGGCCCGAATCCCGCACTCATAGATCTTCTCCATCTCTTCCCGAAGGACTGCCTCTTCCTCGCCGCGCATCCACAAAAACGGTAAAATATAATTGTTTTCCATATTCGCTTCTTCTCCTTTTTTGAATCTCATGCTTCTGGTTATAAGCATAAACCTTACGCACCCTGCTGTAATGTAGATTCCGGACTTTTTGCTTGTATATTTTTGACCCATTTTCAATTTTATGGTATGATAATTATGGTCCACACTCGGATCGGACGTTCACTGCAGCGGCATCCGGCCCATCACGGAGTTGGCCGTTTTCCGTTCTGCAAGTGTACGGCGCCGTGTGAACAATTACCTATGATATACACGGCTGCAAAGCTGCACGTATTCTATAAAAATGAGGACAAGGATTATGATAAACTACAGAGAAGACTCCGACCTGCGCGGCACCCCCCGGGCCGTCATTTCCCAGGTGCAGAAAGCGGTGGTCGGAAAATTTGATATCATCGAACAGATCATGATGGCATTTCTTGCCAAAGGACATATACTCGTAGAAGACATTCCCGGCACCGGCAAAACCACCATGGCCCTGGCATTTTCCCACGCCATGGGCTTAAAAGCCAACCGGGTGCAGTTCACCCCGGATGTACTCCCGGCAGACCTGACCGGGTTTACCATTTATCAGAAAGAGACCGGGCAGTTCGTGTACCAGCCCGGCGCAGTCATGTGCAACCTCCTGCTGGCCGACGAGATCAACCGGACCTCCCCGAAAACCCAGTCCGCGCTCCTGGAGGTGATGGAGGAACGCCACGTCACCGTGGACGGCATCACCCGGAACGTGGGAAACCCGTTTATCGTCATTGCAACGGAAAATCCCACCGGCTCCGCGGGAACCCAGCTCCTCCCCGACTCCCAGCTTGACCGTTTCATGATCTGCGTGAAAATGGGCTACCCCACGGTCACGGAAGAAGTGGATATCTTAAAGAGAAACCAGTACGGCAGGGCGGACGCCCGGGCGGAACGTGTCTTTTCCGCCGACGGCCTGCTGGAAGCCCAGGAACGGGTAAGTGAGATTTTTGTCCACGATGTGGTCTATTCCTATATCGCCCGCCTGTCCAAAGCCACCCGGGAGCAGGAAATGATCGCCCTGGGCTTAAGTCCCCGGGGCACCATCGCCCTGGCTTCCATGGCAAAGGCCTGCGCTTACTTAAACGGCAGGGAATACGTGGTCCCGGATGATGTGAAGGCCGTATTTCCCGCCGTTGCCGCCCACCGCATCCAGCTCAGCACCAAGGCCAGAGTGGGACACATCCTGGCGGACGACCTGATCCAGCAGATCCTGGATCACACCACGGCGCCGTCCATTTCCAAAAAATAAGCTATCCGCAGAACAAAACGAGGATCGAATATGACAGCACGAATAATCGGATATATACTGGTGTTTCTCGGCAGCACCTATCTGTTTTTTATGTATGACGGGCAGATCTGGACCGGCTTTCTCATTCTGGAGCTTTTGTACCCCATCTGCTCCTGCCTGTTCCTCCGGCATACAGGCAGGCAGGTAAGCGTCCGTTTCGGCAGGTTCCCGGCCATGGCCGAGTGCGGAAAACGTTTTTCCGGTACTCTGATCCTGAAAAACCATTCCAGGCTCTGGAGTGTAAAATATGTCCTCCGGGCACAGGTGCGAAATGGTTTTTCCGGACAGCCCGCCCCGGGAATCGAAAAAAACGGCTCCGCCACTGGCACAGCGGCCTCCCTCTCCCGGAAAGGTTTCTTCCGCCGAAAAACCAAAGCTGCCCACCGGATCAAATATGCCCCTTCCGAGCTCTCCCCCTTTGAGGAGCAGAAGCTGGATGTGGAACTGGATTCCGCCTATGCAGGCACGGTGGAATACCGGCTGGACGCCCTGGTACTCTATGACATGCTGGGGATCTTCTGCCGGACGATTCCTTTGGGAGAGCGCCGGGCCATCGGGATCATGCCGCCTTTTGAACTGATGCCCCTGGAAATCACACGGCGGACGAGGGAATTTCTTGCCGACGCAGACGAATATTCCACCGAAAAAAAAGGGGACGACCCCAGTGAGATCTACCAGATCCGGGAATACCGCCCGCCGGATTCCATCCATTCCATCCATTGGAAATTAAGCGCCAAGGAGGACAGCCTGATGGTCAAGGAAAACAGCCTTCCCATGGGCTGCGTGGTGCTTCTCTGGGTTCGCCTGCCCCTTGCCGACGCAAGCAGCGCCGGATTCAACCGTCTGCTGGAGCAGGCGGCCTCGCTGTCGATCACCCTTCTGGAAGAAAAATGCATCCACATGGCCGCATGGTTTGAAGAAAAGAGCAGCCGGGTCATCAAATGGAGAGTCAGCACGGCGGAGGAAGTCTATGAATGGATCTGGCGGCTCTTGTCCACCGAGCCCTTCCAGAATGAAGAGCTGGAAAAAACCTGCTATGAAGAGGCCTTCCGGGGCGTGAATTTCAGCAGCATCGTAGTTTTAAACGCAGACGGGACGCTCACCGTAAACGGCGGGACCCAGGAGCTGCTGCAGCTATGATCCCCCGCAAAAATGCTGTCCGCACGGCAGCGTAGGAAAACAGAACGTGACTGTTTGCACCCTGAGCCGCAGCCCAGATGCGAATGTACGGCGCCGTGTAAGCAGCGGCCGCAAAAAAGGAGCATTATAATTATGAAGGAACGCAAAAAAATACGGAACGGAATCACCTTATATTCCAAAACCGATTCCAAATTCTATCCCCAGGACAGATCCCTTAGATCGGAATCCGACCAGACGGGCGGCCATCGCCTGATCCGGAATCCCCTAAAAAACCGGCTCCATCCCTTCCTGCTGGCCGGTGCCCAATTGGCGGCGGTCTGGTTTCTTATGTTCTCCTGGTGGCATTGCCTGACCGGCGTATTTCCCATTGAGGCAGACACTCCCCGGCTGTATCTCCTCTGCTTCCTTTTCACCGCCGCACTGACCGCCCTCTGGAACGCCCCTCTGCGCAGGCTGTGGAAATTTTTTCTTCCGCTTCTGTTTTTCTGCCTTGCCGGGGTCTGGATCTGGCGGCACCAGGATGGGGCGGTCAATGTGATCAACCTGACGGCCAACGCCTATCTGAGCGTCCGCAGGCCAAATGCGAATCCCTACACCATCCGGCCGGTTCCCGATCCGGAAATGGCGTTCATGTTTGCGCTCTTCCTGCTGCCCCTTCTGTTCATCTGGAGCCTGGTCCTGCATCTCAGGGCGGGAAAGCTGACAGCGTACGTCCTTCTCCTGGCTCCCGCCGGGTGGATTCTGGCAGAAACCCTGGTTCCGTCCGAAACCTCCTGCTGGATGCTGATTCTCTCGGGCGGAGTATACGCAGCGATCTGCGGCTGCCGGGACGGACGCGCCGCACTGCTCAAAGGGACTGCGTCGGCCTGCGTCCTGGCCCTGCTGATCTCCTTGTCCGCCTTCGCCAGCCGTCCGCTGGAAGCATGCAAGGAACCCTCCGACGGCTTTTACGCCCGTACCCGTGAGACCATCGAAACCGGATGGATTCAGCCCCTGCAGGATTCCTATACTCAGGCCAAGGCAGAGCGTGAGGAAAAGAAACGGCTGGCCCGGGAAGTTCCCCCGGAACAGGAGCAGCCCCAAAACCCGGAACAGCCGGATGCAGACAGTTCCGGGGCCAAAAGCGATCCGCCCCAGCCCCAAGAGCTGCCGGCTGTCCCGAATCCCACTCCTGAAACAGACATCCAGCCGGAGTTTTCCGCCGAATCGTCCGGGGATACCCCGGACGGGGACACTTCACAGCCCTCCGCCGAAAACGGCCTGGAAAATGCCGAAGCTCTCCGTATCGGCACTTCCAAGGGAACCGTGACTGTCAGCACAGCCAAATTTCCGGATCTGAATGCCCTGTCCCATTTTCAGCCGGACGCCGGCACCCGGCTGACCCTGACCCTGGATTCCAGGCCGGAAGGAACCGTGTACCATCCTTCTGCGTACGGCGTGTCCTATATGGACAGCCATTGGTATGACCTGACTTCTGAAAACGAGATTCCGCCTGAAAGCTACCTGGAATATCCGGACAGCCTGGAACGCCTGGACACGCTCTGCCAGGAACATGCTCCCGAAACACTTGCAGAAGCTTCCGACTTTATCCAGAAAGAATTTGAGAATCATACGGTTTACGATTTCCAGCCTGGGCCTACCCCATCGGGACAGGATTTTGCCGAATATTTCCTGTTTGACAATCAAAAAGGCTTCTGCGTCCATTTTGCCACAACGGCAGCCCTGATGTACCGCATGTGCGGCTATCCGTCCAGATATGTCCAGGGTTACGCCGTTCCCGCCTCCGCTTTCCGCCGTCAGGAGGACGGCAGCTACACCGCGGAGGTCACCGGGGACATGGGCCATGCCTGGTGTCAGGTTTTAGAAGACGGAGAATGGATCACAAAGGAGCATACCCTGCCCTACCACGGCGTCCGTCCAGAGCCTGGCATTCCCGCCGTATCCAGCGGCAGGCATTCCTGGACCCGCAATGCCGCGGGCTGGGGGCTTTTCTTCCTGAAATCCTGCGCCGTCTGCATCCTCTGCCTGGGGGCGGCCATCCTGCTTTTGCTCACCCAGGCAGCGCAGATACCGGAAGTTCCGAAGCGTCCGCCGGGGCGCCGGAATCCGGCGGATCTACCGGGCGCTCTATGATACAGCCGTTTTTCAGGGAATGGAACCCACCGACCTGTTGAGCCTGCAGGGCTTTGAAACGCTCCGGGACTATTTCCCGGAAATTCCTTCTGAATCCATGGAATGGCTGTACCAAACCGTACTGGAAACCATGTTTTACAACAAAAACGCCACAAAAGAAGACACAAAAAAAGCCTGGAAGATCTATCGCCAGTTTTCCCATATGGTCAAACAGAACATGACTCCTTCCAGGAGATTTATTTATCAGTATATGAAAGTCTATTGAACCCATAAATACCGTTTCTCTTTTTTTACATGATGGGTTAAACCAGATAGGGATAAAAATAGATATGTATCGGCAGGAGCATAGATTTTCTCCTGCCACGCCCGTATTTAGGCGGTTTGACGTTTGGTACGCTGCATATATTCCCGTTCCATTTCCTGCATTTCCTCGTCCGTGGGGTCTACCAATGTATATACGATGCCGCTGGCTCTTGACCACGCCCAAAATCCTTCCAGGACAGGCCTGCTCAGTTCCTGACGCTTTTGCCCAGCACAGTGCCCTGCATATCCCATCCAGGGAGTCATACCCGGTATAGGCATCTGTGACCAGGTACCCATGGAACCCTCTGTAGAGCTTCTCCGCCTCTTTTGCATGACTGGCAATCTTTATTCTCTTGTGTGATTGATTCGCATATATTTACCTATCCTTTGCATGGCCTTTTCAATTTTCAATCATTTACGCTCTTGCGAAAACTGTGGTGACAGTGATGATGTCATCGTCGATCTTCGCAAAAATTTCGCCATTCATCTTGCGCATGAGCTGTCTGCAAATGTAAAGCCCCAGCCCGTTGCCGCCAATGTTTCCCGCATTTGCTCCGCGCCAAAAGCTCTCGAAAATATGCGGCAAATCGTCCTTCTCAAGCGTACAACCGCCGTTCATGATTGCAATTTGGACGCATTCGTCGTCTTTGGGGAAAATCAATTCCACACGTCTGCCATCGCCGTATTTGAGGGCATTTTCAATAATGTTTTGCATCACTTCAACGCTCCTGCTCAAATCTCCCGATAGAAGGCAGTTTTTATATTTCCCGATAATAAAATCTGTTTTGATAAGCGCCAGTTTTTCCCTGTAATATCCCGCGATTTTTTCAACAAGTTCCGAAAGATAAAACTCGCCCATGTTCAC
This sequence comes from Lachnospiraceae bacterium, assembly GCA_009911175.1. The sequence goes on along the minus strand of QXWX01000040.1, from coordinate 46,686 downwards.
TTCAAGGCTGAAGAAATCTTCTCTTGAAGCTGTTATAATCTGTGAAACATAGCCCTCGATTTCGTCCGCTTTTTCGTTGATATTTTCAGCGATTTTGTGCTGCTTTTCCGCATCCGAATACAAATTTTTCGACAGTGCTGCCGAGTACAATTTTATAGCGGAAAGTGGCGTTTTAATATCGTGCGAGAGCGATAGCAGCAGTGTTTTCTTTTTGCATTTCCAGTTCGCGCTGCTTTTGCTGTTCGATATTTTCACGGAGAATATCGATTCCCCAAAGAAATTTTCCGAAAAAACGGTTTTTCGTTTCCTTTATCGGCGCGGCGAGATTACCCTTTGAAAGCTCGTAAGGGATACCGCTCAGACGTTCAAAGGGCATAAGAATTGCGAATTTTATATAAAGCAAAACCGTTATAATTAAAATCGCCATAACGCCGAGAACGGCATTTACAATTCCTGTAAGCTGCGTTTTGTCGGAGTAGCCGTTAGTATTGTAATCAAAGCGATAAAGTTCTCCGTTTATTTCACGGATAACATAGTCGCTGTCCGTGCTGTAAAATTTTTCTCCGTATCGTTCAATATTTGTAACGTACACACATTCGGAAATGTCGGCAGAACCGTTCGCTTCTATTTCTCGAACAAGGCGGCTTATCTCTACGCGGTACAGTCTGCCGTTATTGGTCTTGTCGGCAGCAAGAATCAGATTCACGACAGCAAACAATAGTATCACGGCAACCGCAACTATCGAGAAAATTCTGTTAAACGCTTTCATATTTATAACCCCCCCATACAGTAACTATTTTTTTAGGATTTTTGGGGGCGTCCTCTATTTTCTGCCGCAGCCATTTTATGTGTACCGTCAGTGTCTGCTGTTCTGAAAAGCTGTCGCTGCCCCAGACCTGTTCAAAAATGTATTCCTTGCTTAAAGCCCTGCCTTTATTCTCCATCAAAAGCAGAAGCAGCTCAAATTCCTTCGTGGTCATTTCAAGTTCTTTTTCGTTTTTGTAAACGACACGGCTCGCCTTATTTATGCGTATATTGCCGTCAGTAATTTCGTCAAGAGCGTATCGTCGCTTAAAAATTCCGCTTATTTTTGCGAGCATAATATCAATATCATATGGCTTTTCTATATAATCGTCTGCGCCGAGATTCAATCCGTTCAGCTTGTCATTCTTTTCCGTTTTCGCACTTACAATCAATACGGGCGTGTTGCTTGACCTGCGGATTTTTTCCAGAACATAAAATCCGTCCTTGTCGGGCAGCATGATGTCAAGCACGACAAGCCTTGCGCCGTATCTATCGTACAGCAGCAAGGCTTTTTCGGCTGTTTGAACCGCCGATACCGTATAATTTTCCGCACGGAGAAAATCATACAGCAAGTCGGCAAGCTCCTTGTTGTCCTCAACAATGAGAATATCCATATTACCACCCTAATTCCAAAAGCCAGTTATTCAATGCGCGCTCCCGTTCTCTTATCTGTGTGGAACAGTCGCTTAAGTCGTACTCTCCCTTTATGTTCCCATCAACAATGTACATGACCCTTGTACATTTTGCCGCGACCTTAACATCGTGAGTAACGAGCATGATTGTTGTTCCCTCAGAATTTAATTTTACAAGCTCTTCCATTACCTCGTCGGAGGAAGCACGGTTCAAAGCCCCTGCCGGCTCGTCCGCAAAAATCATTTTCGGGTCGTTTATCATACTGCGGCAGATGCACGCCCGCTGAAGCTGACCGCCCGAAACCTCATTGATGTCGTTGTCGGCAATGTCGATAATGCCGAGCCTGCGCATGAAATCCTGGCCGCGCCGCGCCGTTTCCCTGCGGGGTTCACGCTGCTTTTTGGATTGCGTTGCAGGAAGTATGATATTATCCAATATGGTGAGGTTTTTCAGCATATACATTTGCTGAAAGATAAAACCCATTTCGTCAAGGCGCAGGTCTGCAAGTTCTCTTTCTCCTATCCCTGCGATATTTTTCCCACAGAAACTCACTTCTCCTGCGGTAAAATTATCCATGCCCGAAACTGCGTACAGCAGCGTGGATTTCCCAGAGCCTGACGGACCCATAACGGCGACCATTTCTCCCTCGCCAATTTTGAAATTTACATTTTTCAGTACATTATTCTGCCGCTTGTTTACGATATACGTTTTGCAGAGGTCTTTTACTTCAAGAATGTCCATAATTGCTTCTTCCTTTCATTATTCAATGTTTGCCGTATCGGATGATTTGATTTTTCTTGTGTACAGAGAGGTCAAAAACGCGCTTACGACTGTGGCGGTAAGGGCGATAACGGGGAATACTGCGTATATCTCCATGGGGGTTTGCATATATTCCACACCCATTTCAAGACCCATTGTTCCGAAAATTGGGTCGAAGCAAAGCTTTGTAAGGGGCATACCCAAAAGCTCCGCAAGAAGTACAGCCGCCGCTGCCGAAATGAAAAATCTTAACGTGTGCTGCCCGTATATTTTGGCGTTTCTCATACCTATGGCTTTCATGAGGGCAATCTCCGCCTGCTCCTTTGCGATAAAGGAACGCTCCATAAGCACGGTTATAAGCGCGACTAAAATTACCGTAAGGACGGCGGACATTTTTTTCACCGCGTCTATGGCGTCGCCAACCCCCGTAGTGTCACTTACTGCTTCGCCTGCTGTTTTAACGCTTGAAAATTTAGGGTAAAGCTCCTTGATTTTTTCAATTCTGCTTAGTACTTCCTTATCATCGGGGTCGTCGGTAAATTTTATCAGTGTACCGGGGGAGCCGATTGCTGCGATATAGTTGATATCACAGTCGGTATGAACCCTTACGGATATGCCCTGGTTGACCATTGCCTGATACAGAGCGGTTATGATGAACTCCGCCGTTTCGCCCGTCGGGTAGGACAGGGTAACGGTATCGCCTATTTCCGCCCCCAGCTTTTTTGCCAAAAGGGTTGTCACTGCAATTTCGTCGCTGTTTTGGGGAGGAGTACCCTCTAAATATTCGTACATATCCATTGTTGTTCCCGTACCCTGAAGTATAGCCGTCTTGCTTTCATATTCGCCGTATCTTATCATCGTATAAATAAAATATTCCGTCATACATTCTGCGGGCATACCGTTTTCCGCGAGGGACAGCTCCATATCTTCAAGATATTTTTTTACCTTTTCATGTCCGTCCTCGGTCATAAATTTCACATTATCGTCGCCGATGTCCGTAACGACGTGGCCGTCCGCCTCCCCGAAATATTTCAGCATCTTTCCGCTTTTAAGAGATGCCGTGGCATTGGAAAGTATTATCAGCAGCGACATACACAGAAAAAACGTAAGGATAATGACAGCATAGCGTTTGGGACTGCTTACAATATCGTTTGCAGCAAGGAAAGCCGTTGTGCCAAGCCTCGATTTTCCAAGGCTCATAACGCCCTTTTTGCGGAAACGTTCCCCCGTCTGCCCGTTTCTTACAGCATCGATCGGGGACATTTTGCTCACCCTACCCGTACAGCCAAGACAGAACAGGAGAATTACAGCCGCTGTCAGAATTGCACAGCCGATATTGATAAAACCGTTATTGCCGCTGTCTATTATAATAGACTCCGAAGAATAATTTAAAAGCATTTTTCCGAACGGGTAGCTGAGTATCAAGCCGAGAGTCGCGCCGACAACGGAAATAGCGGCGTATTTTGTAAGGTACAGTCCTCGTATTTTTATGTTGCGTATACCTATTGCTTTCATAACGCCTATCTCGCGAAATTCCTCGGAGAGGGTAAAGGCTATGGTGAACCGCAGCACCGCAAAGGATATGATTATAAGAATAATGCTCACCGCAAGGATAAGACCCATGATTATCATATCAAAAATATAGGCTTGATCCAGCATCTCCGCCTCGCCCGCAAAAGTAGAGCTGTCGGATATATCCGCTATCTGGGACAGGGTCTTATCAAGGTCGGCGGTGTGTATGTATAAGAATTTCCCGCCGTACATATTTTTTATCGTCTCATCGGACATATATTCGTCAAAGTCCTCGCCGTTAATGATAAACCTTTTAACGCCCATCAATTCCGTGCCGCAGACAGCGTCCCTGAAGCCGCCCGCAAAGGTAAATTCACGGCTTATGCCCTCTATTTCGACAGTAATTTTGTCGCCGACTTTAAATCCCATGTTTTTTTCCGTGAAACGGGTGGCGTAGATTGTTCCTTTCGGTACGCTTTTAAGAATACTTCCGTCGTCAAGAAAATAATTTATTCCCATATCTCTGCCGCTCTGTAATACTAATGTCTGACCGAGGTCAGAAGCATTAAGCGGTTCGCCGACCCGCGTAATATTGGACTGGGACATACGGACTAACTCTTCGATACGGAACTCGTTTATCGCGGAGGCGTTTTCAAGAGTCCTGCGAATATCCTTGCCTGAGGATTTGTTTTGGTTCATCGCGAAGTAATCAGGCACGTCCGCCATTTCAAAATATCTGTCCAGCGCATTCGTCACGGTAATGATGTTGCTCACGCCTGAGGACATGAACATCGACGCGAGTATAATAAATACCAGCAATATCACGTTCATCGCCCTTTTGCGTTTAAGGTCTTTTTTCAGAATTTGTAAATACATTTCCGCTGCTCCTTTCGCTTTGTGATTCGATTGTAGCATAGAAGTTATTAAATAATCCTTAAATCAGTTTGCGGCAATCAAATTATGCGTGATGATGAAAAACGTATGCCCATTCCCAATGTTCATTAGCCTAATTTCTCCGCATATTTTTCTACCCGCTCTATGCCAGCAAATAATTTTACATAAAGACGGAAAAGCAAATCTATTTCGTCCTCGTTGAAATCTGTAAATAGCAACTTCAAAAACTGTGAATGGCGTTCTCCTATTTCTTCGGCATATTGACCTGCTTTATCCAGTTAGCTCAATACGAACAGAATTATTTCCCCTAATAGCAAACGGACAAATCCTTTCTTTTCAAGAGTTAAAGCTAATTTTTTTATATTCTGTCTGGAACAGCCCATAAGGTTTCTGATATTTGTTCATGTTCGTGGCTCTGGACAGCAAGTTGTCATTACAAGTAATAACCATTGCTTCAGGGATATTTCCGTTTGAAGTTTTTCACCCGCTGTCTGCATACGATTTTGTAGTATAAAGATACTTGAAAATATCGCTTGTACTCTGTGTTCGGTATCACAGTCGTATTCTTCAAAAAGTTTGTCCATTTTCATCTATTTTTGCCACCGTATTTAGTAGGAACAAGTTCCTGCCGAATAGCATAGTAACTCATTACTGCCATGTCAATATATTCAGAAAAAAATCACTATTAAATCAGATGCTTCCCGAAAAGAAAAGCGACAGAGCTTTTCCCCTCTGTCGCCTTGCTGTCTATGCGTAAATGATTTCATCATATACAATCTCCCTCGCACAAACTCTTATGTTATTTAGATACTCTTACGAAGGTCAATTTAAAATTACCAGACAATGGTCTTTTGCCGCAGGCGAGATGTCAAGGGTAAAAAAAGTATTATTTATTTATGACAGCGATTTTGAGGACAGCAGACACGACATGTAGACAGGCAGGCACAGGAACGCTCCCACAGGCTCACAGAGGGCAGGAAACAGACACAAGGCATAACAGAACAGCTAAAGGCTGAAAATGCCTTAGAATGGACAGGAAAATTGCAGGCTATGCCGTTTCTCCGTTTTGCAGGTCATTCAGTAAAGACGCGTGGAGTATTCCCCATTCTTCCATAGCCTTAATAATAGGGCGCATAGATTGTCCCAAATCGCTTAAAGCATATTCCACACGGGGCGGCACTTCCGGGTAAACAGTCCGTGTAATAAGACCGTCTGCTTCCATAAGACCGCAAACTGTCTGTCAGTACCTTTTGACTGATACCCTCTAACGTTTTTTTCATTTCATTAAATCGCCACGGACGCTGTAAAAGGTTTCTCAAAATCAGCAATTTCCATTTACTGCCGATAAGCTGTACCGTTGTGGCTACGGGACATTCCGGTAATTCTTCCTTTGTCAGCATGGCATCGCTCCTTTCAATGGCACATTACAGATGAGTGCGACCAACGCTGTAAGCATTGCTATATTTTTTCGGAAGATATCTGCAAAAAATTAGACGAGATGAGTTGGGCGCAAATGCAGGAAACCTTTTATAATTGTCTTGATTTTTGTGAAGTCTACGGACGCTTGCCTTATTTTTACATCACGGGCGGCGATCCTATTTTGCACCCGGATTTTTGGCGGCTGCTTTCTCTGATAAAGGAGCATGAAATCCCATTTACGATTTTAGGAAATCCATTTCACTTGACAGATGAAGTATGTCGGTTACTAAAATCTTATGGCTGTCAGAAGTATCAGCTTTCTCTTGACGGTATGAGAGAAACCCATGACTGGTTCCGCAAGCCGGGTTCTTTTGACTGTACGCTTGAAAAAATCGGCTGTATTAAAAGGGCAGGTATTCGTTCTGTCATTATGACTACCGTATCCGGTACGAACATTAAGGAGATTCCCTTTGACGCAAAGCAGATTGAAGAAACTGTTTTACAGCAGATTTTACAGGCGGGGCTTTATGCTCCAAGCGCCGGAGGGCGGCAAGGCGTTATCCTTGCCGTATGTCAAGACAAGGAAATCAATGAACGGTTAGGAAAAATCAAACGGGCAAATTCCAATCCCCGTATGGCAACGCCGACAAGCTATGTATCAAAAGAGCAGCCCAGTATTGCAGACGACCCGAAGCTTGTAAATGCTTTTTATGACGCACCGACAGTTATCACGATGTTTGCACCGAAAAATTTTCTCTTTGCGTCAGAAGATTGCGCCGTTACCGCTGAAAATATGATGCTGGCAGCAGATTCTCTGGGAGTTGGTTCCTGCTATATCGGACAAGGGTGGACGGCTTTTGCAGATACTTATGGACAGGAGATACTGCATAAGTGGGGAATCCGCACAGATTATTATGCTGTCATGCAGCTTTTACTGGGCTATCCGAAACCGGACGGCAAGCACCCCACGGCAAAGCCGCGAAAAAATGACCGTATATTAAGATTTTGACTCCAATGAGGAAGTGATGACAATAACAGTACAGCTCTTAGAGTACTAGGTTTTGAGAAAAACGTCGAAAGTCAGATATTATACGCCACCATAAGCAAAAAAGCGATAATAATCTACACGGTTAAAAACAAAAGCTTTCCTCATATTGTTCTCATTTAACGGCAGTGCTTTCACTTTAGCTGCTTTGCTGTACGAATCCTGTACGATCAGACCGTGAAGTGTAATTTTTTCCGGTATTCCTCCGGAGATATCCCGAACTGCTTCTTGAACTTCTTCGTAAAATGGCTGGCGTCAAAGCACCCCACCTCCTGGCTGATCTGCGCCAGGTTCAGCTTCCCCTCCTCGATCAGTTCCTTTCCATGCTTCATCTGCAGCTCCGTGATGATCTGCACAAACGTCCTGGACGTATATTTTTTCAGCATCCTGCTTAAATATGCCTCGCTGAAATGAAAAAATTCCGCCGTCTGCTTTAAGCTCACCTGGTTATAATTGACAGAAATATAGGCCAGTATGGCCACCACATGACTGCCCATCTCCTGCTGCACCGATTCCGCAACCACCGCCTGAAGCTGGTAGCGGCGGATCAGATGGATCATCACCTGTTTCACATATAAAACAAGATATTCCCTGTAGGCATACTCCCGCTTCTGCTCCTCCTGGTAGATCAGTCCGAAGGTCTGCTTCATCCACGGGTCCGCTCCCGTCGGAAAGAGGATATAGGCGCTGGCTCCCCTTTCATACAGGATGTTTTTAAAAAAATCCGCCAGTAGGTACTTGTCCTTCAAAAGCGCCAGAAAGCCGGTGTCGATCAGCTGCTTACTCAGCAATACATTAAGCACGATCACGTCATCTTCCAGCGCTGTGATCACATGCCGGACATTGGGAGCCAGCAGGCAGAGATCTCCCGCCTTCATCTGGAACCCCTTCCATCCGGAATGAGTCCCCGGCTCCTGAGCTCCCGATTCAATATAATGCGTACAAGTTCCGCTGTACACATAGATCATCTCGATATACACATGGTTATGCACCACCGGATATCCATACCGCTCATGCACCTCCACATCAATCGCGTCCCCGTTGGTCAGCGCCTCCACCTCCGGCACGGTTGTCCCAAGCCTTGCCATGGATCCCATCTCATACACAAATCCCACATCCGGGTACTCCGGATGCTCCCGGATCAATTGTTTATATTCCGCAAAGCTCATCGGGCGGGACAAAAAATCATTTCCTTCGCCCAGATACAGCTTTTTCATCTGTTTTTCCCGTTCTGTCAGAGTTTCCAGTTTCCGGATCATGTACTGCCCCTTTCAAAACACTTCCCCTGTTTCACACGTATTTCTTTCCTTTAAATAATCAGCATGTAAAAACCGATTCGCTTTCTTCCGCCTGATCCCAAAACTCTGTTCCGTTTTTTTCAACCGCGGCTTCTATATCCTCTGAAGTTCATGCGGAGAATTTTCTCCCGGTTCCGGGCCATTACAGCAGTCCGTACCTCCGTAATCTTCCATTTCCCTCTGCACACACTTTCCCCGCATCCGCAAGTTCCGTGAGCAAAACTCTTGTCCGGGCCGGGCTAAGACCAATATGCGCTGCAATATCCACAGCCTTGCTGCTTCCCTCTGCTGCAAGAAACTTCAAAATAAGTCTCTTATTTTCTCCGGTTTTTGCTGCTTTTCCATGACTGCTTGTTTTTTCTGCTTGTTTTTTCTGCTTGTTTTTTCTGCTTGTTTTTTCTGCTTGTTTTTTCCCACTTATTTTTTCTGCTTCTTTTTTTGTAAATGAGAGCGATAAAATTGTCCGATCCGGATTATACTGCTCCTCTACAACCGGTTTCTCCCAGCCCTGGTTTTCCCATACAGAATAGATATCCGGCACACCGCTTCCTGCACGTTCTCCAATACCGATCATATTAAACATTTTCATCAATGCTTTATTTCTCGGATCAGAAATTCCGCCCTTGAGCATCTGCTCCCGCCCGGTCCGAATATATCCGGGATTTTCCATGATAATCCTGTCGGCGTCTTTTTTAATAACGATTCCCCTGGCCACAAAAAAATCTGTATTTACAAGACAATTGGCAAGCGCCTCACGCAGAGCCTTATGAACAGGAGTATCATCAATTCGAGTAATCCCTTCCAGCTTAAAAGGAACTTTCAAGTCTTTCACTATTTTTGAATACACGCGGAAAAAGAAATCAAACAGATTCCCCGACCAGTCACCTGAACTTGACTGCAGTCGGTCTGTCCATCGTATCGCCGGATCAAGTATCTCCCTGTAATCCAAAAAATATTCTGGATATTCATACAAAATACGGTACTCCTCACCAAACATTAAAAGACCTGCTGCCGTGGGATGCAGCTTTTTATCAGATTTCGCCTTTTTGGCTGCTCCAATCCGTTCCAGATATTCTTCATCAGGCAGACTTTCCCACACATGTTCTGACCGATAGGCAGAATGTCTGTTGCGGTAAGCACGGATCGTTTCCATATCCAGGTCACAAATGTCAAAATCCTCCAATACTTTCATGTCCGACGTTTCTTCTGTCTGATCGCGGAGCATCGCCCGTACTTCACTTTTCGTACAGTGATAATCCCCTTCTCCATTCCTTCGGAATGTTCCTCCAAAGAGATCATCGTTGATATAGACAGGCTTAAATTCGCGTGGTGCTCTCGGTACACGGATTACAAGAATTACATCATTGTTTACTTCATAAGATTCTATATCCGTATCCGTGAGAAGATTCGCACTGACCTTCCTGTTATTATTGATTGTATTCCAAAAATCTTTTTTCAGTTTTTCAACATCTTTTAAACCTGTCGTAACAAAGCTACCGTCGTCCTTTTCTATGATACCTAAAATAATCGTACCGCCATGGCAGTTCGACATAGAAGAATAAGTTTCCCAGAGGCTGACCGGCAGGCCGCCCTTTGCTTTTTTAACTTCCAGACGATTATTCTCTCTGTATTTTTCAAAACATCCAATGTCAAACTCCATCGACCAATACACTTCCTTTCCGATTACAAAGTTCCATGACTGCACACTGTTTATTCAGTTTATCACATATTTGGACCAGTTTCCATAACATTTCCGATCCACTTATTTTTCCCAAGCAAAAAAAGTTTCTATCTGGATCAGCCCTGGAACTGCAATCTGTACGGGGAATTTATCGGACGGGAGCTGGTAGAATTTACGAGAAGGTCCTTCCCGCTTTATGTGACCGAATGGGATGTGACCCTTTCCTGCCGGAATTTTTTGAACGAGAGCTGTTACAGGGCGGTGTATCTTTTGAAGAATCTTGTTGCGTGCATGGAGAATGTGGAACTAATGTCATGTTCTGGAAGTTTGGATATGCAGTGTGAATATTTTGACTCCGCACTGCCTCTCAACGGAGGGTTCGGGCTGCTGACGAAAAACGGGATCAAGAAACCTGCCTTCTATGCTTTCACATTTCTGAACCGCATGGGAAAATACCTGCTGGCCAAGGGTGAACATTATCTGGTCACAGCCGATTCCTATAGTGGCTATGCAATCCTCCTGTTCCATTGCTGCCAGCAGAAAAAACAGACTGGAAGCTGGCTGGATTTTATCTGATGTTTGCGCCGCCAGTGCTTGCTGTATTCAATATGCTCACCTTTACCGTACTCCCCGTGACCGGGGCTTTGAAGGTGGTATTGTGCCTGGTATTTTATATCGGTGCAGGAATGGCATATACCGCAATCTGTATTACATACGGCGGACTGGTCAACCTGATCGCAAGGGATTCCCAGGTGCGTATGAACTATACTTCTGCAGGAGCAATCGGTTCTTCCATCATCTAGTTTGTCCTTTCGACCATCGCAATGCCGCTGGTATTATATTTCAGCAAAAGCGAAAACCCGAATGCACAGGGATATTTTTGGACCACCGTGATCTTCTCGATTGCCATGCTTCCCTGCCTGTGGCTTTGTGCATGGAAATGTAAAGAAACCGTTCATGTGGAAATGCCGGCAGAGCAGAAAAAAGAAAAACGCCCGGTCATCCAGTCCCTGAAGCTGATGTACAAGAACAAAATGCTTCTGATCACCGTTTTCTGCGTATTTATGGGTGCCGCATCCACGATGGCGCGTATGTCGCTTTTGACCTATTATGTAATCTATGTGGTCGGTTCGGCGGCCATGATCGCACCCATCTTTTCGTCCATAACCGCATTGATGTTTGTCGGTTCACTGTGCCTGCCGTGGGCAACCAAGACCTTTGGGAAACGAAACTGGCTGATTATATTGAATACAGTCCAGGTAGCATCTTTCGTACTTCTGTTCCTTGTTCCGGCCAATAACGCGGCCTTTCTGATGGGTGTCAGCATGATCATCGGCTTCACCAGCTCAGGCGCAAACGTTTGTACCGGGATGCTCTCCGACTGTATTGAATACGGCGACTGGAAATATGGAATCCGTGAGGAAGGCCTCACTTACTCCTTCATGAGTTTCGGCGTAAAGCTGGCCTCGGCCCTGACCGGTTCTATCGGCGTGCTTCTTCTGGCCGCAGTGGGATATGTGGCAGGAGTGGACCAGACCGAGGCCACTAAGATGGGGATCAATGCCATCGTGAACCTGCTGCAGGCACTCTGCGTGGTCGTATGTACGGTTCCGCTGTTCTGGTATCATCTGGATAAAAAGAAAATGGATCAGATCCGGATCGAGCTGAACGAGAGGAATGCGGCAAAGAACTGACAAACAGATTTCTGCATCTGTGATCCGTATGGATCTATATCATTCATTTTAAAGAGGCTGTGAAAAAACAGCCCCTTTTCTGTTTTTAACTGGAAGCTATCCGCTTGTATGTCTGCCATGAAAGAGTTAATATTGGAGTATCCAAAAATTATCCGATCAAAATCGTTTTTCCTTCAAAAGCGAATCCATAATGCCGGATATTTTCTTTTGCAACCGCTCGTGCCATGAGTTCTGTATCGTACTTTTTATCCTCAATCTGCTGCAGCGCATTTTCTACCGTTTCATGCAAGTCCTTTTCCTTTATAGGATTAAAAACCTTAAACTCCATGACCACCGCCTGTCCCTGCCTATCCAAAGGCTCCATGACCACATCATACCGCCCAAGGCCGCTCTCCCTGTTGGAAGTGATCCGGTACTGCCCCGCCAGGTCCACCATCAATCCCAATACGAATCCGTGATAAAAGCGTTCAGGTTCCGCATCCTCTGATGGCTTCCTCCCCGTATCAAAGCTGCTGAACGTCTGCAGCGAGATCTGATTCATATACTGATTCATATAATCTATATCATCCGCCAGCAGCGCCTTGATAAAATCATTATAACGAACAGACGTATTCTTGAACCATTTTCGGATCATTTTCCGAAACTCCCTTTTGACCTCAAAATTAGTAAGCGATAACTGATATAGTTCTTCTTCATCCTCATTTTCAGCAATGCTATCCACTTTCAGGTAACCAGATGCCAGAAGCAGGCTCCAGATTGCCTCATTACTTTCGTCAAGCTGGTCAAAGACGATCTCTTCATCCAGCATAGTCGTAATCTCTTTTCCTGCCAGCAGATCTTCCATGGCAATCTTGATATCCGGAGTCCCCTCCCGGATCAGTCTTCCCACCAGCTTATTGGAACTGGTATTCATCCAATAGGTACTGAATTTTTTTCCATCCAGATATTTTGTGATAGACCATGGATTATAGATATCCCTCCTGTTCCCGAACCGGAAACCATTGTACCAGTATCGAACCTTTTCCAGAAATCCGGACATCCCGAACTGCTCCAATGCCCCGGCAACCTCCTCTTCCGTAAAACCAAATGCAGTCTCATATTTTTCTGAGGTCGTGGTTACCACTTCCAGATTGCTGATATCGGAAAATATGGATTCCTTGCTGATCCTGGTAATTCCCGTCATAAGTCCCCGCTCCATATAGGGATTGGTCTTGAAGGTACAGTTAAAAAGACTGCGGATAAAGGATACCAGCTTTTCCCAATATCCATACACATAGGCCTCCTGCAGAGGCGTGTCGTATTCATCCAGAAAAATCAGCACTTTTTTTCCATAATACCGATTCATACAGATTGCCAAACGGTGCAGTGACATGGATGCCACAGCGTCCGACATATCCGGTTTTATAAAATCAAAATATTCCTTCTCCTGCTCATTCAGGGCATTCCCATCCATCAGGAATCTATATTTTGCATAAATGTCTATGATAATCTGAACAATCCCTTCTCTTGCTGTTTCATAAGTATCCCCTTTCATCCCTGCAAAACTCAGAAAGAGTACAGGCCAGGTGCCCTGAAGCCGACGGTATGCTTCCTCATTCCAGATGGACAGCCCTTCAAACAGCTCCCCCCTGCCTGCAATCTGGTTGGAAAAAAAAGCCTCCATCATACTCAGATTCAATGTCTTTCCAAAACGGCGCGGACGGGTCAGCAGGGTGACAGCATCGCCATATTCCCACCATTCCTTTATAAAGCTTGTCTTATCGATGTAGAAATAATGGTGGCTTCTGATATAAGTAAAATCCTGAGCTCCGATTGAAATAACAGGTCTCATGCCGCCCTCCTTTTCTGCGAATCAATAGCATCATAATCTGTCACCATTTTCCGCCAGGAAATTGATGACCTGCTTGCGCATCAGCGCAATTCATTATATCACGATATGCATACCAGTACAACGAATAAAAACCACAGCCAGAACAAACCGACTGTACTGTTAAGAAAGTGAAAATCTGTATAAAACCAGGTTAAATATGATATAATCATTAGGGCGCTTAGAATGGCAACATTTCCCGACAGCGCCTTTTTCCTATACAGCCTTCAAAACATAAATCCTCGAATCAAAATCACATCCCGGCTTTATATCCCCAATGACCTCCCCGGAAGACGAATCCGACGTGAGCAGCCCTAGGTTCATCAGTTCATCTCCATAATAGCCCCTTCCCGCCGACGCATCCTCATAATACAGCTCCGGCGCAAGCCCTTTCAGCCGTATGCGGGCATAAGGCGCGTTCACCCGGTTCATCATACGGTACCAGCCTACCAGCGCTACCTTCTGATCTTCACTTACCGTCATCCAGGCGGTCATATTATGCTCAAAGGGACTGCTCAGACGGTAAAATGTGCCGAACTGCAGGAGCAGGCGGTACTCCTTCATAAAACGGATCTGCTTTTTCACTTCTTCCTGTTCTTCCCCTGTCAGCCTGTTCAAGTCCAATTCATATCCAAATGTTCCAAAAAAAGCGACGTTTGCGCGTGTATAAAGGGGCGTGCTCCGGTTTACCTGGTGATTGGGGACAACAGATACATGGCTTCCAATGCTGCTGACCGGATAGCAGTATGTGGTGCCGTATTGTATCTTGAGGCGCTCCGCCGCGTCTGTGTTGTCACTGGCCCATGCCTGCGGCGCGTAATAGAGCATGCCGGGATCAAAGCGCCCTCCCCCGCTGGCGCAGGATTCAAACAAGATCTGGGGAAATTCCCGGGTCAGCCGATCATACAGATCATAGACCCCCAGTATATAACGGTGGAACACCTCCCCCTGCCTGTCTGCCGGAAGGGCGGGTGAATAACACTCGGTAATGCTCCGGTTCATATCCCATTTTATATATGAAATCCGGGATTCCCGCAATATTTCAGACATCATCTCATAAATCCGGCTTACCACCTCCGGACGGGAATAGTCCAGTACATACTGATACCGTCCGTGGGAACTGCTTCTGCCCGGAACATGGAGGATCCAGTCCGGATGCTCCCGATAAAGTCCGGAATCCTTATTGACCATTTCCGGCTCAAACCACAGTCCGAACTTCATACCAAGGTTCTCGATCTTTTGTGAAAGCCCTTTGATCCCATCCGGCAGAAGTTCCCTGCACGGCTTCCAGTCTCCAAGCCCCGCATACTCGTTCCGGCGCGCGCCGAACCACCCGTCGTCCAGTACGAACAGCTCAACGCCGCAGTCCCTTGCCTTTTCCGCAATCTGCACCAGCCCGTCCTCTGTAAAATCAAAATAAGTCGCCTCCCAGTTATTGATCAGAATGGGACGCGGCCGGTCCCGCCATACCCCCCGCGCAAGCCGCCTCTGGTATAACCGATGGAAGATCTGACTCATACCGTTTAATCCCTCCCACGAGTATACCATGACTGCCTCCGGGGCCTGAAAAGCCTCCCCGGGCTCCAGTTTCCAGTCAAACCAATCCGGGTGGATCCCAAGGAGCACCCTGGACGTATCATAAGTGTCCACCTCCACCTGGGCCAGGAAATTCCCGCTGTATATGAGGCTGAATCCCATAACCTCCCCCTGGAACTCATCGGCGGAAGGCCGTTTCAGCACAAGAAACGGATTATGGTTGTGCGAAGAGTTTCCACGTATGCTTCCTACAGACTGGCAGCCCTGTTCCAGCCTGCGCTTTTTTACATAGCGTTCCCTCGCCCATGCTCCGGAAAACTGCATCATTTCATAGTCGCTGTCGGGCAGGTCCATGCATAAGCTCATCACTTTTGCCAGGTGCACCTCCTTTGTCCCTTCATTGGACAGTCTGACACTGCGGGCGATGATGCCGCCCCTACAAAAGATTGTATAGTTGAGACAGAGAGAAATCCCGGAAACCGGATCCTTTAAAACAACGGTCAATGTCTCCGCCTCTGAGCCGTCCTCCGTATAGGTCGCCGGAAGCCCCGGAAGCTGTGGTTTCCCAGCGGAAATCTCGTGGGAATGATATCGGAAGTCACAGACGCGGCTCCCGTCCCTGTGGATGATCTCTACCGCCGGCTGTCGGTAGTCCGTATTGCCGTATACGCCATATTCCTGCCTGATATGCTCCAGGGACAAGGTACGTTCCCCTTCAAAAAAATAGGAGGCCATCGGACGCGGAGCCGTTTCAAGCAGATACGAAAAATCCTCTTTATGGCGGATCTTCCTGCCAAAATACAGCTGTGCCATGTGGCCGTTCGGCAGCACAGCCATGATATAACTGACAGCATCATTGTATAAATGAAAGGTCATATTTTTTTCGTCAAATAAAATACTCATAACTCCTTCCTCCCTCGTATATACTCATAAGTAAACTCCGTAAACTTCTCCGTGATGAACGGCTGTTTCTGGTTTTTCCGTACGGATATCCCAACCGTCCTTCTATAAGGCTCCCTGAATTTTCTATATACGATCTGTTCCGGCAAATGAATCCCGGCCAGGCTCAATCCGGAAAACACACCGATACCCAGCCCATTCTCGATCATCCTGATCATTCCGATCACATCCCTTCCCTGTAAATAAATATTCGGTATGATACTTTTCCATGCAAACACGCCCGGAATCCCGGAATCCAGTCCTTTATCTGTGATGAGCAGCGGACTCTGCGCGATATCTTCCAGCGCAACCGCATCCATTTTTGCCGCCGGATGTTCCTTCGGAAGCAGAATCAGGAACTCATCTTCCTGGAGCGGCGTAAAATCCAATTCATTGTTTACCGGATACAATGTCGTAAAACCACAGTCAATATTCCCCTCACAGAGTTCTTTCTGGATATTTTCTGCCGTTCCGTGTACCAGTTCATAGGTCACTTTTGGGTAAACCTCTGAAAAGTTCTTTATAATATCCGGGAGCCACTGCCTGCTGACCCCGGGGATCGAGCCGATCGTCAGCTTTCCCTCACAGGATCTCGTAATAGAGTGCGCCGTCTGCCTGATATTTTCCTCCTCTCTGGCAATATTCTGGAATGCCGGAAGGATCTTTTTCCCTTCTTCTGTGAGCGTCACTCCTGTTTTCAGACGCTTGAACAGCGGAAATCCGAGTTCCCCCTCCACAGACGAGATCACCTGGCTGACGGCAGACTGGGAATAGCTTGTCTGCGCTGCCGCCTTTGAAATACTCCCTGCCTCATATACTTTGATGATCATACTATATTTGTTCATTTTCCATATCCTTTTCTTTTCATAGAAGCCATCATTACAATTTCAGATGCCCCCCATAAAAAAAACTTGTTTTACTATTGTGTTTTTCAATGTTATCCTCAATAATAAAAGTAACCTTAACAATCTGTTCCATACAAGGGAAGGAGCGCCCATGCATAATATCAAATATACGGAAAGCGAGTCATTCAAATGTCTGGAAAACCTGAGAAAGACTTCTCTGGATTTGTATCTGATCCATACAGGCGTAGAACACTGTACGCCTTCCCACATCTGTCCCGGCCCCAAGGATGAATTCATCATCCACTTCGTATTGTCCGGCAGGGGTGTCTATACATGCAGAAAGCATACCTGGCAGCTCCGTGCCGGCGAGATGTTTTTGATCTATCCCAATGAACACGTCACCTATGCTTCTGATGCCGAGGATCCCTGGTCATATGCCTGGATCGGGTTCAACGGGATCCGCGCAAATACCGCCCTCACAAACTGCGGATTTTCTCAGCATGCCCTGGTGCGTCCTTTTCACGATCCGGATCAGATTTTAGAAAAGATCCACATGATCCTGGAATCCCGGCAGCTCACCTTTGCCGCCGACCTGAACCGCAACGCCTGCTTGCTCCAGATCCTGGCAAAACTGTGCAATGATTACGCAATGCATGCCCCCCAGGAATCCCGGCAGCGCCGCGGGCAGAGCAAGGCCTATCTGGCGCATGCGATCGAGTATATTGAATATTCTTATCCGTATGGGATCAATGTGACCGATATTGTAGACTATATAGGCATAAGCCGTACCTACCTGAACCGTATTTTTAAAAAAGAGCTCGGGGTATCCGTCCAGACTTTTCTCATCAATTACTGCCTCCATAAAGCGGCCAGCCTTTTGGTCAGTACAGACAGTACGGTACATGAGATTGCCAAAGCCGTCGGCTATGAAGATCCCCTGGCCTTTTCAAAAGCGTTCAAGAAAAAATTTGGAAAAAGCCCGAAAAATTACCGGGAGCATAAAGATCTTATGGATAAATTTTCAGAAAAACAGCCCTGGATCAAATAACGTTCCTCCTTTACTCTTAGAAGTAATACAGATCCGTATCGCTGCTTTCCTTATCTTCTTCCTGATAACAGGTTTTAAAAAGCTTCCACAGAAACCATGTATCCGCATAAACTGTCAGCGAAAAGCCGCACATCAGCCAGAAAAACAGATAAACCGGAAAAAGCTGTGCATCGGCCAGCGTAAAAAACATCGGGAAAAAAGTAATAGACGCTACCGCCAGTGTATAGGCCGCATTTTTCATAGAGAAATAAAAAGCACAGGCAACCGTTTTTTTCATGGTATTCTCAAACACGGCAAGGGTGGGAAACACATACAGCGCGGTCATGGCAAACGGAATACAGACGGCGGCAAGCAGATAGGAAAATATCCCGGAAACGCTTCCCGGCATTGTAAGGATTGCCTTACGTTCCATATAGAACAGGCCTGCTGCCGTCAAAATCCCCATCCAGATCACCGTAGACTGCCTGAAATTCCGCTTAAAGCTTTGGAAAAAATCCTTACATACATTGCAATCCCCATATTTGTGGAGTTTCAGAGCACAGAAGCTCATTGCGGTTGTGGACGCTCCGGCCGTAAAGACCGGAAGCGTACACAAGATCCACAGCAGATTCAATCCGATCAGCTGTCCCAGAAATCCAAAGCCTCTGTTGAACAGCCCGTTTTCGTTGAATACTCCCATTTTTAAAGCTTTCCTCCTGATGTCGCAATCCCTTCAATAAACTGCTTCTGGAATATCAGGTACAGTATGATCATCGGGATACAGGCCAGCAGCGACGCTGCCATCAGCTGCGGGTAATTGCTCGTATACTGCCCCTGCATCTTTGCAAGAGCGGCGGACAGCGGCATCACGTCTTTATTCACGATGAGCGGCCACATCAGATCCTTGTAAGCAAATACAGCCGTAAAGATCCCAAGCGCGACCATGGATGACCGTGTAAGCGGCGCCATGATAAAGAGAAATGTCTGCCCGATATTACATCCGTCCAGCCTTGCCGCCTCTTCCAGGTCTCTGGGAAGCCCCATATATGCCTGTCTCAGCAGAAATGTCCCAAAGGCCGTCACAAGCCCTGGAAATACCAGCGCAAATATCGTATTGAGCATCCCCATTTTACTTACCATCAGATATTGAGGGATGATAAATATCTGTCCCGGCACCATCATCTGGAACATGACCAGGGAAAACATCAGATTCTTTCCCCTGAAATTCAGCCTGGCAAACGCATATCCTGCCAGTGTGGCCGTAAGTACCGCCGCAATGACACGGCCTGCGATCAAGAGGAGCGTATTCAGATATAAGATCGGGAAATCCATATTCCGGATGACCGTGGTAAAGCTGTCTGTCAGCCAGTTTTTGGGAAAGATCACAAATGGATTTACCGATGTCGCCTCTGTCATCGTTTTAAACGCTGTCAGCACCATCCAGAGAAATGGCACCAGCATCGTGATTGAAACCAGGATCAGGACGATATGAATCACAGCCTGATTGATTTTTGCTCTTGTCTCCATCTCCATCCCTCCTAATTATAGTGAACCCATTTTTTCTGCGCTATCATCTGGAATACAGTAATCAGCATAATGATCGCAAGCAGAAGTACCACGATCGTGGAACCGTACCCCTTGTTATTTTCCACAAAGGAGTTCTGATAGAACAGGTATACCAGGGATTGTGTCTTATACAGCGCCGGGTTATCCTTGTCCATGACCATATAAATCAGGTCAAATACCTGCAGGCCGCCGATGACCCTTGTGATGGTCACAAAGAAGATGGTCGGCGACAGCAGCGGGATGGTGATCTTGAAAAACTGCTTCACGCCTGTCGCGCCGTCAATGCTTGCCGCTTCGTAGTAGTCCCCCGGTATTTCCTGAAGCCCGGAAATAAACAACACCATATTATAACCGATGATAGACCAGACGCCGATGATTCCGATCGCGAATACCGCGATCTTCGGATCCGAGATCCAGTTGATCTTCGTGCCGAATACATGGTTGAGCAGACCGAATTCGGAATTAAACAGCCATCTCCATACCATGGCGATCGCCGCCGGAGCCGCTACCATAGGCAGGAAGAAGATGGTCCTGTACGCCGCCCGGCCTTTGATCTTCCGGTTGAGCAGAACCGCCAGCACCAGCGCGATAACGATGGAAAACGGCACCTCAATCAGCGCATACTTAAATGTATTGATCACTGCCTGCCATACTTCTGCGTCCCCAAACATTTTGATATAATTGTCCGCCCCGATAAAAATATTCCCTTTTCCAAAATCTCCCGTCTTAAAAAAGCTTTGGTAGATCGTCTGGAATATCGGGATAATATTTAAGATGATCAGACCGATCATCGTTGGGAGAATGAAAAGCCATCCCCAAATAAACTCATTTTTCTCCTGGGTCGTCCCCTTTTTAGGCATTGCCACAGGTCTCACCCCTTTCTGTGATTCTGTACTATTCTTCCGCAATGGTCTCATTCATCATATCCGCAATCTTCTGGCACGTCTCAGCCATATCCGCCTCGCCGTTCCATGGCGCCTTCAGCGCTTCCACCATGGGATTCCACCATGCAAGCGTCGAATTTGTATGCGGCCGGAATACCAGGTCGCCTTCCAATGCATCCAGATAAGGCTGCAGGTGAAACGCGTCCGTACAGTTCACCCAGTTATCTGATACGCCCTCATAAGCAGACATGGTCACACCCAGGTCAGCCTGTTTCTGCTGCATATCCTTTGTGCCGAACCACTCGATCAGCTTGTATGCCTCGTCCGGCATGCCTGTATTTGCGGATGCCGCCCATCCGAGCCCGTTGTACATGGAGATGCTCTTTCCGGTCTCATCCCCTTTTGGAAGCCGTGCCACGTCGCCGTGGGCCACGATATCCTCGTTATCCTTAAACGCCGATACCATCCAGGAGCCCTGGGAGATCATCGCAACCTTCTGGGAGCTGAACAGAACATCCGTACCGGTCTCAGACATAGTAGCCGCCGGAGGCATCACGTTCTTTACACATTTGTCCACAAATTCCATTGCCTTGACCGTATTCGGATCGTCAAATCCGGACTTCCAGTCATCCGTCAATACGCAGCCGCCCATGGAATAGATGATGTTCATCCAGGTGTCCTGCTCATTGACCGTACTTGCCGCGAACCCATACTGGCTCCCGTCATCCTTCGTAAGCTTGACCGCAATATCATAAAATTCGTCCCAAGTCCAGCTTCCGTCCGGGTATGGGATCCCTGCTTCGTCAAACATATCTTTGTTGTACCAGATCGCTACCGTGTCCATGTCCTTCGGCACTGCATAGGTCTTACCGTCAAGCTGGTACATCTCTTTCAGATCTTCCGGGAACTTATCCATCTCAAGAACGTCACTTTCCGCAATCTGATCTGTGAGGTCAAGCAGGATATCATTTGACATATACCGATAAGCCTCATTGGAATGCATCCAGAATACGTCCGGCATCTCCCCGCCTGACGCGCCGGCTTCAAGCAATGTCCAGTAACTGTCCCATTCAATCACCTGGAGACTGGTCTTGATCCCAGTTTCTTCCGTAAACGCATCCATGATCTCCTGCAGGCCCGGCTGCTGCCCCACATCCCAGATTGCGACAGTCAGTGTCCCGCTGCCCTTCGAGCTTCCTCCTGACCCGCCCTCGGATCCTCCGGCGCTTCCGCCGCAGGCAGTCAGCATTTGTGCCATTGCAAATACAAGAAGTACTGCAATGAGCCGTTTTGTTTTTCTCATAGCTTAACTCCTCCTTTTTGTATTTATAAGATTGCATTTCCAGTATTATTATAAAGATTTAGATTTGCTTTCGGAATGAAATAATGGGAACAATTTATGGTATTTTGAACATAGAAAAATGAATCCTGATATGGAAAAATAAGGCGTAAAGCTGGCCTTGGCCCTGAGAGGCTGTGATAAAACAGCCCCTTTTCTATTTTTATTTACAAAGTTCTTGAGGTAAAGTCTCCTTACGGGAAAAAAAATCCAGCTGTGCGGTTAGAGGATCCAAGGATCATCCGATCAAAACTTTTTTCCCGTCGAATGCGAACCCATATCTTCGGATCCGCTCCGGCGGAATCCCCTTTGCTTCCAGATCCGCAGCATAGCGCATCTGGTCGATCTGATCCAATGCTTCTGCCGCGGCGTCCTCCAGAGCCTGCTTCTTTCTTGCGCTGCAGACCTTGAATTCGATGATCACCGCATCTTCCGAAGATCCAAGAGGCTCCAGCATCACATCATATCTTCCGAAGCCGCTCTCCCGGTTGGAGGTGATCCGGTATTTGTCTGACAGCTCCACGAGCAGTCCCAGCACAAAACCGTGATAAAAACGTTCCGGTTCTGCCTCCCCGGAAGGATTTTTCCCGGTATCGAAATAACTGAACGTTGCGGAAGCCACCCGATTGATATAGGTATTCATGGCATCCACATCCCCCAGCAGAAGCGCTTTGATCAACGTGTTATATGCGGAGGCAGAAGCGGGCTGCCTGAACCATTCGGCCACCATCCGCCTGAACATCGCAGTTACTTCCCAATTGGTCAGCTTTAATTCGCATTCCGGGTATCCGCTGTCAGAAAACTCAAACTCCTCTACCCGCAGATAGCCGCTTGCCAGCAGCAGGCTCCAAACCGCATTTTCATCGGCATCCAGCATACTGAATACGACCTGCTCATCAATCTGTGCATGAAGCAGCCTGCCGGAAAGCAGATCCTCCATGGCGATCTTTAAATCCGGGCTCCCTTCCCGGATCAGCTTCCCCACCAGGCTGTTGCTGCTGGTGTTTGCCCAGTATGGAGAGAAACGGCGTTTGTCCAGATAATTGATGATAGACCAGGGATTGTAGATGTCTGACTTGTTACCAAAGGTAAAGCCGTCATACCAGTGCCGCACCTGTTCCCTCTGCTCATACAGACCGTATTCTTTCAGGGCTTCCCATACCTCCTCCTGCGTGAAACCGAAGGAATCCTCGTATTTTTCGGAGGTCGTAGTCACTACCTCTAAATTGTTCAGATCAGAAAAAACAGATTCCTTGCTGACCCGCGTGATCCCCGTCATCAACGCCCGTTCCAGATAAGGGTTAGACTTAAATGTAGAATGGAACAGATTTCTCATAAAAGAAATCAGCTCATCCCAATATCCGCCCACATAGGCTTCCTGCATGGGCGTGTCGTATTCATCCAAAAGAATGATGACCTTTTTTCCGTAATAGCGCATCAGATAATCGGAAAGATTGGACAGCGCTTCGGATGCGAGATAATCTTCCATGTCAGCATTTACTTCATGGTAAATGCTTTTTTCCTTCTCATTTAATAATCCGCTTTCCAGCAAAAAATCATATCGATTATATAGATTAGTAATAAGCTGGCAGATCTTCTTCCTTGCATTCTGAAAGGATCTTTCTTTCACCTTTGCAAAACTTAAGAAGATCACCGGCCAGGTTCCCTGCAGCCTCCGGTACGTTTCCTCTTCCCAGATCGCAAGCCCCTGGAACAAACTGTTTCTATCGGTATGGGGCAGATCTGCTTCGGAGTCGGAATCCATCCGGATGGCCGTCCCGTCCGCCCCGCCGGGGTGTGACGCAAGCAAGGATCTCTGGGTATATTCTACAGAGAAGAAATGCTCCACCATACTCAGGTTCAGCGTTTTCCCGAAACGTCTGGGGCGGGTGATCAAGGTGACATCATCATCGTTTTCCCACCATTCTTTAATAAACTTTGTTTTGTCCACATAAAAATTATTCTTTCTGATCAATTTTTCAAAATCCTGGTGACCGATCCCAACTGTCCTGGACATAAATGCACCTCCCGTTTTTCCACAGTTCCTAAGCCAAATGCCCCGCAGCAAACTGCGGGGCACCCTGATTTATCGTTACTCTTTTATTTCATCAATGTCTGTCAGATTGACACCCGCTACCTGCAAAATAGCTTTTAAAGATAAATAATCTTTTTTTAAACTTGCATATGTTTTCTCAGCATTTTCTTCTTTCGCTATTAACATATGCCGTTGAACTTTTTGAAACTGTTCAACCGCGTCTTTAGCAATCTCAACAGAATTTGGCATAGAACCGCCTCCCTTCCATAATGAAAATACCGTCTTGTGATATCCTCATTATATCAAAAGGCAATTTGCGTGTAAAGTCTTAAACGCTTTAATGCTTCCTAAACTTCCCAACCTTCGTCAGCCTGTTCGGCAGCTTCGGTACCTTGCCGGTAGTCTGCACAATTGCGTCCTCCGGACATACTTCCATACATTTCCCGCACTTGGTACAGTCAAAGTCATCGATCATATGGATATATTTTGCCTTTCCTTCGATACAATCCTTCGGACATACATCCACACATTCCTCACACCCGCTACACAGCTTGGGATCAATGTAAATGTTTACAAACGAAGCGCACACGCCCGCCGGGCAGTTTTTCTTCTTGATATGCGCCTCATATTCCTTGCCGAACAGCTCCGTGGCCGTCAGCGCAATCTCTGCGGATACCTGCCCCATGCTGCAGGGCGTGGAGCAGCACATGGCCTCCCCGATCTCTTTGGTCAGATCCAGAAATTCCATCTTCCCTCTGCCCTCCGCAGTCTCCTTCTGCATATACTGCAGCTGGATCAGCCCTTCCCGGCAGAACACGCATTTTCCGCAGCTCTGCTTCCTGGAGGCGGTCAGCTTCTTCTCCGTCTCCGCCACAATACAATCCTTCTCTGTCAGCACCCGGACCACGCCGTTTGCGATCCCGGCCTCTGCCACAGTCAATTGCGCATCCTCCGGCTGGTGGAGCCGATATCCCAGAAGCAGCGCTTTCGCCCCTTCCGTGTCCGCCAGATCCGCTATCTTCGTATCCGCAGCCACCTTCTTCACTTCCACGCCGTTGACCGACACATACACGCCGGGCGTATAAGCATCCGAAAATGCATCCGCCAGGTCTGCGCAGGTCACGATGTGGAGCAGCGCATTTCCTTTATTTTCACGGATATTCAAAAATTCCGCCTTCACCTCTGTCTGGTATTTTGCCGCCGTATCCGCCAGGGATTCTGCCAGTGCAGTCTCCGCCTCCGGCACGTACAATACCGTCTTCTCTGTCCCCAGCGCATAGGCCCCGATGGCCAGCCCTTCAAAAATCTTCTCCGGGTCATTTTTCAGTACTTCCAGCAGCACCTGGTCTGTGTCTGCGTTGTTCAGCGCAGCGACAGCCGCAAGATCCGTTCCCTCCTCCACGTTTTCCGCAAGGGCCGCGTCGAAATGGGCGGTAAGGGGGCCGGCATGGATTCCGGATTCCTGGATCTCAAGCGCCGCGATCTTTTTCAGCACATCTTCCCTGCTCATTGTTTTTGCATGTTCCAAAGCACCCATCACTCTACGCCTCCTTACTCTCTGAAAAATCGCCCCACAGGCTCGGTTTGGAAATCTTCAGGCGCAGGTCGCACTGCAGGCAGCGCCCCGCCTCCGCACAGATATCCCCGTCGCAGATCCCATGGTCAAACAAATTGAAATTGTCGCTTCTCTTCTCCGGTCCGTCCACCTGTGTATGCTTTTTCTCCAGGTATCCGAAGCCCGGGCACTGTCCGATGAAGGGATCTGCCTCCTGTACCGGAGCAAGCACCTCGGAAATGTCTCCGTCGCCGCCTAAGTACCTGTCTACCTCACTGGCCGCCTCCCGTCCGGACTGAATCGCCATGATCACGGATTTTGTACCGTAAATGGCATCGCCTGCCGCAAAAATGCCTTCCACCGAGGTAGCTTTATTGGTTTCCATATCCTTTACCGCAATGGAATTGGCTCTTCCCAGCTCCAGCCCGGCTTCTTCCGTGATGTCCGGCCTCTGGCCCACCGCGAAAATAACCGTATCGCCTTCGATATGATGCTCGCTGCCCTCTTCCTTCTGGATGATGGCACGGCGGTTCTCGTCAAAGGTAAAGGATTCCACGTTCATAAAATCTACGCCGGTCACATGGTCCGTCCCTGTGATCCGCTCAAAGGTCTGCGCCGGATGTACGAAGATGCCTTCCTCCTGGGCCTGCTCAATTTCTTCATCATCGGCTGTCATCACGTCCCTTGCCTCCAGGCAGGCCAGATGGATCTCCTCCGCGCCCAGACGTTTCGCCGTCCTCGCACAGTCAAATGCCACGTTTCCGCCGCCCAGTACGATGATCCGCTTTCCGATGCCGGTTTCCTTTCCCATGCTTGCGTTGCGCAGGAAATCTGCGTTCAGCACCACGCCCTCCAGGTCATTTCCTTCCATGGGAAGCCGAACCCCTTTGTGTCCGCCGATGGTCATCAGCACCGCGTCGTATTCCTTAAGCAGGTCAACCGGCTTTTCCACCTTTGTATTCACTTCGATCTTTACGCCTGCCGCTTCGATCACTGCCGCTTCCTCCGCAATGATCTCCCTGGGCAGACGGTAGGACGGGATTCCGTAAGACATCATGCCGCCGACCGTGGGGAGCGCTTCCTTTAAGGTCACCGTATGGCCCTGCTTGCGCAGGTAATATGCCGCTGTCAGTCCGGCCGGGCCGCCGCCCACCACACAGACCTTCTTTCCGGTATCCGCAAGCTGCTTGCCTTTTCCCTTCCAGCATGAGCCGGTGTCATGGTCTGCCGCATACCGCTTGATATCCCGGATGGACATCGCCTCGCTGACTTCTTTTCTCTTACATTCCAGTTCACACACATGGGTACAGATGTATCCCAAAGCACGGGGGAACGGCACCTTCTCACGGATAACCGCAGCCGCCTCGTCGTATTCCCCGTTTTTCACATGGCGGATATAGCGTGGGATGTCGGTATGGGCCGGACATGCGTGACGGCACGGAACTACCGCATCCTCTTTCTTTACTTCCGAATTGATCACCTTGTCGCGGATGGTTCCTGTGGGACAGACTTCTGCGCATGCGCCGCAGAACCGGCAGTCCGCATCCTTTAAAAGCTTATTATGCAGCGTCCCTACATAGGTCTCCAATTCCTTCTTCTGGTACTGCAGAACCTTGACTCCACGCAGCTCGTTGCAGGCACGCACACAGCGGCCGCAGAGCACGCAGCGGTTCATATCGTGGAGGATCAGCGGATTGCCTTCCTCCGCCTTGAATCCTTTGGTGCGCAGTTTCAGTCTTCCGGTTTTGGGGCCGATATACTGGATCAGCATCTGCAGCTCGCAGTTGCCGTACTTCGGACAGGTGGAGCAGTCCTCCGGATGCCCTGCCAGCAGAAGCTCCAGCGCCAGCATACGGAGACGCTCGATCTCCGGTGTCTTTGTCCGGATGGTCATTCCATCCTTTGCTTTCAGTGTACAGGACGTCACCACGCCCTCCTGGCCTTCCACCTCCACGATGCACATCCGGCAGGAACCCAGCGGGTTCAAGTCCTTGTGATGGCATAAGTGGGGGATATAGATGCCGTTTTCCAGGGCCGCGTCCAATACATTCTTGTTGTCCGGTACTTCCAGGCGGATCCCGTCAATTGTTATGACTGCCATGTCAATCTCCTCCTCTTTATTTCCAGTAATTCCCTTCTCTTTCTCCTGATTGGCTTCATCTAACCTAAAAGTCTGCCGCCGGCAGCCTTTCCCTGTACGATTCGGCGGGCTCAAAACAAAAGCCGCACACACCCATACATCCCTGCGTCATTTCCCAGGGTTGCCAGGGCGATCTCCGTCCCTTCGCTGGCATGGAACGCCTTCTCCACAAAATGTTTTTTGATTCCTTCTATTAAAAAAGCGCCTGCCTTCGACACACCGCCGCCCACAACAAAGATCTCCGGGTCAGCCACGCAGGAAATACTTGACATCGCCGTCGCAAGTATGCCGCAGAGCTGATCTGTCAGTTCTAAAGCCACGGTGTCTCCCTCTTTCGCCGCGTCAAAAATATCCTTTGCGGTCAGCGGCCGGATGTCACTCAGCTTTGTCTCCCTCGTCTCGCCGGAGAGCTTTTCCTGCGCCATCCGCACGATTCCGGTGGCGGAAGCGTACTGCTCCAGATGCCCTTTCTTTCCGCATCCGCAGGTTTGCGTTTCATCCTCCCGCATGAGGATGTGTCCGATCTCTCCGCCGGCCCCGTGATGGCCTGCCACGATCCTGCCGCCTATGATGATGCCGCCGCCCACGCCGGTTCCCAGGGTGATCATCACCACATCCTCATGGCCTTTTCCGCCGCCCTGCCACATCTCGCCCAGGGCCGCCACATTGGCGTCGTTGCCCGCCTTTACCAGAAGGCCGGTTTTCTTATACAGCTCTGTCTCCACATTGAAAATATCCCAGCCCAGGTTGACGCATTTATAAACCGTCCCGTCGCTTCCCACCGGGCCTGGAACCCCAAGTCCGATCCCCTGGACGTCCTCTTTTTTGATCCCTTTTTCCCGGAGCTTTCCCAGAACCTCCGCAGCCACGTCATCTAAAATCGAAGCGCCTCCGTTTTCCGTATTCGTTTTGATTTCCCATTTTTCCAGAACGGTTCCGCTCATGTCGAAAAAACCAATCTTGCAGGTGGTTCCTCCAATATCCACACCAAATCCATATTGTTTCATATTTTATGTACTCCTTTATTTGTCTGGCTGTTCCTTTTTTTGTGTCACTGTCCGCCCTTTACGCGGGAACGCATTGCAGCTATCAGCATCAGAATCCCAAGCAGCAGCATACCGAAACATGCGACCCGGAACTGATTCACCGCAGAATTTTCACCCAGCAGAAGGGAGCTGAGCATCAGCCGCAGGGCTGCAGCACGTCCCAGTGCTCCGCCAGCATTCCATCCTCCAGCCGATATATGTCTACCACACGGCATTTTGTATTTCCCTGGGGATCTACATTTTTCAGATAGACCGCAATCTTGTCCTTCTCCGCAATCATCATCTGGATATTCAGCCGAAACTCCGGATGCTCCGCAAATTTTTCACCGAATGCACGCTTTAAAGCTTCCCGGCCCTGATCCACGCCCGGATTGTGCTGGATGTAATCCTCCCTCACATATTTGTCTGCGGATTCTACAATATGGTCATTGAAAAATTCCTGGTAAAAATTACGGATCACTTCTTTATTTTTTTCTTCCATTGTGTCATCCCTCCATGGCCAAATTATCGGATGATCTTATAATAATCCGGTTTCCGTTTGATGGGCTCCGGGAAACCGTTGGCAGGATATCCAAGGATACAGGAGCCGACTCCGATGTATTCTCCTTCGTATCCGGCTTCCTTCAAAAGCTCCTTTCCCAGCTCCGTTTCAAATGTTTCCCGAATCCGGTTGATCCAACGGGAACCCAGGCCAAGCGCGTATGCCGCGTTGAACATATTTCCCAGGCACAGGCTTCCGTCCTGTACTGCGTCGGGCGCGTTCTTGTCCGCCAGCACCAGTATGATGGTCGGCGCTCCGTAGAACACGTCAAATCCCTCCGGAGCCCCGGCGATTTCCGCATTGAGCCTGCAAAGCTTCTGAATCCATTCTTTATTCTGCACCGCGATAAATACCGGGGACTGCCTGTTGCCGCCGGAAGGGGCGTTCATTCCCGCTTCCAGCACGGCTGTCAGTTCCTCATCTGTAATCTGTTCCGCTTTATACTCTTTTACGCTTCTGCGGTTCTGAATATCTGATACGGTCTCTCTCATATATCCTCCTTTTTCCTCTCGAACAGCAGACCTCAAACCCGTCTGCTCGCAGACTATCCGCTGCATTTGCAGCTCCTGTTTGAGGTTGTTGGGCTATCCGCCCAATAACAATATGAAAAATCAGCCTTTTGCAAATAAACTTGCACAGTCTGCTTTTTCATATTGCTGCTGTTCTGATTATTCTTCCACATATTCCGCCGCGCTCATTCCCGCGATACGTCCGGTATTTACCGCATATCCCATGGAATTTCCCGGAAGCAGGAACATATAGCTGTCGTCGTAAATGTTGCAGGAATCTGCGCCTGCCGCGTAAAGTCCCGGAACCGGCTCAAAATCCTTGTCGCATGCTTCACAGTTTTCATTGATGCGGATGCCGCCTACGGTTCCGTATCCGCCCGGGCAGATCTTCGCACAGTAGTAAGGAGCCTTCACCAATGGCCGCAGATATTTCTTCGGCTTGAAAAATTCCTCATCCACGCTGTCGCAGTAATCGTTGTATTCGTCCACTGTATCCACCAGATTGTCCACATCAATCCCCGCCAGCTCTGCCAGCTCTTCGATGGTATCTGCCACAACAAGGCCGGTATTTCCGTTTTCCCGGGCCATCTTTACGCCTTCAATAAAGTCGGATACATCCGGGTCCGGACGGACAAGGCTTACATTGTCTACGCCGTTCTTCATGTAATATCTTACGATGGAAGAATCCACGATGCTGAACCCGCTGCGCTCCTTCTGGTGGGAAACCGCATTGGACAGATAGGTTGTATTCTGCATATGGTCCTCGTTCATAAAACGCTTGCCGAATTTATTGACCAGAAGGTTGGGCTGTGAGAAGATATTGGAAACACTTCCCGGAAGGTCTTCCACGCCTACCACGCTTGCGGCCTGCTCGATCCGCACCGGAAGCTTGTCAGCGCCTGCCTCCCATGCCATCTTAAGTCCGTCGCCCATGATGCCCGGGATTGCGAAGTTAAACATGTCTTTTCCGTGGATATAACCTGTTTCCTCCTTGATAAAATCCGGATTGCAGCCCGCTCCGCCGGTGCAGATGATGGCAGCTTTACATGCAACATGGACTTCATTTCCGTCCTTGTCTGTCGCCAGGACGCCTGCTACCTTTCCGTCCTCCATGATGATCTTCTTCGCCGGAGTTTCCAGAAGCACCTTCACACCCAGCTCCTGGGCCCTTGCGTACAATGCCTTGTTCATAAAGGAAGCGGCTCTCGGTCCGATGCCGGTGTCAGTCTTTACGATATGCCAGGTAGGCTCTGACTTCGGGAAATAGCGGAACGCGCCTTCAAATTCCACACCCATGTCCTCCAGCCACTCAATGGTCTCCGCCGACTGCTCAAAATACCGTTTTACCAGTCTTGCGTCTACATTATAATGTGTATATTCCATAAACATGTCGAACGCCTTTTCTACCGAAACGTCCTGCATGTTCTGCTTCTGATATCTGGTTCCGATTCCCAGCGGTCCCATCCCCATGTTCGCCGCTCCGCCGACTGCCGCCGCCTTCTCCAGAACGATCACTTCTGCTCCGTCCTCCGCTGCCTGCACTGCCGCTGACAATCCGGATGGTCCTGCTGCGATTACACAAACCTGTGCTTCATAATTTGCCATAAGTTTTTACCTCACTTTTCCTTGTTTTTTGTTCTTTATCTTTAACTTGATACTATTTTATCGTTTTTTTTGTCCATCCAATACTATGATTTAAACCAAAAACGCGGTTTTTTTTGTCCTGAACTCCCTGTTTTTATATTTAGGTGACAAAAAAACATATATTATTTTTGTTCTGCGGCTTAAAAAAGCTGCCGCACCGGAGGTTGAACACTGTATCTCCAATGCGGCAGCTTTTTAAGCTGGCTCCATATTTTATTTATCCTGCCCCTGCCAATATAAATAGCACTTTTCAATCAATATTTATACAATTCCACATACAGACATTCCGGCATATCTCCCAGCTTCAGCGCCATCTGCTCATCTCCATTCAGTATCCGCCCCGGCTTCCACCGGCCGTTTTCAATCTCCCCTTCTTCCAGCCGCAGGAAATTGACCTTCACATTTTCCCCGGCTTTCGCCTGGAACGTAAGCGTACTCATCATTCCCACGATCAAAAACTGATTCTCTGCCAGCTCATACACCATCCCCGCCCCCAGCGGCTTTGCCGTCATGCGGGGCGCATACGCCACGGCAAGGTCGTACTTCTCAAACCGGAAAAACGCTCCATAATCTGTCTCCGACTTCCTGCACCAGCTTTGCAGATGTTTTGTCCCCCGGTGCTTCAGGTACAGCGGCTTCATCTGTTCCATCAGGCCATACGTCCTGCTCAGATATTCCTTGCTCCCCTCAATCTCAAATGCGGAGGGATCTATATTCAAAGCGGCCATTACCTCCATGGGCGGCCTGTCGACCGCCTCCGGCGGCAGCCCCAGTTCTTCCGCCCCAAACGGTGAATAACCGATCGCGTTGTGTTTCCCAAACGCATACATGCAGTAAGACGATGTCACCGCGTCTTTCCTGACCTCCGGGACAAACAGCGGATTTCCCTCATAACTATATGCATCCATCACATCTGCAACATAGGGCACATAGATATCCGGCGCCAGGGTGAACAATGAGGGCGCCGCCAGCTTCCAGATCCGGTGTACCTCCCGAATGGGGCCGCCGGATGGATAAGAGCCTGCGTACCAGGGGTACTGTTTCAGCCATGCGTTGGTATAGCAGGGAAGCGGATATTCCTTCTGTCCGGCCCGTGTGATCTTCTCAACTGCCTTTGCAAAATGATATGCCATAAAATATTCTTCCGCATCCGCTCCAAAAGCCGCCTTCCAATCTCCCGAAACACCGTACTCCCCTGCCAGCTCTGCCGGAATTTCCCGGGCAAATGCCTCTCTTGCCGCCGGGCTGTAATCACAGGCTGTTCCCAGCAGGCCGATCTCATTTTCCACCTGCATGATCATAACCGTAGACTCCTCCTCGTCAATCTCCCGGATATGCGCCATGATCTTTGAAAACGCCTGCGCGTCCTTTTCCACTGCGGCTTCGCAGAGCGGTGAGATCGTATTCAGCTTTTCCCCGCTTACCTTTTCCGCCCGGAAATAAGCCTCGGTATCCTGCTTCATCCATGCAGGCACATACATGGATTCACTGTTTTTCCACAGTCCGAACCATAAAAAGATCAGATGTATATTCCGTTTTCTCGCCTGTCCGATCAGCCCGTCCAGAAGTCCGAACTGATATCTGCCTTCCTCCGGTTCGATGGTTTCCCAGTATAAAGGTACGATCAGAGAATTCATGTTCAGTCCTTCCAGATTGCTCCATACATGCCGCTCCATGTATTCCAGGCTGCTGGCGCTGGAATTGTGGATCTCTCCGCCAAGCACAAAGAACGGTTCCCCTTTTACATATAATGTAGGGATTCCATTGTCATTTCTAATCTGCGGGATGTGGTTCATTGTTTTGTCCTCCTGATATTTGATTTCTATTTTTTCTGCCCTTATTATATCTCTGCTTGACATATGACCTCAATCTTAATATCATAATATTTGTATAACAATTTTAATATTAGTCCACTGCTCCTAAAACATTGTCATTGTATACAGAATCCACACTGCATTCCAAGTATCACGAGGTGCCCCTATGATTTACCAGATCCACAATTCCCCAGACCAGTACACCCTCCCCCTGGCCCTTCACCTGTTCGGCATCAACCATCGACAGGAACCGATCCGCCGCCCTCATGGGATGCTCTGTTACCAGTGGTTCTACTGTGTCAAAGGCCGGGGAGAATTTATCGTAAATAACCAGCGATCCATCATCTCCGAAGGCCAGGGGCTTCTGATCTATCCCCAGGTTTCCCATATCTATCAGGCCCTGACCCCTGACTGGACCGTGCATTTCTTCGGTTTTGGCGGTCCTTTGTGCCAGGAAGTCCTGACAGTCCTGCAGATGCACGAAACCGGAGTATACCATTTTTCCCGGCCGGAGGTTTTTATTGACCATATCCGGCGGCTCCATAAGCTCCATCAAAAAAAACGCTCCGGAAAAACACGGGAATATTCCAAGGCGTGCTATGCGTTTCTCCTGGATCTGTCCTCATGCATCACACGGATCAATCCCTCTTCTTATGTGGATGCGGATGATCTGATCACAGCGGTTATTTTCTATATGGAGCAGCATTATGGCAGAGATATTTCATTGGATGAGCTTGCAGAACTGGTTGGATTGTCCAAAGAATATCTATGTACCCTGTTCAAAAAGACCATGAAACAGACGGTCATGCAATATCTCCTGACCATCCGCATCAGCCAGGCCCGTACACTTTTGATCCGGTTTCCTGAGAAAAAGGTGCAGGAGATCGCGAAGCTGTGCGGTTTTGAAAGCCCCAGCTATTTTGGGAAAAAATTCAAACAGGAGACCGGGATGACTCCGGATGCCTTCCGGAAGAAGCTTGGCTGAATTCTATATTTTTCAGACATGCGTAAAACGAAAACAGGGGATTCGCCCGGTACCGCGTCACACCAGGCGAATCCCCATTCTCAAAAGTCAATATCATTTTATCCGAATATACCGAACAGGCCCTTTTTCTTGGCCTTAGCAGACTTTTTGGCTGCCGGACGGTCGTCATATCTGCTTCTGGACTGGCCGCGGTGATATTTGACCGCCTTCTGCAGCTGATAGGCAGCTTCCTTGTCTACGCAGAAGCTGAGCGGTACGTCAATGTCCCGGAATCTGTAACGAAGTCTTTCGAACTCACGATCGCTGATATCCTTGGAGCCTTCAAGGGTACGGCCTTCAAACATTTCATCGAGGATACCTCTGATCTTGATATACTTCGCCGGATTGTCTGAAAGCATTTTCCCTACCTGTTCATTCATCTCTTTCTGGTCCATAGCTACTCCTTTCTTAAACGGTCCAATGGGTGAAAAGACTACTGTCTAAGTAGTGTAATATAGAATCCAGAATATTGCAAGAGTAAATCAATGGCTGCGATCCCAAATTTCTGCCTACAGATACGGCTTCAGATTCTTAAGAACCACCTGGTATCCATTTGCGTACATATGGACCCCTTCCACTGTAAACTCTCTCCTGAGCATTCCGCGTTCGTCGCACAATCCGGCATTGACGTCAATATAATGATATCCCATCTTTTCCGCCAGCTTCTTCACCGCCTCATTCGCGATCGGGAGGTTCCGGTTATTGCGGTTGACGAACATCGCCCCCGCCCATTCCGTCTCCGGAACCTTATCCGTCTCATTGACCGGATAATAAGCCATCATATAGACCTCTGTTTCCGGCAGACGCTCCTTGATCTGCGTCAGAATTCTTTCATAGTTCTCCAGCATGGATTCCAAAACCGCCTCAAATGACCGTGACGCATCGCTGATGTCATTGGTTCCGATATTGATAAAAATTTTGGACGGTTCCGTACCGAAAATCTGTTCCTCCATATTTTCCAGCATATCCGAAGTTGTAAAGCCTCCGACTCCGCGGTTGTAAATGGTCAGTCCCAACCCCTCGTTCATCATCAGCTCATGGATTGGAAACTGTTCCATCAATGAAGAACCGGTAAACAAAATTTTTCCCTTTTTTACCGTCTCATTCAAAACACGGTACTTCTCAATCTTCTCCTGCTGTTCCCTTTTCATAAATCCCTGAATGATTTCCATTGTTTCCATTTGTCTTCTCCTCTCTTTTTTTCATCTATAACTGTTCCGAACGCAGGTGCAGACTATCCGCTGCTCACGGTGCCGTCATGTGGCTTTTCGTTACATATAACCATTTTTCCGTGAACCGGATGTATCAGAAAGTCTTGCCGCGCGCTGCCGCTTTTACTATAATCCTGAATCCGTGAACCCAAAAGGTGAAAATGTGCTAAAAATCGAATAACTGCAAGGGTTTTAGGATTATATGATTCCAAATATTTTTTCACTATTGGGTGAAAGCATTGTAGGAAAACATATCGCCAAAGGCATAATATTTTCAAATTCTCCGAAAAAATTTCACCCAAATGGTTCACGGATTCAGGTATAATAGTATCGCAGCCATATATCATTTTCAATCATCTGTGAGGTATCTATGGATTTACTACAGTTAAAATATTTTCGTGAAGTCGCCCGTACACAGCAGCTTTCAAAAACAGCGCAGAAGCTGCACATCGCCCAGCCCTCCTTAAGCCAGACCCTGAAACGTCTGGAAACCGAGCTTGGCTGTTCTCTGTTCGACCGCCGGGGAAAAGGAATCTGCCTGAACCACGCCGGCACGATCTTCCTCCGTTATGTGGAACAGGTCTTTACTGCCCTTGACAATGCCCGGCTGGAACTGGATGAGCTGAAATCCAGCGTGGATCAGACGGTCTCCCTCTATGTAGGCTCCGCCTCCATGCTCCTTCCTGCCATCGTCCGGCGGATCCAGGAAAAGGATCCGGGCATCCGCCTGCAGATCACACAGCAGCCGCCCTCCCCGAATGACCCGCTCCCGGCATTGTCCCTGACCTCCGTGCACACCCTCCTGCCGGACAGCAACAGCCGGATCTTTCTTCTGCGGGAGCCCATCAAAGCGGTCCTTCCCTCCAACCACAGGCTGGCGGACCGTTCTGCCCTGACTCTGGACGAGATCCGCGGGGAATCCTTCTCAGAGCTGGTTTCCGGAACCAACCTGACCTCCATTGTACGGCATTACTGTGAACGCTATCGTTTTTCGCCAAATGTCACAACCGTCGCGGATACGCCGGCTGTCATGCGGGACCTCCTTCCGCTCGGACCCGGGATCGCGTTTATCCCGGAATATACATGGCATGATTTTCTTACCCCTTCCATGTCTCTCAAAGCGGTCTCCGGGATGCCCATGGAGCGATTTTTGATGCTGTCCTGGAATCCGGAAAGTTTCCAGACCTCTGCGGTCCGGACCTGCCGGGATGTGATCGTCCGCTATTTCAAAGAATATACACAAGCGCATCCTGTTACGTCCGTTCAGCCGCTTCACAACACATAATCCGCAATTCCAAGGATCAGCGGAAGTGTGATGATGCACAGCAGCGTACTGAGCGTCACCTCTTTCACGGACTGCATATAATCCTGCCCGTACAGCTGGGCGAAGATTGACACGTTGGAGCCCACCGGAGCCGATGCGGCGATCAGGATCGTCAGCTTCAGCATATGATATTTTTCTGGAAACACAAACAACAGCGCCATCGTCAAAACCGGGATCACTATGAGCCGCACCAGAGCACAGCGGTAAACCACACGGCCGGAAAACAACGACCGCAGCGGAACCTGCCCCAGGTAGACTCCCAATACGATCATGGCCAGCGGGCCGTTCATGGCTGCGATCGTACCGACCACATTTTCCGCGGTCTCCGGGAGGGATACCGGAAGCAGGAACAATGCGATGCCTGCCAGAAAGCTGAGGAGGATCGGATTGGTTCTGAGCCTTTTCACGGAAATCAAAGACCGGTCGCCCGTGATCGTGACCAGTCCGTATGTCCACTGCAGGATGTTCAGCAGCGCAACATAGGAAGAGACATAGAATACCGCCTCTTCCCCCAGGGTCATCTGTACCAGCGGAATCCCGATGAACCCTGCGTTGGAAAACGCGGCTCCGAACCGTTCGATTCCCTGTTCTTTTGAAAATGCGATCCGGGCCGCGGCAATCGAAAGCAGAAGCGACAGCAGAGCGGCCAGGACGGATACAAAAAGTCCTTCTAAACGCTCCCGCGAAAAATCCGCAAGATAGGATTTCAGAATTGCCGCCGGCATAATGATATACAGCAGAATCCTGCCGATATCCGCGCTTCCTCCGGCGCTGACCAGCTTCTTTTTATACAGGAAATACCCAATCATCATATATACAAGCATCACCAGATTCTGCCTGAGCAGCAGCACTACAATCTCCATCGGACAACCTCCGCTTTCTATTCATAGAATATTTTCTTTCGCTGTTCGATGGAATTATACCACAGACATCCGGCAGAATATAATACATATTATGCTATCTGTTGATAGGCTGGATGCTATGAGTTACATGTCACACACTGACCAATCACTACGCTGATTGGTCAGGAGGATGCACATAAAAGCTGGGATTCAGGCCGTCCATTGCCGCAGGCAATTTAAAATGACGGCCTGAGTTACAGGGCACGCCTGGTCAAGGTGTGACCTGTAACTGCTATGAAAGCAGTCCTTTTCATCCGGGGGTTCAATATACACCTTTGTCTCCCCATTTTCCAATCGTTCTGAATGGACAATCTCTGTATTGTCTTCCAGTGTCATCTTTTCAGCAATATATTGCGATAAACAGCACTGCAAATGGATGAGCAATGCTGTACTAGAATGAAACTACTCTATACTTGGAATACTTTCCGCCACACAATAATTCCAGACGGCCTTCATCCTGCAATTTTTTGATTATCGTATATGCCTGGGAAGGAGTTACTTTTAGCAGTTCAGCAACATCCTGTTTTGTAATGATCCCATTTTGAGTATCCGCAAGTTTCATTACTAATTCCGGATATCTGATACTGTCAATGTCCGTCTGACGAACATATTGAATGCCTTTCTTGTTTTCCCGATAAATTTTTTTCCCCAGAATATACGTACGGTTATTTCCTTTCCCGGACGCTTCTATCAATCCTAACTCTATCATAGCTTCTATTGCAGATCTCACCTTATTCCCGCTCAAATTTGTCAATTCTACTATTCGATCCACAGTACTTCTTCTTTCATTGTTCAAAACTGAAAGAATCATTAAAGTATAGATAGACAACGGTTTTCCCCGCCTGTTTTGTTCCTCTGCGACAAACTTTGCAAATGGCATATCCGCTTTCGCTCTTTGAATAAATAATTTCACATTTCTGCTTGTAGACTCTGAATAATCCGGCCAGGGTCTTCCATATACAATAGACCCCTCAAAAATCCTGTCGATCCCCCGGCCTGTTTTTTCTGCCAGACCGATTCTTTTCATTGCATCAGCAAGTGCCGGATTCCGCCCATGCGGCTCTACGGTAAGGAGATTTTTCAGATTCACTCCATCTATAAAACCGCCTGGGTTACTGATACACATTCCTTCATCGTCTATCAGCACCCTTACCGCGCCAAGTATCGTATAATCTCTATGGCAAAATACATTTACGAAGCCTTCACGGAAAGCAGCCCAATCAAATTCCGGAATTGGAATCCTAAATAATCCATATTCCGTCTCTCTTTCAGGATTCCATGCTTTCACATACATTTCGAAGGTTTCAAAAAGCTCAAGTAATGATTTATTGCTGTCCTCATTCATTCGGACCGCAGTTCCTTCCAGAACCTGAAATACAGCTTTAGCTGTGGGTATCAATTCTGAGATCCGGTCTTCTTTTCCAATCAAAAGCATACCCATCACTGTCGGGACATACTTTCCGGCAGCCTCTGTAACAAGACGCAGCGCAATATCTAATTCATCATCCGGAAGCGCAAGAAGATTCTTTTCTCCGCCCTGCCTGCTTTGAATAATTTTACGCAGTCTGACCCGTTGGTTTGGATCAAGATCATCCAATGTAGCCCCTGCAAGGGGCTGGGCTGAATAGTCAAGCATTCCCAACTCTGCCAGCCGTGATGGGATTTCATAGGAATACATGGGAATCACTTCCGGACTGCCGTCAAATTTTAGCCTTCTTCTTAGAATTTTACCAGATGCAGTTGATACAACGCCTCGGCTTCTCGGCACTTCAATTTTCAGGACATCCAAATTCTCTTCCGTAATAATTTCTGCTCTTACAGAAATTGGCGGAACCGTGCTGTTTGCAATCAATGCCATAACACCAATGGAATCCTTATGCTTTTTATGAACTCCGGTAACCATGCCATCATCCTCAACTCCAAGGAACAGAAATCCTCCTGCCGTATTAGACATACCTATAATTTCTTCTATCAAATCGTGATCCGGGTAACATTTGAAATCACTTTTGAACTCAGTATCCAAAGTCTTCTTTTCGGGAATGTACGCATTTCAATCCCTCCTGATCTCTAATTCAATTTTGGTATAACTCATTTTAATTCAATAATCGAGTTAAATTTCTAATTTTAACTCGATTATTGAATTAGAAATCAAACACTCTCCTCAAAGAAATCCTTACAGGTTCCCGCTTTTCATAGGGGATGGTCTGTGGAATCCTTTGAGGGATCGTAGCCCTTCTACCACCCGGTTTATGCTTGGATGGGATGGGTAAGCGTCCTGAATCCGTCTAATCAGACATTGGAACAGTTAAAGCCCCTTATTCAAGAAGCATATGAATTTTCAGTGGAAAAATTCAAGAAGAGAAAATAGACTCAGGGGCTATCATTCCTGATATGCCCCTTCCTTAAATAAATGACATTGAGTGTGACCAGTAACTCTTACCCTTCGATCGCCCTGCGCATTGCTTCCTGATGACGGCGTACCTGCTCAATGCTGTCCACACCCACATCGCGCAGATGCTCTCCGCCTTCATACTCAGAACTCAGGAATCCCTTATATCCGGCTTTCTTAAATGCCTCTACCACCTCCGGGATGGCAACTGCCGTCTCCACATAATCCTCATGTACATTGTAGAACTTCGCATGGGTATGGAAAATGTAATCAATGTTGTCGATCAGATCCTGCGGCTCGGACCAGGAATATGTAAAGGATGCCCCGGCGTAAGCCTTATCTGCCGGGCCGCCGCCTGCCTTTTCTACTGCGTCCATCATTTCCTTCATGCCGTTGGCCATCCGGTATTCCATGTTGGCTTTGCCAAGGTTCAGGTCGTATTTGATCTTTACAAATCCTTTTTCAAGACGCTGTGCATAAGAATCGTCTACGATCTTGATGCATTCTTCTGACGCGCCCTGCCGTCTCGCCTTATCCCGCAGCACATCCGGAATGTTCCTGCAGAAGATTCCCATATCCGGAATAAATCCAAAATGCTTCGTTCCGGTCTTGTGGATCATTTCCATATATCCGTCTGCCCAGCCGGAATTTAATGAAAACGGAGCGTGCACCTCCAGCCCGATCTTCACATCCATTTCCGCGGCGTAGTCCAGGCTTCCTTCGATCACGTCCATCGGAGTAGACACCAGGGTACGCAGATTCTTAAATCCCAGCATGGAAGCCAGACGGATGTCACGCTTCATCATATTGATCTGCTCGCCCAGCGACAGGGTCCGGTTGTCATAGATCTTATTTTCCAGAAACGCATCATAGCAGGACGGCTCCAGGTTGTATTTTTTCAGCCATCCAAACCACTGGTCTCTGAACTCCTGTGTCTCGATCGGAAGCGGGAACCTGCGGATCATCTGCTCCGCCAAAAGCTCCACGCCGGTTGCCCCTGTCTTCGCAGTCTCTCTCAGACAGCCCTCCAGGTCTAATTTTCCATCATAATATTCATCCTGATAACTATACAGGGAAACGCTTCTTTTGATATCATAGCTCATAATTTTTTCCTCCTGCTTACTGTTTACAGCCAATCTGCACAGCAAATTGATTGTCTGAGCGCATCCTTTTTTCTACACCTTATGAAACGGCCCCATGGCCGTCACGGATGCCCCCGGGTTCATGATCTGACAATTGCCTCAGGCAATCTCAAAATCAGCTTCACA
The DNA here is from genome assembly GCA_009911175.1 of Lachnospiraceae bacterium. The sequence goes on along the minus strand of QXWX01000040.1, from coordinate 5,542 downwards.
CAATGCCTCTGTCTGGAACGGCATATAGGATGGGGCAATGATCTGCATTGCCTTGATATGATGCGTTCCCTTTGCAAGCCCGCCTTCCTTTTGCACGGTCACTGTCGCATAGTCGCCGAATTCCCAGCGATAATCAGAATCTACTACGGTGCGCATTTCTTCCAGCGTGAAAGTCTCCCCGTTCACGGTAAAACGGATATCCTCCCGTGCCGCGTCCTCTCCGTCCACATTGACCTGGATGTCGCGCACGATGGATAAAGTAAATCCACGATAGTACTGCGCCTTAAACTGAAACTGATATCCCGTAATCTTTCCATTTTCTTCTACATTCTTAAATCCATCCGGATTATAAATCTGTCTGCCCGCCATTTTCTTCCCTCCTGCATTTATTGTAACCAATTTGCGCAATGCGCTGTTCTTCCCATCTGTCCGGAACCGCAGGCCTCAGGCACGTCTGCTTTGCAGACTATTCACTGCTTCGCAGCTTGTGTCCGAGACTGTTCCTGACTTTTAATCAAAGTAAATCTCTTTCCCTGTCTCTGCGGATTTGTAGATTGCTTCCAGGATCTGGGTCACTACAAATGCCTGCTCCGGTTTTACAAGGGGCTCGCCGTCGTTGATAATCGCGTTCAGCCACTGCTCCTGCTCTCTCACTGCCTCTGCTGCCGCGCCGCCCTCGAAGAAGTCTACCACGCCTGCCGGGGAGATGGTCTTTTCCATCAACTGGTTGTGTTCTACCGTGTTATAGATCAGCTCGTCCTGGGGATAGCTTCCGCCGTGATGGATCTCTGCTCCGCCCTTGGTTCCGCACAGTGTGGTGGACGCTTCCATGGACTTCAGTACGTTCAGCGCCCAGGATGCTTCCAGATAAATGGTCGCTCCGTTTTTCATCTTTACCAGGCCGAACGCGGAATCCTCTACCTCAAAGGTCTCCGGATCCCATGGGCCGAATACATTTCCTTCCGGGCCGTCCGCCTGGCGTCCTAGCTTGTAGAATACCTGTCCGGATACGGAAGCCGGCTCGTAGTTGTTCATCATCCACAGTGTGATGTCCAGCGCATGGGTTCCGATATCGATCAGCGGACCGCCGCCCTGCAGCGCCTTGTTCGGGAATACGCCCCAGGTAGGAACCGCTCTTCTTCTCAGCGCGTGTGCCTTTGCAAAATAGATATCCCCAAGTTCCCCTGCTTCACAGGAAGCGTGCAGCGTCTGGGTATCGTCGCGGAGACGATTCTGGTAGCCGATCGTAAATTTCTTGCCGGATTTCTTCCATGCGTCCAGCATCTTCCGGGCATCCTCGGTATTGTGCGCCATAGGCTTTTCACACATCACATGCTTGCCTGCCTCAAAGGAAGCAACCGTGATCGGGCAGTGCGCTACATTGGGGGTACATACATGAACCACATCGATCTCGATGCTCGTATCCGCCAGCATCTCCTTGTAATCTGTGTAAACCTTCGCGCCCTCTGCGCCGTATTCTTTACATGCCTTCTCCGCCCGCTCCGGAATGATGTCACAGAACGCTACCATAACAGCCTTATCCTCATTCGCCTTGATAGAAGGCATATGCTTCTGATTTGCGATACCGCCGCATCCAACGATTGCTACTCTCAATTTGCTCATTGTTTTGTTCTCCTTTTCTTTTTCTCTTACCTTGATTCATATTATACCGAATCCCTCTGATGAAAACTTTCTTTGAATTATCCAGATTTATCCCCTTATTTGGACTTTTTTCCAGGCAATAAAAAAAACAGGACAAAAAAGCTATATCTTTTTTTGTCCTGCTGTAATAAAGAGGTGCCTTAGTTACCTGTCAGTTCATTCTTTCAGGAATCATTTCATAGATTTCTAATTATCTCTTTAGATATCCTTATTTATAATTTGTTTTCTCGAAATCAGCCACGAAATCGCATAAAGTAATACACCTACAATAGTCACAAGACCACAAGCGAGCAGCTTGTTATCAATTAGCAGCGCAGCCCCTACAAATACAAAAGAGGAAAAAGGGTACGCAATGATTAAAGCCAACATACTTTTTTCTTCACTAAGCAGGAATGTGAGTGGTATTGTCATGCTTCCAGAAAGCAATGCCATAGCAACGCTGATGCCAACAAACAGCATCATAGATTGGTCGTCAATTTGACCTTTTATAATGGATGCCACAACACCCAGAATGACACCTAAAAGCAAACCGATCCCACTAAGTAGTAAATACAAGATATATTTACAGTCTAAAACAGCCGTTCTGGATACAGGTAAAACAATCGAAACTTTTTTCCAACCAGAGTTTCTGTCCATATTTATCGTCGTTACAGAGATCATTCCGAGCATAACAGTTGCAATTACAGTTAAAACCCATGTGGAAGTCAAAAAAGACATTCCTATTCCAACCACTGCAAAAACTACGAGTATGATATATAGCACAGACTTGATTAAATAATAATCTTTCAGTAATAAGCCTTTCATTTTATTTCCCTCTTTCCCCTTTTATATAGAGAAGCATAATTTCGTCAATCGAAGCTGAATCAATCAGTGCTTTGGGATATTTTTTCTTCATAGCAACACGATCAGCAACCAGTACCTGCCATTCATAATCCATCTTGCGATATACGATGATGTCCGATTTATCCAATGCCTCGAACTGTACGGCTCCACACTTAATGATACCATACTGCTCGATCAGCTCATCCTTCGGCTTTGAGAATACTACTTGCCCTTCGTGAATAAAAACAATGTAGTCAGCAATTTTTTCAAGGTCAGTAGTGATGTGCGAAGAAATCAAAATAGAATGCGTTTCGTCCTGTGCAAAGTCCAATAAGATGTCTAATATATCATCTCGTATGACGGGATCAAGCCCGCTGGTGGCCTCATCCAAAATCAGCAGCTTAGAATTATGGGACAAGGCAACTGCGATTGCCAATTTCATTTTCATTCCTTTTGAAAATTGCTTCATCGGTTTATCAGCAGGTAAAGAAAATTTTTTCAAAAGGTTCAGGAATGTGTGTTCTTCCCATGAATGATAAATGTCTTTCATAACCCGGTTGAGTTTTCGGGTAGAAAAGATTTCAGGATAGTTATTGCCGTCAAATACGACACCAATCTGTTCCTTGATTTCGTTATCTAGTTGCTCTTTACCTAAAACACAGATGCTGCCGGCCTCTTTCTGAATAAGTCCCAGCACTGCATTGATAGTTGTACTTTTTCCGGCTCCGTTTTCGCCAATCAGTCCTACAATAGAACCACATGGAACAGAAAATGAAACTCCATTCAACATAAAATCTTTATATGTCTTAGTTAGACCTGAAATAATTAAAGCATCATTCATTCTCCATCATCCTCCTGATACATAAGGGTTAGCAAATCGGTCAACTTGTTGAGAGATATTCCGCTTGTGCGGGCAATTTCGATTGCCTCTGTAAATTTTTCCTCTATCTTCTTTTGTTGTTCTTCAAGATAGAAGTCTTGGTTTTGTGCCGACACATAGCAGCCTTTTCCAGCAGTTGTTTCAATAAAACCATCTTCCTGCAAAGTTGCATAAGCCTTTTGTACTGTAAGAATACTGATGTGCAGCGATTTTGCCAATGAACGCACAGACGGAATCGCTTCACCAGCTTTCAGTTCTCCACTTATAATAGCCGCTTTAATCTGTGAAGAAATTTGCTCATACAGCGGTCGGCTTGCTTTATTGCTTACGACTATTTCCAAATTCTCACCACCATTTCTTCTTTAACTGTATCACTACTACAAATACAGTATAACACACATAAAGACAGTTGTCAATATGGCAGATAGACATATCATAGAAAAAGTTCTTACAGGTCTCATAAAACCTGTTCTGGAAAAGCCTTCTTATGCCCTTCATGATGCCTGTGGCTTTCGAACAGATTATCAGTTCATAGCAAAAAGTAAGATGAAAACAATTCAGAAAAAAAGGAAAGGACGGGAATAAATTACCATAGTCCGTGACAACAAAAAAACTGCTATACCCCAGTAAATATAAGGGATATAGCAGTTTTTTCTTTTTTTAAACTGTGAAAGACGGAATTTTATAAGCTGCAATACCACATGTCAAAATAATCGATACAAAAAAGTATTCCTAAGGTCTTACGAACATAACAGCATTCGTATCTAACACCCCTGCCCCTTTAGAAACTCCAAAAACCTTCCCACGCCTCCCCCCACCATTTTCACCCCTTCCGGCCGCTGCCCGCTTACCTCCGACACATCAAAAAAATCCCCCGCCGAAGTCCGCCCGGTACGCATAAAGCTGTCGCTGCCGAAAATGTTTTCTTCTATCCCCACATATTCATCTCCCCAAAACGCACAGTCCCCGGCCTGGATGCCGCTTTCCCGGGATACGCGGCCGAGGATCGCGTCTACGTTGTCACTTTTGCTGGACACCCCCACCTCCAGATACTTTGCGTCGCAGGTGGGAACCACCTTGATCCCATAATCCTTCCCGATGGAAACAGCCAGCTCCAGCAGCTCCATGAGCCCTCTGCGAATCCCATGGTTTTTCAGCTTTTTCCGAAGCATATGGAGTTCGTCCTCCTGCATAAATAAATGATCTCCCCTCAGATTGTCCGCCATCAGGTCAATCTTGCAGTAGTTGGGCCTGCAAAAAACGATGTCCGTATCCAATCCGTACTGCTCTTTCAGCCGGACATGGATCTCAAAACAGATCCGGTGGATATCCAGCAGCGTTTTCTGATCCGGGATCTTGTTTTCAAAGATATAGGGCATCCCATCCCGAAATTCATAATTATAAGCGCCCCGCCCCAGGCCCAAGTATAGATTCTCAAGCTGTTTTTTCGTAAAATAATCTTCTATGCGCCCGCCCGCGATATTCTCCAGGGTGGTCCCGCTGATCACCGCCAGCTTCACCCCCTTCTCCAGCAGCGGCCGCATTGCCGATACCGCCGCCTCTGCCGGTGCCGTTCTGGATGTCACCGCGGTGCCGTCCCAGTCAAAAAAGACCGCCTTATATTTTTTCAACGTGTCTCCCTCCGTTCTCCTGAATACAAATTTCCTTTCCACCGATATAAAATGTGATCTTCTCCCCCTCTTCCAGGGTAAACTCCGCCTGTCCCCGGGAAACCCCGATCCTCAAAAGAGACCTTTTGTACCGGAGCTTAAAGGAATAGCTTTCCCACTCCGATGGAAGGGAGGGAGAAAACTTAAGCCTCGACTCCTGGCACCGCAGCCCGGCAAACCCGTTTACAACCGCCTGCCATGTGCCCGCCATGTTTGCCCCATGGATACCGGCATAAAAATTATGATGGTAATCATCCAGATCCATCCTGGCCGACTGTGAAAAATACCGGTAAGCCTCGTCATCATACCCGATATCACTTGCGACAATCCCGAAAATACAGGTAGACAGGGAGGAATGATGAAGAGTCACCTCCTGGTAAAAGTCGTAATTCCGCCGGATCTCTTCCTTCGTAAAAAGATGGCTGTGCAGATACATCCCCAGGATGGCGTCGGCCTGCTTGGACATCCGGTGCCGCATAATAAACAGCGGATGATAATTCTCATACAG
>QXWX01000331.1 GCA_009911175.1 Lachnospiraceae bacterium | reverse complement strand
CCGGCCATCTGAGAAAATAAAGTGCTTTGAAAGCTGTTTGATCCAGAGAAAAGTCATTTGTGATCAAGGTTTCCGTAACACCGCTGGGAAGGGAAAAGCGCAGCACACGGACACGCATTCCTTCATATAAAGTGACCACCTGGTCGGTCACCCCATGCTCTTCGGAAGGGAGTGGGACTGCATCGATCTCCAGGTTGAATTTTGAGCGGAGCCGAAAAAGATAACGCGCATGGATCTCATTTTCGATATAAGATATCAATTTTTTTGAAGCATATCCCCTATCGAAGATGAACATGGTGTATAATAGATCTGTCCGGCTTTTGCGTCTGATGTGATCCATATGGCGTACCGCAAGGGTACGTTCATCAACGCTCATGGGTTCAAGCAGGGCGTCAAGAATACGGTGATTGAGCACATCATAGGCAATGCTGGCCATGGCAGTGGGAGAGTTTGCGCCTCTCCCAATACTGCCGTATTTGTGGAGAAGGGCTTTTCTGTTAGGCAAGGGAATCTTGGAACCATCAATCGCAATAGGCTGGATGCCCCATACCCCGCCAAGACGGCGGTGATAGTTCAGGGATTCCGTACAGCAGAGGAAATCCAGGACATTTTCAAAGCATTCCTGGAAAATGGTGTGGCTGATACCAGCCCTTGCTTTGCTGAAAGCCTGCTGTGAGCAGTGGATGGTCTGTGAGATAGGATTCCCCATTTTCTTGCGTAAGTCAGAAAAGAACTCATCAAGCATGGAAGAAGTGGAACGCTTGACGCTTTTGAGGAGCAGCTCCATCATAGTCCAAAAGGGAAGCTTACCACAGTTCCTGGTAAAAGCTCCTTTTCTGAGACGAGCCCTTTCAAGTACTTGA
>QXWX01000330.1 GCA_009911175.1 Lachnospiraceae bacterium | reverse complement strand
TGAAAACACCTTATTTTAAGAGGTTTTTCAGCTGTTATATTGCTGATTTCATATACTGATGTCGAAACTTCCGCTAATTGATAAATTGCGAAAAATTTGCGGCGAAGCTCCTTGATTATATACTTTTTGAAAGGAGTTTCTTCTTATGAAATAAATGGAAATTGTCGCGTCTATCATCTGCAGTTAACGATGCTACCGGCATCGCCTCCTTCCTCCGCCTTGTACTGACATGAACATCGAACGCTTATTACTTCAAAATTAATGCAACATTGTACTAGTACAGCATTGCTTAAATATCAGTGATTAAATTGCTAATGGTATCCCAGCATATGTCCACTTAAATGGGTGTGCTGTAAGATTGTACTGTTCAATAAAGCGCAAGATGCTTGCTTCCAGTTCTTCTATTGACAGATAGCTTTTCCGCTTCAGCAGCTTTCGGTTAATGATGCCAAACCATATCTCAATCTGGTTCATCCAGGAACTGTGTTTCGGAGTATACACAAAGCGGATCCGGTGGGAAGGGTCATGCAGGAAATCTGCTCGGATTTTCTTACTTTTGAGGATCCCTGTCTTTCCTTTTTTGCCTAGTTCCACACCAGGGACACAGGCCTCTGCCACAAAGCGGACAAGGGCTTCCGACTTATGGGTGTTCAGGCCATCACATAGCGCAGCTTATAGCTGCAATCAAACTTTTATAGTTAATTTCAAATAAAAAGGATCATCCAATCGTTGATGCATGTGCTATAATGCACTTACGGTATCTGTGTACCAATCCTCAATCGGGAACTAAATTCCCCAGTAGCATTCATACGAAAGGATGACCCTATGAACACTATATTAGAACAATTTAAAGATAAAATCAATGGTACAT
>QXWX01000329.1 GCA_009911175.1 Lachnospiraceae bacterium | reverse complement strand
CAGTAATAGGAACTACATACCAGTTACCATCAAGGCTTGCCGTTGGTAACTGGTGATAATTCTTATCAGGTGATAATGATACTGTTTGACTTCATTTTGAATTTTATCCTCCAGCCAGCCGGACGTTTACGGTAATCGGAGACTGCTTCTCCCTGAAACTTGGGGTCAAGTTTACGCCCGAGAAAGGAAAAAACATCGGTGCATCTGAAGTCGTAGAATGCGTGCCCAACCAGGGATGGATAGATATCCTCCAGAGCCTCACGGCTTTTAAACATGACATCAGTTGCGAACTCGCATTGGTCTACACACCAGTAATAACCCTGGTGGAATGTTTTTTCGATGGTATCAAGATAAGGGTTCACTTTATGCGCAAAGAGATCAAGCTGCCGGCAGAGGGATTTGGAATCAAACTTGTCCGCAAGCTCCTGTGCTTTCGCAATGTTGCTGATCTCATAAAAAGAATTATCATACATCTTGTATGCGATCCCGTTTTCATCGAAAACGTGCTTCATCATTTCGCGTCCATTGATGTAGATCTGGATCAGGAACGGAAACCATGTCTGCAGTTTCACATGCATAAAGCCAAAATGCTTATCCAGGTAATATAAGTAATAGTATTTGCATTTGCGGTCGACATTACGCAGCTCCAGTTTGCCATCCTTGTTCTTAATGGGCTGAAGTGTCTGGCAGTATTCAACAACAGAAAGAATACAGACCAATCCCTCTTCTACCGGGTCCTCCTTTAAGATCTCCATAGCGGTCTGTTCTTTCGGGATTTTTGCGGAGGTAAGATATCGCAGGGTGCGGTGCGTTTCCTCTGCCATTTTTTCAACATGGGCAACAATATCAGAGGTCACCTGGTTGGCATAGGCGGAAAAAT
>QXWX01000328.1 GCA_009911175.1 Lachnospiraceae bacterium | reverse complement strand
TCATAACTTGTAACCTTTATATTCGCATAAGCAATGACGCTAGTATATATAGATGTACCGGATGAATTGGTAAGTAAGCGCCCTTTCACACCTACCTGCAACGACCCATTGAATTTGATTGATGATGTCGTTGTAAAAATTATAGGGGATGAACCATAATAAATCGGTGCATGCGTACTCACCCTGGTAGCATTCCCCGTACTCAGCCTCGAACTACTCGCCGTCCTCAAAGTAGTAGACGACACATAATTACTCGCCCTGGATGTGGTATACGTTTTCGATGACGAAGCAGATTCACTGACAGAATACCTCTGCGCGATATACGCATCCCTCCCGCCGTTCCCGCCCCCATTGTCCGGTATCCGCATCCTGAGCGCCTTATACTTATCATTCAGAGGCGCAGACGTCAGTCCGTACTTTTTAACGTCTCCTGCCCCAGCCCCTGTCCGTACGCACAGATGATGCGTACCTGTATTTTCTAACCCTTCAAACTGGGTTCCTGTATACTGCAGCAGCTCCCCATTTTTATTCCTGACTGCCAGACCACTCATACCAACAGCCCCCACTCATTGAACCTGTATGTCTCCTTGCACCGCAGCAGCTCCTCATAATCCCAGCGCAGCTCCCCGCAGCCATCCACAATATACGTATCCAGATCCACCCACGGCTCTGTGAACTGCACATCCGAAAAATGCCGGACCGTATAATACTCGTCGATCTTCTCCGTATATGTATAAGAATCATAGTATTCCCTGCATTTCTCCCGGAGCATATTGCAGGAATCCCGCAGCATATACCAGTCCAGTTCCAACGCCGGCACATAATCCGTAGACGCCACGCGCCGGATAAATGACAGAAACGTGAAATACGAATAGACCGTCATATTCA
>QXWX01000327.1 GCA_009911175.1 Lachnospiraceae bacterium | reverse complement strand
TCATAACTTGTAACCTTTATATTCGCATAAGCAATGACGCTAGTATATATAGATGTACCGGATGAATTGGTAAGTAAACGCCCTTTCACACCTACCTGCCACGACCCATTGAATTTAGCTGATGTTGTCGTTGTAAAAATTATAGGGGATGAACCATAATAAATCGGCGCGTGTGTACTGGCCCTGGTAGCATTCCCCGTACTCAGCCTCGAACTGCTCGCCGTCCTCAAAGTCGTAGATGACACATAATTACTCACCCTGGACGCCGTATACGTCTTTGATGATGAGGCAGATTCACTGACAGAATACCTCTGCGCGATATACGCATCCCTCCCGCCGTTCCCGCCCGCATGATCCGGTATCCGCATCCGGAGTCCTTTATACTTATCATTCAGCGGCGTGGATGTCAGCCCATACTTCACCACATCATCCGCCCCGGTCCCCGTCCGGACACACAGATGATGCGTGCCCGTATTTTCCAGCCCCGAAAACTGCGACCCCGTATAATGCACCGTTTCCCCATTCTGATTTCTGACAGCCAGCCCGCTCATTCCAGCAGCCCCCATTCATTAAACCTGTAATTCTCCTTGCACCGCAGCAGCTCCTCATAATCCCAGCGCAGCTCCCCGCAGCCATCCACAATATACGTATCCAGATCCACCCAGGGCTCTGAGAACTGCACGTCTGAAAGATGCCGGACTGCATAATACTCGTCGATCTTCTCCGTATAAGTATAGGTATCATAGTATTCCATACACCTTTCCCGGAGCATGTTACAGGAATCCCGCAGCATATACCAGTCCAGTTCCAGCGCCGGCACATAATCCGTAGACGCCACGCGCCGGATAAATGACAGAAACGTGAAATACGAATAGACCGTCATATTCA
>QXWX01000326.1 GCA_009911175.1 Lachnospiraceae bacterium | reverse complement strand
GGGGATGAAAATCCGTGTATGAGGATGAAAGCTAAACTGCTTGATTGGTAGCCGGAGCCTGGGAGTATCTGGCCTACGTGCGAAAGAAGATGGAACGCATGGTGCTTTGGCGGCTGTCGCTCGATTGTCGGCAGGCGTGTGATATCCGAAGCAAGGCAAGCCTTAGATTAGGTTGAACGGCGAACGCCACATATCTACAAAGATTACCGACAACACGGAACGCTATGTATGGCATATGCTACCGGGGATGACCTAAACCCGCCCATTTGCGGGCATGGTTACACAGCTCCCATAGTAGCCCGTGGACTCTGGATTTACAGGGATAGCCGTAAAAACGGAAGCGGGAGAGCCGCCCACATGACGAAGGGGAGCAGTATGTCTTTAATACAAACAAGAAAGGAAGGTGCGTGAGGCATCATGAGAAATCCAACTGATGTATTAAATAGCCTAAACAAACAGTCTAAAGATTTATCATATAAGTTCCAAAGGCTTTACCGGAACTTATACAACCCGGAGTTCTACCTGTTGGCATATAGGAATATCTACGCCAATGAGGGGAGCATGACGCCGGGTGTGGATGGAGAAACACTGGACGGGATGGGCAGTCCGAGAATAGAGCGCATCATCAGCGCATTGAAAGACCGCTCCTACCGCCCGAAACCTGCACGGCGTACATATATTGCGAAGAAAAACAGCAGTAAAAAGCGTCCGCTTGGGATTCCTTCCGGGGATGACAAGCTGGTGCAGGAAGTAGTCAGAATGATACTGGAAAGCATTTATGAACCAGCCTTCTCCGACTATTCCCACGGATTCCGCCCAAAGAGGAGCTGCCATACAGCCCTCGAACAGATACAGCGGACATTCGCCGGGGCAAACTGGTTTGTGGAGGGGGA
>QXWX01000325.1 GCA_009911175.1 Lachnospiraceae bacterium | reverse complement strand
TCGTCAGGCTCAATGTTTATGCCCAAAATCAAAATACATCGTTCTATTTTTATGTTTTGAGAAAGCAATAACATACAACATACTGCATCCCTTTTCTCCTGATATCTTATTCCTACATGGTGAATATCAAAAAGACGCATGGTTTACAGTCTCTGCTCCATGCGTCTTTATGTTGATATTTTAAGAAACTTTTTATACCAACTGAACAATCTCTTCTTCAAGTTCTTTTATATCACTTTCAAGCAATTCTGGAAAGTATAAACTCACCTCATCTATTGTAATTTTACCATCTCTCAACATCAGTATAGCCTTCTCTTTGGCTAAGTCATACTTTTCGCTTTTAATAAATGATCTCATAATCTGTTCTTCATCAAACAAACTCATCATAATCGTCACAACCTCCTTTTCCTTTTTAAGCAGATAATCCCTTAAAACATTTCTGTCCTTGCATATACGGATTGTTTCCGTAACTGCCTTCCTTGTCATACCGTGCATTTTTGTCTGCTCATTAAAGACTTTACAGAAAATAATATACTGATTAATGATATCGTCCTCATTGCTTTCATAGATAACCTTTGCTTTTACTTCAATGTCAATATCTGCGCCTTCAAAAAATTCTTTTGATAAAGATATTCTATCAGGCTTTCGTCCTTTATTGCCCGTAAATATCACATAAAGCTCCGGCTTCGGCATTTTTACTTTTTTGCTTTTATAGTAGTTTTGGCTGGTACGTTGGAAATATTCGTGATAGCTTTGCGCCAGATATAGCAAAACTCTTACTAAAATATTCATTGTCCATGTGGACTGTTATAAAAGGTAAATAGTTATGTAAAGTCAGCCATCTCAGGCCTGAAATATCAAGGGTTTGCGACGGCTGTTTCTTTACATAACATTTTACAATGCTATAAGGCCT
>QXWX01000324.1 GCA_009911175.1 Lachnospiraceae bacterium | reverse complement strand
ATTATTCCCTGCTATGGCAGGTCGGAGATCATACGGCCGGGACTGCGGAGCCTGGCAAACCAGTGGCACAGCGAATATCTTCATGTGATCCTGGTGGATGACTGTTCCCCGAATACAGACTGCGGCTATCAGGATTTGGTGGATGAATTTTCCCCGTACCTGGACATCCGGTGTATCCGGACACCTGAAAATGCGGGCCAGGGATTAGCCAGGCAGTGGGGGATCGACCATTCCGGCCACGAATATTTTATGTTCCAGGATGAAGACGACATGCTGGCCACCGCCCTGACATTTTCCATCTTTATCGGGGCGGTGGAGGATAATATCTACCAGAAGGAGGAGAACTCCGGCGGGGAAGGGAATGTCTATATCCTGGACGGGGAAGGAAAGCCGGTCATTAACAAAACAAAAAAGCCGGTGGCGGTGGTGTCCGGCCCGCTGCTTGAATTTGACGACCATCATACCCGGGTGATCGAGGCGGGCAACCGGATCTGGGTCAATGCCAAGCTGTACAACCGGAGGTTCCTGGAAAAGCACGATATCCGGTTTAATGAGGCCCAGAGCCGGCATGCGGAGGATTATTATTTCATGAACTGTTTCTTCTACTGCCTGGATCATGATCCGGATTATATGGGGGTTCTCCTGGACGATCACCAGCTGACCTACCTGTGGTATCCTAACGAGGGAAGCCAGAGCCGGAAGGACCCGCACTATGGTTTTATGCTGTCAGGATATACGATGAACGGTTCGGTGAATATCCTGGAGTTTATGAAGGACACGAAACGGCATCAGATCGAGTGGAATGAGGAACGGGAAGCCAAGTACCGGCACACGGTCCTGAATATGACGGTCTATTCGTATTTCACGTTTCTGTCATTTATCCGGCGCGTGGCGTCTACGGATTATGTGCCGGCG
>QXWX01000323.1 GCA_009911175.1 Lachnospiraceae bacterium | reverse complement strand
CAGCTTTAAAAGGTGATTTTGAGTTAGTTTTGTCTAATTGCGTATATATTCATTGTCAGCCAATTTTTCAAAGTTTTCCTTGAAGCTTTGGATAGTTATTCACATCCATATGGAAAGAGGGATTGTTTCATACGTTTTATGGGGATAACTTTTATTTTTACGTCCTCCCGGACGGCAGCTTTATGCTTATATACGTTATCACGTATGATTTCTCGGATTCCTTCTTATATATTCGTACTGCCTGGCACGAGGGTTTCGCAGCAAATACGATTTTTTTATTTTCCCTCTTCCCTCAGACCACTTCCTCTGGTATAATGTTTTTGTCAGACCACGGCTTTTACATATCCGTGTGTCTCTATGAAAAGTATATCTTCCGATGACAGCTTTTTTCCAAAACTTTTTAGCAGGTCGGAAGATATATTTTTTATCGTCCTTTTTGCTTCTCGCAGACCCGGACTTCCTTTCTCGTAAAGCTGCAGCAGAATGTCTGCGATCTGTGTCAGCAGATAATGGCATTTCATCGCATTATAATTCTCACTATTTACATGCTGGATATCATAACGGATATTTTTCTGGATATTAAATCCTTCATTTTCAATCTGCCATCTGCCCCGTCCTACTCTTGCAAACTCCCCGGCATTTTTTCCTGTTACTCGCAGATCCGTCAGCCACTGAAACATTTTCGTTTCGGTTCTTCCTGTTTTTTCTGAATAAACCTCTATTTCCAGCGCCAACAGCGTCAGTTTGTACCCACGGTAATCAATCTCCGGTACCCATTCCATGTGATGCGTTTCTTTCACCTTCCCTTTCCGGGGATATTCCCTGGCAATCTCCCTGTCCAACTCCCCAGCTTCTCCCATTTCCGCAATGCTCCGGTATTCCTCCGCAATGGATGGGATGCTCCCTTCCTTATATCGCAG
>QXWX01000322.1 GCA_009911175.1 Lachnospiraceae bacterium | reverse complement strand
GAACAGAGCTAAATAACAGTGTTTTTCTCATTTTGTCATAATTGGAGCATTGCATTTGGCGAAATGAAATCCAAACTCTTTTCTACAAGAATCCCCTATTATCAAGCCATTTTCAGAAAAGTTTGGATTTCTCCTAAGTTTGGATTTTACAACAAATCCAAAAGTTTAGATTTTTCCTGCCCAATCCAAGGCATCTTCAGCTTTTAAATGTTCTGTTATGCCCTGCGCCTGTTTCATATCCTCAATGAGCCTTTCAAAGCGTTCCTGCGCCTGCCTGTCGATGTCAGCAAGATAGGCGTTGATTTTGCCGCTTATAAGAAGATTGGTGTATGTAACCTTGCGGTACTGCATCAGATAGTTCAGATGCCGCTTTCTTGCCTGTCGGCTCGGTCGGTTCGCAGCTTGAGTGTCACTGGCACTCGCTCACCCCCATGTGCCTATCGGCTGTTCTTCTTCGGCGGGCAATCGTAAATCTGGAATAAAATATCCATTTTCTTTGTGATATGTACCGCCTAACTGTTCAAATAATGATTTTGCCGTTTTCTGTTTCCTCCAGATAAGATATTTACTCCACATATTTGTGTCTGCTGTCTTAAACACAATTTTTGAGTTTTGTCCTTATCTGGTTTCATACTTATTTCAGTTTTGTATCTTCATTTGCGCCCTTGTGGGGTTGTGCTACACAATCTTTAAGGGAAGAAAGAAATAGCCGCCACTACGCCCATAGTGACGGCTTGCCTATGTTAAAATCATAGGAAGAAAACGTTAATCGGGGGTAGAGCCGCTTGTATGGCTTTCCCTCTGTTTATAATATAGCACATCTATAAGAATGATTCAAGTCTATTCTGCCTTATCCAGCTTTAAAAGGTGATTTTGAGTTAGTTTTGTCTAATTGCGTATATATTCATTGTCAGCCAATTTTTCAAAGTTT
>QXWX01000002.1 GCA_009911175.1 Lachnospiraceae bacterium | reverse complement strand
AGTGAAGTGGCGACAACTTTAGGCTGCTTCAGCAGCAAACCGAACCTACCGGCTTTAGCCGGTAGTGGTTCAGTTTGTCATTGGCAGAGACTAAAAAATAATAAGCGCAAGCTGATAAGGGAAAGCCTATTTAATGAATGTGGATAAGCAAAGTAAAGACCGCCGCTATGGCAAACTGCCATATGCGGCGGTCTGCCTATTGGAAAGCGGGGAATCAGAGGGAATATGCTTACACGGCGGTTTGCGTTTGTACCGCCTTGCGGAGGCAGCCGCCCCTATATCGGACGAATGGCGAAAAACTTTAGATTTATTTTGGAATTTTTCGTACTGCGTTTCTGCCTTTCGTTCCCGAAAAGTGGTCGTTTCGTTCCATCCGCCCGAAAAACGGGAAATTTCTGCCGATATAAAAAGTGAATGCCTATATGGATTTGAGGTGATGGATTTTGGATATTGCAGTTGTGGATGACGAGAAAGCGATCAGGGAACATATATGCGGGCTGGTGGAGGAACGGCAGACGGCTTTGCCGACTGTTTTTACGCATGTGAGTGAAATGACTGTGAATAGTAACATCAGGGAAACGGTTTGACATCGTTTTCCTTGACATACAGATGGAGGGCATGAACGGCATAGAGGCGGCAAGGGGCCTGCGGGAAAGGCGGGGGGATATCGTGCTGGTGTTCATTACGGGCATTAAGGATTATGTGTTTGACGCGCTTGACCTTTATGCGTTCCAGTATCGGCTAAAGCCAATAGATGAGAGGAAATTTGCGGAGGTGCTGTAAAGGGCGGGGAACATGGTGGACAATGCGATTGAAGCCTGCCGGAAGCTGAAAGCGAAAGAACCGGGGGGCGGATGCCTTTATCCGCATAAGTTCCCTACAGAAAGGGAACCTGCTCATCCTGAAAGTGGAGAACAGCTTTGACGTGCGGCGGTGCTTAAGGCCAAGGAGGAGTTCCCGGTGACGGATAAGGCGGACAGGCAATCCCACGGGATAGGACTTGCCAACATTAAAAGCACGGCGGAGAAGTACCAGGGTGTAGTCAAGGCTCCAAGTTGCTCGGACTTATAGCAAGGGAGTGGATTTAGCCCTGAATGACAGAGGGACTGTGATACAAATATGTTTTGGAAGGAAAGGATTGATTATGAGTATTTTAGGAGTAAACAGTGCTTTGGCGGGTGCATATCAGTACGCCAATAGGACACAGAAAACAGGCACAAACAGGACGGGTTTTATGGAGCGGTTGCAGACAACAGGAGAAGCGGCGGAAACATCAAAGGTGGATGCTTACACAGAATATCTACGGTCAAAGTATGGCAATGTAAGAATCCAGAGTATTGGGAAAGACCAGAAAAGCCTTGACAGGGCGGGAAAGAGCATGAGCGGCAGTGATGTTGTAATCGCCCCGAATATTCTGGAGCAGATGGCGAATGACCCGGAAAAGGCGGCTTATTACGAGGGAAAGATAGATGATTTCTTTGAAGCCACGCCGAGATTGAAGGCTTCCTTTGCGGCACAGGGGCTTGATTACCAGCCGTGCGGGGTAGTCGTCCATGAGGATGGGAGCGTCACTTATATCGGCGGATGCGGCGATTCCCCGGAGCGTGTGGCGGAGGTGAATGCGATTAATAAGGCAAAGCGGGAGAAGGAAGCCGCACAGAGGAAAGCAAGTATGGAGCGTAGCCAGGAGGCGGCGGAAGAACGGAAACAGCAGATGGAAATAGCTTACAGGAAACAGGCTGTGGCGGAGTTTTTTGCCAGCCGTACAGTAGATATGAGCAGAGTTACATATACGGGTACACCGAGAGTTATGGGTTCTGCGGTTGCGGCATATGAACAGAACATTATGGAAGCGGCGGGCATTTTGAAGTAAGGAAGATCATGCCCGGACTTACCGAAAGGGGGTATGGGCAGTTCCGAATGACAGAGGGGACGCAGGTAAGATTTTGTGAAGGAGGATGATTATTATGGCAATTTCAGGAGTAACGGATTACACGAACACTTATGCGGCAGACAGGGCAAATGGGAGCAGTTCCCTGAATGGGGATTCGCAGGCTTACCTGAATAGTCTGAAAGAGAAATACCCGGATGTGAACATAACGGTGGCGGATTTCAAGAACGGGAAGCAGGAAGATGCCTATATGCTTGGGAGCAGGGGATATAAAAACATAGCGGTTTCTCCCGGAATCGTAGAGAAGATGGCGGAAGACCCGGCAGCGGCCGCAAAGTATGAGAAAGTCTTTGCAGAAATGTCCGGCAATTCGGAGCGAATTGAGAAGTTCGCAAGGGAGAACAATGACGAGATACTCAGCGCAGGCGCCCTTATTGACAAGAATGGGAAAGTGTCCTACTGGATGGTCGGCAAGAGCAAGGATACGATGGAGAACCCCGGCACGGTCTATAAGGAAAAGGTACAGAAGCAGATAGCGGAAAAACGCGCGAAGAAGAAAGAGGAGGAAGTCTTAAAGGAGAAGAAGCTGGCAAAGGCGGAATCCGTGGAAAAACTGATGGAACAGATAAAGGCGGGAACAAGCCAGCCTGTAAAAGTGCAGGAAGAAGGCAAGGGCGCACAGTTGGATTTGACCATATAGAAGTAGGAGGGATTTTATCATGCGTATAGGAAATAACAGCCAGGGAATCTGGCAGCTTTTATCAAGGATGAACGGCGGCAAAGCAAATACGAATATGCTTTTCGGCAGTGGTGCGTCGAAAGGATATTATTGTGGTAATACCATTGATGATCTGCGTTCTGGACATTTCAAAAATTCTTATGGAGTTGAAGGCATGGGAATCACAGGAAAAACAGATTGGAAGCGGATTGTCAATGTATCAGATGAAATGAAACAGCACGTTTATGATGATGTTAAAAAGTCGTTTTACAAGTATGGCGGAATGTCCGGCGATAATACTGCTGAGACAGATGCGTATTATGACAAGATTCATTCCTATGTGAAGTCGTTAGATTTAAGTACCCGCCGTGCTGCGCCGTGGACGTTGAGCCAGCTTCATTTGGAAATTTCCGGAAGGGTAACACAGGCTGTAAAGGAAAAAGACCCAACATGGACAGCCGGAAATCCAATTTCCCATGAGATACTAGATGAGATTTTTGCAGGTGACGCTATCTATCAGGACAGTGTAAATGCCTTGTACTCTAAAGGCAGCAAAGGGCTGGATATACAGATATAATCTTTACAACGTATTCCGCGGAGGTGTATAAACCTTTGCCTCTGCGGACTGCAAGGGTGCATGGGCGGCTCTGACCGACAGAGGGGCTGTGATGTAAAATTGATGGGGGTTCTGTAGCATTATGAAAAAGAACTTTATTTTATGGTTGGTGGTTTCGGCTGCTCTGTTCCTGATTGGCACATGGGTGTTAGGTCTGGCATTCCAACAGTAAGTACAAGCGGACGGTATGGCAGTGCAACGCCAAGTTCAAAGGCGAAAGCAAATGCGCCATGTCCCATCTGTACGAGCAGAGGATAAGGGAGCTGTTCCACAGACTTGTGGATTACGCAACGGTATATTCGGACGGCAGGGTGGTGTTCACCTTCCGCAATGGTGTGAAAGTCGGGACGGAGATTTAAAAACGGAAGTGTCGGGCAGATTCCGGAGCTTCCCGGATATCCAGCCCACTGTTTTTGCGTATGGAAATATACAAAGAATAGAGGTATAATTTTAATGCTGGGAACGTCCGGCAAAACAAAATATCAGGAGGGTGGCCGTAATGAAGAAAATTGTTGCAATCAATGCCAGTCCGCGTAAAGGGTGGAATACGGACATAATAGTGACGGAAGCAGCAAAAGGTGCTGAGAGTACAGGAGCGCATATTGAAAAAAGAGACCTTTACAAAATGGAGAAGTTTACTGGCTGTATATCATGCTTTGGGTGCAAAAGAGAGAAGAATCTTGGGCGATGTATTTATAAAGATGGACTGGCCCCTGTGCTTGAGGGAATCAGGAAGGCTGACGGGCTGATCATTGGAAGCCCTAATTATCTGGGTGATGTAAGTGCGGCATTCCGGTCACTTTATGAGAGGCTGATTTTTCAGTACATAACTTATAATACCGAGGTACAAAGCTACAATGACCATAGAATTCCAGTACTGTTTATCATGACAAGCAATACACCAGATGGCAGCAACATAGAACTGATGAATAAGTATAAAGCAATGTTTGACTCTTTTGTTGGGCCGACTGAAATACTGGCGGTTGGGGAAACCATGCAGGTTTCTGATTACAGCCAGTTCAACTGGACTATGTTCAATGTGGAAGACAGAAAAATGAGACGGGAAACAGTCTTCCCAGAGCAATGCCAGAAGGCATTTGAGGCAGGAGTAAGGCTGGCAGCAGAATAAACCTACCCCCTACTCAATTGTTGTGATTTCCGTAGTATCATCATTTTAATGAAATGGGGAACATTCAGTGGGGAGCGATTTGAAATTAAATTCATATATTTGGATTTCTATAATATATTTTATAGCAAAGATGCTTCATCTTGAACAGCAATGATCCGGCAGCGATCAGAATGCGTTACTGTGAGCGCCCGTTCAGGGTGTGAACAGTAACCAGAATACAAGATCAGTTACGACTGCCGGTGATAGAAAATAGATTTGGAGGAGGGGAGAGGATGCGGCTCAAAGAGGGGAGGGATCACCAGGTCTATGAAGTGTTGGACCTGCATCTGGAACCGGAGCTGGAGCGCCGTATGATGGCTCTTGGGCTGACGGCCGGGACCAGGATCGAGATTGTGAACAATCAGAAAAAGGGGGCTGTGATCGTGAAATTCCGGGGCGCCCGGTTTGCGTTCGGCAGGAGGATCGCCGATCAGATTCAGGTAAAGGAGGCAGCAGGATGGGGGAATACAGCGGGGTGATCCGGGCAGGCCTGATCGGGAATCCGAATTGCGGAAAGACAACGCTGTTCAATGCGCTTACCGGGGCAAATCTGAAGGTAGCGAACTGGCCCGGCGTGACCGTAGAGAAAAAGGAAGGGCGGACAACCTGGCAAGGGCAGGACTTTTATCTGACGGACCTTCCGGGTGTCTACAGCCTGGCATCCTATACCATGGAGGAACGTGTATCAAAGGAATTTATCCTGAGCGGTGAGGCGGACGTGGTGGTGGACGTAGCGGACGCGTCCTCTCTGGAAAGAAATCTTTACCTGACGCTGCAGCTGCTGGAGCTGGGGAAGCCGGTTGTGCTGGCACTGAATATGATGGATATCGTAAAGGAGCGGGGAATGGAGCTTGACCTGCCCCGTCTGTCGGAACTGCTGGGAATCCCCTGCATTGCCATATCCGCAAGAGAACGCACGGGACTGAACATGCTGCTGTATGCCATGTCTCGGTATGAGGAGTACGGGAATCCAGCAATGCCTGCAAAAAGGGAGCGTGTATCGCTGCGGTTACGGGACAGGCAGGATGCAGGGAAACAGAGAAACAGGTTATCAGAAAAATGGAATCCCACATTTGAGAGAGGTATGAAATCTGCTTCACTGGCGGGGGTGAGCTATGATTGGATTGAGGAGATCATATCGCAGGTTGTAAAAGAGACTGAAAATCATACATTGCTGATGTCCGGACAGATGACAGAAAGTGAAAACCATGCAGCGCTGATTCCCAGACAGGTGACAGAAAGAGAAAATTATGCATTGCCGATGCCAGGACAGGTGATGGAACGTGAAGATTCTACAGTGTCGATACCCGGCCGGGCGATGGAAGAAACAATCCGGAAGCGGCAGGACCGGACGGATCGGATTGACCGATACCTGACCGGTAAATGGCTGGGGCTTCCGATCTTTCTGGCAATCATGGGACTGGTATTTTTCCTGACCTTCGCGGTGGGCGGGTGGCTGAAAGGATATTTTGAGACCGGGCTGGTGCTGCTTTCGGACAAGACGGGAGTTGTACTGGAAGCATGGAAGGTCAGCCCTATACTGCAGTCCCTGATTGTGGACGGGATCCTGTCCGGTGTGGGAGGGATCCTGACCTTTCTTCCAAACATCTTTATCTTATTCCTTGCGCTGGCGTATCTGGAGGACAGCGGATATATGTCCAGGGCTGCGTTTGTCATGGATGACCTGATGAGCAGGGTGGGACTGTCCGGAAAAGCATTTCTTCCGCTGCTTCTGGGGTTCGGCTGTTCGGTTCCGGCGGTCATGGCCTCACGGACACTGGAAAACCGGAAGGACAGGCTGCGGACGATCCTGATCACTCCTTTCATGTCCTGCAGTGCCAGGCTTCCGGTCTATGTTCTGTTTTCCACGATGTTTTTTGGGAAATATGCCATGGCCGCATGCTATTCGATGTATCTGATCGGGATCCTGGCAGCAGGAATATCGGCCTGGATCCTGTTTCGACTGGATCCTCATGGGACAGACTATATGCTGCTCATTGAGCTGCCGGAGTATCAATCGCCAGATGTCAGATCCATCATAATGTATGTCTGGGAGAAGGTGAAAGACTATCTGACGAAAGCAGGAACCGTGATCTTTCTGGCATCAATGGTCATGTGGCTTCTTCTGAATTTCGGAGCGGAGGGATATGTTTCGGATATGAGCCGGAGTTTCGGGGCTGTGATCGGAAAATGGATCACGCCGGTGTTGGAACCGGCCGGGCTGGGATACTGGCAGATCATTGTGGCTCTGATCTCCGGGATTGCGGCAAAGGAGGTGGTGGTGTCCAGCTGCGGCGTGCTGTTCGGAATCCCGAATATCACGACCGCCGGCGGGATGGAAGGCTTTGCGCATATACTGGAGGACATGGGATTCGGCATGCCTAACGCATATGCTCTGATGACCTTCTGCCTTTTGTATGTGCCCTGTACGGCAGCGATCGCTGCCATCAGAAGGGAGACAGGGAGCGGAAAGGTTACGGCGGCGATCGTACTGTTTCAGACCGCCGCGGCATGGGTGGTGAGCGTCATTGCTTATCAGGCGCTGCGCTTATGGGGATTTTAGTACAGCATTGCGTAAACAGAAGGGACGAAATCGCCCCAATTACACTAAGAAATAAAAACAGCAGGTTATTTATGCATAATTCCTTAGTATCGGGTTCCCGTCAGGCAGAGTCCTGCCGGAGGAGCCGGGCGACTGGCCGGCTCCCGCCCTGACAGAATGGCAGGAATACATGCCGCGCTTCGGACGTCCGTTCCCACATCCAGCAGGGTGCCTGCAATGAGCCGGGGCATCTGGCGCAGGAAGGAAGAGGCTTCCAAGACAATGCAGAGTTCCTCTTCCGCAGGGGAAACGATCTCTGCGGACAGAAGCTCCTTTTCACAGCTTTTCTTCGTCCTGCCGGAGGACAGACAGCGGAAGTCATGAATTCCGACAAGATGGGAGGCTGCCGCTTCCATGGCGGAGATATTCAGGGGCCGGGGAATGTGGAACATATGCTTTCTACGAAACACATCCATCACGGCGCCGGTATGGATCCGGTAAGTATAGGTCTGGGAAAGGAGGTTCAGGGAAGCATGGAAGCGCTCCGGAACTTCCTCGGCCCGCAGGACGGCAATATCCTGGGGAAGATATTGATTCAGCTCACGCCGGATCTCCAAAACCGGAAGCGGGGAAGCCGTTTTGAAGCTGACGGTCTGGCAGGAGGCATGGACGCCCGGCTCTGTGCGCGCGGCACAGAAGATCTCGATCTCTTCTCCGGTCAACCGGCAGAGCGTTCCCGTCAGCCTTCCGGAAATGGTGCCGGAAGGGTCTTTTTTTCCGAGCTGCTGCCAGCCCTGATAACGGGTTCCGTCATATTCCAGGATCAATTTGATATTTCTCATGGTGTCGGTTCTCCTTTATCCAGAGTGTGTATCGTGAAGCTGCTGTATACATAGCAAAAGCATATTTGCGCGGCCGCAGACGCAAAACGGTGTATTACTTTATACGGCTGTGCGCATCATAATATACGGAGCGGCAGTTTTATCTGACACTCCGTATATTATATACTGTTTCAGACCGAAAAACCAGAGAAATCTGCGGCTATTGAAACCGCAGCAGCTAATATGTGTTACATGTCACACCTCGACCAATCACCACGCTGATTGGTCGGGAGGATGCACATAAGAGCTGGTATTCAGGCCGTCCATTGCCGTAGGCAATTTAAAATGACGGCCTGAGTTACAGGGCACGCCTGGTCAAGGTGTGACCTGTAACTAATATGTTACTGTTCACACCCTGACCGGGCGCTCACAGTAACGCTAATATCGTAATAATTCACATGGCAGCCTTATTTTGTATTCTTTTGGATCAGAGAAGTCACCATCTGGATCGTCTTGTCGATCTGCGCCTGTTCTTCCTTTGATTTTCCTTCTTTCAGTACTCCCAGGATCAGACTGATCTCCTCCTGGGAAAACTGGATCTTCTGTCGGTTGGCGCTGGTGATGAGTGCCAGCATGACCGGGGCAAGCTCTTTTCCTGATTTTCCGGAAACCTGCGCGGCGGCCTTCTGGATCAGGTCCAGCTTTACCGGGTCAATATGATTTAACAGGGGGTTATTCATCCATTCATTCATAGTCTGTCTCCATTCTTTTCTGCATATTTTTGCATGTCATAATACGATCCAGTTTCAGACAGGTCCGTATCCCACAGTGAAAATCCATCCAAATCCGGTTCCTGCTGTTCGTCCTCCCGAACTGTAAAGTCATTCACTGCGGATTCCTGCTGCTGATCCTCCTGAATCCGAACCTCCGGCGATGTCTGGCTGAAGGCGCCAAAGCCTGACGGAGCGGCATTCTCCGAGGGTGAACCGGCGGCAGCAGGCTCTTCCGGCTGCGAGAACATGGTCTGGTACATTTCGAACATTTCCTGCTGCTCCGGAGAGAGCATTCCCATCACAAGCTGCATGGGATCGAACCCTCCGCCGAAGCTTCCGGAGGTTTTTTGGGGCTCGCGCCGATCAGCGTTATATTGGGAGGAATTTTCAGAGGATGCATCTGTTTCCGGACCGCCGGACTCGTAAGGTTCCTGATTTGCGCCTGCGGAAAACTCCTGCATCATTTGTACCATATCCATTATATTCATCATATTGCGGAAGGTTCCCAGCATTTCCGCCTGCTCTGGTGGGAGATAGGGGGCGATCTCTTCCAGCATATCCAGGGGGGAGGAGAAGCCTGCGGAAAATTCCTGGCTGTGCAGGACATTTTTTTGCTGTTGAAAATATTGGAACGTGTGCTGCAGTTCAATGACTTTGACAAGAATCCCCAATGCCTGCTGTGAGGAGGCAGGTGTGTAAGGGAGAAGCAGCTTTAGGATATGAAGTTCTTTTGGGACAGTCCATTCATCGAACGGCGTCATGGGTGTGGGAGATTTCTTTTCCATAAGCACTCCTGGCCTTAACGTTGTATCAAGGGAAATTCTTTACGAATATATATATGAAGGAAAATGTGGGATTATGTTATGGTTCCGGGATCATTCAGCGAAATCGTGTGCTGCGGCGAAGTTCCTTTTCAGAACGGCGAACATACAATAATAGGGAACGAATCACAGGAGAAAAGCTGATGAGAGCGAAATTGATCATCGACGGAAATGCGGTCTATGAGATTGACGAAGGCTGTATGAGAAGAAAACAGACCGATCATGGGAAGAATTGCTTTTCTGAAAAGAACGGTAAAGAACATGCAGGGCTGGAAAAATTAAAAAAGAGTGATAGGGAAAAGAATAATCCGTAGTTCCTGCCATTATACGCTCAATCCCAGTAATCACGCATGTTCTAGCAATGTAGAAAGAATTACGTAGCGGGAACTATGGATTATACAGCCGGAAAGAAATGGGCAGTTTAGAAAACTTCTAATTGATAAAGTAAAAGTATAATGTTATAATTTAGATGTGTTCGTATTGACGAATAAATAGATTGGAGGAATAATGATGATTTCATTTAGCAGTGTGGCAGAGACTGCGGAAAGATGGAATATTACGCAGAGGCGAGTACAGGTTCTTTGCAATGAAAATAGAATTGATGGAGCAATAAAACAAAGCGGAATATGGCTGATTCCAAGCAATGCGAGAAAGCCGCAGAGGTTGTTGCCTGGAAAAAAGAACAAGTCAATTGTTAAAGTGCATAATGTTTTATCTCTATTTTCAGGATGTGGTGGAATGGATCTTGGATTTGAAGGCGATTTTTCTGTCTTAGAACGGTCCATAAACAGGTCAATGCATGAAGATTGGATAGTGAAGGAAGAAAAAAAAGGCTGGGTAAAGCTACGGAAGACATGCTTTCATACAGTATTCGCAAATGATATTAAACCGGAAGCAAAAGCTGCGTGGATAAACTATTTTGGCTCAAAAGGCGTTGATATATCAGCGTATTTTTTAGACAGTATTGTAGATCTGGTGAAGCTCGAAAAAGAGAATAAATTATCTGTTTTTCCAAAGAACATAGATATAGTTACTGGAGGATTTCCATGCCAGGATTTTTCAATTGCGGGTAAAAGACTTGGCCTTAATTCAGATACCGGGCATAATGGTAAAAAGAAACAGGAGGAGGATCCGACTATAGAAAACAGAGGGCATTTGTATATGTGGATGAGAGAAGTGATTTCTATTACGCAGCCCAAAATGTTTATTGCGGAAAATGTAAAAGGTCTTACAAATTTAAACGACGTTAAGGAAATCATTGAGAAGGATTTTTCATCAGTATGTAATGAAGGATACTTAGTTGTACCTGCAAAGGTGTTGAATGCGGCTGAGTATGGTGTTCCACAGGGAAGAGAGCGTGTAATATTTTTTGGCTTTAAAAGGTCGGAATTGACAGAAAAAGCGAAAAAAGCGTTGGAAAAAGAAACCATTGATATGGCGTATGATCCATATCCGACGCATACGCATTTTTTAAATGAAAATGACGATGGGAAAAAATGCAAATATGTTTCTGTGAGAGAAGCCTTGGCTGATCTTCCAGAGCCGGATGACGCGGAAGATATTAATCAAAAAAAATACTCAAAAGCAAAATATATGGGGAAACATTGTCAAGGACAGCAGGAGGTGAAATTAGACGGGATTGGACCAACAATAAGATCTGAGCACCATGGCAATATTGAATATAGAAGATTGAGCAAAGAACATGGTGGAGTTCATAAGGAAGAGTTAGCAAAAGGATTATCAGAAAGAAGGTTAACGATTAGGGAATGCGCAAGGATACAGACATTTCCTGATGAATATTCATTTGTAATTCCGGCAAAAGGCGAAGAATGTTCAGTGTCAGCTTCGGAAGCGTATAAGATAATTGGTAATGCGGTACCTCCGCTATTAGCGTATAATATCGCAAAAAATATTGAAGAAAAATGGGACTTATATTTTGGAGGAGAAGTATGATGGCTTCGGATCAATTTATAAAATATTATCAATTGCTGAAAAGAATGACAAGCCAATTACAATCGGATATGCAATCCGAGTTGTCTGAAGGTAAAAAAATTAAGATGACAGGAACAGAATTTGAAAAAAGAGTATATGACGCTCTGACCGACGCGGGAATTAAAGAAGAAAATATTAAGCATAGCGCGCAAAAATTTCCTGACTTTATTATTACGGATCCGGAAAAAGGGGAGAAGATTGGCGTAGAGGTAAAGAAGACGGATTCGGCTAAGTGGGAGGTTATTGGTGGAAGCATATATGAAAGTTTAAAAAATAATATAGATGAAACATATGTTGTCATGGCAAAGCTTGGTGGAAATAATCCGGAAGTACGTTTCAGAAAATATGAGGAATGCATTGCTGATTTGAAAGTTACTCATAGTCCAAGATTCTCTTTGAATATGGACCTGAAAAAGGGTGAAGACTATTTAACAACGCATGATTCAGGCGATTTGCTGAAATTATCTGGAGATGAGCTTAATAAGCGGATACGGCAGCTGCTTAGATCAAATAAATCGACATGGTGGAGCGAAGCGGAAACAACATCCTTTACAGAGTTATCATTAGAAGAAAAAGACGCTTATTTTGTAGATGGAGTTGTCCTTTTTCCAGAGGTTTTTGGCGGAAACTATGAAAGATTTACACCCTGGCTGATATATAGCTGCCTTGTCTGGTGCAAAAATGTCAGAGATGTTTTTTCGGCGGGAGGTACTCAGAAAATAACTGAGATTGATACGTTTGTGTCTGCGGTTATGAATAGAACAGTCGAAAAGATAGATGACGTAAAAGCTAGAATCGATAATCTGACAAATGATGAAATACAGAAATTTTGGAAAAAGGAATATGCGCAAAGAAGCAATAAAATACAGATATGGCTATCGTTAGTGAAAGAAAATATGAAATTTTCAAATAAACTGATTGAGAATAATAAGAAACTTGATAATTATAAAGAATTACCTGATGAAGATATTTCAGAAAAAATAAAGGATACATATTGCGGACATATAAGCTCACTTTTAAAATTACATAAATAGAGAAAAGTTATGAGAGATCCCAAAATAACTCACAGGATAATGTCGGCGGTTAAATCGAAAGATACTCGTCCGGAATTGATTTTACGTAAGGCGCTTTGGCACAAAAATTATCGATATCGCATTAATTATAAGATGCTTCCAGGAAAGCCGGATATTGTTTTTACTAAATATAAAGTCGCTGTTTTTTGTGATGGGGATTTTTGGCACGGACATAACTGGGCATTACGAGGGAAGAACTGTCTGGAAGAGGAACTGAAGGGATATAACGATTATTGGAAAAACAAGATACTTCGTAATGTAGAACGTGACGAGGAGATCAATAAGACGTTGAACGCTCTGGGATGGTCGGTTGTTCGAATCTGGGAAAGTGAAATAAAAAAAGATGTAGATGGATGTGTGCTGTCTGTTGAAGAGGCCTTATTTAGCGCTATGCTTCAGCATAATGAAAGCGATATTTATTTTGAATAGGAACGATATGTGAAAATCTCCCCGGTACGAAACAGGGCACCGGGGAGGGGAACGCCTGCCGGTGCGGCAGAGCTGCCGGAGACAGCCGCGCCGCAACAGGCTTACCGCTTCAAAAAATTAGCATCCGCATCCGCAGCCATCATTCATTCTGCCACAGCCATTGCCGCATCCGCCGCAGAAGATGAGAAGCAGGATGATCCACAGGCAGCTGTCATTGCCGCATCCGCATCCGTCGCTCATTCTGCCGCAGCCGTTGCCGCATCCGCCGCAGAAGATGAGAAGCAGGATGATCCACAGACAGGAATTGTTTCCGCCGCTTCCGAAGAGACCGCCGCCACAGGAATTTTCACATCCGCATCCACAGTTTGTTGCGCTTAAATCACTCATTTTGAAATCCTCCAAATTGATTGTTTACAGTTCCATAATATGTGTGTGGAAGAAATGTGTGAATAATTTTTTGAATTTTTTTCAAAAAATTATAACCCATTGTCCCTACTTTAGCCTGACAGAGCAGTTTTTTCTTGACGAATTGCCGAAAATTATATACAATAGCAAACGGTGACAAGTTGGTGAGTCAGGAACTGTCACGAAATAGTATTGAGAAGCAGGAGGCAGCTCCTGGCGATTGTAAAAACAGATACCAATAGTATTTCATGACAGCTCCTTAAGTTTGGAGGTTGAGATTATGCCGTCATACAGAGAGATGAATGCGGAAGAACTGGAAGCATTAAAGAAGGAACTGGAACAGGAGTTTGAAGCGGTCAAGGCGAAGAAACTGAGTCTGGACATGTCCAGGGGAAAGCCGTCTATAGCTCAGCTCAATCTGTCTATGGAAATGATGGACGTACTGCACAGGGAATCAGATATGATCTGCGACGAGGGCATTGACTGCAGAAACTACGGGGTCCTGGACGGAATCCGGGAAGCCAAGCAGCTTCTGGCAGACATGATGGAGGTTCCAAAGGATAATATCATTATTTTCGGAAATTCCAGCCTGAATGTGATGTACGATATGATCTCCCACGCGATGACCCACGGCGTAATGGGCAGCACGCCATGGGCAAAGCTGGAAAGGGTGAAGTTCTTGTGTCCGGTGCCAGGGTATGACAGACATTTTACGATCACGGAGCATTTCGGGATTGAGATGATAACTGTTCCGATGACGCCGACGGGACCGGATATGGACATCGTGGAAAAGTTGGTTGCAGAAGACGAGACCATTAAGGGGATCTGGTGCGTTCCCAAGTATTCCAATCCGCAGGGAATCACCTATTCGGACGAGACGGTTCACCGTTTCGCATGTCTGAAACCAGCGGCAAAGGATTTCCGTATCTATTGGGATAACGCATACGGCATCCATCACCTGTATGATGATAAGCAGGATTACCTGATCGAGATTTTCATGGAATGTAAAAAAGAAGGCAATCCGGATCTGGTGTACAAGTTTGCGTCCACATCCAAGATCAGCTTTCCGGGCTCCGGAATCGCGGCATTTGCGGCATCGGACGCAAACCTGGTGGAGATCCGCAAGCAGATGCGGGTACAGACCATCGGACATGATAAGGTGAACCAGCTCCGCCATGCCAGATTTTTCGGAGATATTTCCGGAATGGTGCAGCATATGAAGAAGCATGCGGAGATCCTGCGGCCCAAGTTCGATACGGTATTGAATACCCTGGAAAAAGAACTGGGAGGACTGGAGATTGGTTCCTGGATCGCGCCCCGGGGCGGATACTTTATATCATTTGACGCCATGGACGGCTGCGCGAAGGCCATTGTCGCAAAGGCAAAGGAAGCGGGCCTGGTGATGACGGACGCGGGAGCGACCTATCCTTATGGAAAGGATCCGAAGGACAGCAATATCCGGATCGCGCCCTCGTATCCGACTCTGGAGGAACTGAGGGTGGCAACAGAGATTTTTGTGCTGAGTGTAAAGCTGGTCAGCATTGACAAGCTGCTTGGAAATCTATAGAATGTAAGGAACTGCTTTCATACTGCTTCATAAAAAGCTGCGGTACAGATTTTTGGTCTGTACCGCAGCTTTTTTCGTCCCGGCGAGTGTTCGGTCAATCTTACAGGGTTACTATTCACAGTAACCTTACAGGTGTAATTTTTACCTCAAGTACTTGACAAATATCTGATTATAGTGTATATATAACATATGAACAGATAAAAATGAAGGTGGTGATGATTTGAAACTATTACAAAATTCCGGGATACCCATTTATCAGCAGATCGCGGAACAGATGAAGACGGACATTCTGGCTGGCAGGCTGAAGGAGGGGGAGTATCTTCCTTCCATCCGCAGTCTGGCGAAGGAATTGAAGATCAGTGTCATTACCACGATGAAAGCGTATGAACTGCTTGCGTCGGAGGGGCTGGTGACCGCTGTTCAGGGAAAGGGTTTCTATGTCAATGCACAGGACAGCGAGATGCTTAAGGAACAGCATCTGCGCCGGGTGGAAGAAGCCCTGACGGAGGCAATCCATGCCGCGGAGATCGCAGGTATGCCGCGAAGTGACCTGGAAATGACACTGCGGGTATTGCTGGACATGAGCGAGGAACAAAAAAGCGAACCGGAATAACCGGAAGATATAGAGACACAGACAAACAGAAAGGGCGGGAGAATATGAAACAGTCAGAGCAAAAACAGGAAAGCGTAATACAGGCAGGCAATCTGAAAAAGAAATACGGAGACTTTCAGCTTTCGATTCCGAGACTGGAGATTCCCAGGGGCTTTGCCACAGCATTGATCGGGGAAAACGGAGCGGGTAAGACTACGCTTTTAAACATACTCTCCGGTATCCGGCTGGATTTCCAGGGGGAGGTGTCCTACTTTGGAGACTGGAGCCGGAAGCTGGACGGCAGCGTGCAGGAGCGGATCGGCTATATGGGGCCTGGCAGCTATTATCTGCCCCACTGGACCATTCGTCAGGTGGAGGAGATCAGCGGGCTGCTGTTTACGGGTTTTCAGAAAGAACGGTTCCGGGAACTCTGCGAAGAAATGGGGATCAGCCGGTCCATGACGAAGAGCGTGAAAAAGCTTTCCGACGGCAACCGGATGAAGCTGATGCTGGCGGCCGTGCTGTCCAGGGATACGGAACTTTTGATCATGGATGAACCCGCGTCCCCGCTGGATCCTCTCATGCGGGAGCAGCTTTGCGACAGGATGCGGGACTATCTGGAGGAGGGGGACGGAGAACGCTCGATCTTTTTTTCCACCCACAATATCGCGGATATGGAAAATGTGACGGACTATTGCCTCATCATGGAGCATGGGACAATTGTAGAGGAAGGATTTGTGGAAAATCTGAAGGAAGAATATGCTCTGGTAAAAGGGGAAGCGTCGGACGCGGGCCAGGCAGAGGAGATCCTGTTTTCCATGAGCAGGAACTCCTACGGGTTCGAGGGGATCTGCCGGACCCGGGATCTGGAACGTCTGGCCGGACTGGACATCGCCGTGGAGATTCCCACCCTTTCTCAGATCTGCGTGGCGGTGATGAAAGCAAACACTGCGAACAGCCCCCGGAAAGGAAGGGGTTCAGGCTTATGAAGAAAAAAATAAAAAGCTATCTGGTCTTTTCTTCCTTTTCATACAAGGTGTGCATCTTTCTCCTGATGCCTGCGGTATTGGCAGGAGTCGGCATTGGCATCGGAAGCTTTTGCGGAGAACCGGGGCTGACGGCGACGGCAATGCTTCTGACGATGGCGGAGATCCTTTCCGATCACTGGCTGTTTTCCGGGCTGATGGCAAAGGAGTCGGAAAGGATGGACGTTCTTCGGACCTCCGACATGGGAATGGAGATCATGAAAAATGCGTTGATATTGGATCTGCTGCGCAAGCTCCTGACAGCTTTTGGAATCCTGGCGGTCTGTGAGCTGTTTACAGGGCAATGGGGAGGGCTGCTGCTTATGGCAATGGTTTCTTATGTTTTTTCCTCAGCGGGCACATTTTTGGCAAGGTATGGGGGCGGACTTGCGGTCAATGCCTGTATAGGGCAGATTTCGGCGCTTCTGGTTCTGGGATGTCTGCTTTGCGTGTACCGGTCAGGATTATGGCGGTTCCGGGTTGGACTTGAGCTGCTTTTTCTTGTCCTTGGAGTCCTGGTCAGTGTTCTGACCGTAAGCAAAGCAATGAGGAGAGTGAAGGGAGGATATTATGATCAATGATATGAAAATGGGAATTCGGTTATTACGTTACGGGTATGGAATCAAAACAAATCTGGTGCTGCTGATCGTATGCGCGGTGGTAGATATGTTATGCTTTGCCCTGGAATTGGCAGGAATTACGACGCCGCTGGACGGGTATATGCTGCTGGCCTGCGCAATGATACCCGTGCAGATTCTTTTTTCTTTAAATGCGGTTGATATCGTGCTGGCCTCTCCTGTCAGAAAAAAACTGCAGACATCTGTTCCGGCAGTGATGAGTCTGTGCGCAACACTGGCAGCGTATCTGATCATCGCTCTGAAAAAAGCGGTGATCGTCCTCATTTATCCGGACAAAACTGCTCAGAGTGCTATGCATCTCGTCTTTCTGGGGTTTTTAGCGGCAGTGATCTTGGCTTTTACAGGAGTTCTGTATAAATCATTTCCTGCATTTCTTGTGATGTGCTTTTCTCTGTCCGGCTTCATTTCGTTTTTCATGATGTCGATCTTGCGGTCGGATTTTCTGGGGGAAAATATGGGTTCGTTGGTGCGGGGCGCTCTGATCGGGGTTGCTCTGAGTCTGGCGGGAGGTGCTTTGGAGTATGCGCTCTCTGTTCTATTTTACAAAAAGCCTGTTTCAAAAAAGGTGCTGGGAGAAAAATTGAGCAGGGAGCTGTAAAGTGAAGCGGAAGGGCTGCGGGACTTCCGCCTCACATACCATCGTATGCAGAAAGGCTGCCAGTGGCAGGCGTACTTTAGGAACTGCGCAAAAAAGCAAGTTATTTTTGCACAGTTCCTTACTCAATTCATTTTCACATTCAGAAAGCTTCTTCCGGTCAGCGTCTTATTAAAGAGCAGGAAGCAGAACACGATGACGCAGCCTGCCGCGAACCCGATCCAGTTGAATAAGGCTGTCAGGATCAGAAGGAGGATCCGCATGAACTTCATGGCATATCCAAGCTCAAAGTTGGGCTGGGCATAATTCGCCATGGCGACAAAGGCCATATACAGCATCACCTCTGCGTTGAACCAGCCGGAGGATACGGAAAATTCCCCCAGCACCAGGGCGGTGATCACACTTAAGGGGGTACTGAGCATGCTGGGCGTATTCAACGCCGCCAGATGGAGACCGTCGATGGCAACCTCCAGGAGCAGGAGCTGGAACACCAGAGGGATATTGACCATGTCTTTGACCGCTACAAAGGAAAATATTTCCGGCAGCCAGTCCAGGTTCTGCATAAAAAGCAGAAATACAGGCGTCAGGAACACGGTGAGAAACGCAATGACCGCCCGGGAGATCTTTAAGTAGGTTCCTGTGATCTTCGGGAAATAATAGTCATTGGCCTCTTCCACAATATCCAGAATGGAGGTGGGCAGGATCATGGCGGAGGGGGAATTATCCACCAGGATCACCACCTTTCCTTCCAGAAGACAGGCAGCCGCGGTATCCGGGCGCTCTGTGAACTTAAACTTGGGAAAGGGATTGAACCATTTCCGGTGGTAGATCGCCTCAGCCAGGCTCTGCTGGTTCATGCGCAGGTCGTCCATATGGAGCGCGTCGATCCGCTGCTTTATATTGTTCAGCAGGTCCTTGTCCACACGGTCCTGGATATAACAGATGGCAATGTCTGTCCGGGAGGTCTGACCGGCTTCTGTCATCTCCATGACCAGATGAGGGTCGCGGATCCGCCGCCGGATCAGGGCAGTGTTGAATACGATGGTCTCTACAAAACCATCCCGGGAGCCCCGGAGAGACTTGTCCTTTTCCGGCTCCCCTACGCTTCTGGCAGGGTAAGTCCTGCAGTCGATGGCAATGCACACCTCATAGCCGCTGATGAACAGGCAGGTCATTCCGGAGAGGATGTTGCGCATGACCTGGTCGTAATCGCCGAGGACATCCACTTCTACGTAGGGGATCTTTGTCCTGGCAAATGTGGTCGCATCTTCCGGCATGTCATCGGGCGTCACCCGGAAGAAAGCGTCCATGATCTTCACTAAAGTCTCATCCTTGGTAAAACCGTCAATGAAATAAAAGGTTGCCTCCCGTTCTCCGATCACAATATCCCGGCGGATGATATCAAAGCTCTCCTTCACCGGAAGGAGCTTATCCATATAGGCAATATTTTCCTCAAAGGAGGGCATCACTTTTTTAGAAATTTTATCTATCATACAAATCAGAGTCCTTTCCTGCACGGCATACATGAACCGTTTCTATCAGTATATAGAATCTCCGCCGGGGATTAAAATTATTCTCGAAAACAAAGAAAATCCTCTGTCTAGGATGCCGGCACGGAGGGATCCTGTATCTGATAGATCCGTGTCCATTCTTTTGTCTCATCGTTCCGGATCACTTCGGAGCGGTTTCCGGAAAGAAAACGGACCAGCTCATATCCGCTGACCCAGATTTCCCCGCTGCCTTCCCTCTGGGATTCGTCGAAGATGAGCTGCAGTCCGAAGTGGAGATGAGATTCATCGATATTGTTTACGTTTTCTTTCTTGCTGTATCCGGTGCGGCCCATGTATCCGATCACGTCTCCGGCCTGTACGATATCCCCCTCCTTCAATCCTTCGGCATAAGGCCGGTTCTGCCGCAGGTGGGCATAGTAGTAATATCGCTTTTTGTCAAAGCTTTCGATCCCGATCCGCCAGCCGCCGTACTGATTCCAGCCGAGGGCTGTGACCCTTCCGGATTCCACGCTGATGATGGGGGTGCCCACCTGTCCCATCAGGTCATGCCCCAGATGGCTGCGGCGGTATCCATAGCTTCTTGCCACCCCGAAGTCGTCAAAATCCGAATAGGGGAATCCTTTCGCAATGGGAGAGAACGCTTTTAGACCGTAGCAGGATTTCCAGTGTGCAGACGTTTCTTCTGCGGATTCTGCCTCGCTTTTTTCCGGTCTGCTGTCAGTGCCCGGGGGCTGTTCCAACTGATATTCTCCGACCATGCCTCCCAGCACCGCTCCATATGCTTCCCTGTAATAGGGAAAATATTTCATATCCTTTGTATAATCTCCTACGGCAGACTCACCGGAGAGAAGTGTTTCCGCAATGCTGTCCAGGTCGTCTGCGCGGTACCGCTTGAAATCCCCTCCGTATTTTGCGCCCAGGATCGCAAGCAGGTCGATCCAGTCCAGGTGGACTTCTTTTCCGTAGGTGTCCGTGTCATACTGGCAGGCCCGCTTCATGGCCTCTGCCGTCACATCAAAATCCACCCATTTTATGTAATCCTTCTGTTCGGAATCCGGATTTTTCGAATCCGCATTCCGGCCGGCGTCCTGGTTTTCTGCGGATTCTTTTTTCCATATTCCTGCGGCGGTCTGCTCTAAATCCCGGGAATCCTCTGCAGAGACCGCTTTTCTGTACGGCGCCTGGGGATGGGAAGGCTCTGTGCCTGGTGTGACGCCGGATGCCAGCAGGACGGCGCATAGGGCCACCGCAGCGGCCTCGATGCCAAGGGCGATTTTCAGATTTCGATAGTTTGGCATTGTTCTGCTCCTCATAATAAGACTCTGCTATAGCTTATGCGGAAAAAATCCGGCAGATAACAAGGAGTTTTGTTGAATATTCCGATTTTTGCGTCAGGAAGGGAGTTGGGATAGGCGAAAATTTTACTTGAATTTCGACGGAGATTTGCTTATAATGTGCCTCGTAGTTAATTTCAAAACAGCGTGCCGCCGTTTTTATCCTGTTGCTGCTGTTTTGAAAGAAGATCTAAAAAGCTTGATGAGGAGGTTGTAACATTGAAAAAGTGTATGATGTTTTTGGGAAGCCTCACAGCAGCGGTTTTCTGCAGTCCTTCTACCGCCCTGGCAGCAGAAGGGGCTAAGGCGGCGTCCGCGCCGATCCCGCTGTGGCTGTGCATTCCCTTTGCAGGGCTGTTGTTCTGCATTGCGGTGCTTCCCTTGATCAAACCGGAATGGTGGGAGTCCCATCAGCCGCTGGCGGTGGCCTTCTGGTCCTGTCTGTTTATCCTGCCCTTCGGATTTTTCTATGGTCCGGGGAGGGCGGCGGAAACCGTTCTGGAATGTCTGGTCAATGATTATCTGACGTTTATCGTATTGCTGTTCGGTCTGTTCTGCGTATCGGGCAATATCACCATGGAAGGCGACCTGGCCGGTTCCCCCAGGGTGAATATCATCCTGCTGACCATCGGGACGCTGCTGTCCAGCTGGATCGGGACGACGGGAGCCAGTATGCTGCTGATCCGTCCGGTGATCAAGATGAATGCCTGGCGCAGAAACCGTTCCCATATCATGGTGTTTTTTATATTTCTGGTATCCAACATCGGAGGCTGCCTGACACCCATCGGCGATCCGCCGCTGTTGATGGGATTTTCCAGAGGGGTTCCGTTTTTCTGGAGCCTGCATCTGTTCCCCATTATGCTGTTCAATATGGTGCTGATTTTGTTTATCTTTTACAGGGTGGACATGAAGAGATACCGCCGGGACATGGCAAGGGGGCGCAAGCCGGATATCAGCAGGCCCGGAACAAAGATCCGCATCCGGGGGCTGCACAACCTGATCTTCATCGCCATGATTGTGGCGGCGGTGATCTTAAGCGGAATGCTGCCGGATATGCCCTTGTTTAAGACGCCGGAGGGCCATGTCCGGGGAATCCATATATTCGGAGAAGTGGTGCTTGGTTTCCCGGCCCTGATCGAGATTGTGATCATCCTGGCGGCGGCATATGTATCCTTCAAGACCACCAGCCCGGAGATCCGGAAGAAAAACCATTTCACCTGGGGGGCCATCAAGGAAGTGGGAATCCTGTTCATCGGAATTTTCATCACCATGCAGCCGGCCCTGGCAATCCTGAAAGGAATGGGCTCCCAGCTTGGGATCACAGAGCCGTTTCAGATGTTCTGGGTGACCGGGGTGCTGTCCAGTTTTCTGGATAATACGCCTACATACCTGGTATTTCTCACGACAGCGGGGGCCATTGGTTTTACAGGGGGACTTGCGACTACGCTTGGACAGGTTCCGGTGAAGGTGCTGACGGCCATTTCCTGCGGCGCGGTGTTCATGGGTGCCAACACGTATATCGGGAATGCGCCCAACTTCATGGTAAAATCCATTGCGGATGAAAACGGTATCCATATGCCGTCGTTTTTCGGGTATATGGGCTGGTCGCTGGCGGTTCTGGTTCCGGTATTCCTGCTGGATACCGTATTGTTTTTCAGATAGGAGGGGAATCACATGTCAAATGAAGAGAAAAATCTGCATGAGCTTGCGGGACGGATCTATGATCTGGATGAGGAGGTCTACAGAGAGCTTGGTTCCTCTCTGGGGCGCGTGTTCAACGGGAAAAAAGAGGACTGCATCGAGGAGACCTTCCGCATGATGCACGAGCGGAACCAGGCGTATATCCTGAGAAACGAGCTGGCCCTGATCAGCAACATGGCGCGGACGATCCAGGACCGTGCGGTGCGCCACCGGATCATGGTCAAATACGACGAGATCTTAAAGGAAGTGACGGAGCTGCCTACCAGCTTCATCAAAGGGGATATTCTGGATCAGAAGATGGCCAAGCTGAATATGCTGAACCTGCAGTCCCGTTTTTCAAAAAACGATCATCTGATCATCTGCATCGGGCGTACCTACGGCTGCGGAGGGAGCGAGATCGGATTTACCCTGGCAGACACTTTAAAGATCAACTACTACGATGTGGAGATCTTCGATGAGGTATTGAAACGCCTGGAGGCGGAGAAGGATTATGTACATGACAAGGGCGGTTATCCGTACAAGGAAGGAGAGGACCACCAGTCCCGGTATCTGAGCACGGTTCCGGCATTTTCCCCGACGCCCAAGTCTACGATCAAAGAAAAGTTAAGGGAATTCAGCCGGTATCACGGACTGCCGAAAAAGGACGCCATCTTCTTTAACCAGAGCGACCTGATCTGCGATATGGCAAAAAAAGAAGATTTTGTAGTCATGGGGCGGTGCGCGGACGCCATCCTGACCAATAACCGGATTCCACACATCAGCATCTTTATCACGGCGCCCCTGGAGCAGCGGGTACGGCGGATCATGGAGGTGCGCGGGTACGAGAACGAGAAGGAGGCGAAGCGTCTCCTGACCAAACTGGATAAAGATCATGTAAAATATTATAAATTTTATACCGGACGGAACTGGGGCAAGGCCAGAAACTATGACCTGTGCATCAACAGCGCCAGCTATGGGATACAGGGCTCCGTGGATCTGATCATGCGGATGCTCAAGAAGGATGGTGACGGGAAGGAAGGATCCGAAGAGAATGGTAAAAAATGACGAAAGACTGGGGAACGCGCCTCTTGGAAGGCTGATGGTGAGCATGGCCCTGCCGGCGGTGGCGGCCCAGGTGATCAATGTGCTGTATAACATTGTGGACAGGATCTACATCGGACATATCCCGGGCTACGGGGAGCTGGCCCTGACCGGGGTCGGGGTTACGGCCCCGATCCTGATGGTGATCTCTGCCTTCAGCGCATTTGCCGGTATGGGCGGCGCCCCCCAGGCGTCCATTCAGCTTGGAAAGAAAAATTATGAAGGCGCGGAGAAGATCCTGGGAACCAGCGTGGCCATGCTTCTGTTGTTTTCCGTGGTGCTGACCGCAGTATTCCAGGCATTCAAGACCCCCATCCTGTATGCCTTCGGCGCCAGCGACAACACCATTGTCCATGCCAGGGAGTACATCACGATCTATCTGGCGGGCACCGTTTTTGTCCAGTTTGCGCTGGGACTCAATACCTATATCAGCGGCCAGGGCAATGCGAAAATCGCCATGCTGTCCGTTCTTCTGGGCGCGGTGACCAACATCATTCTGGACCCGGTGCTGATCTTCGGATTCCATATGGGAGTCCGGGGAGCAGCACTTGCCACGGTCATTTCCCAGGCATTAAGCGCGGCGTGGGTGCTGCGGTTTCTGACCGGCTCAAACAGTGTGATCCGGATTCGCAGAAAACAGATCCGCCTGGATAAGAAAACGGTGCTGGGCATCGGCGCGCTTGGAATCTCACCTTTCATTATGCAGAGCACGGAAAGCCTGGTGATGATCACACTGAACACAGGGCTGCAGAAATACGGCGGAGACATGTATGTGGGTACCATGTCCATCATGGCCAGCGTGATGCAGCTCATCACCATCCCGGTACAGGGCGTCGCCCAGGGGGTGCAGCCGATTATGAGCTATAATTACGGCGCAGGCAACTTAAAGCGGGTGAAGGATACCTTCCTGCGGATGGTGCTGGTCTGCCTTGCCGGAACCATGGTGTTTGCGGGGATCGCGGTGCTGCGGCCGGAGTTTTACGCGTGGCTGTTTTCCAGCAATGAAGAGCTGACCATGCTGACCTGCCGGTATATGCCGGTTTACTTCCTGGGGATCACGATCTTCGGAATCCAGATGGGCTGCCAGACGACCTTCCTGGCACTGGGACAGGCAAAAGTATCTCTGGTGATCGCTCTGCTCCGCAAGATCGTGCTCCTGGTGCCTCTTGCGGTCCTGCTTCCCAGATTTATGGGTGTGGACGGGGTCTACCGGGCGGAGCCGGTTGCAGACTTTACATCCGTTGCCGTGACGATGCTCCTGTTTTTCTTCACGGCCAGGAAGATCCTCTCCGGGGAGCAGCCGCAGTAAGTCATCCTGCGGCTGCCATTGTATTTGCTACATCACAAAGATGCCGAGGGCGTTCAGGATCGAACTGATGAGGATGGCAACCAGGATGATGGGGGCCACCCATTTGATGACCACGGTAAACAGATGCTTCCCCTTGAAGACGGCGCCTTCGGCGCATGCCTCCTCGATGATGGCCTTGGGCTTGATGACAAACCCTGCAAAGAAACAGGTCAGCAGCGCCACAATCGGCATCAGGATGCTGTTGCTGATGAAGTCCCATGCATCCAGGATAGACATGCCCAGGGGCTTGACGAAATCCCAGATCCCGAATCCCAGGGAAGAGGGAACGCCCATGAGCAGGGAATAGATAAACACCAGGATGCTGGTTTTGCGGCGGGACCAGTGGAAAAAGTCCATCAGGATGGATACGATGGTTTCCATCAGGGAGATGGCGGAGGTGATCGCCGCAAAAAATACAAGTACAAAGAAGACCGTGCCTAAAAATCCACCGAACCGGATGCTGGCAAAGACCTTCGGAAGGGTGATGAACATCAGCCCCGGTCCTGCTTTTAAGGCAGACGGGTCTCCGCCGGAAAAGGCGAATACGGCGGGCACGATCATCAGTCCGGCGAAAAAGGCGATGCCGGTGTCAAAGATCTCGATCTGCCTGACGGAGCTTCCCAGATTGGTGGATTTGCTCATATAGGAACCGTAAGTGATCATGATGCCCATGGCAAGGGACATGGAGTAAAACAACTGTCCCATGGAAGAGAGCAGTGTCTTGATCGAAAAATCGGACATATGGGGCAGGACGTAGTATTTGACACCTTCCATGGCGCCGTCGATGGTCAGCACATACAGGGAGATGCCAACAGTCAGGACTACCAGCAGCGGCATCATGACCTTACTGACTTTTTCGATCCCTTTTTCCACGCCGCAGATCACCACCGCCGCCGCGATCGCCGTAAAGATCACAAACCAGACGATGGGCTCTGATACACCGGAGATAAAGCCGGTAAAATAGGTATCCTCAGCCGCCGCGGACACACCGCCCGTCAGGAAGGTGAAAAAGTATTTGATGACCCATCCGCCGATGACGGAGTAGTAGGGGAAGATGATGACCGGCACAAGGGTGACCAGGACGCCGACAAAGCGGTAGCGCTTATTCAAAGCGGAAAAGGCTCCGATGGCGCTTAAGCCCGTCTTCCGTCCCAGGGCGATCTCTGCGGTCATCAGGGCGAACCCGAATGTGACGGCCAGGATGATATAGCAGAGCAGGAACGTGCCCCCGCCGTACTGCGCCGCCAGATAGGGAAACCGCCAGATGTTCCCCAGCCCCACCGCCGACCCGGCGGCGGAGAGGATGAAGCCGATCCGGCTTGTAAAGTTGCTTCTGCTGCTTTTCATATTATAAAGCCCTCCTCATATGGTTTTGGTGAATTTGTACATGTTTTTGTGTTCTGTACGTCAGACATATAGGATTATGACATAAAGTACAGGGAAATACAAGAGGTAACGCGAATCATGTCAAAATCTCGTTCCCGTTCACAGGGTGTCTGCAGACAGCTTTGACGGCTGTTTTTGCGCATGTGTATGAAGAGACCATAAATAGTAATGAATTTGCGGAATAATTTGAAAAATGTGTTGACAATTGATGGGAAGTGTGCTAGATTATTCCTTGCGTAAAGCGAAAAACAAAGCAGAGTATCCACTCTCACCATAGCGCAAGCGGGCGACTATCGGTTTGATATTGACACAGGACACAGGGCTGGGACGGAGTATTTTATGACAGCCGTAT
Source organism: Lachnospiraceae bacterium (assembly GCA_009911175.1). The sequence continues at coordinate 149,050 of QXWX01000002.1, read as the reverse complement.
GTCTGTGAATTGTCGGGTGGATATCTGTTCACTCGTTTTTTTATTTGCGACAGCCCAATGGAAATTCATGTGACGGAGGTATACGACAATTAGCGAGTTAATGATTAACGAACAGATCAGAGATAAAGAGGTTCGCCTGATCGGTGAGGATGGGGAACAGTTAGGGATCATGTCAGCGAGGGATGCTTTCAGGATCGCACAGGAGGCGGAGCTTGACCTGGTGAAGATCGCTCCGGGAGCAAAGCCGCCGGTGTGTAAGATCATCGATTACGGAAAGTATAAGTATGAGCTGACAAGAAAAGAAAAGGAAGCGAAGAAAAAGCAGAAAATTGTTGAAGTCAAAGAAGTGCGCCTGTCACCGAATATTGATACGAATGACCTGAATACGAAGGTGAACAATGCTAAGAAGTTCATCCTCAAGGGCAACAAGGTAAAGGTGACCTTGCGTTTCCGGGGCAGAGAGATGGCACATGTCCAGCAGAGCAAGCATATATTGGATGATTTTTACAAGCTGGTGGGGGACATTGCGGTAGTGGAAAAGCCGGCGAAGCTGGAAGGCCGGAACATGAGCATGGTTTTAACCGTAAAACGTTAAAAATATACAAGCTGGTTATAAGGCAAGCACAATAAAGGAGGAAGATTATTATGCCAAAATTAAAAACAAATAGAGCGGCGGCAAAGCGCTTCAAAAAGACAGGTACAGGAAAGCTGAAAAGAAACAAAGCTTACAAGAGCCACATCTTAACCAAGAAGACGACCAAGAGGAAGAGAAACCTCAGGAAGTCCACTATTACAGATGCTACAAATGTAAAGAATATGAAGAAAGTATTACCGTATATCTAAGACGCGGGTAATAGAAGGAGGATTAAGAAATGGCAAGAATCAAGGGCGGAATGAACGCAAGAAAGAAACATAACAGAGTATTGAAGCTGGCAAAAGGATACAGGGGAGCACGTTCCAAACAGTACAGAGTGGCAAAGCAGTCCGTTATGAGGGCTTTAGCTTCCTCTTATGCAGGAAGAAAGCAGCGCAAGCGTCAGATGAGACAGCTTTGGATCGCGCGTATCAATGCGGCGGCAAGAATGAATGGCCTGTCCTACAGCAAGTTCATGTATGGCCTGAAGCTGGCGGATGTGGATATGAACAGGAAGATGCTGGCAGAGCTGGCGGTCAGCGACAAGGCAGGATTTGCGACATTAGCGGAACTGGCGAAGGAAAAAATCGCATAATTGTGAATGAGATAAAAGCGGAGTGGTGTATTCCGCTTTTATTTTTTGTTCTATAGGTAACTTCTCCGAATTTTCCTATAGAACAAAAAGCCTCCTGGGGATACGCGCTTTTTTTCAAAATATATTGGCAATATTCTAAGAATAGGTTACAATATAGTTATAGAAGATTTGTAAGCGGCTGTAAACAGACGAGGAGGAAGGAGGTTATGGATAAAATGACAGATAAGGAACGGCAGGATACGAAAATGGCAATGTTGTATGAACTGAGATTAATTTTTGCCAATGGAGAAAAGAAAGAGTATACGACAGAAGAAATTGTTGAATTGCTTGATAAGATTGCTATGGCTAAAGAGCAGTAACAAATAGAGGTCACATGTAAAGCGGAGGCTTAGCCCTCCGCTTTTAATATACCATCGTATGCAGAAAAGCTGCCAGTGGCAGGTTTTCTGCATGGGTTTATATAATTGTAAGAAAAAACAAATCTTTTTTTAAATTAAGGGCTTGTTTGTTTTTATATTTCGTTTTAAAATAGCCTTATAGGTCAGATCCTTTGCATTTGACAGGCTGTTGATGAATGTAAGGTTTAGCTGGAAAGGAGTTTTGAATGACGGAGGTAATGGAAATGGATAAAAAAGAAATTAAGGTTGTTATTGAATGGTGTGATGAAAAAGGGCATAGCGAGCATGAAATATTGGATTTAATACGCCGGATTGTTAACGCAAACCCACGGCATGAAGAAAAAGAAGAGTAAAGCGGAGGTTTAGCCCTCCGCTTTTAAAATTGGTTTATGTTTGTTGTTAAAGTTTTGCAAGTAGTTTGCCGCTCATATGTAAGCACGAAATAATCCGTATCTATGAATCCTCCATCATTTTTGATACAATAGCTCCAAATCAAGGAAGTATTGCCTATGAATGAAACGAACCTTACAAAAGAAGATTTCTGGATGAAGCGGATTCAGGATTTCCAAAAAAGCGGATTGTCAAGAAAAGAATGGTGTCAGGAAAATCAAGTCCCCCTGTCTGTCGACTTTCAGTTATTGGATCAGAAAACAAATGCAGAAGCCGTCCGCATTGGATCAAGGGATGGATCCGGTCTTTGCCAGACTCCTTTCTGAGTTAGAGGTTTCCTCCCAACCGTTGTCGGACTATCCTCCCATAACGATCCATCTTCCAGTATCTTACGGATGAATACAGCGGATCCCCACGGATGGTCCTTTTCCAATATGAAAGGACCAGGGGTGGCTACCATCCGGCAGAAATCCTGGGGGATGAATTCCGTGGCTATCTGACCTGTGATGGATACCAGGCTTACCACAGCCTTCCGGAGCAGATCACCGTGACAGGGTGCATGGCACATGCAAGACGGCGTTTTGATGAAGCCCTTACCCCTTTAAAAAAGGGCTTTACCAAAGAACAGCTGAAAGAAACAACTGCATACCAGGCAATGGCACGGATCGGCTTTAAATCAGGAAAAATACCTCAAAACCTATCTGGAAGACGGACATCTGAGTATCGATAACTTGGCAGCGGAGAGGGCGATCAAGAACTTTGCCATTGGCCGCCGCAACTGGCTGTTCTCTAAAAGCATCAAAGGCGCGGAGGTCAGCGCGACCGTATACAGCATCACGGAGACGGCGTTACTGAAGGGGCTTAAGCCATATGACTATGTGGCTTATATACTGGAACGTATGAAAGATCTGGGGCCATTCCCGTCAAAAGAAGATCTCCAGCAACTATTACCATGGTCAGAATCCATACCGGAGTCCTGTCGTACAAATCGTCCAGGTGCGTCCACTTAGCAGAAACTGCTGGGTGGATTTTTTGCATAAAATCCGCGAAAAACATATGGTTCTACGCTCTTTAACAATGGAGTTGACTTAAGCGCTGTTAAAGATATGCTAGGACATGCAGACGAGGCAACAACTTTGAAATACTATATTTTCATCAATTCTGACGAAAAAGAAAGGGAAGAAAAAGTGTTGAGTGCTTTGCGGGGAAACACAACATATAGTGAAAAACCTGCTGAGAGCGTGAGACAACGTGAGATAAATATTATACAATTTCCAGCAGATAAAAAAAGAAAGCCTCTAGTAATTAAAGGCTTTCCAGTCTTTTAAATGAATGCGGAAGATGGGACTTGAACCCACACAGCTCGAAAGCTACAAGATCCTTAGTCTTGCTCGTCTGCCAGTTCCGACACTTCCGCATTCGTGATCCTAACGCTACGTCAAATCACAAGACATATCATACTATTTTCTGCAAAAAATGTCAACCCGTTTTTTTTAATATTTTTTATTTATCCAATTGATTTATTTTATTTTTTTTACCATAATCCGGAAACTCTGAAAGGAAGTAATATCTTACATTATATTCGGGTAGCATAAGAAAAGATATTCGATAAAATAAAAAAGAGTAGTATGGAGGGCTTAAGTTATGGTGCGAAATCGGGTAAAAGAACTGCGCAAGGAGAGAAGACTGCGTCAGGAGGAACTAGCAGGCAGGATCAATATTTCACAGCAGACGGTCAGCCGGATTGAAAACGGGGATAATGCGCTTGCGGCGGATATCCTGATGTCTCTGGCAAATTATTTTGGTGTGTCCGTTGATTATATTCTGTATCGGTCAGATTCACGAAGAGGGGCGGAAAACCAGACAGAATTTAATGAGATTCAGGAGAGGAACTATAACCTCTGCAGAAAGTATGAGCAGTTAAACCGCAAAAATCAGGAATTGATCTACAATCTGACGGAAGAACTGGGAAACGGACAGCGTTTCAAGGAGGAGCTACTGAGCAGGAAAAAGGAAAAGCAAAAATAGAATGAGCAGGTTTTTGCGGAAAAATATGGAAGGCCATATGGATAGTAACAGTTCGGCTTGGCATGGAAAGGATTCCAGGTCGAACTGTTACTATTTTTGTGCGTTTTTGGTAATTATTGTTTGATTATGTATAGGCTTTTTGTTAAAATAAGACCATACTATTAACGTAAGAAAGGATTGGAGGAAAAAGAAATGAAAAAACCGGTATTAGTGATCATGGCTGCGGGAATGGGAAGCCGCTACGGCGGATTGAAGCAGATTGACCCGGTGGACGATCAGGGACACATTATCATGGATTTTTCCATATATGATGCGAAGCTGGCGGGCTTTGAAAAGGTGGTATTTATCATCAAGGAGGAAAATGAAAAGGACTTCCGTGAGGCCATTGGAAGCCGGGTGGAGCAGTATATGGAGACTTCCTATGCGTTTCAGCGGATCCAGGACATCCCGGAGGGCTTTGCCGTACCGGAGGGCCGCGCAAAACCATGGGGGACGGCACATGCGGTTCTGAGTGCCGTTCACGAGATCGACGGGCCTTTCGCAGTTATCAATGCAGACGACTATTATGGAAGAGACGCATTCCAGAAGATTTACGGCTACCTTTCTGCTCACGAGGATGATGAGAAATACCGCTACACCATGGTGGGCTATGAGTTGAGGAATACGGTGACCGATAATGGACATGTGGCGCGGGGCATCTGTGAGGTCAATGATGCCGGAGAGCTCACAGCCGTTACAGAGAGAACCCGGATCGAAAAGAGGGAGGACGGCATTGCCTATACGGAGGATGACGGGGCTACCTGGGTGCCGATTCCGGGCGAGACGCTGGTTTCCATGAATATGTGGGGATTTACGAGAAGCATCCTGGATGAGATCCAGGCAGGATTCCCGGCATTTCTGGAAAAGGGCCTTCGGGAAAACCCGCTCAAATGCGAGTATTTTCTCCCCAGTGTAGTCAGCGGACTGGTGGAGCAGGACCGGGCATCCGTAGCAGTCCTTTCCTCCGCGGACAAGTGGTATGGCGTAACATATAAAGAAGATAAGCCGGTTGTAGTTGCGGCGATGCAGAGACTGAAAGCGGAAGGCTTCTATCCGGAAGATTTATGGGAGGATTGACGATGAGGAAAGAAAATGATAAGGGAAAAACAGACGCGATCAATAATTTCAGCTCCCGCGGGAACCTGGTCTCTGTGGAGCCATATGGCAGCGGGCACATTAACGATACCTACCTGCTTATATATGATGATCCGGAAAAGGGGCAGTATAAAAAGATCCTGCAGCATATGAACCGGCAGATCTTTACCAGGCCCATAGAGCTGATGGAAAATATCATGAACGTGACGACCTATCTGCGAGAGCGGATCCTGGAGAAGGGCGGAGATCCGGAGCGGGAAACGCTGAATGTGATTCCGGCTTTGGACGGAAAGCCATACTACATAGACTCGGAAGGAGAATACTGGCGGGCATATCAGTTCATCACCGGAGCGTCATGCTACGATCAGGTGAAAAAGCCGGAGAACTTTTACCAGAGCGCTTTTTCCTTCGGCAATTTCCAGAGGATGCTGGCAGATTATCCGGCAGATACCCTGCATGAGACCATACAGGGGTTCCACGATACAAAATCCAGGTTTGCGGCATTTCGGCGGGCCGTGGAGGCAGATGTCTGCGGCAGGGCAGAGTCCGTCAGGAAGGAGATTGATTTTGCCTTTGCGCATGAGGAAATGACGGGTGTGCTGGGAGGGATGCTCGAGAGGAAGGAGATGCCTCTTCGGGTAACCCACAATGATACGAAGCTGAACAATATCATGATCGACGATGCCACGGGAAAGGGAATCTGCGTGATTGACCTGGATACCGTGATGCCCGGGCTTGCGGTCAATGACTTCGGGGATTCCATCCGCTTTGGGGCCAGCACGGCGGCAGAGGATGAGACGGATCTGGACAAGGTGGAATGTGATATGGAGTTATTCGAGCTGTACACAAAAGGCTTTGTCGAGGGATGCGCGGGCAGTCTTACAGCGAAGGAGTTGGAGATGCTTCCCATGGGGGCAAAGGTGATGACCTTCGAGTGCGGGATCCGTTTTCTGGCGGATTATCTGGAGGGAGATGTCTATTTCAAGATCCACAGAGAGGGGCATAATCTGGACCGTTGCAGGACACAGTTCAAGCTGGTAGAGGATATGGAAAAAAAGTGGGATATTATGAACGAAATTGTCAGAAAATATAGCTGATCAGAAACAAATACGATTGACAAAGCAACAACAGCAAAAAACAAAAAAATACGGGAGGAAAAGAAAATGCTGGAAAAAGTGGATTTGTCGAAGAAAATGTCAAAAGAAGAATACAAGGATAAAATGCCGCTTCTGGAAAGCAGACTGGGAGAACTGCAGAGACAGTGCAAGAGCCTGAAGATCCCGGTGATGATCGTGTTCGAAGGTTTTGGCGCCGCAGGCAAGGGGCTGCAGATCGGGAAGCTAATCCAGAGTCTGGATCCGCGCGGGTTTGAGGTACATGCGATCCAGCGTGAATCAGAGGAGGAAAAGATGCATCCGTTCCTGTGGAGATTCTGGACAAAGACTCCGGCAAAGGGAAGGATTGCCGTATTTGACGGAAGCTGGTACAGGAAGGTCCTGATCGACCGTTTTGAAAAAAAGAACAAAAAGACGGAGCTTCCGGATGCCTTTCATTCGATCTGTTCCTTCGAGAAACAGCTGACGGACGATGGCTGCGTCCTGATTAAATTGTTTTTGGATATCAGCAAAAAGGAACAGAAAAAACGTTTCCAGAAGCTGAAAGAGAACAAGGAGACCGCATGGAGGGTCAGCAAAGGGGATCTGGAGAGGAACAAGCGCTTCGATGAATACCAGGCGATCATGGAAGAGATGCTGCAGAAGACGGACACGGATTATGCCCCGTGGATGATCGTGGAAGCCACGGATAAGCGTTTCGCGACGGTAAAGATCTATTCGGCGGTCATTAAGGCGCTGGCACAGCAGATCGAAAAGGTACAGCATAAAAAGGCAGAGGCCGATGCGGTGAAGGCGATCCGGTTCATGGAGGAAAACGTACAGGTATCGGCGGTGGCGGAGGAGGCCGCGAAAAATGTGAACGACCTTCAGGAGTCCATCCTCCGGAATGCGGACCTGACCTTAAGCTATACGAAGGAAGAGTATAAGAAGAAGCTGGAGAAGCTGCAGAAGAAAATGGAGCTCCTGCACGGGGAGCTGTACCGGAGGCGGATTCCGGTGATATTGGGATTTGAAGGCTGGGATGCCGGCGGCAAGGGCGGCGCCATCAAGCGTCTCACCGAGAAGATGGATCCCCGCGGATTTGTCGTGAATCCTACGGCTTCTCCCAATGATATTGAAAAAGCTCATCATTACCTGTGGCGGTTCTGGCGGGCAGTGCCCAAGGACGGGCACATCGCGATCTTCGACCGGACTTGGTACGGCCGCGTGATGGTGGAGCGGATTGAGGGCTTCTGTACGAAGCAGGAGTGGCAGCGGGCTTATAAGGAGATGAACGATATGGAAAAGGACTGGGCGGATGCGGGCGCTGTTGTCATGAAGTTCTGGATGCAGATCGATAAGGATGAGCAGGAGCGCCGCTTTAAGGCACGCCAGGAAAATCCGGAAAAGCAGTGGAAGATCACGGATGAGGACTGGCGCAACCGGGAAAAGTGGGATCAGTATGAGGATGCGGTCAACGAGATGCTGATCCGGACTTCCACGGAATACGCCCCCTGGATTGTGGTGGAAGGCAACTGCAAATATTATGCAAGGATCAAAGTTCTGGAAACTGTGGTGGACGCGATTGAAAAGCGTCTGAAAGGATAACCGGGAACTGTCGGCATAAGCTTACATTCAGGCCGGGAATTTCCTCTTTTGGAAAATTAGAGGAAATTCCCGACAGGTTTTGAATATAATATAATAGGGAGTTCAGGATTTGAAAGAGGCAGCGGATGATGACGATCAGAGAACAACTGGAAGAAAGGGAATTGGAGTACTTGAGTCCATACGCGTCCTTCAGCAGGGAGTCAAGAGGGAGGGAGCGCCCGGAGCAGGAATGTGACATACGCCCGGTGTTTCAGCGTGACCGGGACAGGATCCTGCACTGCAAGGCGTTCCGGCGGATGAAGCAGAAGACGCAGGTATTCTTACAGCCCAAAAGCGATCACTACCGTACCAGGCTGACACATACGCTGGAGGTGTCGCAGAATGCGCGTACGATTGCCAAGGCGCTTCGTTTAAATGAAGATCTGGTGGAAGCGATCGCCCTGGGGCATGACCTGGGACATACGCCTTTTGGGCATGCGGGGGAGAGGGCGCTGAATTCGGTGTATCATTTTGCGCACAATGAGCAGAGCGTCCGTGTTGTGGAGTATATTGAGAGACAGGGAAAAGGGCTGAATCTGACATGGGAGGTACGGGACGGCATTCTGAACCACAAGACGGCCGGTACGCCGCACACGCTGGAGGGGCAGGTGCTCCGCCTGTCAGATAAGATTGCCTATATCAACCATGATATCGATGACGCTGTGCGGGGCGGTATTTTAACAGAAGAGGAAATTCCGAAGGAAATCCGGAATACACTGGGGGATACCGGAAAACGCAGGCTGGATACCATGGTCCATGACGTGATCGTGCACAGCATGGACAGACCGGAGATCCTCATGTCCGAGGAAGTGGGGCAGGCCATGAAGGAGCTTCGGAAATTTATGTTTTATCATGTATACCTCAACCCCAAGGCAAAGGGGGAGGAGGATAAGGCAGTGGACCTGATCCACCGGCTGTATGAGTATTATCTTACACACCTGGAGCTGCTGCCTGAGCAGTTTCTTCATGCCATTGATCTTCCGGGAAACTGCCGGGAACAGATCGTGTGCGACTATATTGCCGGAATGACCGATAATTACGCGGTGAAGAAGTATGAGGAGTATTTTATGCCGGAAGCATGGTCGAAGTAGTTTTTTCGTGACTTTTTTCTTGAATTACAGGAAGGAAATTTATAAGTTTTGTCGAATATATAACATATAGGGAATTTTTTGGGAGGTCAGAATGTATTATTCGGAAGATTTGATCGAAGAAGTACGGATGAAAAATGATATCGTGGATGTGATTTCCGGATATGTGAAGCTGCAGAAAAAGGGCAGCTCCTATTTCGGTCTCTGTCCGTTTCATAATGAAAAGTCTCCGTCTTTTTCCGTCAGCAGGCAGAAGCAGATGTATTACTGCTTTGGCTGCGGCACCGGAGGGAATGTCTTTACGTTTCTGATGGAATATGAGAATTATACATTTATCGAAGCTGTCGAATATCTGGCGGAGCGTTCCGGGGTGGAGCTTCCGAAGGCGGAGTACTCCAGGGAGGCGAAGGAGCGGGCCGGCTTAAAAGCCTCTTTGCTGGAGATCAATAAAGCGGCGGCGCAGTATTTTTATGTGCAGCTGAAGTCGGAGCAGGGAAAGGCCGGTTATACATATCTGAGGGAGCGCAGGCTGTCGGATGAGACCATCCGCGCATTCGGGCTGGGTTATTCTAATAAGTACAGCGATGACCTGTACCGCTATCTCCGGTCAAAGGGATACCAGGAGGAGATGATCCGCCAGGCGGGCCTCATCAGCATCGACGAAAAGCATGGTGTTTATGACAAGTTCTGGAACCGTGTCATGTTTCCGATCATGGATGTGAACAGCCGGGTGATCGGATTCGGAGGACGCGTCATGGGAGATGCGAAGCCCAAGTATCTGAATTCCCCGGAGACCCCCATTTTTGACAAAAGCCGGAATCTGTACGGGCTGAACCGTGCCAGGTCCTCGCGGAAGCCCTATTTTCTGCTCTGTGAAGGCTATATGGATGTGATTGCGATGCATCAGGCCGGCTTTACCAATGCGGTGGCTTCCCTGGGTACCGCGCTGACCGCGGGGCATGCTTCCCTGATCCGGCGTTATGTCCAGGAGGTGTACCTGACCTATGACAGCGATGAGGCAGGGACGAAGGCAGCGCTCAGGGCAGTTCCGATCCTGAGAGAAGCAGGAATCTCTGCAAAGGTTATCCGGATGGATCCCTATAAAGACCCGGATGAATTTATCAAGAACCTGGGGGCGGAGGAATTTGAGCAGAGGATTGAGGGGGCAAAGAACGGGTTTATGTTCACCCTGGAGATCCTGGAGAGGGAGTATCATATGGACTCTCCGGAGGGCAAGACCGCGTTTTTCCAGGAGGCGGCAAGACGGCTGATCGGTTTCCAGGACGAGCTGGAACGGAATAATTACATAGAAGCGGTTGCAAAGGCTTATCGGATCAGCGAGGAGAGTCTGAAAAAGCTGGTGTCCAAGACCGCAGTCAGGGAAGGCATGGCAAAGCCGGTGGAACGTCCCAAAACGGCATCGGGGCAGCCCCTTAAGAAGGAGGACGGCAGTCTTACGGCCCAGAAGGTGCTTCTTACGTGGATGATCGATGACAGCAGGCTGTTCGGCATCATCAGCAGACATATCAGCCCCGGGGATTTTACACAGTCTCAGTATCGCACGGTGGCGGAGCTTTTGTATGAGCAGTACAGGGCAGGCAGTTTGAATCCGGCAAAGATCATCAACCATTTTACGGAGGAGGAAGAACACCGGGAGGCAGCCGCGCTGTTCAATACCCGGATCAGCAGGCTGACCACGCCGGAGGAAAAGGTACGTGCCATTAAGGATTCTCTCCTGCGGGTGAAGTCCAACAGCATCGATGTCCGGATGAAGAATCTGGAACCGACGGATATGGCGGGTCTGCAGCGGCTCATGGAAGAAAAAAGACAGCTTGGGGAATTGGAGAAACTGCATATTTCTTTAGAATAAGGATAAAATATAACAAGATAGCCTGGCGCTGTGCAGGCAGAGGAAGGAAGGACACATGGAAGAGAACACACAGAAATTTTTGGAGCGTTTAAGAGACCTGGTTGCTCTCGGCAAGAAAAAGAAGAGCATCCTGGAGATCCAGGAGATCAACGACTTTTTCCGTGACATGGAGCTCAATGCGGAACAGATGGACAAGGTATTTGAATACCTGGAATCCAACAATATCGATGTGCTCCGGATCAGCGGCAGTGACGATGATGTGGACATTGACATGGACGTGATCCTGTCCGAGGAAGAGGACGTGGATGTTGAGAACATTGATCTCTCGGTTCCGGATGGAGTCAGCATCGAAGATCCTGTGCGCATGTATCTGAAAGAGATCGGAAAAGTTCCTCTTTTGAGTGCCGAGCGTGAGATTGAGCTTGCCCAGCGGATGGAAGACGGGGATGAGGATGCCAAGAAGGAGCTGGCGGAGGCAAACCTGCGTCTGGTGGTCAGCATTGCCAAGAGGTATGTGGGCCGCGGAATGCTGTTTCTGGACCTGATCCAGGAGGGCAATCTGGGACTCATCAAGGCTGTGGAGAAGTTTGATTACCACAAGGGATATAAGTTCAGCACCTATGCCACATGGTGGATCCGTCAGGCGATCACCAGGGCCATCGCAGACCAGGCGAGGACGATCCGGATTCCGGTCCATATGGTGGAGACCATCAACAAGCTCATCCGTGTGTCCAGACAGCTCCTGCAGGAGCTGGGGCGTGAACCCACCCCGGAGGAGATCGCGAAGGAATTGGACATGCCGGTGGACCGTGTCAGGGAGATCCTGAAGATCTCTCAGGAGCCGGTTTCCCTGGAGACTCCCATCGGAGAAGAGGAAGACAGCCATCTTGGAGATTTTATCCAGGATGACAATGTACCAGTTCCCGCGGAGGCGGCGGCCCAGACCCTGCTCAAGGAGCAGTTGGACGAGGTGCTGGATACGCTGACCGAGAGGGAGCAGAAGGTGCTCAGGCTCCGGTTCGGCATGAACGATGGAAGGGCAAGGACGCTGGAAGAGGTAGGCAAGGAATTTGATGTGACCAGAGAGCGGATCCGTCAGATTGAGGCAAAAGCACTGAGAAAGCTGCGTCATCCCAGCAGGAGCAGGAAGTTGCGGGATTACCTGGATTAAAAAGCCTTGCCCGGATAAGAGACGGAATAAAAGCAGATTTTGAGGCGCGGCGCGTGTCTGCCGGAAGTAAGAGACTGCCGGAGAAAATATGAGCGGGCGGCGGACCGCGGACCGCAGAGGATGGACAGATGGAATTATCAGACAGACTGCAGGCGGTCGCTTCCCTTGTGACTGCCGGGCATCGGGTTGCGGATATAGGTACGGATCACGCCTATATCCCGATCTACCTTTTGCGGAAAGGGATGGCCCCGTCGGCCATTGCCATGGATGTGAATGAAGGGCCGCTGAAAAAGGCAGAGGCGCATGTGAAAGAGAACGGCATGGAAGAGAAGATCCGGCTTCGGTTATCGGACGGGTTTGAGAAGCTGGAACCGTTTGAAGTGGATACCGCCGTGATTGCAGGAATGGGCGGGCCGCTGATGATCCGGATCCTGAGCGCATATCCGGAGGTTACCCGGTCTCTGAAGGAACTGGTTCTCCAGCCCCAGTCCGAGATCGCAAAAGTCAGAGCCTTTCTTTTAGAGGAAGGTTTTTTGTTTATTCAGGAGGATATGGTAAAGGACGACGGAAAATATTATCCAATGATGAAGGCTGCGCCCCCCAAGGACGGCAGACGCGGCGGCCGGAGAAAAGGTGCGGAAAAAAGCCTGGAACCGGATCGTTTGAAGACGCGGAAGGAAAGGGAACGCGGAGGCTGGATGGAATCCGGAAGCCCGGAGCAGGATACGCTCTGCGTGTGGGACGAAGCCGAGATCCGATACGGGAAGCTGCTTTTGGAAATGCGGCATCCGGTTCTCAGAGAATATCTGGATCGGGAACAGGCAATCCGGCAGAATATTTTGGCAGGGCTTCGGGGGCAGACCGGAGAGCGGATCCGCATCCGTAGAATGGAACTGGAAGAGGAGTTGGATTATATCTGGAAAGGGTTGGAGTACTATGCAGTGTAAAGAGATTATGGATGTTATCGAAGAAGTGTACCCAAAGGAAGCGGCATTGGGATTTGACAATGTAGGCCTGCAGGCAGGAAGATCCGATCAGGAAGTGGCCCGGATCTATCTGGCGCTGGACGCCACGGAGGAAGTGATCCGGGCGGCAAAAGCCTCCGGTGCGGATATGCTGATCACCCACCATCCGCTCATATTCAGCCCGTTAAAATCTGTGACTGATGAACAATTTGTGAGCCGGCGGATTCTGGAACTGATCCAAAGTGACATTTCCTATTATGCCATGCACACCAATTATGATGTGCTGGGAATGGCGGAACTTTCCGGGAGGATCCTGGGGCTGCGTGATCCGCGGGTTCTGGACGTGACTGCGGAGATTGGCGGAAGGGAAGAAGGGATTGGGCGCATCGGCAGTCTGGAAAAAAGCATGACGCTGCGGGAGTGCTGTGGGTATGTGAAGGAGCGGCTGGCACTGGATTTTGTGAAGGTATCCGGAAATCTGGACAGGGAGGTGCGGCGCCTTGCCGTTTCGCCCGGCTCCGGAAAAAGCGCCATTGCTCCCGCTATCGCAAAAGGGGCTGATGTGCTCGTGACAGGGGATATCGGCCACCATGACGGACTGGACGCGTGGGAGCAGGGACTTGCGGTGATCGACGCGGGGCACTACGGGACGGAATCTATTTTTATAGAGGATATGAAGCAATTCCTGGAAAAACGGCTGGACGGGGTGGAGATCCAGACTGCGCAAAAGTCCGAAGCCATAAAGATATTTTAAAAGTACGTATTTGTGTGGGCGGTATCACGTTTATGTAAATATATGATTCACTCATAAGAACCGGATGAATATATTTCATCCGGCTTTCTTATGTTAGAACAGTCCGTTGAGAATTTCCTGTATTTTTTGATATTGCATTTCAGTAATCAGTATTTTGCCGCGGCTGGAAGAAATCAAACCTTCGCTGTAAAGAAAATCTAACTGACGGTAAAGCGTCCGGAGACTGATGTTTAAAATCTGTGCAAGCTCCTCTTTTTTTACTTTCAGTATCGTTGGAAAACGCGTTCCGGGACAGTATTGATAGAGCTGGAGCAGGAGCTTATCCCGTGTATTGTTTAAAAGTAAACTGTCATTTTCAGTGAGCACCTGATTAATAAAAGAGGAAAGATATTGGATATTGATCCAGCCAAATATGGGATCCGCTAAAAGCTCATCAATGTATCGTTTATTTAATATACGGATATAGGCACAGGCGGTAATACACCGTATGGTCGCAGTATGCTGTGTGAGTGTTGGATGTACAGCTTCAAAAAGACCGTAAATCTGTATGGGGCCGGCAGCAACGGATTTCAGCAGTTTACCGGAAGCACTGTACTTTTCGGTACGGCAATAGCCGTCCAGCAGAAGATAAATATAGTTTGACGGCATTTCATTCGAAATAAGCAATTCATTTTTATCTGCAAATTCGATTTTTAAATCCTCATTGTGTAATAGTTCTAAAAATTCACTGCTTAAAGGGTAGTGATACTCCGATGATGTAATATACTGAATAATTTTCCTGAAATTTACAGACATTTTTTGTTCCTTTCTACCAAAAAAGTGACATTTGACATTTTTTTGAAAGTGTTTGTAATGATATCATAGATTCAGAAAAGAAGCAACCATAAAACAAAACGACAAAATGGCTTCAGATTTATACTGATGAGATTGGAGGAAAGATTATGCTGAATATCAGTGATATAAAAGCAGATGTAGAATCTGTTATCACAAATGAAGCCCTGACACATGAGCAGGCTATGATGAATCTGTCTGCTATTCCATTAAATTATGTGGAGTTTTTCGAAACAAGCAAAGAATTCCGGGAGCTTTTTGAAGCAGGCTGCCTGTGTACGATGACAGAGGGAAATGTGACATATCAGCCAAGATATACGCTTCCGGACTATGAGAAATTGATACGGGAGGGCTGTACTTTTTTAAGGCTCGAGCCGCCAAAATGTTTGTTTGAGGCCATACAGATTTTGGAAATGTTTTACCGCCATATTCCTTCTGTTACACATTATCCGGTCTATCTTGGATCAGTAGATAAATTACTGGAACCATTTATGGATGATGAACATGCATACGAACTGATCAGAAGCTTTTTGATTTTTCTGGATCGTTCCATACCGGATTCCTACTGTCATATGAACCTTGGACCTGAAGCAACAAGGGCTGGCGAAATGATCGTTGAAATTGAGACAGAATTGAACAATGCGATCCCTTCGATTACTTTGCTGTACGATCCGGATATAACGCCGGATGATTTTGCAAAGAAATGTGTGATCTGTGCGCTGAACTGTGCAAAGCCAAGTTTTGCCAACGATAAAGAATATGGCAGATTGTATCGGATGCCATACGGGATTGCAAGCTGTTATAATGCACTTCCTGTTTCCGGCGGCTCATTTACCTTATCCCGTATCGTCCTTAGCAGGCTGGCAGAACGGGCGAAAGACAGTGAGCATTTTATCAATGAATTGCTGCCTCATGCTGTGGACGTATTATGCGGATACATGGAGCAGAAGATTGAATTTTTAGTAGAAAAGAGCCACTTCTTTAAATCAAATTTTCTTGTAAAGGAAAAGTTTTTAAAATTAGAGAATTTTACGGCGATGCTCGGTGTCGTAGGTATGAATGAATGTGTGAATACGTTGATGGAAAAAGAGAGGAGACCGGATCGTTATGGCAGCAGTGAATATACGGATGAATTAGCGATAAACATTCTGGAGACCATAAAAAAAACAATAGATTCGTTTGAGAGCAAATATTGTGACTGTACGGACCACCATTTTACAATGCATGCCCAGGTAGGCATAGACAGTGATTTTGATATCAGCCCAGGAGCAAGAATTGCAATCGGTTCAGAGCCTCCGTTATATGAACACCTGATACAGTGCGGAAAAGTGCATCCATATTTCACATCAGGGGTTGGGGATATCTTTCCCTTTGATATTACGGCAAGGAAAAACGCAGACGCGGTTTTGGATCTGATCAGGGGAGGATTTTCCAAGGGAATGCGGTATTTTTCTACATATTCTTCTGACAGCGATGTTATCCGGATCACAGGATATCTGGTAAAAAAATCGGATGTTGCGAAGCTGGATGATGGAATTGCTGTCCCGCAGGCAAATGCAATGTGGGGATATTATGAAGTGAAAAACAGCAGAATTTATGATAGGAAGGTGCGGACACTGTAATGGCGGTCATAAACAAAATTATACACAGCAGTGCAGTTGACGGGCCGGGAAACAGAGCTGTTATATTCCTTCAGGGATGTAATTATCAATGTAAGTATTGCCATAATCCGGAAACGATAGGGAACTGTACTGCCTGCGGGGCCTGCATCAGGCATTGTCCGGTCGGTGCGCTGCGGATTCATGATGGGACGATACTGTGGAATGAAAAGCTATGCTGCGGATGTGACAGCTGTATTCATATCTGTCCTCATTTATCATCGCCGCGGACAAAAAATTATTCCGCAGAGCAGGTAATGGATGAAATCCGTGGTGATATTCCTTTTATCCGCGGGATTACTGTATCCGGAGGAGAATGCTCCCTGCAAAGAGATTTTGTCCTGGAGTTATTCCGGCTGGCAAAGGAACAGGGGCTGTCTGTTTTGGCAGACAGCAACGGAAGCTATGACTATACTCTGGATGAGGAACTACTGCAGGTCTGCGATGGCATTATGCTGGATGTGAAGGCATTTGACCAGGAGTCGCACATGAAGCTGACAGGAATGGATAATAAAATGGTTTTAAAAAATGCCGTCTTTCTGGCAGAATACGGGAAACTGGAAGAAATCCGTACGGTAATCGTTCCGGACTGTCTGCCCAATGAGCATACAGTGGATAGAATCACGAAATTGCTCAAACCATATTTAAAGAAGAAATCAATCCGTTATAAACTCATAGCATACCGGAAATTTGGGGTACGCTTTCCCTATAACGGCATATTGAGGACGCCAAAGCATTCAGAAATGGAGCACTGTAAAAAGATTGCAGAAGAAAATGGGTTTGATGATGTTGTGATAATATGAATCATGAAAGAAGGTGATATGTATGAAAAAAATCTTCATTGACTGCGATACAGGTGTAGATGATTCCCTGGCAATTTTATTCGCGCTGCTCCGGCCGGATATCGAAGTTGTAGGAATTACGACAAGTGCAGGAAACGTAAGTGCAAAGCAGGGGGCGGAGAATACATTAAGGATTCTGAAGCTTGCAGGGATGGAGGGCAGAGTCCCGGTCTGTATTGGTGCAGAAAAGCCGCTTGTCGGAGAATGTGATGGATTTCCGGAATTTATACATGGAAAAAACGGCATTGGAAATGTAGAATTGCCTCCGTCAGACCAGAAACCGGAAGCTGCGGATGCCTGTGATTTTTTATACAGGGCAGCATGCAGAAATGAAGGAGAGCTTACGCTGATTACCCTGGGACGCATGACGAATATTGCAATGGCGTTAAGGAAATATCCGGATTTGTATAAAAAAATCAACAGTGTCGTATCCATGGGAGGAACGATAGATGCGCCTGGAAATGTTTCACCGGTAGTAGAAGCAAATATCGGTGGAGATCCGGAAGCTGCGGATATTGTGGTGCAGGCCCCCTGGAATCTGACGATGGTTGGCCTGGATGTTACTTTAAAAACAATATTACGAAAGGCTGATCTCAAGCAGGCGGCCGCTGGCAGCAGAGAGGAATGCAGGAATATACTTTCTTTTTTGCAGCAGGAAATGAAATGGTATATGAGGGGGGCATGTATGCAAAACTGGATGCGCGACTGCTGTCCGCTTCATGATCCTCTAGCAATGCTTGTAGCAGTGGATCCCAGTATTGTGTCGATACAGAAACGGATCACAAGGATAGAGTGCAAAGGGAAATATTGCCGAGGCATGGTAGTAACAGACCTGAGGGAGCATCCAATCGCGGGGAGGTATGTCGGGCATTGTATGGAGGTCGATTCGGCAAGAGCGCTGAATACATTGTTTGCGGTTTTTCAGTAGATAAAGTGAATTTGTAAAAAATACGAGGAGAAAGCATATGAAAAAAATATTATCTGTTTTATTAACACTGGTCATGTTTTTTTGCTTTACAGGTTGTTCCAGCTCATCTAAAGAGGACAAAACGGATGGGACAGACAGTTCCAAAGAGACAGGTACGGACATGAAGGCTGCAGTTATATTGGGAATCGGCGGGCTCGGAGACCAATCCTATAATGACCTGGTATACAGTGGCCTAGAACGAGCAAAGGAAGAACTGGGAGTAGATTTTGACTATGCCGAACCGAAAGAAGTTACGGATTTTGAAACCATTCTTCGGGATATGAGCGATTCTGGTGAATATGCGGTTATAATCGGCATTGCTTTTGACCAGCTGGATGCCTTTACAACAGTTGTTCCTGATTATCCGGATCAGCAGTATGCATTGATCGACGCGACACTTTTGGAAGATAATGTGGCAAGCTATGCAAGCAAGGAGCAGGAAGGCGCGTTTTTAGTGGGCGCCCTTGCAGCGTATATGAAACAGGATGCATCGCTATATAATCTGGAGGATAACCACAAGTATGGCTTTGTAGGTGCGATGGAATCAGAAACGATAGACCGGTTTGCGGCGGGATACCAGGCAGGGATCCAATATGTTGACCCGGAGGCAGATGTCGCGATTCAATATGTCGGAGGGGATAATCCGTTTGGAGATACTACGACGGCAAAGGAAATCTCAAACAGTCAGTACGCAAAAGGACATGATATTATATTCCATGCTGCCGGAGGCTCCGGGCTTGGCGTTTTTGCGGCGGCAAAGGAGTCCGATTTTATCGCTATTGGAGTAAATTCAAATCAGAACACCATTGATCCAGACCATATTGCTGCCAGTATGCTGAAACGTGTAGATAATGCGGCATATGATATCATAGAATCCACATTAGGCGGAAAGCTGAAAACAGGTGAAGAAACAGTATTAGGTCTGTCAGATGAAGGGATTGGCTATACTCTGGAAGGAAGTAACATTAAGGTGTCTGACGAAATTACAGAGCGGTTAGAAAAAATGAAAGAAAAAATAATTAACGGAGAGATTGTAGTACCGTCGGAACTGTAAAAATCAGAAAAAGAAGATGTGACTCTGTAATAGAACATCTTCTTTTTTATCTCCATATAAATTATTGAGGTGAGAATAGTGCTAGCAGTAGAAATGCGAAATATTACGAAATACTTTGGTAGTTTTGTTGCGAACAGCCAGATTGATTTTTTGGTGGAAAAAGGAGAAATACATTGCCTTCTTGGGGAGAACGGAGCCGGAAAGACCACACTTGTAAATATTCTCTTTGGCCTATATAAAGCAGACGAAGGGCTGTTGAAGATCAATGGAGAAAATATTGTAAAGCATTCCGCCAGGAAAGCATTTCAATGCGGACTTGGGATGGTACATCAGCATTTTATGCTGGTAGATGCATTGACAGTATGGGAAAATGTGGTTGTCGGGAATGAACCGGGGAAATTTACAGTTGACAGGAAGACGGCAATCCGGCAGGTACAGCAATTATCAGACAGTTATAATTTTGGATTGGATGCAGAAGACAAAGTCGCGGACCTTTCCATAGGGATGAAGCAGCGTGTTGAGATTCTGAAGACTCTTTACCGAGGTGCGGAAATTATTATCCTGGATGAACCAACTGCTGTGCTCACTCCTCAGGAAGCGGATCAGCTGCTGGGCATTTTCCGTGATATGAAGAGACAGGGAAAAACGATTATTTTTATCACGCATAAGCTTAATGAGACGAAGGCAGTTTCAGATTCGGTTACTGTGCTGAGGGCGGGACAGTCTGTATATCATACGGCTACAGAGAATGTGACGGTAAAGCAGCTTGCGAATCAAATGGTGGGACACGAGGTGGACTATAAACTGGAACGTATTCCCGGGCAGGCCGGTGATGTGATTGTTTCATTGAATAAAGTACGTATACTGGACAATGCCGGAGATACGATTTCTCTTGATATCCATGCGGGGGAGATTGTGGGGATTGCGGGGGTAGAGGGAAATGGACAGATGCAGCTGGAAGAAATCTTAATGGGATTTCAAAGGTGTAGGGAGGGGAGCATCGTGATCAAGGGGGAGGATGTGACAAAATGGCCGACTAGAAGGCGTCTGCAAAAAGGGATCAGCTATATTCCTTCTTCGAGACACGATCGGGCGATTTTACCAGGCTTTTCGATTCTGGATAATTATTTGCTGGGAAATCAATTTAACAAGAAGTTTGTCAAAAGAAGATTGATAGACTATACATTCTTAAACAGGACGGCAGCAGAATCCATGAAGAAATATGATGTTCGTGCAGTGGATGAAAATCAGGCGGTAGGGGCTCTGTCAGGGGGGAATCAGCAGAAAATGGTTCTGAGCAGGGAAGTAGAAAAGAATTCGGATTTTGTGTTGGTATGCCAGCCGGTTCGGGGGCTGGATATCGGTGCCATCCACTATATTCATGAAATATTACTGAATCTGAGAAGACAGGGAAAAGCCATTTTATTGATATCTGCGGAACTGACGGATATCTTTCAGCTCAGTGACAGGATCGCGGTGCTGTATAAAGGTGAGATTATGGATCTGAGGAGAAACGAGGAATTTACAAGAGAGTCCATAGGTCTGTTGATGGCCGGACAGAAAGGCGGAAAATAGATGGAGGTGAAAAGAAAGAGTGCGAAACGGCTGCATCTGCAGGATTTGATTTTTTCTGTGTTTGCTATTATGCTGTCACTGCTGCTAACAGCCGCAATCATGGTGTTTTCCGGATACAATCCGATGGAAGCGGCCAATGCATTGCTTGCCGGAGCGTTTGGGTCACGGAATGCAGTGGCAACAACATTAGGAAAAGCAGTACCATTAATGTTTGTAGGGCTGGCATGTGCATATTCGAATAAAGGAGGACTTTTTAATATTGGATGTGAGGGACAGCTGTATATTGGAGGGTTCGCAGCAACGGTCACTGCATTGGAAATGCAGGGGATGCCAAGAGCCATCGTATTGGCGGCAGCTTTTGCGTCTGGCATGATCGCTGGGGGAATTGCCGGAGGGATAATCGGCTTTTTAAAAGCAAAATTGAACATCAATGAAGTCCTGGTGGCTATCATGCTCAATTATATTCTGAAATTTTTTGTCAGCTATTGTGTGCATGGCCCGATGCAGGATCCGGCTTCCAGTGTGGCACAGACAACCGCAGTCGGGGAAGATTATATGCTTATAAAGCTGATTCCAAAATCACAGTTGACTACGGCACTGATCCTCGCGGTGATATTAGCCGTCATATTTTACTTATTCTTTTGTAAAACCCGGGCAGGATTTCATATCCGCGCGGTTGGAGAAAACAGCAGGGCAGCACAGGCATCTGGCATTGGAATGGCATGGACTGTCATCATGACGATGGCTGTAAGCGGGGCACTGGCTGCATTGACAGGCATTACAGAAGTATTCGGAAAAACAGGAAAATTTGTAGATGGATTTTCTCCGGGATATGGATTTACAGGAATTGCGGTAGCAGTATTGGGAAGAAACCATCCGTCAGGGGTGCTGCTGAGTGCGCTGTTGTTCGGGATCATGGAATCCGGTGCAATGAAAATGAGTTACGTAGCAGGAGTATCAACCAGTATGATCAAGGTCATGCAGGGACTGGTCATTTTATTTGTGGCAACACCGGAGCTCGTTACTTTTATAAAAAGGAAGGGGGAGTAATTAGATGGACAATCTGGAACATCTGATCTCTATGAACATGCTGCTTGCAACGCTGCGGATGGCTGTTCCATTGATTTTGGCTTCTATCGGAAGTGTAATCTGTGAACGAAGCGGCATTATCAATCTTGGAATTGAAGGTATGATGCTCTCGGGTGCTTTGGGCGCGGTAATCGGTACATCCGTGTTTCATTCACCCTGGATGGGAACCTTATCAGCAATTTTGATGGGAGGAGCCTTTGGCCTGATCCATGCAGTCCTTTGCATCAGATACCATACGAATCAGGCTGTAAGCGGTGTGGGGATCAATATTTTTGCTTCTGGACTGACAATCGTACTGTGCAAGGCCATATGGGATAAAGAGGGGCTGAGCGGAGAAGTCGCACAGATTCCTGCAGTGACCATTCCTTTTCTTTATAAGCTGCCGGTGATCGGCCCGTTATTTGAAAACCAGTCTCCGTATCTATATATTACAATAGTGATCGTGATGGTTTCCTGGTATATGATGTATCGTACAAAGGCAGGGCTGCGCCTGCGTACGATCGGAGACCATCCGCAGGCGGCCGCGGCTGCAGGAATTGATGTTGTCAGGTATCGCTATATTGCGGTTGTTATCTGCGGAATGCTCTGCGGTTTGTCAGGTTCCTTTCTATCCATTGTCCAGAGTAATCTTTTTGTAAAGGAAATGGTTGCGGGACGGGGATATATTGCCCTGGCAGCTACGATTTTTGGAGGCTGGAATCCTCTGGGGTCTTTCCTTGCAAGCCTTTTATTCGCCTTTTCGCAGGCTCTTAGAATTACATTGGATTTTGATATTCCGGAACAGTTTCTTCAGATGCTGCCATATTTGCTGACAATGCTTGTGTTGATCATTGCCGGAGGGAAAGCAAAGGGACCGCAGGCATCCGGAGACATTCATGACTAGGTATGGGGCATTACGGTTCGTTTCCGTGCAGCCACTTTGCTACACAGCCACAGGGAAGTGCTATCCTGGCTGTATAATAATCGCACAAATACTCGGTCAGTATTGACTTTGTTCAATGTCTTTGCTAGAATAAAACTATAAAAAGAGCGTTTGCCACTGACTGTTGTGGTATGGAAATGTAGGCTGTATGAAGTCCTTTGCCGCAAGGTAGAGGACTTTTTCTGTAATAGGGAGATGCTTTCCAACTGATGTGTTGATTGGCATGCTTTACCTTTATTATAGGACAGCCTGAAAAGTGAACGAAAGGCAGAGGTGTGATCTATGGGTGAAAAAATGTATACGGTTACGATCGGAGAAGAAACCAGACAATATGCAGAAGGGACGACATACCGGGAGATCGCGGAGGAATTTCAGCATCTGTATCCGCATCCCATTGTTCTGGTGTATGTCAACAAGTATCAGCTCCAGGAATTGAATAAGCATCTGAAAAAGGACTGCGAGCTTGGATTTATCACGACGGCGCACCATATCGGACATGAGACCTATAAGCGGAGTATGTGCCTTCTGCTGGTGAAGGCGGTACATAATGTAGGCGGATATGACAATGTGGAGCGGGTGCGGATCCATTTCTCCGTAAGCAAGGGCTACTACTGCACGGTGGAAGGAAACGTGACGGTGGACGAGGCATTTCTGGAAAAGGTGGATGCTAGGATGCGGGAGCTGGCGGAGGAGAAGGTGCCGATCCAAAAACGCTCCGTACATACCAACGATGCCATCGAACTGTTCCGCAGGCATAGGATGTATGATAAGGAGCACCTGTTTGAATACCGCAGGGTATCCAGGGTGAATATCTACAGCATCAAAAAGTTTGAAGATTATTTTTACGGATATATGGTTCCGGATACCGGATATCTGAAATATTTTTCGCTTCATCTCTATGAGGACGGATTTGTGATCCAGATGCCGACCATGAATCAGCCGAACGCGGTGCCGCCCTTCGAGCCTCACAGGAAGCTGTTCCAGGTACTCCGCGAATCCGTTGCCTGGGGGGACCAGCAGGGGATTGATACGGTGGGAATGCTCAACGACGCGGTGACAAAGGGTAACATGCAGGAAATGGTTTTGGTCCAGGAGGCGCATCAGGAGCGGAAGATCGCGGAGATCGCAAAGATGATCGCGGAACGGCCGGATGTAAAATTTGTTCTGATCGCAGGACCATCTTCCTCGGGAAAGACTACATTTTCCCATCGTCTGTCCATTCAGCTTCGGGTCAACGGGCTGGTGCCGCACCCGATCGCGGTAGACAACTTCTTTGTGGACCGGGAAAAAACGCCCCGGGACGCCAACGGGGAGTATGATTTTGAATGTCTGGAAGCCATTGATGTGGACCTGTTCAATCAGGATATGCAGGCATTGCTCAACGGCGAGGAGGTGTATCTTCCGGTCTTTGACTTCAAGTCCGGAAAGCAGAACCGCTCCACGAAGCCGAAGAAGCTCGGGGAGAATGATATCCTGGTCATTGAGGGCATCCACTGTCTGAACCCAAAGCTGACGGAAACGCTGGACGATGCCAATAAGTTTAAGATCTATATCAGTGCGCTGACGCAGCTGAATGTCGATGAGCATAACCGGATCCCGTCCACCGACGGGCGGCTGATCCGCCGGATCGTGCGGGACGCGAGAACCCGTGGAAATTCCGCCCAGAAGACTATCGCCATGTGGAGGTCGGTGAGAAGAGGGGAGGAGGCGAATATCTTTCCTTATCAGGAGGAAGCGGATGTGATGTTTAATTCCTCACTGCTCTATGAGCTGGCGGTGCTCAAGCAGTATGTGGAGCCCCGGCTGTTCGGCGTGGAGAAGGACAGCGCGGAATATGCGGAGGCGAAGAGACTGCTGAAGTTTTTTGATTACTTTGTGGGGATCGAAAGCGATTTTGTGCCGGCGAAATCCTTGCTGAGAGAATTTATCGGCGGGGGATGCTTCCAGCTATAAAGTACATAAAAAACAGGCTTTTGCAAGTAAAATCGCAAAAGCCTGTTTTTTTTATGTTGACTTTTGACTTAGTATATGTATAATTGATTATGGTAAATAAAAAGTTTAGTAATCCTAAGGAACTGTACAAATAAAAAGGAAGTCGGAGACTATGAGTATTGAAGAAAAGATCGGCATGAAAATCCGTAATCTGCGCAATCAGAACGGCCTGACACAGGAAGAGCTGGCGGACCGGACAGAGCTGACGAAGGGGTTCATCTCCCAGCTGGAGCGAGGGCTGACGGCGCCTTCGGTATCGACCCTTCTGGATATCGTGGAATGCCTGGGAACGAATCTTTCGGATTTTTTCCATGATGAGGATGACCTGCAGATCGTATTTCCAAAAGAGGATTATTTTGAGAAGGAAGACGAGGACGGCAACAGCATCACCTGGCTGATCGCGACGGCGCAGAGCAGGAGTCTGGAGCCGATCCTGGTACGGCTCCAGCCGGGACAGTCCATGCCGGTTGACAAACCCCACGAGGGGGAGGAATTCGGCTACGTGCTGGACGGCAAGATCCAGGTACATTACGGAGATGAAAAGTATACGGTACGGAAAGGCGATTCCTTTATCTTTCCGGCTAACAGAAAACACAGGATAAGTTCGGCTTGTAAAAAGGTTTCGTCCATTCTATGGATCAGCAGCCCCCCAAGCTTTTAAGGAGGATGTCAATGAAGGATGTGATACTGCAGCTGGATTCCGTCAGCAAATCATTTGATGGGAAACAGATCTTGAACCACCTGGATCTGGAGATCGGGCGGAATGAATTTATTACACTTTTGGGGCCTTCCGGATGTGGGAAGTCTACGACCCTGCGTATTATCGGCGGATTTGAGAAGCCGGATGAGGGGCGGGTTTTATTTGAGGGAAAGGAGATCACCGGACTTTCTCCGGATAAACGGAATGTGAATACGGTTTTTCAGAAATATTCCTTGTTTCCTCATATGGACGTGGCGGAAAATATCGCCTTTGGGTTAAAGCTGAAAAAGAAGACCCAGCAGTATATCAAGGATAAGATCCGCTATGCCTTAAAGCTGGTCAATATGGACGGCTATGAGACCCGGATGCCGGATTCCCTAAGCGGAGGGCAGCAGCAGCGGGTGGCGATCGCAAGGGCCATCGTGAATGAGCCGAAGATCCTGCTTTTGGATGAGCCTCTGGGGGCGCTGGATCTGAAGCTGCGCCATGGCATGCAGAGGGAGCTGATCAAGATCAAGCAGGAGGTGGGGATCACCTTTGTCTATGTGACCCACGACCAGGAGGAAGCGTTGACCATGTCGGACCGCATCGTTGTCATGAACAAAGGGATCATCCAGCAGATGGGAACCTCCAAAAGCATTTACGATGAACCGCAGAACGCGTTTGTGGCAGACTTTATCGGGGACAGCAATATCATCGACGGGATCATGAAAGAGGACTGCCTCGTACAGATCCAGAATGTGCCGATTCCCTGTGTGGATACCGGGTTTGCCAGGGATGAGCTGGTGGATGTGGTTATCCGTCCGGAAGATCTGGTGATCGTGAAGGAGGAGGACGGGTATCTCAAAGGGATGGTCGTTTCCATCATATTCAAGGGGGCATTTTACGAGATCAAGGTGCGCGCCGGGGAATATGACTGGATCGTCCAGAGCGTCAATCCGGCCCAGATCGGCTCTGTGGTGGGGATGACGATCCTGCCGGACAACATCCAGATCATGCATAAGCCCCATTCCGAGGATGCGGAGGCCGTGCGGGAGGATGCGTAGAACAGACCGCCGGGGATATCCGAATAGACATATAAAAAATTGTCCAGGCAGCTTTGGATCCTATACGAGCTGCTGGAAGGCGGTTATGTCTGAGGCAAGTGGAAAAAGAGGAAGCAGGAGGTTGTGATAAGATGATAAATCGTGCAAAATCCGTAAACAGGCGGACATGGTTGTCCTCCCCCTACATTGTATGGGTCATCGGCTTTACCGTGATCCCTCTAGGTGTGATTTTTAAATATGCGTTGACCAGCCGGGAGAGTGGATTCTCCCTGGAAAATATCGTTGCCATTTTTGAACCGATCCATCTAAAGGCAATGGTCTTTTCGCTGGAGATCGCCATTGGGTGTACCCTGATCTGCATCCTGTTGTCCTATCCGCTCGTGCTGGCCCTGAGATACTTAGGCATGGGAAGACAGGGATTTACCATGTTTATCCTGATCCTTCCGATGTGGATGAACTTCATCCTGCGGATCCTGGCATGGCAGATGATCCTGTCCAACAACGGGATCCTGAATTTTCTGCTGACGAAGCTGGGGCTTGATGCTCTGCCGCTGGCCAATACGGGGACGGCCATTATGATCGGGGTGGTGTATGACTATCTTCCCTATATGGTGCTCCCCATCTTCAACGCGGTGGCGGAGATCGATGAGGATATCATGGAGGCGGCAAGGGATTTGGGAGCCAACGGCTTTACGGTATTCCGGAAGATCATCTTTCCGCTGTCCATACCGGGACTCTTAAGCGGGATCGTGATGGTATTTGTTCCGTCCATGACGTCCTTCGTGATCTCGGATATCCTGGGCGGAGGAAAGCTGCAGCTGATCGGAAACATCATCGAACAGGAATTTACAAAGAACTCCAACTGGAATCTGGGATCCGGACTGTCGGTTTCCCTGATGATCTTTGTCCTGATCAGCATGGCATTTACTACGAAAAATGATGTGGAAGGAAAGGGGTCGGCAATATGGTAGAAAAGCTGAAAGGATTTCTGAGCCGGTTTTACATCGGCCTGATCATTTTGTTTTTATATGCGCCGATCCTGGTGCTGGTCATGCTGTCCTTCAATAATTCCAGGTCCCGGGTGACCTGGGGCGGTTTTACACTGCAGTGGTATGGGAAATTATTTTCCAACGGGCAGATCATGGAGGCGCTTGTGACAACACTGGTGCTGGCGACAGCCTCGGCGCTGATTGCGACGGTGATCGGTGTATTGGGCGCTCTGGGGATCCATGCCATGCGACAGAAAAATTATCAGATCATGATGATCTGCACCAATATCCCGCTGCTGAACGCGGACATCGTGACCGGGATCGCGCTGATGCTCTGGTTCGTGCATTTTATCCCACTGGGGTTCGGCAGCGTGCTTTTGGCGCATATTACCTTTAATATCCCCTATGTGATCCTGAGCGTCATGCCGAAGATCCGGCAGATGAATGTGAGCCTCTATGAGGCGGCCCGGGATCTGGGGGCCAATGCGGTGTATGCCTTTTTCAAGGTCATTCTGCCCCAGCTGGCCAGCGGAATCGTGGCCGGATTTTTCATGGCATTTACCATGTCCATGGATGACTTCGTGATCACATATTTTACGAAGGGGGCCGGGGTCAATACACTGTCCACCATGATCTACGGAGAGATCCGAAAAGGGATCAAGCCGGAGATGTATGCGCTGTCTACGATGATCTTTGTGTTTGTTTTTGTGGTGCTTCTGGCGGCCAATTACTGGCCTGCCAAAAAGGCGGAGCTGCAGAAGCCGGTCAGTTATGAATCGTGAAAATGAAGGAAGAAGCGGCGGTTCGTCTTAGGGAGTTTTCAGATTTTGCGGGATCTGATAAGATTTTAATTTTAGAAAGGATATGGGAAATGAAAAAGAGAGTGAGCTATGTTTGTCTGGCCGGCCTTCTGGCCTGCTCCATGCTGTCTGTGACAGGCTGCGGAAGCAAAGAGGGAGGAAAGGGGAGCCTTACGGTATTCAGCTATGGGGAATATATGGATCCGGATGTATTGGATCAGTTTACCGAGGAAACCGGGATCGAGATCAAATATGAAGAATCTTTGACGCCGGAGGAGATGTATACCAAGTACAAATCTGGAGCAATCAAGTATGATCTGCTCTGTTCCACGGACTATATGCTCCAGAAGTTTATAGACGAAGGAGAGCTTCAGAAAATTGATCGGAGCGCGATGGAAAACAGCGGCAACATCGGTGACAAATATTGGAAGCTTGCTGCGGCATTTGACCCGGAGAATGCATACACGGTTCCTTACTTCTGGGGGACGCTGGGGATTCTTTATGATACGACCAGGGTTTCGGAGCCGGTGGACAGCTGGGATGTGCTGTTCAACGGAGACTATGCCGGGGAGGTTATCATGCAGAACAGTATGCGGGATACCTATATGGCGGCATTGAAGTACCTTGGATATTCGTTAAATTCCAACAATGAAAATGAGATTCGGGAGGCCCAGGAGCTGCTGCTGAAGCAGAAGCCGGATGTGCAGGCTTATCTGGTGGATGAGGCCAGGGATGAAGTGGTAGCCGGAAACGCGGTGATGGCGATCGTGTATTCCGGAGAGGCCTATCTGGGACATCAGTACAATGAGAACCTGGCCTATGTGATCCCGAAGGAGGGATCGAATGTCTGGCTGGATGCCTGGTGTGTGACGAAGCACTGCGAGGATCTGGACGCGGCGCAGAAGTTCCTGGATTTTCTCTGCAGGGAGGATATTGCGAAGAAGAACTTTGAATATATTTATTATTCGACCCCCAATGAAGCGGTCGTGGAGAGCCTGTCGGAGGAGGAACGCGCGGATGAGGCATTGGTCCCCGCGGAGAACGCGACGGACAATTGTGAGGTGAGCCTGCAGTTAGAGCCGGAGAGCAATGATCTGATGAATGAGCTTTGGAAGGAATTGAAGGCGGATTAAACAGAGCGCGGCCCTGAGGGGAGTGAACGGCTTGGGCCGGCATCCCCTCAGGGCTGCATATTTCAGGTATATATTTTTTTCAGATGCTCCATTCTGCTGCCCATATTCTGCAGCAGCAGGTCCGCAAGAGTCAGCGCGGCCATGGATTCCACTACGACCACGGCCCGGGGTACGATGATCGGATCATGCCGTCCGTGGATGACAAGTTCCGTATCTTCCCCGTTTTCCGTAACTGTCTGCTGGGGCTGGGCGATCGAGGGGGTGGGCTTTACGGATGCCCGCAGCACCAGCGTATCCCCATCACTCATCCCGCCCAGGACTCCGCCTGCATGATTTGTCTTTTTCCTCACGGCGCCGTCTTCCATATAGAAGGGATCATTGTTCTGGCTTCCATTCAAATGCGCGGCTTTGATCCCGTCTCCGAATTCCACGGCCTTGACTGCGCCGATGGAGAGGATTGCCCTTCCCAGGCAGGCATCCAGCTTGTCAAAAACTGGTTCCCCGATCCCGACAGGAAGCCCGGTGACCCGGCACTCGATCACCCCGCCGCAGGAGTCCAGGTTCTTTATCATAGATTCCAAATAGGAGGCAGCCTCATCCGCCCGCTGATTGTTGGGCATGTACAGCTTATTCTGAAAAATCTCTTCGAACCGATATTCCTCTTCCGGAACTTCTACAGGTCCCACGGCCTTGGCATAGGCCATCAGTTCGATTCCCAATTCCCTTAAAATTTGGGAAGCCACCGCGCCACCGGCCACCCGTCCGATGGTTTCACGTCCGGAGGAACGCCCACCGCCCCGGTAATCCCGGAAGCCGTATTTTTGCGTATAAGTGTAGTCGGCGTGTCCCGGACGGTATACGGAGGCAATATTTCCATAATCCCGGGAACGCTGGTCCTGGTTGCGCACCAGCAGGGAGATCGGTGTCCCCGTCGTCCGTCCCTCAAATGTGCCGGAGAGGATCTCGACCTGGTCGCCTTCCTGACGCTTGGTCGTGAACCTGCTCTGTCCCGGCTTCCTCCGATCCAGAAAAGCCTGGATATCGGAGGCTTTCAGAGGGAGTCCGGCCGGACAGCCGTCGATTACGGCGCCGATGGCGGCACCATGGGATTCCCCCCAGGTTGTAATGCGGAATATATTTCCAAATGTTGAACCACTCATGTAAAAATCTCCTTTCGATGATAGATAGGATACCCATATTATATAGGAATAAAACGTATGGCGCAATCACAAATCTCAGTGAGATTGCAACGGTTATGGATTATGAAATTTTTAAAAAATGCAATTAAGGAGATTTGTGCTGTACATTCCCGGCCTTTCGTTATATAATAAAATTTGGATGTCTATAGGTAGATGATTCCAGTGTCTAAAATCCATCCACATTTCAGGAAGCAGATGGATGAAAAGTTGCTGTGAGTACCTCAGGTGAGAGCAGTAACTCATTTTTAAGGGAGAAGTATCAGATGAGCAAAAATGCCAAAGACCAGAAAGATGATTCTTACTCAGGAGAAGAGATAAAATATGAGGATTACTATCTGGATGATGAAGATGATTATCTGGATGAAGATGAGGACATAAACACGAGCTTCAATGAAAACAAAAGGGAAGATCCGGCACGGGTGGAAAAAAATACGTCGATGCCAGACAATAAAAGCCGCTTGTCAGAAAACGATCCGGCAGGCGCGGATGAGAGCAGGAAGAAAACAGACATTCAATATCAGACATCAGGAAGCAAAGAATGGAATTCGGAGGTTCGGGATCAGGAAGATATGAAAAAAGAAAGCGCAAAGAATTCAGACAAAATGAGAAATGATCCAGGAAAAAAGGATACTGGAAATAAAAAGACCAGCCAGGAAAAAACCGGAGCGCAGAAGAATGGTGCCGGAAAATCTGAAGCGCAAAAGGCCAGTACCGGAAAAACCGGAGCGCAGAATACCGGTACCGGAACACAGAAGAGCAGCACAGGAAAAAACGACGCACCAAAAACCAACCCGGGAAAGAGCGGTCCCCAGAAGGACGCCGCGCGAAAGACCGGAGCATCCAAAGGAACCGCAGGAAAATCCGGCCCACAAAAAAGCGGAGCCGGAAGACAGGGCGCAAAACGGAATTCCGGCAATCCTGCCAAGTCATCAGGCGCAGGGAGGAGACCAAAAAAGTCTGGAGTTCCCATTCCTTTGCTTGCGGCCGGCGTGTTCGTCGGTGTGCTTGCGGCGGCCTATATCGGAGTCTCCGTATATTTTACGAGTCATTTCTATATGAATACGGAGATCAACGGCCATGATTTTTCTATGAAGACGGCGGCAGACGTGAAGGAATACATAGAACAGCAGGTGCAGGGCTACAGTCTGACGATCCTGGAAAAGGACAATAAGACAGACAGCATCAGCGGGGAAGAGATTTCTCTGAAATACAATGAGAATAAGGACATTGAAAATGTTTTAAAAAAGCAGAACGCGTTTCTTTGGCCACAGGCATTTTTTGTGAAAAATTCCTCCAAGGCTACGGTGGATGTGTCCTATGACCGGGATGCGCTGGAGGATAAGATCAGCAGGCTCCAGGCGGTTAAGGCGGAGCAGATCCCGCCCACGTCTGCATATCCCAGGTTTGACGGTACGGAATATGTGGTGGAGCCGGAAGTGACGGGAACAGAGGTGAATCAGGAGCTTCTCCGTGAAAAGATCCATCAGTATATCTCGGAATTTCAGCCGGAGCTGGACATGGTAGGAGAGAACTGCTATGCCCTGCCTAAGTATACGTCGGAATCCGGAGATGTGAAGGCTGCATGCAATGAGATGAACCAGTATCTCAAGGCAAGCATCACGTACTCTATGGATCAGCCGGTGGTGGTAGACAAGACACTGATTTCCGAATGGGTGACAGCGGATGCGGAGATGAAGGTGACTTTCAATGAGGGAGCCGTCCGGGAATGGCTGAGAGAGTTCGGGAAGCAGTACGATACAGTGGGCAAGACCAGGACGATCACCTCTCCCTGGGGGAAGACTGTAGAGGTGTCCGGAGGTACTTATGGATGGTCGGTAGACGAGGAAGCGGAATTTCCGGCATTGGTCAACAGTATTAAGAATGGAGAAGTGGTGACAAGGGAGCCAATCTACGTGGATGGTCAAAGAGCGGCATCAAGGGGACCCCAGGATTGGGGCAGCACCTATGCGGAGGTGGACCTGTCCGGACAGCATATGTGGTTCATCGTAGACGGTGTGGTCGCCCTGGAGACAGATGTGGTAACTGGCGTTCCGACCCCGGCTAGAGAGACACCCAGCGGTGTGTACAGTATTCTGGATAAGGAGCTGAATTCTACATTGGTAGGCGAGATTGATCCGGCAACAGGGCAGCCGGAATACCGAACCCCGGTTGCCTACTGGATGCGGGTGACCTGGAGCGGGATCGGATTTCATGATGCAACCTGGCAGCCGGCGTTCGGCGGTTCCTTGTATGCCAGCGGCGCAGGCTCTCACGGATGTATCAATATGCCGCTTGATCAGGCTGGGGCTCTCTATAATATGCTGCCGGTCGGAACACCTGTGATCATTCATTATTAGTTCACGGCAGCGATCCTGAACGGCGTCATCTAAAACAATATACTGTGCAAGTTTCAATTTATGAAAGAGGGAAAAATGTATCATTTAATAAAAACAGACGGGATGGCGAAGCGGGGACGCCTTGCCACCGTTCACGGAACTATCGATACGCCGGTCTTCATGAATGTAGGAACCGCGGCCGCCATTAAGGGCGCGGTTTCGACCGATGACCTGCGTCAGATCAAAACGCAGGTGGAGCTGTCCAATACCTACCATCTGCATGTCCGTCCGGGTGATCGGATTGTCAGGCAGATGGGCGGACTGCACCGGTTTATGAACTGGGATAAGCCGATCCTGACGGATTCCGGCGGATTCCAGGTGTTTTCGCTGGCAGGATTAAGGAAGATCAAGGAGGAGGGGGTCCACTTCCATTCCCATATTGACGGGAGAAAGATCTTTATGGGTCCGGAGGAGAGTATGCAGATTCAGTCCAATCTGGCGTCCACTATTGCCATGGCATTTGACGAATGCCCTTCCAGCGTGGCGGACCGTGCCTATATGGAGGACTCCGTATCCAGGACATACCGTTGGCTGAAACGCTGTAAGGCAGAGCTGGACAGGCTGAACGCGCTGCCGGATACGATCAACCGTGAGCAGCTTCTGTTTGGCATTAACCAGGGGGGAATCTATGAGGATATCCGTAGGGAGCATGCGAAGCAGATCACGTCGCTGGATCTGGCCGGATATGCCATCGGCGGCCTGGCCGTGGGAGAGAGTCATGAAGAGATGTACCGCATCTTGGAGGCTGTAGTTCCCCTGCTTCCCAGAGAACGGCCGGTCTACCTGATGGGAGTGGGGACGCCTGCCAATATTCTGGAAGCAGTAGAACGGGGCGTGGACTTCTTCGACTGCGTATACCCTTCACGGAACGGGCGGCACGGGCATGTATATACCAACCACGGCAAGCTGAATCTGTTCAACGCAAAATACGAGACGGATTCCGGCCCGATCGAAGAGGGGTGCCGGTGCCCGGCATGCAGAAGTTACAGCCGCGCCTATATCCGGCATCTTCTCAAGGCAAAGGAAATGCTGGGAATGCGTCTCTGCGTCCTCCACAACCTGTATTTTTACAATACGATGATGGAAGAGATCCGGGATGCCATTGAGGCGGGAGAGTATCAGAGCTATAAAAAGAAGAAGCTTGCGGGGGTTCAGGAACAGTAAGATAAAACTGGTTACATGTCACACACTGACCAATCACTACGCTGATTGGTCAGGAGGATGCACATAAAAGCTGGGATTCAGGCCGTCCATTGCCGTAGGCAATTTTAAATGACGGCCTGAGTTACAGGGCACGCCTGGTCAAGGTGTGACCTGTAACTAAAACTGTAAAAGAAAGCATGAAAATGGAAAATTACTCTTGAAGAATCAAGTTTTTTTGTGTATGATAAGTATATTGCGCCGGAAGAGGATTTGGCATGTACAGGAATTTCCATAGAGATAGAATATCTATGCAGAGTATTTTCCGGAGTACGAAAGTTAGGAGGAAACAAAAAATGAATGGAATATTAGCTTCAAGCGGAGCAGGCGGAGCGGCAGGTATGGGCAGCATTATTATCGTGTATGCGGTTATGATCGGCGCATTATGGTTCTTTTTGATGCGTCCGCAGAAAAAGGAGCAGAAGCGGATCCAGGGGATGCTTGCCACCATGGAGATTGGAGATACGGTTTTGACGACCAGCGGTTTCTACGGTGTGATCATTGATATTTCGGATGAAGCGGTGATCGTGGAATTCGGAAGCAACAAGAATTGCCGGATCCCCATGCAGAAGTCAGCGATCGCTCAGCTTGAAAAGCCGGGAGCGGAATAGAAGAGGACAAAAAAGTCTCCGGATGGCAGAAGCCTCCGGTTTCTTTTTTGTCCTTTTCGTTTGGCGTATCGCCTGCAAGAGGGCTTTGACTGGGATTTTTTGTGGATTTTTACAGGAAGTGGCACTGCTTTGGACGATATATTTTGCAGTTCAAAGGGTTGAAACAGCCGAAAAAATGCTGTATGATAAACAAATAGTGTTTTTGGGGCCTGACCGTTGGTCTTCAACAGCAGTCAGTATTTTTATAATAATGGAAGGAAGATGGGATATGAAATTAAATATCGGTGTGATCAAGGGCGATGGAATCGGGCCGGAGATCGTGACGGAAGCAATGAAGGTCCTGGATCGGACTGCAGAAGTTTACGGACATGAGATGAATTATACGCAGCTTTTGATGGGCGGGGCATCTATTGATGTACATGGAGTTCCGTTGACAGACGAGACGATCAGACTTGCAAGATCGAGCGATGCCGTATTGATGGGTTCCATCGGAGGGGACGCGAAGACTTCACCCTGGTACAGGTTAGAGCCGTCTAAGAGACCGGAGGCAGGACTTTTGAAGATCCGGAAGGAGCTGAACCTGTTTGCAAATCTTCGGCCGGCGGTTTTGTATGAAGAATTGAAAGGGGCTTGTCCTCTGAAGGAAGAGATCACACGGGGCGGATTTGATATGATGATCATGCGGGAACTGACCGGAGGATTATATTTTGGGGAGCGTTCCACGGAAGAAGTGGACGGTGTCCTGACGGCCCGTGATACCCTTACATATAACGAAAACGAGGTCCGCAGGATCGCACGGCGGGGTTTCGACATCGCCATGAAGCGGCGGAAAAAGGTGACCAGTGTGGACAAAGCCAATGTGCTGGATTCTTCCCGGCTGTGGAGAAAGGTCGTGGAGGAAGTCGCGGCAGAGTATCCGGAGGTGACGCTGGAGCATATGCTGGTGGATAACTGTGCCATGCAGCTGGTGAAGGACCCGAAGCAGTTTGATGTGATCCTGACGGAGAATATGTTCGGAGATATCCTGTCGGATGAGGCAAGTATGGTGACAGGCTCCATCGGGATGCTGGCTTCCGCCAGCCTGAATGAGAGCAGGTTCGGACTCTATGAACCGAGCGGCGGTTCCGCGCCGGATATCGCGGGGAAGGGGATCGCTAATCCTATAGCCACCATACTTTCGGCAGCCATGATGCTGCGCTTCTCCTTTGACCTGGACAAGGAGGCAGATGCCATTGAGCAGGCGGTTGCGCAGGTGTTGAAGGAAGGCTACCGCACCATCGATATCATGTCAGAGGGAAAGACGCGGATCGGCACCGCCGAGATGGGAGATCAGATCTGCGGATATATCAGATGAAAGGAAGGATATGAAGATGAGAAGTGATACCGTTACAAAGGGGGTACAGCAGGCGCCCCACCGTTCCCTGTTCAACGCGCTTGGATATACGAAGGAAGAACTGGAGAGGCCCCTGGTAGGTGTGGTCAGCTCCTACAACGAGATCGTGCCGGGGCATATGAATCTGGATAAGATCACGGAAGCAGTCAAGATGGGAGTCTCTATGGCAGGCGGGACACCGGTCATGGTTCCGGCGATTGCGGTCTGCGACGGCATCGCCATGGGACATATCGGGATGAAGTATTCCCTGGTGACCAGAGACCTGATTGCGGATTCCACCGAGGCGCTGGCTATGGCCCATCAGTTTGACGCTCTGGTGATGATCCCTAACTGTGATAAAAATGTGCCGGGACTGTTGATGGCAGCGGCCAGGATCAACGTGCCCACCATCTTTGTCAGCGGCGGTCCCATGCTGGCTGGTCATGTGAAGGGGCAGAAGCGGAGTTTGTCCAGCATGTTCGAGGCGGTGGGTTCCTATGCGGCAGGCACCATGACGGAGGAAGAGGTCTGTGAGTTTGAGAACAATGTCTGCCCTACCTGCGGTTCCTGCTCCGGCATGTATACGGCCAACAGCATGAACTGCCTGACTGAGGTGCTGGGTATGGGGCTTCCGGGAAACGGGACCATCCCGGCAGTCTATTCCGAACGGATCCGCCTTGCAAAGCATGCGGGCATGCAGGTGATGGAGCTGGTGAGAAAGAACATCCGCCCGCGGGATATTATGACAGAAGAAGCGGTCCTGAACGCTCTGACCGTGGATATGGCATTGGGATGCTCCACCAACAGTATGCTTCACCTTCCTGCCATTGCCCATGAGATCGGCATGGATTTTGAGATTGATTTTGCAAACGGTATCAGCGCAAAGACGCCGAACCTGTGCCACCTGGCACCGGCAGGCCCCACCTATATGGAAGACCTGAACGAAGCCGGCGGTGTCAGCGCGGTGATGAACGAACTGAATAAAAAGAATCTGCTCCATACAGAGTGTATGACCGTAACCGGAAAGACGCTGGGAGAAAACATTTCCGGATGTGTCAACCGGGATCCGGAGGTCATCCGTCCCATCGACCATCCCTACAGCGAAACAGGCGGACTTGCGGTTCTGAAAGGGAACCTGGCGCCGGACGGCAGCGTGGTCAAGCGTTCTGCGGTGGTGGAAGAGATGCTGGTTCACGAAGGGCCTGCGAGAGTCTTCGAGTGTGAAGAGGACGCGATCGCGGCGATCAAGGGCGGAGAGATCCATGCGGGGGATGTGGTGGTCATTCGCTATGAAGGCCCCAAGGGCGGTCCTGGAATGCGGGAAATGCTCAATCCTACCTCCGCCATTGCCGGTATGGGACTGGGCTCCTCCGTGGCGCTGATCACGGACGGACGTTTCAGCGGAGCCTCCAGAGGCGCTTCCATCGGCCATGTGTCGCCGGAAGCGGCAGTGGGCGGCCCGATTGCTCTGGTGGAAGAGGGGGATCTGATCAGGATCAACATTCCGGAGTTGAAGCTGGAGCTGGATGTGTCCGAGGAAGAGCTGGATGTAAGAAAAGCAAAATGGCAGCCCAAGGAGCCCAATGTGAAGACCGGATATCTTGCAAGATATGCCTCCATGGTGACCTCCGGCAACCGGGGCGCCATCCTGGAGATCCCGAAAACAAACGAATGATTAGGAGGTACCTGCAATGTATTTGACAGGAGCAGACATTGTGATTGAATGCCTGAAGGAGCAGGGCGTGGATACGGTATTCGGGTATCCGGGCGGCGCGATCCTGAATGTATATGACGCGTTATATCAGCATAGTGATGAAATAGAGCATATCCTGACCTCCCACGAGCAGGGGGCGGCTCATGCCGCGGACGGATATGCCCGTGCCACCGGCAGGGTCGGGGTCTGCTTTGCCACCAGCGGCCCGG
The DNA here is from genome assembly GCA_009911175.1 of Lachnospiraceae bacterium. The sequence continues at coordinate 110,983 of QXWX01000002.1, read as the reverse complement.
GGGCAACCAACCTGGTAACCGGGATTGCCACCGCGTATATGGATTCGATCCCCATTGTGGCGATCACCTGCAACGTAGGCGTATCCCTGCTTGGAAAGGACAGCTTCCAGGAGGTGGATATCACCGGGATCACGATGCCTATTACAAAGCACAATTATATCGTAAAGGATGTGGACACCCTGGCGGACACCATCCGGAAGGCATTTCAGATTGCGCGGTCCGGCAGGCCGGGTCCGGTACTCATTGATATTCCAAAGGATGTGACGGCCAACAAGGCAGAGTATACCAGGGAGGAGATCCAGCCCTTTGCTCCGGATGGAGGACAGATATCCGAGGAGGAGATCGACCGGGCAGTGGCTATGATCGAAGAAGCAAAGCAGCCATTTGTATTTGTAGGCGGCGGTGCCGTGCTCTCCGGAGCCAGCGAGGAGCTGAGGGAGTTTGTGGAGAAGGTGGATGCGCCGGTGACCGATTCCCTGATGGGGAAAGGCGCGTTTCCGGGTACCGATGAGCGTTACACCGGGATGCTGGGTATGCACGGGACAAAGACCTCCAACTTCGGAGTCAGCGAGTGCGACCTTCTGATCGTATTAGGCGCCCGCTTCAGCGACCGTGTCACGGGTAATACGCAAACCTTCGCAAAGAACGCGAAGATCCTGCAGTTTGATGTGGATCCCGCGGAAATGAATAAAAATGTGCTCATCACTGCCGGAGTGACGGGCGATATCCGGGAAGCTCTGAAACGGGTGAACAAAAAGCTCTCCCGGCTGTCCCATACGGAATGGATGGAACGGATCCAGGAATATAAACAGCAATACCCGATGAAATATCATCCGGATACGCTGACCGGTCCCTATGTGATTGAGGAGATCTACCGGCAGACAAAAGGGGATGCCGTGATCGTGACTGAGGTGGGACAGCACCAGATGTGGGCGGCACAGTATTATCGGTATTCCAGGCCCAGGACATTTTTGACCTCCGGAGGTCTGGGGACTATGGGCTACGGCCTGGGGGCGTCTCTGGGAGCCAAGATGGGCTGCCCGGAAAAGACCGTGGTCAATATTGCCGGGGACGGCTGTTTTCGGATGAATATGAATGAGATCGCCACTGCGGCCCGGTATCAGATCCCGGTCATTGAGGTGGTAATCAACAACCATGTACTGGGCATGGTGCGCCAGTGGCAGAACCTGTTCTACGGACAGCGGTATTCCGCCACGGTATTGAATGACGGGGTGGATTTTGCCAAGCTGGCCGAGGCCATGGGGGCAGTCGGGATCCGCGTCACTACCCGGGAGGAGTTTCAGGAGGCATTTGCAAAGGCGCTGCAGTCAGACGGGCCTGTATTGATTGACTGTCAGATCGACTGCGACGATAAAGTATGGCCGATGGTTGCGCCCGGCGCGGCGATCAGCGAAGCATTTGATGAAGAGGATCTGTAACGGTCAAGAACAGGGTTACGTATGGACTGCGTGATCCTTACTAAAAGGAGGAATGAAACATGAGCAGAGTATATAACTTTTCGGCGGGGCCGGCGGTACTGCCGGAGGAAGTGCTTCAGGAAGCAGCAGACGAGATGCTGGATTACAGAGGAACCGGCATGTCCGTGATGGAGATGAGCCACCGTTCCAAGGCCTATGAGGAGATCATCACAGGTGCGGAGGCGGATCTGCGGGAACTGATGGGGATTCCGGACAATTATAAGGTGCTGTTTCTGCAGGGTGGCGCTTCCCAGCAGTTTGCCATGATCCCGATGAACCTGATGAAGAACAGAACGGCGGATTATATCATCACCGGACAGTGGGCGAAAAAGGCGGCTCAGGAGGCGGAAAAGTACGGAAAGGTCAACCGGATCGCTTCCTCGGAGGATCAGACTTATTCTTACATCCCGGACTGCTCCGACCTTCCGGTTTCCGAGGACGCGGATTATGTTTATATCTGTGAAAATAATACGATCTATGGAACTAAGTATCATGAGCTTCCCAATACGAAGGGAAAGATTCTGGTATCGGATGTTTCCTCCTGCTTCTTATCCGAACCCATCGACGTGACGAAATACGGGATCGTGTACGGCGGGGTTCAGAAAAATATCGGCCCGGCCGGTGTCGTAATCGTGATCATCCGGGAAGACCTGATCACAGAGGATGTCCTGCCGGGAACTCCCACGATGCTGACCTACAAGACACATGCGGACGCGAAATCCTTATATAATACACCGCCGGCTTACGGAATCTATATCTGCGGCAAGGTGTTCCAGTGGCTGAAAAAGATGGGCGGTCTGGAAGTGATGAAGGAGCGCAATGAAAAGAAAGCGAAGCTGTTGTATGATTTCCTGGATCAGAGCAGGCTGTTCAAGGGGACAGTCGTACCGAAGGACCGTTCTCTCATGAATGTGCCGTTTGTTACAGGAGACGCGGACCTGGATGCCAGATTTGTCAAAGAAGCAAAGGCAGCAGGCCTGGAAAATCTCAAAGGCCACAGAAGCGTCGGCGGCATGCGCGCGAGCATTTACAACGCCATGCCCTATGAAGGCGTGGAAGCGCTGGTTGCATTTATGAAGAAGTTTGAAGAGGAGAATCTGTAAGATGTATAAATATCATTGCCTGAATCCAATCGCGCCGGTTGGAATTGAAAGATTTGACGAGAATTATGTCAGGGTAGAAATCCCAGACGAGGCAGATGCGATCCTTGTCCGCAGCGCCGCTATGCATGAGATGGAATTTGGAAAGGACTTGAAGGCGGTTGCCCGTGCCGGGGCCGGAGTGAACAACATTCCTCTGGAAAAATGTGCGGAAAAGGGAATTGTGGTATTCAATACGCCGGGCGCCAATGCCAATGGTGTCAAGGAGCTGGTGCTGGCCGGGATGCTGCTTGCGGCCCGTGATATCATCGGAGGCATCAACTGGGTGCAGGAGCATGAAGAGGACGGCGACCTGGCGAAGGAGGCCGAAAAAGCGAAAAAGGCCTTTGCCGGAAGAGAGCTTGACGGCAAGAAGCTGGGAGTCATCGGCCTGGGGGCCATCGGCGTGAGGGTTGCCAACGCGGCCATCCATCTGGGTATGGATGTGTACGGATATGACCCCTATGTATCGGTAGATGCCGCATGGCAGCTTTCCCGAAATATACATCACGCAAAGACGGTGGATGAGCTTTACAAGGAATGTGATTATCTCACCATCCACGTGCCGGCGCTGGACAGCACGAAGGGCATGATCAACCGGGAGGCCATCAGTCTGATGAAGAAGGGCGTCATCATCCTGAACTTTGCCCGGGATATCCTGGTAGACAGCGAAGCTATCGTGGATGCGCTCATTTCCGGTACGGTGAAACGGTACGTGACGGATTTCCCGACCCCGGAGATCGCAGGAGTGAAAGGCGCGATCGTGATTCCGCATCTGGGCGCATCCACGGAGGAATCCGAGGACAACTGCGCGAAAATGGCAGTGAAGGAGCTGCGGGATTATCTCGAAAACGGAAACATCACCCACTCCGTAAATTATCCGGACTGCAATATGGGAGCCAAGGAAGAGGGCAGCCGGGTCACGATCCTGCATCATAATATCCCAAATATGTTGGGACAGTTTACGTCTCTTCTTGCAAAAGAGAATATGAATATCACGCTGATGACAAACAAGAGCAAGAAAGCCTACGCATACACGATGATTGATGTGGACGCGGCGATTTCCGATGAAGTTGTGAAGCGGCTGGGAGAGATCAAAGGGGTGCTGAAGGTCCGGGTTATCGTCTGAGCTTCGATTTTTGTGCGTTATCATTTTCTCTTGTGTTCCATATATTGACAAAAATTGTATTAGTGTATACAATGATACGTGTTACTGTTTACACCCTGATAGGAGGAAATGATGGAGGGACATCAGGAGAATTCATTGAGAGGTCACGTGTTTCAGAGCATCCGGGACAATATTCTCAATGGTACATATAAAGAGCATGAGGAGCTCCGGGAGGTTGCTCTTGGAAAAGAGCTTGGCGTCAGCAGGACGCCTGTGCGTGAAGCGCTGCGCCAGCTGGAGCTGGAAGGGCTGGTTACGATCATCCCGAATAAGGGTGCCTTTGTGACCGGGATCACGCAAAAAGACATTCAGGATATCTATGAGATGCGCTTCATGCTGGAAGGGCTCTGTGCGAGATGGGCGACAGAGCATATTACGGAGGCGCAGCTGGAAGAGCTGGAGGAGATCATCTTTCTCTCGGAATTTCATTCCAGGCGGTACGGCAGCAGTGGGGATCAGGTGACGGAGCTGGACGGCAGATTTCACAGGGTACTGTATGAAGCCTCCCAGAGCCGTATGTTAAGCCATGTGCTGACAGATTTTCACAGGTATTCCCTGATGGCGAGGCGTTCCTCCATGGTCTCGGAGGAGCGTGCCAGGAAGTCGATCCGGGAGCATAAGCAGATCCTCCGGGCTATCCGGGACAACGATTCCAATCTGGCGGAACAGCTTGCCAATGAGCATGTGCTCCATGTGATGCAGAACCTGCGGAGACAGGGGACGGAAGAATAAACGGAACGAATCAGCACAAATACGAATAAACGAGGAGGAGTTATCCAATGGAAAAAATTAAAATGACAACGCCGATCGTGGAAATGGACGGGGATGAGATGACCCGGATCCTCTGGAAGATGATCAAGGAGCATCTACTGGAACCGTTCATTGAGCTGAATACGGAATACTATGACCTTGGGCTGGAACACCGCAACGCGACAGACGACCAGGTAACCGTAGATTCCGCAAATGCCACGAAAAAATACAAGGTTGCCGTAAAATGCGCCACCATCACGCCCAATGCGGCGCGTATGGAGGAGTATGACTTGAAGGAAATGTGGAAGAGCCCCAACGGTACGATCCGTGCCATTCTGGACGGAACTGTATTCCGTGCCCCCATCGTGGTAAAGGGGATTGAGCCTTGCGTCAAGAACTGGAAGAAGCCTATCACCATCGCAAGGCATGCTTACGGAGACGTATACAAAAACACAGAAATGAAGATTCCGGGAGCCGGTAAGGTGGAACTGGTCTATACCGCCCAGGACGGAACGGAGCACCGCGAACTGGTGCACGAATACACAGGCCCCGGCGTAGCACAGGGAATGCACAACCTGAACCAGTCCATTGCCAGCTTCGCCAGAAGCTGCTTCAACTACGCTCTGGACATCAAACAAGATCTCTGGTTCGCGACCAAAGACACGATCTCCAAAAAATACGACCACACCTTTAAAGACATTTTCCAGGAGATCTACGACGCGGAATACGCGGACAAATTCAAAGAGGCCGCAATCGTTTACTTCTATACCTTAATCGACGATGCCGTAGCCCGTGTGATGAAGTCCGAAGGCGGCTACATCTGGGCCTGCAAGAACTACGACGGAGATGTCATGAGCGACATGATCTCCTCCGCCTTCGGTTCTCTGGCCATGATGACCTCCGTTCTCGTATCCCCCGACGGCTACTACGAATATGAGGCCGCCCACGGCACCGTCCAGCGTCATTATTACAAACACTTAAAAGGAGAAGAAACCTCCACCAATTCCGTAGCCACCATCTTCGCCTGGACCGGCGCTCTCCGCAAACGCGGCGAGCTTGACAGCAACCAGGCACTGATGGACTTCGCCGGCAAACTCGAAAAAGCTACCATCGACACCATAGAGTCCGGCGAAATGACCAAAGACCTGGCATTGATCACTACCATAGAGAACCCAACCGTACTCAACAGCGAGGACTTCATCAAAGCCATAGCAAGCAGGCTGTAACAAAAAAGCCCATAACAAATATTTTGTGTGATAGGGGATGCCATAACGGCATCCCCGTTGTTATAATCTATTCCGCCACCTCCGTATTTCTGCCAATTTCTACTTTTTTTCATTGTATTTTTCCAACATTTAGTTTATACTAAAATAGGCATAAATTTTGGTTTATTTTTTAAATATTTTTTTATATGGAGGGCTAAAATATGAGCTACAATGCAACTGGGAACCCAGCAAGCAGAAGAATTGCCTCGATGCTTGATGAGGGAAGCTTTGTTGAGATCGGCGGCGCGGTGACAGCCAGAAATACCGATTTCAATCTGCAGGCAAAAGAGACTCCATCCGACGGTGTCATCACCGGTTATGGAGTGATCGATGGTAATCTGGTGTATGTATACAGCCAGGACGCGACCGTTTTGAAAGGCGCGGTAGGCGAGATGCATGCAAGAAAGATTGCCAATATTTATGATATGGCAATGAAGATGGGGGCGCCGGTGATCGGTCTGGTAGACTGTGCGGGGCTGCGTCTTCAGGAAGCTACCGACGCGCTGGAGGCATTTGGAAGTCTGTATTTTAAGCAGTCCATGGCATCTGGTGTGATCCCGCAGATCACGGCGATCTTCGGTATGTGCGGCGGCGGGCTTGCGGTTGTTCCCGGACTGACGGATTTCACATTTATGGAAAGCAAGGACGGCAGACTGTTTGTGAATTCCCCGAATGCCCTGGAGGGAAATGAGATCTCCAAATGCGATACGTCCAGTGCCGAATATCAGAGCCAGACCTCCGGCCTGGTGGACGGAATCGGAACAGAAGAAGAGATTTTGGGCCAGATCCGTACTCTGATCAGTATGATTCCGGCCAATAATGAAGATGATAATTCCTATGAGGAATGTATGGATGACCTGAATCGTGTCTGTGCGGATATTGCCAATGCATCCGAGGATACAGGCATCGCGCTTGCGCAGATTTCGGACAGCCAGGTGTTCTTCGAGGTGAAGAAGGAATATGCAAAAGAGATGGCCGCAGGCTTCATCCGCCTTAATGGCATGACCGTCGGCGCGCTTGCCAACCGTTCCAAAATCTACGATGCGGACGGAAACGCGGAGAGCTTTGACACGGTGCTGACTGTAGACGGCTGTAAGAAAGCGGCGGATTTCCTGAATTTCTGCGACGCGTTTTCCATTCCGGTATTGACATTGACCAATGTGACCGGTTATGAAGCGACAAAAGCGGCAGAAAAGGATATGGCAAAGAGCGTTGCAAAGCTGACCTATGCGTTTGCGAACGCGACGGTGCCGAAGGTCAATGTGATCGTGGGCAAGGCTTATGGAAGCGCTTATGTGGCAATGAACAGTAAGTCCATCGGCGCGGATCTGGTCTATGCCTGGCCGGATGTACAGATCGGCATGATGGATTCCGCGCTTGCGGCGAAGATCATGTACGCGGACGCGGATGCCGAGGTGCTCAAAGAGAAGGCGGCGGCATATCAAGAGCTGCAGTCCAGCCCCATGTCTGCGGCAAGGCGGGGATATGTGGATGCGATCATTGAACCTGCAGACACCAGAAAATATGTGATCGGCGCATTTGAGATGCTGTTCACAAAAAGAGAGGATCGTCCCGACAAAAAGCACGGTACGGTTTAGTGAGGTGAGGCGAAGTGAAGAAAAAATTAAGTATAGCAGGACTTGTCCTTATCCTGATCTTCTGCCTGGCAGGATGCGGAAGCAAGTCAGCGGAAAAAGAGTATGATCAGGAAAGGCTGCAGCAGTATGCCCAGGGGATCATCGATAATTTCAGCAAGATGTCAGAAGAGGAGTTTGAACAGTATCAGTCCATGCCTGATTACAACCTGGATTATACACTGATGATGACAGGATTTCCGATCTCGGGAGAAAACTTCCGGACTATGATTGACGCCTGGAAGTCCGGCAGGGAGGACTGCGGTGAATTTCTGGAAATCGGTGATTTCACGATGGAGGTCACCAACACAGGCGCGGTGCTTTCGGCTCCCCTGAAAGGGGAAGAAAGAGATGCCGATCTGCAGTTTGCCTTTGACGAGGGCGGGCAGATGGAGAGCATCACGGTCAATGCGCACTATTCAACAGGCGAGATCCTGAAAAAGGCCGGGCTGAATACGATCCTGGGAATGGGAACCGTATTCGTGGTATTGATTTTTATTTCATTTATTATTTCACTGTTTGAGAAGATTCCGGCATTGGAAGCGAAGTTCCGGAAGAAAGAAGCCGCGCCGGCTGCGCCGGCTCCGGCTGCAGCGGCAGAGCCCGTACCTGCGGCGCGGGCCGATGACAGTGAACTGATCGCCGTGATCGCGGCAGCGATCGCAGCGGCAGAGGGAACGACCACCGACGGATTTGTAGTACGTTCCATCAAGAGAAGAAAATCCAATAAATGGAATTCATCAGTAAGGTGATATAAGGAGGAGAATAAAAGATGAAAAATTATACGATCACAGTAAATGGAAATGTCTATGATGTAACAGTAGAAGAGAACGGCGCAGGCGCGGCACCGGCAGCAAGACCTGTGGCAGCGGCGGCACCGGCACAAGCTCCGAAGGCGGCTCCCGCAGCGCCTAAGGCAGCGGCAGGCGCAGGCAGCATCCAGGTGAAGGCCGGCGCGGCAGGCAAGGTGTTTAAGATCGAAGCCAGCGTAGGACAGAGCGTACAGGTCGGTGACCCGGTTGTCATTATCGAAGCCATGAAGATGGAGATCCCGGTTGTTGCCCCGGAGGCAGGAACAGTTGCTAGTATTGATGTAGCAGTCGGCGATGCCGTAGAATCAGGAGCAGTATTGGCTACATTAAACTAGTTTAAATACGGAGGTTTAACAAATGGAATATATTTCAAATACGTTGGGACACCTCATTGAGCAGACTGCGTTCATGAACCTGACCTGGGGAAATGTGATTATGATCGCGGTTGCCTGCGTGTTCCTATATTTAGCAATCAGGCATGAATTTGAGCCGCTGCTCCTTGTTCCGATTGCCTTCGGTATGCTGCTTGTCAATATCTATCCGGATATCATGCTCCATGCCGAGGACTCCTCAAACGGAGTGGGCGGACTCCTCTATTACTTTTATGTGCTGGATGAATGGGCTATCCTTCCGTCCCTGATCTTCATGGGCGTCGGCGCGATGACCGATTTCGGACCGCTGATCGCCAATCCGAAGAGCTTCCTTTTAGGAGCGGCAGCACAGTTCGGTATCTTTGCGGCTTATCTGGGTGCCATGGCAATGGGATTCTCGGATAAGGCAGCGGCAGCGATCTCCATCATCGGCGGGGCGGACGGGCCGACCTCCATTTTCCTGGCAGGAAAGCTGCAGCAGACCGCGATCATGGGGCCCATCGCCGTGGCGGCATATTCCTATATGTCCCTGGTGCCGATCATTCAGCCTCCGATCATGAAGCTTCTGACGACAGAGGAAGAGCGGAAGATCAAGATGGAGCAGCTCCGTCCGGTCAGCAAGCTGGAGCGGATTCTGTTCCCCATCGTCGTAACCATCGTCGTCTGTGTGATCCTGCCTACAACGGCTCCCCTGGTTGGTATGCTCATGCTGGGTAACCTGTTCCGGGAGTGCGGCGTGGTAAGACAGCTCACAGAGACGGCTTCCAATGCGCTGATGTATATCGTAGTCATCCTGCTGGGAACATCTGTAGGCGCGACTACAAGCGCAGAGGCATTTTTGAACTGGAGTACGATTAAGATCGTAGTCCTCGGACTGGTGGCGTTTGCGTTCGGAACGGCAGCCGGAGTCCTGTTCGGAAAGCTGATGTGCAAGGTGACCGGAGGCAAGGTGAATCCGCTGATCGGTTCCGCCGGCGTATCCGCGGTTCCGATGGCGGCCAGAGTTTCCCAGAAGGTGGGTGCGGAGGCGGATCCGACCAACTTCCTTCTGATGCATGCAATGGGACCGAATGTGGCCGGGGTAATCGGTACTGCGGTGGCAGCCGGAACCTTTATGGCGATATTTGGTGTAAAATAAAATGGAGGACAAATTGAATGGCAGAAATAGCAAAAAAACCGGTAAAAATCACAGAGACTATTCTGCGTGACGCGCATCAGTCCCTGATCGCTACAAGAATGACGACAGAGCAGATGCTGCCGATCGTGGAGAAGATGGACAAGGTCGGATACCATGCGGTAGAATGCTGGGGAGGCGCAACCTTTGACGCATCCTTGCGTTTCCTGAAGGAAGATCCGTGGGAGCGGCTCCGGAAGTTCCGCGACGGATTTAAGAATACAAAGCTGCAGATGCTCTTCCGCGGGCAGAACATCCTGGGATACCGCCCCTATGCGGACGACGTGGTAGAGTACTTCGTACAGAAATCCGCGTCAAACGGCATCGACATCATCCGGATCTTTGACTGTATGAATGATATCCGCAACCTGCAGACAGCCGTAACGGCAGCCAACAAGGAAAAGGCGCATGCGCAGGTTGCCATGTCCTACACACTGGGCGACGCGTATACGCTGGAATACTGGATGGATCTGGCAAAGAGAATCCAGGATATGGGTGCAAACTCCATCTGTGTCAAGGATATGGCGGGCCTTCTCTGCCCGTATCAGGCAACGGAGCTTGTAACCGCGCTGAAGGAAGCGGTGGAGATCCCGATTGAGATGCATACCCACTATACCTCCGGCGTAGGCTCCATGACCTACATGAAGTCCATCGAGGCAGGGGCGGACATCATCGACACCGCAATGTCGCCTTTTGCGCTGGGAACCTCCCAGCCGGCCACAGAGGTTATGGTGGAGACCTTCAAGGGGACGCCTTACGATACAGGACTGGATCAGAACCTTCTGGCTGAGATCGCGGACTATTTCCGTCCGATCCGGGATGAAGCTCTCGCAAGCGGCCTGCTGAACCCGAAGAACATGGGTGTCAATATCAAGACACTGCTGTATCAGGTACCGGGCGGTATGCTCTCCAACCTGACAAGCCAGCTCAAAGAGCAGGGTGCGGAAGACAAGTTCTACGACGTGCTGGAAGAAGTGCCGCGTGTAAGGGCAGACCTTGGGGAGCCGCCGTTGGTTACGCCATCTTCCCAGATCGTGGGAACCCAGGCCGTGTTCAACGTATTGATGGGCGAGCGCTATAAGATGGCCACCAAGGAGACCAAGGACGTGCTGACCGGTAAATACGGCGCAACCGTAAAACCGTTCAATGCGGAGATCCAGAAGAAGGTTGTGGGAGAGGACGCCGAGATCATCACCTGCCGTCCGGCAGACCTGATCCCGGACGAGCTGGATACCCTCCGCAAGGAATGCGCGCAGTGGATCCAGCAGGACGAGGATGTGCTCAGTTACGCACTGTTCCCGCAGGTTGCAGTGGATTTCTTTAAGTACAGGGAAGCTCAGCAGACGAAGGTGGATGCAAAGGTAGCGGACACGGAGAACGGGGCTTATCCGGTATAAAGACAGGTGATCCATTACAAATAGTGAAAAAAGCCGGGGCCGGTTTCCTCCACACGAAAAGCGGCTTCGGCTTTTTATTAGAGAAATAAAGGAGCAGGAAAATGACAGTTCGGGAAAGAATTGAGAAACTTCAGGAACTGATGAAGAAGCAGGACATACAGATCTATATCGTTCCCACGGCGGATTATCATCAGAGTGAATACGTCGGGGAGCATTTTAAGGCAAGGAAATATCTGACAGGCTTTACCGGGTCCGCAGGAACGGCAGTGGTCCTTCAGGACCAGGCATATCTGTGGACGGACGGAAGATATTTTATCCAGGCGGCGCGGGAGCTTCAGGGAAGCGGGATTATCCTGCAGAGGATGGGGGAGCCGGATGTGCCGACCATGGAGACGTTTTTAAAGCAGGAGCTGCCGGAATCCGGAGTGATCGGATTTGACGGCCGCACAGTAGGCGTCGCGAAGGGACAGGAATATGCGAAGATCGCGGCAGACAAGGGCGGCAGTGTCCGGTATGATCTGGATCTGATGGATGAGATCTGGGAGGAACGCCCGGCGCTTTCTGAAAAACCGGCCTTTCTGCTGGACATCCGATATGCCGGGGAATCGGTGGAGCATAAGCTGGCGCGGGTGCGGGAGGCCATGGAAGAACAGAAGGCAGATGTGCTGGTGATCACCAGCCTGGACGACATCGGATGGCTCTTGAATATCCGTGGAAATGATGTGGAGTATTTTCCGCTGCTTCTTTCCTATGCGGTAGTCGGAAAGGACGGGGTAGAGCTGTATGCGGATGAGCGGAAGTTTTCCGATGAAATGAAAGCACATTTTCGGGAAAACCATGTGACCTTGTATCCGTATGACGGGATTTACGGCCGTATGAAAGCATTTACCAAGGAACAGAAGGTGATGCTGGATCCGGAGCAGATGAATTATGCCCTGTTCAGCAATATTTCCGGGGAGGTCAAAAAGATCCAGGCGGAGAATCCAATCGTGCTGATGAAGGCAGTCAAGAATCAGACGGAAGCGGAGAATATCAGAAATGCCCACATCAAAGACGGGATTGCCCATACGAAGTTCATGTATTGGCTGAAAAAGAATATCGGGAAGGAACGCGTCACAGAGATGACGGCTTCCGCAAAGCTGGAGGAATTTCGAGGGATGCAGGAGCATTATATGGGACCCAGCTTCGGGCCGATCAGTGCGTATAAGGAGCATGCGGCATGCGCCCATTATTCCTCCACGCCGGAAACGGATGTGGAATTGAAGACCGAGGGACTTTTTCTGACGGATACCGGCGGACACTACTGGGAAGGCTCCACGGATATTACCAGAACGGTGGCGCTGGGAGAGATCACCGAGGAAATGCGGCGGCATTTTACCACGGTAGTCTGCGGTATGCTGCATCTGGCGAATGCCAGGTTCTTGTATGGCTGCTCGGGATTGACCCTGGACTATGCGGCAAGAGAGCCGTTTTGGAGACAGGGGCTGAATTATAATCACGGGACCGGCCATGGGGTTGGATACCTGGGGAATATCCATGAGCCGCCCGTGAATTTCCACTGGAAACGGGTGCCCGGAAAATCCAAATATCCGGCGTTGGAGGTCCGTATGGTGATCACGGATGAACCGGGGATTTATATAGAAGGTTCTCATGGGATCCGTATTGAGAATGAGCTGATGGTGGCCGAAGGGGAGAAGAATGAGTACGGACAGTTCCTGCATTTTGAGATCCTGACCTATGTGCCCATTGATTTGGATGCCATAGCTTTGGAGTTGATGACAGAGCAGGAGAAGAAGCTGCTCAATGACTACCATCAGAAGGTATACGAGAAGATCGGGCCGCATCTGGAGGAAGAGGAGAGAAACTGGCTGAAAGAATATACAAAGGCAGTCTGATGTGAATATTATGAGTAAAGTTTTGGTGACAGGCGGCGGGGCTGCCGGAATGATGGCGGCACTGACTGCCGCCGGGAACGGACATGAAGTCCATGTATATGAAAAGAATGAGAAGCTTGGCAAGAAGCTGTTCATCACAGGCAAGGGGCGGTGCAATCTGACCAATGCCTGCGACCTGGATACGCTGTTTGCTTCTGTGGTCAGCAATCCCAAGTTTTTATACAGCGCGTTTTATGGATTTACCAATGAGCAGGCCATCGAGTTTTTCGAGAGCATTGGACTGCGCACGAAAACAGAGCGGGGGAATCGCGTATTTCCTTTGTCAGACCATTCTTCCGATGTGATCCGCGTGCTGGAAAAGGAGATGGAGAGGCGGAACGTGCGGGTGCATCTGCACAGTGAAGTGAAGGAGGTGCTGACAGACGGCGCCGCATTTTCGGGACTCCTCTTTCAGAATGGAAAAAAAGAGACAGGGGATGCCTGCATCATTGCAACCGGAGGGCTTTCCTATCCGTCTACCGGAAGCACGGGGGACGGGTACCGGTTTGCGGAAAGCTCAGGCCATAAAGTGACGGAGCTTGCGCCGTCCTTGGTGCCTATGGAGGTGAAGGAATGGTACGCAAAAGAGCTCCAGGGACTTTCCCTGCGCAATGTCACAGCGGCAGTTTACGACGGGAAAAAGAAGCTGTATGAGGAATTCGGGGAAATGCTGTTCACTCATTATGGGGTCAGCGGCCCGGTGATCTTAAGCGCCAGCAGTGTGGTGGGAAGAAAGCTTGGGGCAGGGAAGGCGCTTGGAGAAATGCTGGAGGAAAAGACGGCATCGAGGAGGCCTGTAAAAAAAGAACTAATCTTGAAAATTGACTTAAAGCCTGCATTGACGGCAGAGCAGTTGGACCAGCGGGTATTGCGGGATTTTGAGGAACAGAAGAATAAGCAGTTTAAAAACGCGGTAGACAAGCTGTTTCCCGCAAAGCTGAAGCCGGTCATGATCGAGCTTGGCAACATCCCACCTGAGAAAAAAGTCCATGAGATCTCCAAAGAGGAGCGGCGTCGATTTGTGGAACTGATCAAGAATTTTCGGATGACTTTGACCGGGCTTCGGGGATTTTCGGAGGCCATTATCACCCGGGGCGGAGTCAGTGTGAAGGATGTGGACCCCGGCACCATGGAATCCCGGCATGTAAAACATCTCTATTTTGCCGGGGAAGTATTGGACCTGGACGCGCTGACCGGAGGCTTCAATCTGCAGATCGCCTGGTCCACAGGATACGCGGCGGGGAATGCTATTTTTAGTGAATAGGAGGAAGCAAGGATGGGATATAATGTAGCCATTGACGGCCCGGCAGGTGCGGGCAAGAGCACCATCGCAAAGCTGGTGGCGAAGGAGAAGGGATATATCTATGTGGATACCGGAGCCATGTACCGTGCGCTGGCGGTTCACTTTCTGGAAAAGGGGATCGCTGCGGAGGATACGGCAGGGATCATTGCGTCAGCCCGGGAAGCGGAGGTCAGCATCCGCTATGAGGAAGGGGTACAGCAGGTCTATCTGAACGGAGAAAACATTTCTTCCAGACTGCGGACCGAGGAAGTGGGCAACATGGCATCCATGACCTCACTTGTTCCGGAGGTGCGGGAGCGGCTTCTGGAGCTGCAGCGTTCTCTGGCAAGAGAAAGAGACGTGATCATGGATGGCAGGGATATCGGAACGAACATCCTGCCGGATGCGGATGTGAAGGTTTACCTGACCGCCAGCGTGGAAACCCGGGCGAAGCGCAGATTCGATGAATTGACCGAAAAAGGGCTGACCTGCGATTACGAGGAGATCGCAAAGGATATCCGGGAACGGGATGAGCGGGACATGAACCGGGAGACCGCGCCGCTGCGTCAGGCGGAGGATGCCGTTCTGGTGGACAGTTCGGATATGACTATCCCGGAGGTGGTAGAGACGATTGTCAGATTATGCAGGTAAATTCGGCTGCGCCGGTTCATATAGTAACCGCATAGTCGGAAAAAATTTAGATATAAGGAACCGATATTCATGAAAGTCAAATTAGCAAAAACCGCCGGCTTCTGCTTCGGCGTGAGGCGTGCCGTTGATACGGTATACCGGGAGCTGGAGCACTGCGGCGGCGAACGGATCTATACCTTCGGCCCTATCATCCACAATGAGGAAGTGATCAAGGATATCCAGGCGCGGGGGGCTGCAGTCCTTCGGACAGAGGAAGAGCTGGATGCCCTCGCCGGGGGCACGGTCATCATCCGCTCCCATGGAGTAGAAAAACGGATTTACGACAAGCTGGAGGCTAAAAACATTTCCATCGTAGACGCAACCTGCCCCTATGTGAAAAAGATCCACAACATCGTCCGGGAGGAAAGTGAAAAGGGAAATTTTGTGATCATCATCGGTGATCCGAATCATCCGGAGGTGAAGGGGATAAGAGGATGGGCCGGGGAGAACGCGGTGATCATCCAAAATGCGGAAGAGATAGAAGAAAATTCCAAAATAATCGAGCATTTCTTCTCAAAACAGGGAAATAATTCCAAAAATCATGAAAAAAAAGCCTGTGTCGTGGCCCAAACGACATTTAATTACAATAAATTTCAAGATTTAGTTGAAATTATTTCCGAAAAGAGTTATGATATAATTGTTTTAAATACAATCTGCAATGCAACAAAGGAACGTCAGATGGAGGCCCTGCGTATTGCGGAAGAGGTGGATGCAATGATTGTGATTGGAGACAAGCACAGTTCTAACACCCAGAAGTTATTTGAAATATGTGCGAAAGCATGTAAGGATACGTACTACATACAGACACTTGACGATTTGAATTTGAATCAATTAGGGTCAGTGGAAACAGTAGGTATTACAGCGGGGGCGTCCACGCCCAACAAAATAATTGAGGAGGTTCAAGTAATGTCAGAATTATCATTTGAACAGATGTTAGACGAGTCATTCAAGACAATTCACAATGGAGAAGTTGTAGAAGGGACAGTAATCGATGTAAAACCCGATGAGATCATTCTTAACATTGGATATAAAGCAGACGGTATTATTACAAAGAATGAATATTCCAATGATTCTTCTCTTGACCTGACAACGGTGGTTTCCGTAGGGGACGCCATGACAGTGAAGGTGCTGAAGGTGAATGACGGAGAAGGACAGGTGTTGCTGACTTATAAGAGACTGGCGGCTGAAAAGAGTAATGAAAGGCTGAAGGAAGCCTTTGAGAATAAAGAGGTGCTGAAGGCAACGGTGACTCAGATCCTTGGCGGCGGATTATGCGCGGAGGTAGAGGGTGTGCGTGTCTTCATTCCTGCAAGCCTGGTTTCAGATTCTTATGAGAAAGACCTGAGCAAATACGACGGAAAAGAGATTGAGTTCGTGATCAGTGAATTCAATCCGAGAAGAAACCGTGTCATCGGTGACAGAAGGCAGCTTCTGGTTGCGGAGCGTGCAGAGAAGCAGAGAGAGCTGTTCGCGCGTCTGCAGGTTGGAGATACGATCGAGGGTGTAGTGAAGAATGTAACGGACTTCGGTGCGTTTGTGGACCTGGGCGGCGTTGACGGCCTGCTCCATATTTCCGAGATGTCCTGGGGAAGAGTCGAGAATCCGAAGAAGGTCTTCAAGGTCGGCGACAACCTGAAGGTTCTTGTTAAGGATATCAACGATACAAAGGTGGCACTCAGCCTGAAGTTCCCGGAGACCAATCCGTGGGCACATGCTTCCGAGGATTTTGCGGTTGGTTCCGTGATCACCGGAAGAGTGGCGCGTATGACAGATTTTGGCGCCTTCGTAGAGCTTGCGCCCGGAGTAGACGCACTGCTTCATGTATCTCAGATTTCCAGAGCGCATGTGGATAAGCCGTCGGATGTTCTTTCCATCGGACAGGAGATTCAGGCGAAGATCGTGGATCTCAACGAGGCGGAGAAGAAGATCAGCCTGAGCATGAAGGCCATTGAGATGTCTGAAATGGCAGACGCGGAATAAGGACTACGGCACGATTCAGTGAATGATTGGAAAAACAAAACTGAGCGGAGACAAAAAGCGTTTCCGCTCTTTTTATGTTAAAAGAGCGACAAGATGTTCGCGGAAAGATACAATAAAATCACGAAATTTACTGGATTTTGTATACAAAGTACTGTAGAATAATATCATGTGAAAAGGAGCTGCTATTCTCAGGCTCATAAGAATTAGAATAGCAGCGGATCAAAGAAAGGAAGGGTAAAAGAATGGGACTTTTAACTTTTAAAGGTGGGATCCATCCCAATGACGGCAAGAGCCTGGCAAAAGACCAGCCGATTACGGAAGTGCTGCCGCAGGGTGATCTGGTATATCCACTTTCCCAGCACATCGGCGCTCCGGCCATCGCAGCTGTGAAAAAGGGCGACCATGTGTTAAAAGGCCAGAAGATCGCAGATGCGGGCGGCTTTGTATCCGCGCCTGTGTATGCGTCCGTGTCCGGGACGGTGAAAGCGTTGGAGAAGCATTTCAATCCGACGGGCAGCAATGTGGACTGTATCGTCATCGAGAATGACGGAGAGTACAAGGAAGCAGAAGCCGCTCCGGTGAAGCCGCTCTCGGAGATGACGCGTGATGAGATCCTGACCCGGATCGGGGATGCAGGCATCGTCGGTATGGGAGGCGCAGGCTTTCCGACCCGTGTGAAGCTCTCTCCGAAGGAGCCGGACAAAATTGAATATATCATTGCCAACTGCGCGGAGTGTGAGCCATACATCACAGCCGACTACAGAAGGATGCTGGAGAACACCGAGGAGCTGGTCAGCGGGATGCGGGTCATCCTGTCCATGTTCGAGCATGCCCAGGGAATCTTCGGCGTGGAGGACAACAAGAAGGACTGCATCGAAAAGCTGCAGGAAGCCATCAAGGACGAACCCCGCATGAAGGTCTGCGCGCTGCAGACCAAGTACCCCCAGGGCGCAGAACGCCAGCTGATCTATGCGCTGACAAAGCGTGCCATCAATTCCACTATGCTTCCGGCAGACGCAGGCTGCATCGTGGATAATGTGGAGACACTGATCGGTATTCACAATGCGGTGATCAACGGCAGGCCGCTGACCGAGCGGATCGTGACCGTCAGCGGAGACGCGGTGGAGAAGCCGGGGAACTTCAAGGTTCTCCTGGGAACCAACCACCGGGAGCTGATCGAGGCGGCAGGTGGATTCAAAAGGGAGCCGGAAAAGCTGATCTCCGGCGGCCCCATGATGGGATTTGCCATGATCACGCTGGATGCGCCGGTGACAAAGACTTCTTCCGCCATCCTGGCATTCCAGGAGGACATTGTGGCTAAGGCCATGTCCACTCCCTGCATCAACTGCGGCCGCTGCGTGGAGGTCTGCCCCAGCCGGATCATCCCGTCCAGGCTTGCGGACTATGCGGAGCGTCACGATGAGGAAACCTTTACGGCACAGAATGGGCTGGAGTGTGTGGAGTGCGGCTCCTGCAGCTATGTCTGTCCCGCAAAGCGCCCGCTGAAGCAGTCCATCGGTTCCATGAGAAAAATTGCTTTGGCAAATAAAAAGAAGAAATAGAGAGGTGAAAGAACAGTGAATGGAAAATTAAACGTATCATCCTCCCCCCATATCCGGGATAAGGTGACAACCAGCAATATCATGCTGATGGTAGTGATCGCACTGTTGCCTGCTACTTTCTTCGGAATCTATAATTTCCGGCATGAGAATGCATGGCTGCTTGTGGTGGTTACCACAGGCGCGGCAGTGCTGACAGAATACATTTACGAGAAACTGATGAAAAAACCGATCACGATCAAGGATTTCAGTGCCGTAGTCACAGGTCTGCTCCTGGCATTAAATCTGCCGCCCACACTGCCGCTCTGGATGGGGGCACTGGGCTCCGTGTTCGCGATTTTGGTAGTGAAGCAGCTGTTCGGCGGATTGGGACAGAACTTCATGAACCCGGCGCTGGGTGCAAGGTGTTTCCTTCTGATCTCCTTTACCGGCCGGATGACCTATTTTGTATATGACGGTGTGACCGGGCCGACTCCGCTGGCGGAATTAAAGGCAGGGGAAGCGGTCAACTCCATGAACATGCTGGTGGGGAACATTCGGGGAACCATCGGAGAGACCTCCGTGCTGGCGATCATGCTGGGAGCCATGTTCCTGCTCCTGATGGGAATCATTGATCTTCGGATCCCGGGTACATACATTGTGACCTTTGTGATATTCATTACGCTGTTCGGCGGGCATGGATTTGATCCCCAGTATATTACCGCGCATCTCTGCGGAGGAGGCCTGATGCTGGGAGCCTGGTTCATGGCCACCGATTATGTGACCTCCCCCATCACCAAGGGAGGACAGATCGTATATGGAATCTGCCTGGGAGTGCTGACCGGACTGTTCCGTCTGTTCGGCGGTTCCGCGGAGGGCGTATCCTATGCGATCATCATCAGTAACCTTTTGGTTCCGTTGATCGAGAAGGTTACTCTTCCAAAACCATTTGGTAAAGGAGGAGAAAAATAATGAATAAAATAGTAAAGAATACCCTGATCCTGTCGGCCATTACGATTGTAGCGGGCTGTCTTCTCGGGCTGGTCTATGAGATCACCAAGGCTCCGATTGCGCAGGCCCAGGAAAATGCGAAGCAGGAGGCTTATAAGACGGTTCTTGCAGACGCGGCGGAGTTTACGGTGGATGAGACGCTGGATCCGGCCGGGGCGGCGGATGCGCTGCTGGAAGCAGGCTACACAGGAGATGATATTACGGAAGTAGCGGAAGCAAAGGACGCTTCCGGTGAAGTGATGGGTTATGTGATCACAGTCACTTCCCACGAAGGCTACGGCGGAGATATCAAGCTCTCCGTTGGAATCCTGTCCGACGGTACGGTGAAGGGAATCGAGATGCTGGATATCAGCGAGACGGCCGGCCTGGGAATGAAGGCGGACGAAGACGATTTCAAAAACCAGTTCAAGGATAAGCAGGTGGAGAAGTTTTCCTATACCAAGAGCGGGGAGGACGGAGATGATAAGATCGACGCGCTCAGCGGCGCCACCATCACCACCAATGCTGTGACCAATGCCGTGGACTCTGCGCTGGTTTACTTTCAGAATGTGTTAGGAGGTAGTGCTCAATGAATAAGTATACAGAGAGGCTGTACAACGGCCTGATCAAAGAAAATCCTACCTTCGTGCTGATGCTTGGGATGTGTCCCACGCTGGCGGTGACCACGTCGGCAATCAACGGAATCGGGATGGGACTTTCCACCACAGTCGTTCTGGTACTGTCCAACATGCTGATTTCCATGCTGCGGAAGATCATACCGGATTCGGTGCGTATCCCGGCGTTTATCGTTGTAGTCGCGTCCTTCGTGACTATTGTACAATTTCTGCTGCAGGGATTTGTCCCCAGCCTGTATGCGTCGCTGGGACTCTATATCCCGCTGATCGTAGTAAACTGTATCATCCTGGGAAGAGCTGAAAGCTATGCTTCCAAGAATCCGGTGCTCCCGTCCATTTTTGACGGTCTCGGAATGGGGCTTGGCTTTACGGTAGGTCTGACCGCTATCGGTATTGTGCGGGAACTGCTGGGCTCCGGCAAGGCATTCAATATGCAGGTGCTGCCTTCCTCTTATGAACCGATCACGATCTTTATCCTGGCGCCGGGAGCCTTTTTCGTACTGGCAGGACTGACCGCCCTGCAGAACAAGGCGAAGAAGCGCGCAGAGGCAAAAGGCGATCCCAGGGCGGAACTCATCGGATGCGGTACGGACTGTGCGTCCTGCGGCAAGAAAGCAGTCTGCGGAGCAGAAGCGGGAAAATCTGCGGATGCGGGAAAAACAGAGTAGGAGGGGATAGAAGATGAAAGAATTATTATTGATTGCGGTTGGCTCCGCATTTGTAAATAATGTCGTACTCAGCCAGTTTCTGGGAATCTGTCCGTTCCTCGGCGTTTCCAAAAATGTAAAGACTGCAGGCGGTATGGGTGGAGCGGTAATTTTCGTTATTACCATTGCTTCCCTCGTGACAAGTATCGTCTATAAAGGCATCCTGGTACCGGCGCATGTGGAATATCTGCAGACCATCGTATTTATCCTGGTCATTGCGGCGCTGGTGCAGTTTGTGGAGATGTTCTTAAAGAAGGCAATGCCTCCTCTTTATAATGCGCTGGGCGTATACCTTCCGCTGATCACGACCAACTGTGCGGTGCTGGGTGTTGCTCTGACCAATGTGCAGAAGTCTTACAGCATTCTGGAAGGTCTGATCTACGGGATCGGCACAGCAGTCGGATTTACGGTAGCCATTGTACTGATGGCAGGGATCCGGGAGAAGATCGAATACAATGACATTACGGAATCATTCCAGGGAACTCCCATTGTGCTGGTAACCTCCGGCCTGATGGCGATCGCGTTCTTCGGATTTTCCGGATTGATTTAAGGAGGGAAGAAAAAGCATGAGCATGACAGGAATTTTACTGGCCGCCGTGATCGTTGGCGGGACCGGATTGTTGATCGGCGTCTTCCTTGGAATCTCCGGCAAGGCATTTGCCGTGGAAGTGGATGAACGTGAGGAAGCCATCCTTGGCGTCCTTCCGGGAAATAACTGCGGCGGCTGCGGATATGCGGGATGTTCCGGACTGGCTGCGGCCATTGTCAAAGGTGAAGCAGAAGTCGGTGCCTGTCCGGTGGGCGGCGCCCCGGTGGCGGCACAGATCGGCGACATCATGGGTCAGGCGGCCGGAGACCAGGCGCGCCAGACCGCATTTGTAAAATGTGGTGGAACCTGTGAAAAGGCGCAGGATGAGTATGCATATTATGGCATCCAGGACTGTACCATGGCCAGCATGATGCAGGATACCGGGCCGAAGGGCTGCGATTATGGGTGCCTTGGCTACGGCTCCTGCGTGAAGGCGTGTCCCTTTGACGCAATCCACATCGTGGAAGGGATCGCGGTGGTGGATAAGGAAAAGTGCAAGGCCTGCGGAAAATGTATCGCGGCCTGCCCGAAGAAGCTGATCGAGCTGGTTCCTTATGACCAGAAGACGTTTGTACAGTGTAATTCGAATGACAAAGGAAAGTCTCTGATGGATGTATGTCTTGTGGGCTGTATCGGCTGTAAGCTGTGTGAGCGCAACTGCGAGGCGGGCGCCATCAAGGTGACCAATTTCCTGGCACATATTGATGCGGAAAAATGTACCAATTGCGGCGTCTGCGCGGATAAGTGTCCGCGGAAGATCATTACGCCGCGGAAGATACCGGTATCATAAATATTGAGACATTTACAGGAGGAGTCAGAAAATGTTTTCTGACTCCTCCGATTTTAGTTTCACGTTTGGCAAACGAAAAGCCTTCCTGAATATATTCAGACGATTTCTTAGACATTTCCTTAGATTTTGTATGATGCAACCGCAAGTTTACATGATTTTCTTCAAAAGCAACAGCAATCTGCTTGTATTTACATGGAATTTTCCTTATAATGCGGACAGACAGTCCGGACTGCTGTAAAATAAAAATACTGCGAAAGCGAGAATGTGGATTCAGGAAAGGAAGGAAATGCAATGAGTTTTGGAGAAAATCTACAGTTTTATAGAAAGAGAAATGACATTACACAGGAACAGCTTGCAGAGCAGATGAGTGTATCCAGGCAGACAATCTCAAAGTGGGAATCGGAGAACTCTTATCCGGAGATGGAGAAGCTGCTCCAGCTCTGTGATATGTTTGGCTGCACGATGGATGTTTTGCTGCGGGGGAACGTGCAGGAAAGTCTGCAGGAGGATACAATGGGATATGACCGGCATATGAACCAGTTTTCCGTAAAGATTGTGGCCGGAATCGGAGTGATCCTGTTCGGCCTGATTCTGCAGATCCTGGGAGAAGCATTTCAAAAGCCGGATTATTTTGTGAACACGATATTCTTATTCGTTGCCATGACAGGGATACTGATCATCATAGAGGGCGGAATGCAGCACAGCAGGTTTGCAAAAAAGCATCCGCATATCAACCCTTTTTACAAGGAGGAAGAGCTGGAACTTGCGGAAAACAGATTCCGGGTGCGGATCATTGCCGGAATCGGGATTCTCTTTGCAGGAGCCCTGGCAGCGGCCATGTCAGAAGGATTTCCGGTTCCGGCAGGATGTACGAAAGAGATTTATGACAGTGTACCCATGTTCTTTTTTACAGTCGGAATCTGTACCATTGTATATGCGGGGATGCAGAAGTCAAAATACAATGTGGAAGAATACAACAAAGAGAACTCATCGGTTAAGAGCCGTAAGGATCAGTTGGTTGCCGTCTGGTGCGGATGCATCATGATCATGGCTACGATTCTTTTCTTCATCGCCGGGCTGGGGTACGAGATGTGGGAGAAATGCTGGATTGTCTATCCGATCGGCGGGATGCTCTGCGGGATCGTGACGCTGATACTCAATGGGATGTATAGGGAATAGTATTGACAAAAAGGCAGCAAAAGTAGTATATTTGAAAGGTGGTTAGCGAATACTAACACAAAATGTAATGATTGGAGGACTTTTTATGGGTGGGATTTCAGTGGGGAATGCGATGCAGACTAAGGCACTTTTGGGTCTTATGATACCGTTCCTTGGGACAGTGCTTGGGTCCGCCTGCGTGCTGTTTATGAGGGATCGGCTGAATCCTCTGGTGCAGAGGGCGCTGACCGGATTTGCGGCGGGGGTGATGGTGGCGGCTTCCATATGGAGCCTGCTGGTTCCGGCTATGGAGCAGGCGGCGCACATGAGGCAGTGGGCTTTTCTGCCTGCGGTGATCGGCTTCTGGCTAGGAATCTTTTTCCTGCTGCTTCTGGACCGGACCATTCCCCATCTGCACATGAACAGCAGCAAAGCGGAGGGGCCGAAATGCAGCCTGCAGAAAACCACAATGCTGGTGCTTGCGGTGACGCTCCACAATCTGCCGGAAGGTATGGCGGTGGGAGCGGTCTACGCCGGCTGGCTGTCCGGGGAGGCCGGGATCACGGCCATGGGGGCGCTGGCGCTTTCCCTGGGGATCGCGATACAGAACTTTCCGGAAGGCGCGATCATCTCCATGCCCCTGCGGGCGGAAGGAGTCAGCAAAGGAAAAGCGTTCCGTTACGGCGCGTTTTCCGGCGCGGTGGAACCGATTGGCGCAGTCCTGACGATTCTCATGGCGGGATTCATTATTCCGCTCCTACCGTACCTTTTAAGCTTTGCGGCAGGCGCCATGGTCTATGTGGTTGTGGAGGAACTGATCCCGGAAATGTCCGAAGGCAGCCACTCCAATCTCGGAACGGTTCTGTTTGCGGCAGGCTTTACGGTCATGATGGCGCTGGATGTGGCGCTGGGATAGAAATAGATGAATCAGACTGCCGCATACAGCTTTTAATATCCCACATAGTGTAAGCGGTAGTCTTCGGTCACAAAGATGGCCTGTACATTCTTCAGGCTTTCAATCAGTGCGCTGCCTTCCTCCAGTCCCAGGGCGAAACAGCAGGTGCTTAAGGCATCCCCGTCTGCGGAAGAGTCGGTGATGACCGTTGCCTGTAGCAATTGATTGGCATAAGGATAGCCTGTCTCCGGGTTCAGGATGTGGTGGTACAGCCTGCCGTCCTTTTTAAAGTACCGCTGATAAACCCCGGAGGAAACTACGGAGCGGTCCTGAATCTCTAAAATATCAATGGGCGCATTCTGTTCATCAAAGGGCTTCTGGATGCCGATGCGGAAGGGGCTGCCGTCAAAGGATGCCCCAAGGGTGAGCACATTTCCGCCCAGATTGATCAGGGCATGCTCTACCCCCTCTTTTTTCAGATACTCTTTCAGACGGTCGGCAATGTATCCCTTGGCAATACCGCCTAGGTCTATTTTAGCCTGAGGATCCAGCAGAGTGACCGTACAGGCCTTTTTATCCACCAGAACCTTTCTGTAATCTACATGGGAGCGGGCTTCTTCGATTGCCTCGGCATCAGGAACCGTATGCTCCGTATGATTCGTAAAATTCCAAAGATCACTCAGCGGCGAGATGGTGATGTCAAATTTCCCGCTGGAAAGCTCACAGTATCTCAGTCCCAGAGAGATCAGATCGACCGTTTCCTGTGATACCTTAACAGGGGTTCCGGCGGAGGCGTTGATCCGGGAGACTTCGCTGGTCTTGACCTTATTACTGAAAAGAGACTCATAATTTTCACAGATTTTCTTACATTCATCCAAAACAGAAGTGCTGACACCCCATGCGTCAATCTGGATCACCGTATCAAAATAAATGCCTGTGACACTCAACTTCTCATCCTTACGCGGAGAAGAGCAGGAGGCAAGCGGCAGAAGAAGCAAAATGATGAGAGAAAAAAAACTCACTTTTTTCATAGATATTTTCCTTACAGGTGGAATTTTTTGCAAAGCAACAATTACATTATATCCGGGGAAAAGAAGAAATACAATCATTTTATTCTCACGCCGGTTTGATATTTTATTTTTGGGCGAACAGATATTCGAAAGGTGTTGCAATCTGGAAAGGGATATGGTATGATGTTCAGAGCAAATGACAGAGCAACAGGAGGCGTTATGAAGAGAAATGACTGGATATTGATCACAGTGGTCCTGGCGGTGTCAGCCATTTTTCTTGGAATCCATTTTTCACGTCCGCAGCAGAAGGATGGCATGGCAGAGGTTACGATAGATGGGGAAGTATTTGGCTCCTGGCCTATTTCTGAAGACCGTACGGTTGAGATTGGGGATGGAAACCGTCTGGTGATTGAGGACGGGAAGGCGGACATGGTATGGGCGGACTGCCCGGACAAGCTGTGTGTGAACCAGAAGGCAATCTCACGGGAGGGGGAGAGCATCATCTGCCTGCCCAATAAAGTGGTGATTTCTATTGTGGGCGGTGAGGAACGGGAAGTGGACGCAGTGACCTGACCGGGGCAGAATAGAATTTGGCACAATGAACGCAGGAGGAATCCATTTGAAAAACAGAGCGGCATATTTCGGTGTATTTACGGCATTGGCCCTTATTTTCAGCTATTTGGAAAGTCTGATCCCAATCCGGTTCGGGATTCCCGGGATCAAGCTGGGACTCGCCAATCTGCTGACTGTGATCCTTCTATATAAAAGGAATGCAAGGGAAGCCTTGCTTCTTTCTGTAGTACGGGTCATCCTGTCCGGTTTTCTGTTCGGAAACCTGTTCAGCATCGTGTACAGTCTGGCAGGCGGGATCCTGAGCCTTTTTGTGATGGCTGTTCTGAAAGGAACCGGGAGGTTCAGTGTGATGGGAGTCAGCGCGGCGGGCGGCGTATTCCACAATATGGGTCAGCTCCTTGTAGCGATGGCAGCCGTGGAGACTTACCGGGTCGGGTATTACTTTCCGGTACTTCTGATTGCGGGGGTGGTGACGGGGCTGCTGATCGGTACCGCGGCAGAGCAGGTATTAAAACGGCTTGGAAACTTCCGGTTCGAGTCATGATTTAGAGATACAAAAGGAGAAGTACAGGGATGATATCATATATCAGAGGAAATCTGGCAGCGATGGAGAGGGATAAGGTGATCGTAGATGTCCATGGCGTGGGTTATGGAGTTTTTATGCCGGAGCGTTCTATGGGACTTCTGCCCCAGATGGGAAGCGAGGTCAAGCTCCATACCTATCTGAATGTCCGTGAGGATGCCATGCAGCTTTTCGGCTTTTTGACTAGGGATGATCTGGCAGTCTTCAAACTGCTGATCGGAGTCAGCGGCATCGGGCCCAAGGGGGGATTGGGAATCCTGTCCCAGCTCTCTGCGGATGATCTGCGGTTTGCGGTTCTGGCGGGAGATGTGAAGGCAATCGCCGCGACTCCGGGAATCGGGAAAAAGACGGCGGAGAAGCTGATCATTGAATTGAAGGATAAGCTGGATCTGGACGATATGCTGCATCCGGCAGAGGAAGGGATTCCCGCGGCAGCAGCGGATTCTGGGGCGACGTCGGTGCAGTCCGAGGCGGTCCAGGCGCTGGTGGCGCTTGGCTATGGAAGTACGGAGAGCTTAAAGGCCGTGAAGAAGGTGCGGCTGGAAGACGCGACAGTGGAGGAAGTGCTGAAGGCTGCGCTGAAAAATTTCTAAATAAAACAACATGTGCGGACAGATCAAGCTGCTTGAGCTGTTTTCCCGCAGTATCTGCAAGCAGGAAATCGCAGTACGGGGTTACATAACAGGGGAGACATATGGGAAAGAGGATCATAACAACAGAAAATCTGGAAGAAGATATCAAAATAGAAAATCATCTCCGCCCGCAGCGTTTAAAGGACTACATCGGGCAGGAGAAGGCGAAGCAGACGCTGGGCATCTATATCAGCGCGGCGAAGGAGCGGGGCGACGCCCTGGATCATGTGCTGTTTTACGGACCGCCGGGGCTGGGAAAGACCACCTTGGCAGGGATCATTGCCAATGAGATGGGGGTAAATATCAAGATTACCTCCGGGCCGGCCATCGAGAAGCCGGGGGAGATGGCGGCGATCTTGAACAATCTGCAGGAAAACGATATTCTGTTCGTGGATGAGATCCACCGTCTGAACCGCCAGGTTGAGGAGGTCCTGTATCCTGCAATGGAGGATTATGTCATCGATATCCTGATCGGGAAAGGGGCAACGGCACGCTCTATCCGCCTGGACCTTCCGAAGTTTACCCTGGTGGGGGCGACCACACGCGCTGGGATGCTGACCGCGCCGCTGCGGGACAGGTTCGGGGTCATCCATCATCTGGAATTCTATACAGAAGAAGAGCTGACGACCATCATCCTGCGTTCCGCCCGTGTGCTGGAAGTGGAGATCGAGGAACGGGGGGCCAGGGAGCTGGCAAAGCGTTCCAGAGGGACTCCGCGTCTGGCCAACCGGTTATTAAAGCGTGTGCGCGATTTTGCTCAGGTCAAGTATGACGGTGTGATCACGGAGGCTGTGGCGGATTATGCCCTGGATCTTCTGGATGTGGATAAGTACGGTCTGGACAATATTGACCGGAATATCCTTCTGACGATGATCGAACGGTTTCAGGGGGGACCGGTGGGACTGGATACCCTGGCGGCATCCATCTCCGAGGATGCGGGAACCCTGGAGGATGTCTATGAGCCGTACCTTCTGAAAAACGGATTCATACAGCGGACCCCGCGGGGACGCATGGCGACCGAACTGGCTTACGCCCATCTAGGGATACCGGCTGGTCAGTGAACTGTAAATTCATGGAAAAAACAGTTGGTTTTTGCTGTCGGATAGTTTATAATAACAAGTAAGAAACGCAAGGGGAGGAAGCTATGAGTTCAGCAAAACATTTTACAGAAGTACTCATCGGAGGAAAAGTTTATACTTTAAGCGGATTTGAGGGAGAAGAATATCTGCAGAAGGTATCTTCTTATCTGAACCATAAGATTACGGAATGTGCGAACAGCGATGGTTACCGCAAGCAGAGCGCAGACACTCGCAATGTACTCCTTGCCTTGAATATTGCGGATGATTACTTCAAAGCGAAGAAGCAGGGAGATTCCCTGGAAAGCGACATTGAACTGAAAGACAAAGAGATGTACGACTTGAAGCACGAGCTGATATCTGTCCAGATCAAGCTGGAGAACGCGGAAAAAGAACTGGCGAAGATGAAGGAAGAAAATAATGACCTG
This sequence comes from Lachnospiraceae bacterium, assembly GCA_009911175.1. The sequence goes on along the minus strand of QXWX01000002.1, from coordinate 82,305 downwards.
CAGATGCAGATCGTGAAACTGGAAACCGAGATGAAGAATCGAAGAAAGTAAATTCCTGTTTTTGCGCGCGGGCGCGGCAGTGAGGATTGACAGGTTCGCGGCGGTTTGGGATAGAGATTTTTTCGGTAGTATGTGCGGGAGGCTATGATTTCAAGACGGGACATCCAATATTGCGGAGAAGATTTAAAAATGAACAGAGGGCGATGTGTGGAAGTACTGGCTCCGGCAGGGTCATATGACAGCTTCCGGACAGCGCTGACGGCAGGGGCGGATGCGGTATATGCAGGCGGCCCTCATTTTGGTGCGCGTGCATATGCGGAGAACTTTACCGAGGAGCAGCTTTTGGAAGTAATCGACGAAGCGCATCTGCACGGGCGAAGATTTTATCTGACTGTCAATACACTCGTGAAGGATCAGGAGATGCCGCAGCTTTACCGCTACCTGGAACCCCTGTACCGGGGCGGGCTGGATGCAGTGATTGTACAGGATATCGGCGTGTTTCAGGTGGTGCGTACCTGCTTCCCGGATCTGGATATCCATGCCAGTACGCAAATGACCATCACCGGGGCAGAGGGCGCCAGGTTTTTGAAGGAATGCGGCGCCGTGCGTGTCGTTCCGGCGAGGGAGCTGTCCCTGGAGGAGATCCGGCAAATGAAACATGCTACCGGGATGGAAATAGAATGCTTTGTCCACGGCGCGCTCTGTTATTGCTATTCCGGCCAGTGTCTGCTCAGCAGTTTGATCGGAGGAAGGAGCGGGAACAGGGGGCAGTGCGCCCAGCCCTGCCGCCTGCGCTATGCATCGGGAGGCAAAAAAGGGTATCTGTTGAGCCTGAAGGATATCTGTACGCTGGAGTTGATCCCGGATCTGATCGAAGCGGGGATTGATTCCTTCAAGATCGAAGGGCGGATGAAGCGTCCGGAATATGTTGCCGGAGTGACGTCCATGTACCGGAAGTATGTGGACCTGTATCAGAAGTCAGGCAGACAAGGGTTCCGTGTCAGCGAAGAGGATCAGGAAATGCTGCTGGATCTGTATAATCGGGGCGGATTCCATACAGGCTATTATCAGCAGAAGAACGGCAGGGATATGTTCGCGTCAGACCGTCCGAACCATGCCGGGGTGCCTGCCGTAAAGGTCATGGATCAAAAGGGCAGGGAAGTGACTGTAAAGGCGCTGACTCAGATCCACAGGGGGGATGTTCTTGCATTTCCTCAGCAGGGAGATCATACCTTTGGCAAAGATCATGAGAAGGGCAGCCGGATCACGATTCCTTTACCGAAGGGGAAGCATTTGGAAAAAGGACTTGTCCTGAACCGGATCAGAAATGAAAAGCTGCTCGAGGAGCTCCGGGATTTCCAGAAGCAGGGAAAACGAAAAGAAAAAATTTATGGTTTCTTAAGACTTTATTCTGAAGAACCTGCCATGATGACGGTATGCATGGGCGAAGTGTCTGCGCAGGCTGTTTCGGAGATTGCAGTGGAACAGGCGGAGAAAAGCCCGCTGGATGAAGCGCGTATCCGAAAGCAGCTGGAAAAGACCGGAAATACGGAATTTGAATTTGATAATCTGGAGATGGATCTGGAGGAAGGGGTATTTCTGCCGATGCAGCAGATCAATGAGCTGCGGAGACGGGTACTGGAGGAACTGCGCAAAAAAATATGCATGCAGTATCACAGACCAGATATGCAGTCAGCGCATCAGGAAGACAGGCAGCCGGATATCGATCGGATCGGAACAGGGCTATTGACGGAAAAAGAAGGAAGCCGGACAGGGTCATTTCAGTTTTCGGCGCTGGTACAGACCATGTCTCAGCTGGACCAGGTGTGCGCGTTTCCCGAAGTTTCCCGAGTCTATATAGACAGCGCGGCCTTGGGGATGCTCAGCGCCGGAGATGCATTGGCGGATCGCTGCGGCTGGCTTCGGGCGCAGGGGCGGGAGGTATTCCTTGGGGTGCCGCATATTTTCCGCAAGCAGGCGGTTCGGATGTGGGAAGCTCGGATGAGATGCTTTGAACGGATCCATTTTGACGGGATCCTCCTGCGGAATTATGAAGGCTTTGCGCTTTGGAACGGCGCGGAAGAAAAGGAGCGGTTACTGCAGGCGCCCGGTCAGGCTGGGAACAGCAGCAGGGACAGAAAAGCGGGCGGATGGATTTCGGGAATTGACAGAAATGTGATCCTGGATCATAATGTGTATGTTATGAACCAGGCTGCGAAGGCATTCTGGAATCAACAGGGGGTACGGGAATTTACCGTGCCTGTGGAATTGAACCGGAACGAGATCCTGCATCTGGGAGCAGAGCATATGGAGATGCTGGTCTATGGATACCTTCCGGTCATGGTGACTGCGCAGTGTCTTGCGAAAACCGTAGATCGATGCCGAAAGCAGGCCAAACCGAAAGCGGAGTATTCCGGAGGAGGGAATCCGAACGAAAATATAAGGGAACTGACGGATCGGTACGGAAATCCGTTTTTAGTGGAAAACCGCTGTGAGGACTGCTATAATATCATTTATAATTCAGTTCCGCTATGTCTGTTTGACGAAAAAGCGGCATTGAAGGAAATTGGCCCTTCCCGGCTCAGGCTGCAGTTTTCCGTGGAAGATGGGGAACAGACGAGTCGGATCCTGCAGGAATGCATCCAGGCATTTTCAGAAGGGATGCAGAAAAAAACAGCCGGAAGTCACCCGGATTTTAAAAACGATACGGAAAGAGGAAGTGATCCTCACCAGTCAGGCAGCCGCTTTACGCGGGGGCATTTCCGAAGGGGAGTTTTATAGTGGTTAATATTATTGTTGAAGTCTCAAAGTATATGATCATCCTATTGATGACCGCCTATACATTTTCCTGTTTCTCGATCTTTGCGCAGAGTTACGAGGAAGATGAAAAACGGGCCTATATTCTGCAGAATGTACTGATGTTCATGTTGCAGTTTCTGGCCTATGCGGTGATGTACCTGAAAACAGAGGAACACAAGCTCCTGCTGTTCTTTGCGGTACAGGTGGTGCTTTTAGTCGCGGTCATCCTTCTGTATTCGATCCTGTATCCGAATGTATCCAGGCTGATCGTGAACAACATGTGCATGCTGCTCAGCGCGGGACTGATCATGATCACACGGCTGTCCTATGAAAGCGCGGTGAAGCAATTCATCTTTATCGCCCTGGGGACCGCGTTCGGCCTGGTCGTTCCGGTCCTGATCCGAAAGCTGAAATTTCTGGCGGACTGGGTCTATATCTATGCGGGAGTCGGATTTGCGGCGCTTCTGCTGGTGGCAGTGTTCGCCGCCACGTCAGGCGGGGCGAAGCTGGGATTTACCATAGGCGGGATCGGGATCCAGCCTTCCGAATTTGTAAAGATCTTGTTTGTATTTTATGTGGCGGCCAGCCTGAAAAATTCTACGGAATTTAAAAATGTGGTGATCACTACGGCGGTGGCAGCGGCTCATGTGCTGATCCTGGTGGTGTCTACGGATCTGGGCGCGGCGCTGATTTTGTTTGTGGTGTACCTGGTCATGCTGTACGTGGCGACAAAGCAGCCGCTGTATGCCGCGGCAGGGCTTGGGGCAGGCAGTCTGGCAGCGGTGGCAGGTTATCATCTGTTTGCCCACATTAAAGTACGTGTGGCGGCGTGGAAGGATCCTTTCGCGTCTTATAATGAAGGCGGCTATCAGGTGGCCCAGTCTTTGTTTGCCATCGGGACCGGAAGCTGGTTCGGCATGGGGCTGTGCCAGGGAAGTCCGGATATGATTCCCGTAGCAGAGTCGGATTTTATCTTTTCCGCGATTGCGGAAGAGCTGGGTGTGATCTTTGCGCTCTGCCTGATCCTGATCTGTGTGAGCTGTTATGTGATGTTCTTGAATATTGCCATGGAGCTGCGCAATCCGTTCTATAAGCTGGTGGCATTGGGGCTTGGAACCTGTTACATTTTCCAGGTGTTTCTGACCATCGGCGGAGTGACCAAGTTCATTCCCTCGACAGGGGTGACGCTGCCCCTTGTCAGCTATGGAGGAAGCTCGATCCTGAGTTCTATGATCATGATCGGGATCATTCAGGGACTTTACATCATCCGTGAGGACGAGGAAGAGGAACTGGAAATGAAACGGGAGATGGCAGCCAGACGGCGGCGCCAGCGGGCAGCCAGGGAAGCCCGGGAAAGGACGGCGGCAGGCCAGAACGGAGGCGGACGAAAAAGCGGGGATTCCCCAGGATCCCAGCGGCAGAACCCGGGCCGCCGCTCCGGAACAGATCCGGAGGGCGCGGGACAGAGACGGACCAGGGCAGGACAGGAGGAGCCAGGAAGAGAGAGAGCATTAAGAGATGAGCAGAGAGGATCGAGAAATAAAAAAACGACAAAAGGAAAATCCAAATTCGAAGAAGTTCCAAAACAAAGAATTCGCTAGGATCACCTATTTTTTTGTGCTGCTGTTCCTTGCAATGATGGGGTATCTGCTTTATTTTACCACAGTTCGGGCAAAGGATATCGTGAACAGCCCTTACAACGCGCGGCAGGATAACTTTGCGGATCTGGTCATTCGGGGAGATTTTTCGGACAGGAACGGAAATACCCTTGCCCATACGGAGGTGGCGGAGGACGGTACAGAGATGCGGCAGTACCCTTACGGGGATTTGTTTGCTCATGTGATCGGATACAACCATCCAGAGCTGGGAAAGACCGGGCTGGAATCTGTGGAGAATTTTTCACTGTTGAGCTCCAACGCGTTTTTCCTGGAAAAGATGAAGGACGAATTTCAGGATCAGAAGCACCGGGGAGATACGGTGGTGACCACCTTGGACGCAGGCTTACAGCAGACGGCTTATCAGGCGCTGGGAGATAATAAGGGGGCTGTGGTCGTGATGGAGGCATCCACCGGAAAAATCCTGGTGATGCTGTCCAAGCCGTCCTATGATCCGAATCAGATAGAGATGAACTGGTCGTATCTGAACGCGGATGAGGACAACAGCCCGATGCTCAACCGCGCCACCCAGGGCTCCTATGCGCCGGGATCTACCTTTAAGGTGGTGACGGCGCTGGAGTATATGCGGGAGCACCCGGATTATGAAAATTATACCTACGAATGTGCGGGGGAGATCACATCCAATGACGTAACGATCCGCTGTTTTGACAGTACGGTGCATGGCTTCGAGAACCTGCGGGGCTCCTTTGCAAATTCCTGCAACGCGTCTTTCGTCAACATCGGATTGTCCCTGAACCGCAGTTCCTATGCGAAAACGGCGGAGGATCTGCTGTTCAATAAGAAGCTTCCGTGTATGCTGGATTATACGAAGAGCTCTTTTTCCGTAGATCAGAGCACCGGGGAGGCGGAAGTCATGATGACTGCCATGGGACAGGGAAAGACGCTGGTCAGCCCCTACCATATGGCATTGATCACATCGGCGGTTGCCAACGGCGGAATCCTGATGGAACCTTATCTTGTGGAAAAGGTGACCAACCATACGGGCAGAGAGATCAAGAAAAATGTGCCGAAAAGCTATCGGAAGCTGATCTCTTCTGATGAGGCGGCACAGCTGAAGGATTATATGCGCGCGGTCGTAGACGAGGGAACCGGGATGCTGCTGAGCGGCCAGAGCTATACGGCAGCCGGAAAGACCGGTACGGCCGAGTATGCGATGGACGACGGGGAAAAGATGCATTCCTGGTTCATGGGATTTACCAATGTAGACAATCCGGAGCTGGTCATCAGCGTGATCGTGGAAGGATATGACGGCAATGACGGCGCCAAGGCGGTGCCGATCGCGAAGCAGATATTGGATGCTTACTATTATTAACAGAAATGCCGTTATCCGTAGTGGTAAGCCTATGGGCCGTGCCGAAGCGTGAGAGGCTGGAAGGACGTCTGCCGGAGCTGCGGAAAATATGATTTATGCGGAGTATCCGGTCAAAAGGGAAGGAAATCATGAGGATAAAATGTTATTGTGATCTGTATGTGAGTGACGGATTGAAGCGAAAGAAAAATAAGATATTAAAAAAGCTGATGGATCGTACCCTGCAGCCGTCCTTATATATCCTTACATTGGCCCGGGGGGAGCAAAACCTTCTGGAATTTTATCCGGCGCTTCTTCTGCAGCAGCCGTGGTACGATGACGCGGAGGTTTTTGTAGTAGGCATTGCGGAAGGGTATGATGCCGCCGTGTATCTGGTGGAGGAGATCGTCCGCCAGGTGCTGGAAGAGACAGGGGAAACCGATATCCGTAGATTCCTTGCCGAACGGCAGGGAAGATTTGAGGAAGGGCTGGCATAACATGTTGCAGGTGATTTTGTTTATCTTAAAACTCATAGGCTGGATACTGCTGGCGATCCTGGGGCTTTTGATCCTGGTGCTGCTAGCCGTGATCTTTACGCCCCTGCGCTACCAGGCGGAGGCCAGCTGCCCGGGAAAGCTCTCGGAGCTGGAGGCCGGTGTAAGCTTCGGGATTTTTTTCCGGCTGATCAGCGGCAGGCTGCAGTACCGGAAAGGAAATCTGTCCTGGAATATCCGGGCGGCCTGGATCAAGCTGGGTGATACCGGGGATGCGGAAGAAGAAATAGAAGAAGCAGCCGACGGCCTGGAAGAAATGGGGGAGAAGGTGCTGGAAGAGGTTGCGGATGCGGAAGAGGCGTCTGAGGAAGTGAGATTGGAAAAGGCGAAAGAAGAGGCATCTGAGGAAGTGAGATCGGAAAAGGCGGAAGAAGAGACATCTGAGGAACCAAAATCGGAGCCGCCGGAAGAAGAGACAGCCGAAGATATAAAAACGGAAAATCTGCCGCAAGGACCGGAGGATATCCCAAAAGAGCCGGTAAGAGAAAGCGCGACAGAATCATCGGCAGAATCCAGAGATCAAAAGGCGGAAAATAAATCAGAGGAATCGGCAGACACCAATAAAAAGAAACCGAAAAAGAAGAATAAAAAAACGGTGCCTCCGGATGCTGATACCGGAGAATCAGAAGAGAAACCGAAAAAAACTTTGTCGGACAAAATCACGGTTGTATTTGATAAGATCGAATATACTTTTGATAAAATGTGTGCTAAAATAGAGATGCTGTCGGCAAAGACGGAGCTTGTAACTGATTTTTTATCGGACGGCGTACATCAGTCCGCATTTCTGAAATGTTTTTCCGAGTTGAAAAAATTGTTGTTCCGGCTGAGGCCGAAGCAGTGCAGGGGGAAAATCCGGTTTGGATTCGAGGATCCTTCCCTGACGGGAAAGGTGCTGGCGGGCGCCAGTATGCTGTATCCATACTGGGGAGAGCATGTTTACTGCTGTCCCGATTTTGAGGAAAAGGTTCTGGAAGGCGAGGTATCCGTGAAGGGAGCCTTTCGTATCCTGCCGGCGGCAGTGATGGGCTGGAATCTGCTCTGGAGCCGGAACGTGAGGCGAACGGTTCTGGATGCCAGACGGTTGATCTCGAAATTAAAGAAATAAAATCATTCGAAAAATTGAAGGAGGAATAACAGGATGTCTGAAACAAATAATTTAAAAACGACGGTAGAATCCCTGATGAAGGGAATGGACGGACTCGTTTCCAGCAAAACGGTAGTAGGGGATGCGGTGCGCGTGGATAATATCACGATTCTTCCTTTGATCGATGTGTCCTTCGGAATCGGAGCAGGTTCTAATCTGAGCGATAAAAAGGATAAAGGTATGGGCGGAGTCGGAGGAAAAATCACACCTAGCGCGGTTCTGGTCATCAAGGACGGGACAACCCGGCTGGTGAATATCAAGAACCAGGATACCATTACGAAGCTGTTTGACCTTGTACCGGAGGTGCTGGATAAAATTACGACTAGAAAAGAAGATAAGGTGACAGAGGAAGATGTGGCGGACATCCTGGATGCCGCGGCAGATCTGGAAGAATAGAATAACGAATCATAAGCTAATACAGCGTTGCATAACCGCGGAACATGCAGCATAAGATAATGTAAGTGTAATAATAGCAGTCAGGATTTTGATTATGAAGCGGATGATTGGTTTTGCCTTACTTTGTGCTGCAATGGGAATGTTTTTGATCCTGCTGATCCCTTCCACGTCGATCTTAAGGGTGATGCTGTTCTGTGTGTGTCTGGCGGCAGGCTATGTATTATTTTGTAAATGATCGGTAAGGAACTGCCGTGAAAGGATATGCGCGTCTCGCTTGTCAAAATCCGCATATCATTTCACGCCGGTTCCTGAATAAGATATCCATGCAGGCATGGCTGCGCGGCTCATTGCTTCATGGAAATAAAAAACCAGCATCTGCAGGAGATACTGGTTTTTTCCGTGTCATCAAATATAAAGTAAATACAGTTCTTAAGCGCGTTCTACACGTCCGGATTTCAGACAGGATGTACATACATACATTTTCTTGGATCCGCCTTCTGTTTTAACGCGAACAGATTTTATGTTTGACTTCCACATCTTTGGTGTTTTTCTATGAGAGTGGCTTACATTATTTCCGAAATGGGCACCCTTATCACAAATAGCACATTTTGCCATCACTGCACCTCCTAACAATCTGAAAATTGTCCGATGGACTCACAACACCCATATTCTAGCAGATAGAGCCGTTGATTGCAAGCATTTTTTGCATTTCTGACTGGGTTTTTGCAAAAAAAATGGAAAAATGGAGAATAATAATAGAAAAATCTTGTTTTGCGTTCCATTTTAAAATATCAGTATTGTAAAGTTTATCCAAAAAGAGTATAATAGGAATACTTTCCGGGGCTTTTTTAGTGTAAGTCTGTCCCCCGGGAGATTCGACAAAGAACAGGGGGTTCATATATGATGAAAGGCAGTATGACTACAGATTTGGGGATTATCACGATCAATCCTGACGTGATCGCGAAGTATGCCGGTTCCGTTGCGGTAGAGTGCTTTGGCATCGTCGGGATGGCGGCTGTCAGCATGACGGACGGACTGGTAAGATTACTGAAAAAGGAAAGCCTGACCCATGGAATCCAGATTGCGATTTCCGAGGAGAATCACCTCACTTTGAATTTTCATGTGATTGTGTCATATGGTGTGAATATCCTGTCAGTTTCTGACAACCTGGTGAATAATGTCAAGTATAAGGTGGAAGAATTTACAGGTATGACGGTAGAGAAGATCAACATCTTCGTTGAAGGTGTCAGAGTGATAGATTAAGGAGGATACTTGTCGTGGCAACGAAAACGATAAATGCGGAGCTGTTTACGAAGATGTTTCTAGCCGGAGCAGCGAATCTGGAAGCGAAAAAAGAAGTGATCAATGAACTGAATGTATTCCCGGTGCCGGACGGCGATACGGGAACCAATATGACTCTGACCATCATGTCTGCCGCAAAGGAAGTGGGTGCGTTGGAGAAGGCTGACATGAAGTCCGTATCTAAGGCAATCTCTTCCGGTTCCCTGCGCGGAGCCCGGGGAAACTCCGGTGTCATCCTCTCCCAGCTTCTGCGGGGATTTACCAAGGAGATCCGGGAGCATCAGGAGATTGACGTACCGGTTCTGGCGGCGGCCTGTGAACGTGCGACGGCAACAGCATACAAGGCGGTCATGAAGCCCAAGGAGGGGACGATCCTTACGGTGGCCAGAGGGCTCTCCGAGAAGGCGGCTGAGCTTGCCGGGACAATGGAGGATCTGGAGACCTTTATTCCGGAGATCATTGAAGCAGCGAAGGAAGTGCTGGAGCGGACGCCGGAGATGCTTCCTGTATTGAAAGAAGCGGGAGTCGTGGATTCCGGCGGCCAGGGCCTGGTGGAGGTTTTGAACGGCGCCTGCGATGCATTCCAGGGAAAAGAGATTGATTACAGCGCGATCGAGGCTGCGCCGGCTGTGAAGATGGTAAAGCCGGAAGCACAGGCACAGGCAGATATCCGGTTCGGTTATTGTACGGAATTTATCATCATGACAGAACGGGAATTTTCCGAACAGGACGAGGAGTCCTTCAAGGCCTATCTGGAATCCATCGGGGATTCCATTGTCTGCGTGGCGGACGAGGATGTGGTGAAGGTACATGTGCATACCAACGATCCCGGACTTGCGATCCAGAAGGCTTTGACCTACGGTCAGCTTTCCCGTATGAAGATCGACAATATGCGGGAGGAACATCAGGAGAAGCTGATCCGCGACGCGGAAAAGGTGGCTGCGGAGCAGGCAGAAGCGGCAAAGAAGAAAAAGGAGCAGGAAGCGCCGAAGGAACCGCGCAAATCCGTCGGATTCATTGCCGTGTCGATCGGGGAAGGAATGAACTCCATATTCAGGGAACTGGGCGTGGACTATATTATAGAAGGCGGACAGACCATGAATCCCAGCACGGAGGATATGCTGACAGCCATCGATCAGGTCAATGCGGACCATATCTTTATCCTTCCGAACAATAAGAACATCGTGCTGGCGGCAAATCAGGCCCGCTCCCTGGTGAAGGATAAGGACGTGATCGTGATTCCGACGAAGACGGTGCCCCAGGGGATCACGGCGGTGATCAGTTATATGCCGGATGCGGATGTGGATACCAATGAGGAGACCATGCTGGAGGAGATCACCAATGTGAAGACCGGACAGGTCACCTATGCGGTCCGCGATACTCACATTGACGACAAGGAGATCCATGAGGGAGACATCATGGGTATCGGCGATGCGGGGATCCTTTCCGTGGGCCAGTCCGTGGAGGCAACGGCCAAGGAGATGCTGGCGAAGATGACAGATGAGGACTCGGAGATGATCAGTCTCTATTATGGAGAGGATATTCGGGAAGAGGATGCCGAGAGGTTCGGCCAGGAGATCGCAGAGCTGTATCCGGACGTGGACGTGGATGTACACAGCGGAGGACAGCCCATTTATTACTACGTGATATCTGTGGAGTAGGGAACGGTATGGAATGATACCTTGTGAAACGGCCGCATGGTCATCAAGGGATACCCCTGGGTATACATTCTGACATAGAAGAAATTGAAAAAGCCCGTGATGCGGAAAGGCGCGGCCTGCGGTTTCGTATTGCGGGCTTTTGCCTGACAGGCGGATTAGGAACTGTATGCGGTCCATATCAGTTATTTTTCCGCGGTTCCTTAAAAAATCAGGGAGAAGAGAATGGACGAAAGATCAGGAATCAGGGAAATCAAGGGAATCGGGGAGAAAGCGGAGAAAACTTTCTCAAAAATCGGGATCCATACGGTCGGGGACCTGATCCGCTATTATCCCCGGGGATATGAGGTATATGAGGATCCGGTGGCCGTCGGGGAGATCGAGGAGGGACATACCATGACGGTTTCCGGAGCCATCTATGGAAGGGTCCAGGTGTCGGGAAGTCCGAAAATGCAGATCACGACCCTCTATCTGAAGGATCTCACAGGAACCTTAAAGGTCATCTGGTTCCGCATGCCTTTTTTGAGAAACACTCTCTCGCGGGGCGGAGTGATCACGCTGCGGGGCAGGATCGTCCGGAAAAAGGACGGGCTCGTCATGGAGCACCCAGAGATCTTTTATCCCAGTAATAAATATGAAGAAAAAAGATCCTCTCTGCAGCCGGTATACCCTCTGACCTCCGGGCTGACCAACAACGCAGTCTTAAAAGCGATCCGTCAGGCGGTGGAGATGACCGACCTGGGAGAAGGAAGCCTGCCGGAGGGAATCGCGGAGCGGTATGGGCTTGCCGGATACCAGGAGGCTGTCCGGGGGATTCATTTCCCGGAGACAAAGGAAGAATTTTACCATGCAAGGGAACGGCTTGTGTTCGAAGAGTTTCTTATGTTCATTCTTTCCCTGCGCATGATGAGTGTTCAAAAGGAACGGGTTCTCAATCCATACTGCTTCCGGGATCCGGAGCTGATCGGGAGATTTCTGGAACGGCTGCCCTATGAGCTGACCGACGCGCAGAAATCCGTATGGCGGGAGATCCGTCAGGACATGTCCGGAATTCATGTGATGTCCCGGCTCGTACAGGGAGATGTGGGCTCCGGGAAGACTATTGTCGCCCTGCTTGCCATGATGTATGCAGGACTGAACGGCTATCAGGCGGCGATGATGGCGCCCACGGAGGTGCTTGCAAGACAGCATTTTGAGAATATCCGGAGAATGCTTGCGGAGTATGAGATCCCGCTGCGCGCGGAGCTTCTGACCGGCTCCATGAAGGGAAAGGAAAAAAAGGAGGCTTACGGGCGGATCGCGTCAGGAGAAGCGGATCTGATCATAGGGACCCATGCGCTGATCCAGGAAAAAGCAGAGTATCAAAACCTTGCGCTGGTAGTGACGGACGAGCAGCACCGTTTCGGCGTCAGGCAGCGGGAACGGCTGGCCGGAAAAGGCGTGTGCCCCCATATCCTGGTCATGAGCGCCACGCCCATTCCGCGGACATTGGCGATCATCCTATATGGGGATCTGGACATCTCCGTGATCGGTGAGCTTCCAAAGAACCGGCTTCCGATCAAAAACTGTGTGGTGGATACCGGATATCGGGAGACAGCCTATCGCTTTATGAGGAAGCAGATCTGCTCCGGAAGACAGTGCTATATCATCTGCCCCATGGTGGAAGAAAGCGACAGCCTGGAAGTGGAGAATGTGACAGATTATACGGAGATCGTCCGGGAAGCGTTGGGAAAAGGAATTGCGGTTTCTTATCTGCATGGAAAAATGAAGCAGGCGGAAAAAGACGAGATCATGGAGGCCTTTGCGAAAAATGAAATACAGGTGCTGGTTTCCACGACGGTGATTGAGGTCGGGATTGATGTTCCCAATGCGTCTGTGATTATGATCGAAAATTCCGAGCGTTTCGGGCTTGCCCAGCTTCATCAGCTCCGGGGCCGTGTGGGACGGGGAAAGCACCAGTCTTACTGCATTTTCATGAGCGCGTCAAAATCAGAGGAAACGAGAGAACGACTGGAAATCCTGAACAGATCCAACGACGGATTTTTTATTGCCGGGGAAGACCTGCGGCTGCGCGGTCCGGGAGATCTGTTCGGGATCCGGCAGAGCGGTGTGATGGATTTCCGCCTGGGCGATGTGTATCAGGACGCGAAAATACTGCAGACGGCGAGCGAAGCCGCAAACGTACTTTTGGATGAGGATCCCGGGCTGGAAGCGCTGGAAAACATCGGATTAAAAAAAGCGCTTGAACAGGCGATTTCACAGAATGCCCTGGAAACAACCTTATAAAAAAGTTTCCATCTGTACGGTTGGATGATCTAAAGATCATCCAACCTACGCATCCATTCGCAAAATCCGTGCTATCGCACTCTTGCGTCTGCTAATGCAGCCGCATTTTGCTCATTTATGCGTAGGTTGCTAATCCGAAATATCGGTTTTATTGCAATAAGTTGCATAAAACCGATATTTCGGATTGCAACCGTACAGGTGGAAAAGTTTTGGAAGCAACTTCCAGTGTAAAAGATGAATTCCTCCATATAATATGGTTGTAACAAAAAAACAACTTGTTACAAAAAAACGAAAGCGTAACGATAAAGTTACAAAAAGTTGCAAAAGGAGGAAAATAAAAATGGCAAGTCGTTCATCTAATCGAGCAGCAGTACCGGAGGCGAAGGGAGCCCTTGACAAGTTTAAGTACGAGGTAGCAGACGAACTGGGAGTACCGTTGACAGACGGATACAACGGTGACCTGACATCCAGACAGAATGGTTCTGTCGGCGGTTATATGGTCAAGAAAATGATCGAACAGCAGGAAAAGCAGATGGCTGGCAAATAGCAAAAAAATTGCGAAATAGCAAAAGAAAAAAGCACTTAGGATTGACCTGAGTGCTTTTTTCTGCTAAAATTCACATGATCGCTGAAAAATGTATGATGGTTAGAAACGGCAGACTGCTCTGCGGTCTGCTGTTTTGAAAAGTTATGCTGTACGTGGAAAGGGGTGCCTGTATGAGAGTCATAGCGGGAAGCGCAAGAAGATTACAACTGAAAACTCTGGACGGCATTGATACACGGCCGACCACAGACCGGATCAAGGAGACCTTGTTCAATATGATAGCGCCCTATATTTACGACTGCATGTTTTTGGACCTGTTCAGCGGAAGCGGGGGAATCGGCATTGAGGCGCTCAGCCGTGGCGCGCGGGAGGCCGTTTTTGTAGAAAACAATCCAAAAGCCATGGCCTGCATCAAGGAAAACTTAAAGTTTACAAAGCTGGAAAATAAAGCCGTAACATGGAACCGTGATGTGATGACGGCGCTGTATCAGATGGAGGAAAAAAAGGTTTTTGACTATATCTTTATGGATCCGCCCTATAACCAGGAGCTGGAGCGGGGAGTTCTGGAATATCTGTCAGGATCGGCACTCGTGTACGAGGACACGGTGATTATCGTGGAAGCCTCCAGGGAGACAGATTTTTCCTATGTGGACGAGCTGGGATTTACATTGCTGAAGGAAAAAGTTTATAAGACGAACAAGCACGTTTTTATGGAAAAAGCCGGAAAGGAAGAGATATGTTAAAAGCCATTTATCCGGGAAGCTTTGACCCGGTCACATTCGGACACCTGGATATCATGAAAAGAAGCAGCAAGATTGTAGACCGGCTGATCGTCGGAGTGCTGAATAATAATGCGAAAATGCCGTTGTTTTCTGTTGCGGAACGTGTTAAAATGTTAAAGGAAGTGTCGGCAGGATTCGACAATATTGAGATCGTACCGTTTGACGGCCTGCTGATCGATTTCGCGAAGAAGATGGAAGCGGAGCTGATCATCCGGGGATTGCGTGCGATCACGGACTTTGAATATGAACTGCAGATGTCCCAGACCAACCATAAGCTTGGACCCGGTGTGGAGACGATGTTTTTAACAACCAGCATAGAATATTCCTACTTGAGTTCTACGACGGTGAAGGAGATTGCCGCATTCGGCGGAGATACGTCACAGTTTGTTCCGGAGGCGGTAAAAAGGGAACTGGAAAAGAAGATGAGAGCAAAAGAGGCTTATTAATGATGAGCAGCCGCATTGAGCAGATGATAGAGAAGATAGAAGCCTGACGGAGAACGGCAGGAGAGGAACGGAAAGAGAAAAGGAGCGTGTAGATTATGAGCAGCCGCATTGAGCAGATTATTGAAGAGATTGAAGAATACATTGACAGAGATTGCAAGTATCAGCCTTTGTCTACCACGAAAATCATCGTAAATAAAGAACATCTGGATGAGCTTCTTCGGGAACTGCGGATGAAGACGCCGGATGAGATCAAGCGCTATCAGAAGATCATTGCGAACCGGGATGCGATTCTGGCGGATGCCCAGGCAAAAGCGGATGCCCTGATTGAGGAAGCGCAGATGCAGACCAATGAGCTGGTCAGCGAGCATGAGATCATGCAGCAGGCTTATGCACAGGCCAATGAGATCGTGACTCAGGCAACCGCCCAGGCTCAGGAGATTGTAGACAACGCTACGGCGGACGCCAACGCGATCCGGATCGGCGCTATCCAGTATACCGACGACCTGATGGCCAATGCGGAGAGCATCATCGGCCACACGCTGGACAGCTATACGACCAAGTACGACGGACTGATCAATTCCCTGCAGGAGTG
Source organism: Lachnospiraceae bacterium (assembly GCA_009911175.1). Next base: position 66,838 of record QXWX01000002.1, on the reverse strand, counting down.
CTACGATGTGGTGCGGAACAACCGCGCGGAGCTGGCAATCCCCCAGGAGGATGGAAGCGGATATGAGCAGGGCGGCGGAGTGGAGTGACATTCATCTTAGGTACAGATAGAGAGAACCCATAAGACTGGCAGTCAGCGCGGCTGCCAGTTTTTGCGTGAGATAGGGCAGGATCGGAAAGCCGGCCTTGTGCACCATGCACTGGGTCTGCGCGGCGGCGCAGAAGCCGCCGAAGGAAGTCAGCCCCAGAACGGCCGGGTATAAAAGCTGCAGCGGGAGCTGCATTTCACGGAGCAGACCTAAGCCGTTTGTGACCTCCAGAAGGGGGAGCAGAGCCGAAACTCCCGGTATAATCACAGGAAGGGCCTCGAACAGCGACAGAAAGACGGAAAACAGGATGATATACCCGCCCACCTTTACAAGCGTTTCGAAGCTGTCCATGATGCAGCGGTCAATCTCCTGGAAGGACCAGGCGCTTTTGGTGAAGCCGTTTTTTTTCAGGTTATGGAACGCCTCTTTTTTATGTAAAAAGCTCTTTCTTGTAATAAAGCTGACCAGGACAGGGGAAAGTATCAGGATCAAAAGGGTTGGGATCAGGAGAGCGTCCGTTTCCAGTGTTTTCCATACCACATAATTCAGGATAAATACCGGGCTGGAATTGTTGCAGAAGGAAAGGAGATACCGGCCCTCTTCCGGGGAAATATAGCCGGCTTCGGTCAGATCCGCCGCTGTCTTGGCGCCCATGGGATAGCCGCATAAGAAGCCTGTGACCACGGCAAAGCTGCCGTTGGGAGAGACACCGAAGACATGGGTGAGGAAGGTGCCGAAGGCCGCGTTGATCAGATGCATGTTTCCGGTGACAAGCAGCAGGTTTGTGACAAGCAGAAACGGAAACAGTGTGGGAAGAATGATCTGGAACCAAAGCAGAAGCCCTTCACTTGCGCCTGCAAAAACGGCTTTTGGAGAGACAAGCATGATCAGGAATAAGAGAACGATCCCAAGTCCTTTCAGATTTCGACTCATCCGGAATCCTCCGTTTTGAATAATTGTTCATGCTCACACTGTAAGTATGAGCAGCAACGAATAATTACTAAAGATATATGAAATTGGTTGATTTTTTATGTGTGCTGTGACAAAATGGAAAAAGAGGCGCATTTGCGTGAGACGGCTGTGAACAGCAGTCCAAAAGAGGCCGGGACTCACAGCTGCTATCAAAAAAGAGACAGAAAGGGGAAAGCAACATGGCGGTATTAGAAAACATCGAGCCAAAGGAAGTATTTCATTTTTTTGAGGAGATTAGCCGGATCCCAAGGGGATCTTACAATACAAAGGGAATCAGCGATTACTGCGTGAGGTTTGCAAATGAGCGGAAGCTGGAAGTGTATCAGGACGAATGGAATAATGTGATCATCAAAAAGCCGGGAACAAAGGGATATGAAAACAGTGAGCCTATTATCATCCAGGGGCATCTGGATATGGTCTGTGAAAAAACGGAACACTCGGATCATGATTTCCTGACCGATCCGCTGGAGCTGATGGTGGAGGACGGATATGTGACGGCAAAGGATACCACACTGGGAGCGGACAACGGAATCGCTATCGCCATGGCGCTGGCAGTCTTGGACAATGAGACGTTGGAGCACCCGCCGGTGGAGGCGCTCTTTACGGTGGACGAGGAGGTCAGCATGGACGGCGCGGCCAATGTGGATCTGTCCAGGCTCCAGGGAAAGATGCTGCTTAATCTGGACTCCGAGGAGGACGACACTCTGACCGCAGGATGCGCCGGGGGCTTCCGTTTTTCCTGTGAGATCCCGGTGCAGAAGACTACCGCAAAGGGAAGCGGACTCCTGGTGGAGATCTGCGGCCTTAAGGGAGGGCATTCCGGCGTGGAGATTGATCGGCAGCGGGGCAATGCCAACAAGCTGGCGGGCCGGATGCTGTACCGTCTTGGCAGGGAGCAGGAGATTTTTCTTGTTGAGATCAGCGGCGGCACCAGAGAAAATGTGATTGCGTCCGTGAGCAAAAGCAGCATTGTTGTACAGGAACCGGAAAAAGCGATCCGGATGATCCAAGCCATGAAGGACGAATGGAGGCAGGAATTTGGCGTGGATGAGCCGGAGCTGGATATCCGGATTACGAAGCTGGGGGAAAAGGAATACACGGTATTTACTGGAGAATCCATGAAAAAAGTGGTCGGCTTCCTGGTGAACTGCCCCAACGGGGTGGATGAATACAGCCGTTCCCTGAAAGGGCTGGTAGAAACCTCCGATAATCTGGGTATAGTAGGGAACGGGGAGGAAGGTGTTCGATTCCTCGTGCTGGTGAGAAGCGGCATTTCCACCAAGCTGCAGGAACTTCAGGACCGTCTGATCTGCCTGACGGACCTGCTGGGCGGAAACTGGAATATCGACAGCGGATATCCGGCATGGACCTACAGAGAATCTTCCCGGATCCGTCCCATCGCCGCGGATGCCTTTGAAGAGGTGTTCGGAGTCCGTCCGGAGATTACAACGATCCATGCCGGACTGGAATGCGGGCTGCTCAGCGGCAAGAAGCCGGAGCTGGACTGCATTTCCTTCGGCCCGAATATGCGGGACGTACATTCCTTCAACGAACGGCTGGAGATCGCCTCGGCAGAAAAGATCTGGAATGTCCTGAAAATAATTTTAAAGAGATGTAAATAATCTGAACACTGCCTCATATAGTATAAGAAAACGAACCGGGGCAATGCGTTTTTGAAAACAAGTGATATCAGAGCAAGGATCTATTTTCGGAAGAAGCGCCGGGCAATGCGCGGGCACCGGACGGCTCACCAAATGGCCGTCCGGTATGCGCTGTACTGTATGATCCTCTGTTTTTTTCTTGTAGTGAACATACATATCCTGACCGCCAGGAGCCGGTACAGCAGACTGAATGAAGGCATCCTGTCGTCAGAAGGATACCGCAGGCAGAGGATGGATTCCGAAATGCTGGAGCATATCCGGATGTCGGAGGATCCGGGCAGAGACTTAGGTCTCTACTGGCTGGAAAATCATTTCGGACAGGAGGCTTTCCAGTATCCCTGCTCGGCGGAGACCTTTTCCAGGCTGGAAAAGATCTGGTCCGAGAAGCAGGGGTGGGAGCTGTACCGGGACGCCTGCGGGGCAGTATGGAATGATCTGCAATATTTTCCGATACCGGTTCCGTCCAATGGAGTCCAGGCAGAGGTCACCTACGAGGATTCCTGGATGTTTGAGAGGAATTACGGAGGAAAGCGGGGGCATGAGGGGACAGATATCATGGCTTCCACAAACGAGCGGGGGCTTTACCCGGTGGTCAGCATGACGGACGGGGTCATCCAGCACAAGGGATGGCTGGAAAAGGGCGGATACCGGCTGGGGATCACGGCTCCCGGGGGCGCTTATTTTTATTATGCCCATCTGGATTCCTATGCGGATATCGAAGAAGGGGATTCCGTGAAGGCCGGCGATCTGTTGGGATTTATGGGGGATACCGGCTACAGTAAGGTGGAGGGGACTACCGGGAATTTTCCGGTACACCTGCATCTGGGGATCTATCTGGTTATAGGGGATCAGGAGATCAGCGTGAATCCATATTACCCGCTCCGATATGTGGAAGACCGCAGGGTGAAATGCGCCTACTAGTACATCATTGCATTAATTTCGAAATAATACGGGAATTACGGGAATTGCCCGCATCCAGAGAGGAATAACCATGAAATTACCAGAAGCATTTGAAGAAAAGATGCGTCTTTTGCTGCAGGAGGAATATGAAACATACCTGCAGTGCTTTGAGAAACCGCGCCATTACGGGCTTCGAGTGAATACAAGAAAGATATCCGCGGAAGAGTTTCTAAAGATCGCTCCCTGGCCGCTGACCCCGGTGCCCTGGATACCGAACGGGTTTTACTATGACGGGGACCGGGTACAGCCGGCAAAGCACCCGTATTATTTTGCGGGACTGTATTACCTTCAGGAGCCCAGCGCCATGACCCCTGCCAGCAGGCTTCCCGTGGAGCCGGGAGACTATGTGCTGGATGTCTGCGCGGCGCCCGGCGGAAAGGCGACGGAGCTGGGGGCAAAGCTCAATGGGACCGGGATGCTGGTGGCCAACGATATCAGCAATTCCAGGGCCAGGGGATTATTGAAAAATCTGGAACTGCTGGGAATCGGAAATGTGCTGGTGACCAGCGAGGAGCCGGGAAAGCTGGTGTCTCATTTCACGGAATTTTTTGACAAGATCCTGATCGACGCTCCCTGCTCCGGGGAAGGAATGTTCCGGAAGGAAAAGAAGATGATCAAAGCCTGGGAGGAGCATGGGCCGGAATTTTTTTCCAGGCTTCAGCGCGGTATCGTGGTTCAGGCCGCGGCCATGCTCCGGCCCGGAGGGATGCTTCTCTATTCCACCTGTACCTTTGATCCGCAGGAAAATGAACGGATCATAGAATATCTGACGCGCCAATGCCCGGAGCTTGAGATCTGTGAAATGGAAGGGTATGAGGGCTTCTGCCCCGGGCGTCCGGAATTTACGGAAAGCAAACGTCCGGAATTTGAGAAGACAGTCCGGATCTTTCCCCATAAGATGCAGGGGGAAGGGCATTTTATCGCATTATTGAGAAAAAAAGAGTCTTGGGATGATCATGCCGGAGCCCCAGGAAGAAGCGGGACGGCGGGAAAACGGAAGCTGCCGGAGGAACTGGAAGAATTTCTGGGGAGCCTGCGTCTGGAGCTGGACCGGAGACGGCTGGAGATCCGGGAGGAACGGGTCTATTATATGCCGGAAGGAATGCCGGAGCTGCGGGGCATCCGTTTCTTACGCTCCGGGCTGCTGCTGGGGGAATTGAAGAAGAACCGTTTTGAACCGGGACAGGCACTTGCCATGTATCTGAAAAAGGAAGATTACGGAAACATTCTGGATTTTTCCGTGGAGGATGAGCGTGTGATCCGTTACCTGAAGGGGGAGACTCTGGATGTGGAGGATCTGGTTTCGCCCAGTGAAAAAGGCTGGTATCTGGTCTGTGTGGACGGATATCCGCTGGGCTTCGGAAAGCTGGCCTCCCAGGTTCTGAAAAATAAATACCTGCCGGGGTGGCGGTGGATGTCATAGATATTTTGCGGCGGGGATTTTGGATGCCATCGTATGCGGAAAAGCTGTCGGCGGCAGGTTTTTTGCGTGGAAGGGGGACAAGTATGAAGCTGCGTCTGGATAAATTTCTGGCAGACATGGGGCTGGGGACCCGGAGTGAAGTGAAGAAAGCAATCCGCAAAGGGCTGGCGCAGGTCAATGCACAGACCATACGGGAGCCGGAATATAAGGTGGATACGGAAGCGGATCAGGTGCTGTTTGGCGGACAGCCGGCGGCTTACCGGGAGTTTGAATACTATATGCTGAACAAGCCCGCAGGCGTGATCTCCGCGACTGAGGACACAAAAGAACGCTGCGTCGTGGATCTGATCGAAAGCCGGATGCGCAAAGACCTGTTTCCGGTAGGGCGTCTGGATAAGGATACGGAAGGGCTTCTGCTCATCACCAATGACGGGGATCTGGCCCATCGGCTGCTGTCTCCGAAGAAGCATGTGGACAAGGTTTATTTTGCAAGGATCCGGGGCAGAGTCACAGAGGAGGATGTGGAATGCTTCCGCCAGGGCGTTGATATCGGAGAAAAAAAACGGACCCTTCCTTCCGAACTTCGTATTCTGGAAGCCGGAGAGATCTCAGAGATTGAGCTGACCATCCGGGAGGGAAAATTCCATCAGGTCAAGCGGATGTTTCAGGCAGCCGGCAAGGAAGTGCTGTATCTGAAACGCCTGCGGATGGGGCCGCTTGTGCTGGACGAATCGCTGAAACCGGGAGAATACCGGACATTAAATACGCAGGAGATGGATATACTATGTTAAAAGAAAAAAAGGCAGTTATATTTGATATGGACGGATCTCTGGTGGATTCGATGTGGATGTGGCCGGAGGTGGACCGGGAATATATGAAGAAGCATAAGATCACCCCGCCGGAAACCTTTCATAAAGATATCGAGGGAATGAGCTATGTGCAGACGGCGCAGTATTTTCTGGATCAGTTTCCGGTTTTGGACTGTGCCGTGGAGGATATCTGCAGGGAATGGACCGAGATGACCCGGGAGCTGTACCGGACCCGTGTGCCGTTAAAGCCGGGGGCGGGGGAATTTTTGGAGCGGATGAAGCGGCGGGGAATCCTCATGGGGATCGCCACCAGCAATTCCCGGGAGCTGGCATTTACGGCTCTGGACGCCCTGCATATCCGGGATTATTTTTCTGCAGTCATTACATCCGATGAAGTACAAAACGGAAAGCCTGCCCCGGATGTCTACTTAAAAGCAGCCATGGAGATGGAGGTTCTGCCGCGGGAATGTCTGGTATTTGAGGATATTCCGAACGGGATCCGGGCCGGAAAGCGCGCGGGCATGAGTGTGTGCGCAGTCGATGATCTGTTTTCCGCCCCCTGTGAAGCCGAGAAACGAAAGCTGTCGGATTATTATATCCGGGATTACAGAGAAATCTGGGACGGAACCTATGAAATCTGCAGGAGAGCAGAAAGAGTCTGACGGAACAAAGCGTTTCACTTGCAAAACCAATGCAAGGGCTGGCTTGCCGCTTTTGCATGGTGAAGGATTGTATGGAGTAAAAAGATGGAACAGAAATTTTTACCGCTTTGCCGGGAGGATATGGAGGCGCGCGGATGGGACCAGGTGGATTTTGTCTATGTAATCGGGGATGCCTATGTGGATCATCCCTCCTTTGGACATGCCATCATCAGCCGGCTCCTGGAAAGCCGCGGCTACCGGGTGGCCATCCTGTCCCAGCCGGACTGGAAGGATGACAGAAGTATCACAGTATACGGGGAGCCAAGGCTTGCGTTTCTCGTGTCTGCGGGAAATATGGATTCCATGGTCAACCATTATGCGGTTTCCAGAAAACGGCGGGCAGCGGATGCCTATACCCCGGGCGGTGTCATGGGAAAGCGGCCGGACTATGCGGCAGTGGTCTACGGCAATCTGATCCGCAGGACCTACAAGCATACGCCCGTGATCCTGGGCGGGATCGAGGCCAGTCTTCGGCGGCTTGCGCACTATGATTACTGGTCGGACAGGCTGAAGCATTCCATCCTTCTGGATTCCGGAGCAGACATGATCTCTTACGGCATGGGGGAGCGTTCCATCGTGGAGATCGCGGAAGCTCTGGAGGCGGGCATTTCTGTCAGGGATCTGACTTATATCGAAGGAACGGTAGTCAGGACACGGAGTCTGGATTCGGTATACGACGCACTGCTTTTGCCGTCCTTTGAGGAAATGCGGCGGGATAAGCGGGAATATGCCAAAAGCTTCTATATCCAGTACTGCAATACGGATCCGTTTTCCGGAAGGCGGCTTGCGGAATCTTACCCGGGAAATGTCTATGTGGTACAGAATCCTCCGGCAAAGCCCCTGACGCAGATGGAAATGGATGATATCTACGGACTGCCTTATATGCGAACCTTTCATCCGTCCTATCAGGCGCTGGGCGGCGTACCGGCTATTGAAGAGGTCCGGTTCAGCCTGACCGGCAGCCGGGGATGCTTCGGCGGCTGCAGCTTCTGTGCCCTGACCTTCCATCAGGGAAGGATCGTACAGAGCAGGAGCCGGGAATCCCTGCTGGAGGAAGCCAGACAGATGACAAAGGAAACGGATTTTAAGGGATATATCCATGATGTGGGAGGCCCCACGGCGAACTTCCGTCATCCGTCCTGCGAAAAGCAATGGGAGCTTGGCGTCTGCCCGAAGAAACAGTGTCTGTTCCCGAAGCCCTGTAAAAATCTGCAGGCGGACCACAGGGAATACGTGGACATCCTCCGTGCATTGAGAGAGCTTCCGGGAGTGAAAAAGGTCTTTATCCGGTCCGGGATCCGGTTCGATTATCTGCTTGCGGATTCGGATCCGGCTTTTTTGCGGGAGCTTTGCAGCCATCATGTGAGCGGGCAGCTAAAGGTGGCTCCCGAGCATGTGTCGGACGGGGTGCTGGAATTGATGGGAAAACCGAAGAATCAGGTATATCAGCAATTTGTGGATCGGTTTGTGAAGATGAACCGGAGGCTTCAGAAGGAGCAGTATCTGGTTCCCTATCTGATGTCCTCCCATCCGGGCTCTTCCTGGAAGGAGGCCGTGGAACTTGCGGAATTCTGCAGGGACATGGGGTATATGCCGGAGCAGGTGCAGGATTTTTATCCCACGCCGTCCACCATATCCACCTGCATGTATTATACGGGATTGGATCCCCGGACGATGAAGCCGGTCTATGTACCGAAGAATCCTCATGAGAAGGCCATGCAGAGAGCGTTGATCCAATACCGGAATCCGGCCAATTATGACCTGGTGAAGGAAGCGCTCATCAAGGCCGGACGCACGGACCTGATCGGATTTGATCAAAAATGTCTGATTCGGCCGAAGAAGCTGTCCGGGGAGAAGGCTCAAAAGAAAGAGCCGGAAGCGAGAAGGAAAGGGAAGCGTTCGGGAAGAAAAGATCAGGAGATCAAAAGAAGGAATCCGGAAATCAAAAGAGAACATCAGGAAGGCAGGAGAGAACTTAAGAGAAGCGGAAAAAGATGAAGGGGGAGCAATCGTGCAAGGAGGCAGTCAGGTTATGAAAATTGCGGTAGTGACAGGGGCATCTTCCGGCATCGGGAGAGAATTTGTAAAGCAGATGGGACATTTTTATCGGAATCTGGATGAGATCTGGGTGATCGCCCGCAGAGGGCACAGACTCCAGGAGCTGAACCAGCTTTCCAGGGTCCCGATCCGGATCCTGGAGGGGGATCTGCTCCGGGAAGAGGTGTATGAGAAGCTGGAAAAGCTGCTTCGGGAAGAAGCGCCGGATATCCGGATGCTGGTGAACGGCGCCGGCTTCGGGAAAAGCGGGACGGTGGAAGACATTTTGGAGGAAGATAAGACTGCGCAGGCGGAAATGATCGAGCTGAACTGCACCGCGCTTTCCAGGATCACATTTTGCTGCCTGCCCTGTCTTTCCAGAGGCAGCAGGATCATCCAGATGGCAAGCGCCGCTGCCTTTTCTCCCCAGCCTTCTTTTGCGGTTTACGCGGCGACCAAAGCGTACGTGCTGAGCTTTTCCAGAAGCCTGAGGGCGGAGCTGAAAAGACGGGGGATCTATGTCACCGCAGTCTGCCCGGGGCCGGTGGATACGGAATTTTTCCGGGTTTCTGGGGAACTGGACAATCCGCTGAAAAAGCTGGTGAAGGTCCGGCCCCAGGGTGTGGTGAGGAAGGCTCTGCTGGACAGTCGGGCAGGAAAGGATATTTCCGTATACGGGCTGCCCATGAAGTGCGCCCACGCGGCGTCCAAGCTGCTGCCTCATCGTCTGATATTAGCTTTTATGGGAGGGAAACCATGATAAAATATGAAAAAGGAACGCCGGGTTATCTGCGCGAAAAACTAAAGATTGAGATCCTGCGTACAGTGGTATATTTTGCCATCGTAATCGCCGTATTTCTGCTGGGCTACAGCCAGACCCATTCCAAAAAGAACCTGCTGACGGTGGTCGCCGTGGTGGGATGCCTTCCCGCCTGCAAGGCGTTGGTGGGGGTCATCACGCGGATCCCTTATAAGACGGTGGATCCGGCTCTGCCTGACGAGATCGGGACAAAAGCGCCGCATTTGACGGTGATCTATGACCTGGTGGTGACAAGCACGGAGAAGATCATGCCCATCGACTGCATGGTGATCTCCCATCAAAAGGTCTACGGATATACCACCGGAAAAAAAGCGGACCTGCAGGAGACAGCGGCTTATCTGCGGAAGATGCTGCGCCAGAACGATTTTCCCGAGGTTTCTGTTAAGATGTACGACCAGTATAAGCAATTCCTCTCCATCGTGGAAGGGCTGGAGAATATTGCGGCCGTAGAAAAGGCAGATACGAAAGAAGAGGAAGGGCAGATTGCGCATGTGATCATGAATCTTTCTCTGTAGAAATGCAGATGGGGCCTTTGCTGCATGGGTGTAAAAACCAGAAACCGGTTTTTCGGACAGAACCTTGCAGGAAAGAATCGTTTTCAGGAACGGAGGAGAGACGTGCGGGAAATTCGCGTTACGGAAAATGAGGCGGGCCAGCGGCTGGACAAACTGCTGGCAAAATTTTTGAAGGAGGCGCCCAAAAGCTTCCTGTATAAAATGCTTCGGAAAAAGAATATCACATTAAACGGAAAAAAGGCGTCCGGATCCGAAAAACTTTCTCAGGGAGATGCAGTAAAGCTGTTCCTTTCGGAAGAAACCATAGAAAAATTTTCGGGGAATGCGTCGGACCGCACTCAGGGTGTACATGCAGGCAGGGCAAAAGCTTTGGATATCCTCTACGAGGACACCCATGTGCTTCTGCTGAACAAGCCGGCGGGGATGCTGTCCCAGAAGGCCCGGGAGGAGGACGTATCCGCCGTGGAGCATCTGACCTGGTATCTGCTGGACACAGGCGCGTTGACAAAAGAAGAATTAAAGACTTTCCGGCCCTCGGTCTGCAACCGGCTGGACCGGAACACCAGCGGGATCCTCGCTGCCGGAAAGAGCTTGGCAGGCCTGCAGGAGCTGAGCCGCTTTTTTAAGGAGCGTTCCATTGGAAAATATTACCTCTGCCTGGTTTATGGAAAAGTAAAACAGCCGGAAGCCGTCAAAGGATATCTGGTGAAGGAGGAAAAGACAAATTATGTCCGGATAGCGGAGCATGAGATGCCGGGAGGTGTCCGGATCGAGACCGAATACCGTCCCCTTGCGTCAGGCGGGGAATGTACGCTTCTGGAAGTCCATTTGGTGACCGGAAAGCCCCACCAGATCCGCGCCCATCTCGCGTCAAAGGGGCATCCGATCCTGGGGGATTATAAGTATGGGATCCGCAGGATCAACGACATTTATCAAAAGCAGTATGGCCTGAAATCTCAGCTTCTTCATGCGTGGAGGCTTCGAATGCCGAATACGGAAGGCGCGCTGGGATATCTGTCGGGCAGAGAGTTTCAGGCGCCTCCGCCGGACTTGTTTCAGCGCATCTGCCGGGAAAAGACGGGATATTCGGAGATTTTTTGAGGAAACGGCAGAGGACGAAGATAGGTCGGCCGCTGTCACTGGGCAGAAGGCAGGAAAAGATGAAAATTATTCAGAAGGATAAAGGAGCAGGACAATATGGCGACATGGAACTCGCGCGGCCTCAGGGGATCTACCCTGGAGGATCTGATCAACCGGACAAATGAACGGTATGAGGAATGGAATCTGGCGCTGATCCAGAAGATTCCCACCCCCATTACTCCGGTACAGATCGACAAGGAGCACCGGCATATCACGCTGGCATATTTTGACAAGATCAGTACAGTGGATTATATCGGGGCGGTTCAGGGGATTCCAGTCTGCTTTGATGCCAAGGAATGCTCAGTGGATACCTTCCCTCTGCAGAATGTGCATGAGCACCAGATCCGTTTTATGGAAAAGTTTGAACGCCAGGGCGGGATTTCTTTTTTATTGATCTACTACAGCGGAAAAAACAGGCTGTATTATATGAAATATGCGGAAATCCGAAGGTTCTGGGACCGCGCTCAGGAGGGAGGGCGCAAAAGTATCCGGTTTGACGAACTGAATGAGGAATATTTTATGTCACTGAAAAATAACTGCTTTGTCCCCTACCTGGACTATATTCAGAAGGATTTGGACAGCAGGGATTGACATTCGAATCGAAACTTCGTATAATGACAGAAGATTTTAGCACTGTAGCGAAGTAAAGAAAGGGTTCTATAATTATGGAACAGAAATTACATACACCGGAGGGAGTCCGGGACATTTACAGTACGGAATGCAGGAAAAAACTGGCGGTTCAGGAAAAGCTTCATGAACTGCTCCACCTGTACGGCTATCAGGACATCCAGACCCCGACGTTTGAATATTTTGACGTGTTCCGGAAGGAGATCGGGACCATCTCCTCCAGGGAATTATATAAGTTTTTTGACCGGGAGGGCAATACGCTTGCCTTGCGTCCGGATATCACACCGTCCATCGCCCGGGCTGCGGCTACGCTGTTCGAGGAGGAGGACTGTCCGCTGCGGCTGTGCTATGTGGGCAATACGTTTATCAACCATTCCAGCTATCAGGGAAGGCTCAAGGAAAACACCCAGCTTGGGGCGGAGCTGATCGGCGAGGACTCCATTGAGGCGGACGCGGAGATGCTGGCCATGGTTGTGGACGGACTGAAAAGAGCCGGGCTGACAGAATTTCAAGTGAACATCGGACATGTGAATTTTATCCGGGGGCTGATGGTAGCGGCAGGATTTACGGAAGCGCTTGCGGAGGAGATCTTTACGCTGATCAACAACCGCAATTATTTCGGAGTGGAAGAGATTCTGGACCAGGAAGACGTATCGGAGGAGATCAAAGAGGCATTTTCTGCGCTCCCGGAGCTGATGGGCGGAGCGGAGGTGCTCTCAGAGGCCGCAAGGCTTGCGCCGACTCCGGAAGCGAAGGCTGCCATTGCGCGGCTTTTAAAGATTTACCAGGTATTGATCCATTACGGCGTGGAGAAGCACATTTCCTTTGATCTGAGCATGAGCGGGAGCTATATGTACTATACAGGCATCATTTTTCGGGCCTATACGTATGGAACCGGAGATGCGGTAGTGCGGGGCGGAAGATACGACCACCTGCTGGAGAAGTTCGGCAAGCGGACGCCTTCTATCGGATTTGCCATGATCGTGGATGAGCTGACCAGCGCGCTGAGCCGCCAGAAGATTACCATAGAAACCAAGCACAACAATCTGATCGTCTATACGGAGAAGACGCTGAAATGGGCACTGTCCTTTGCGCGTGAGTTCCGGGAAAAGGGCCGCTGCATTGAGATGCTCAAGCGGGGGGCGTCGGAGAATAAGGAGAAGTTCCGGGAATATGGAATGCGCACCCAGGCGGTGAGTATGCTGTATCTGCAGGAGGACGGCACGGTGGAGCTGGTGAATTTCAGGACCGGAAAGGAAAAGACGGTTGACTACGGAAAAGAGAGGGTCACGGAATGAAGTATCTGACATTTGCGCTGACGAAAGGGAGGCTTGCGAAAAAGACTCTGGAAATGCTGGAGAAGCTGGGGATCACCTGCGAGGAGATGAAGGATAAGAGTTCCAGAAAGCTGATTTTTGAAAATGAAGAGCGGAAGCTGAAATTTTTTCTGGCCAAGGGACCGGATGTTCCGACGTATGTGGAGTACGGAGCGGCGGATATCGGCGTGGTGGGAAAGGACACCATCGTAGAGGAAGGCAGAAAGGTCCATGAGGTGCTGGATCTGGGCTTCGGGGCATGCCGGATGTGTGTCTGCGGATATCAGGAGACGGCGGAGCTTCTAAAGCACCGGGAGCTGATCCGTGTGGCAACCAAGTATCCCAACATCGCAAAGGATTATTTTTACAATAAAAAGCATCAGACCGTGGAGATCATTAAGATGAACGGATCTATCGAGCTGGCGCCCATCGTGGGGCTGTCGGAAGTGATCGTGGATATTGTGGAGACGGGATCTACATTGAAGGAAAACGGGCTGGTCGTGCTGGAGGAGGTCTGCCCGCTGTCCGCACGGATGATCGTCAACCCGGTGAGCATGCGGATGGAAAATGAGCGGGTGCGGGAGCTGATCACCAGTTTAAGAACGCTTTTACAGGAGGAAAAACATGCGGATTGAGAGTTTGGATGAGAATACCAAGAAAAACCTGTTAGAGGACCTGCTCAAACGCAGTCCCAATAGCTATGGAGAGTATGAGGCCTGTGTCCAGGAGATTCTGGACACGGTCCGGGAGAAACAGGATGAGGCTGTTTTTGACTATACCAAAAAATTTGACGGGGCGGATATCAACCCGGGGAATATCCTGGTGACAGAGGAAGAGGTGCGGGAGGCTTACGCGCAGATGGATGAAAACCTGCTGCGGATCGTCCGCAGGGCGCTGGCCAATATTGAAGCCTACCATCAGAAGCAGATGCAGTACAGTTGGTTTGACAGCAAGCCGGACGGCACTATGCTGGGGCAGAAAGTTACGGCGTTAAGGCGGGTGGGCGTCTACGTACCCGGCGGAAAGGCCGTGTATCCCTCCTCCGTGCTGATGAACGTGATGCCCGCAAAGGTGGCCGGGGTGGAAGAGATCATCATGGTGACGCCTCCGGGAAAAGACGGAAAGGTGAATCCCACCACACTGGTTGCCGCAAAAGAGGCAGGGGTGACGGCGGTCTACAAGGTGGGCGGAGCGCAGGCAGTCGCGGCGCTGGCCTACGGGACAGAGAGCATCCCAAAGGTGGATAAGATCGTGGGGCCCGGCAATATCTATGTGGCGCTGGCGAAAAAGGCGGTTTACGGACATGTCAGCATTGACTCCATTGCAGGGCCGAGCGAGATCCTTGTCCTGGCAGATGAGACGGCCAATCCCCGGTATGTGGCGGCAGACCTGTTGTCCCAGGCGGAGCACGATGAGCTGGCGTCGGCAATCCTGGTGACCACCAGCAGGGAGTTAGCAGAGCAGGTATCCCGGGAAACAGACCGGTTCATCCAGGAGCTTTCCAGGGGGGAGATCATCCAGAAGTCACTGGACAATTACGGGCATATCCTGGTGGCGGATACGATGGAGGACGCCATCGACGCGGCCAACGAGATCGCCTCGGAGCATCTGGAGATCATGACGGCGGAACCCTATCAGGTCATGACCAAGATCCGCAATGCGGGAGCCATTTTTATTGGGGAGTACAGCAGCGAACCTCTGGGAGATTATTTCGCGGGACCAAACCATATCCTGCCCACCAACGGGACGGCCAAGTTTTTCTCGCCCCTGTCGGTGGATGATTTTCTGAAAAAATCCAGTATCATTGCCTATTCCAGAGAAGCGTTGGAACAGGTGCATGAGGATATTGAGCAGTTTGCGGAAGCGGAACAGCTGACGGCTCATGCAAATTCCGTCAGGGTGCGGTTTGAAGAATAGGGCTGTGCCGCTGTTTTTAAGGGGCAGATGAGAGAGAATGGGAATTGCCGTATACAGAAAGCCTGCAGACGGCTGACTTTCTGTACAGGGCGGTATGAAAGGGGCCGGAAGAAGGAGGATTTGCGTATGAAGAAACGGATGGGAAGCTGTACGAGAAAAACAAAGGAAACAGAGATCACCTTGTCCATCAATCTGGACGGGCAGGGGAAGAACCGGATCGATACCGGAATCCCGTTTTTTGACCATATGCTGGACGGATTTGCGCGGCACGGGCTGTTTGACCTGGAGGTGCAGGTGAAGGGGGATCTGGAGGTGGACTGCCACCATACGGTGGAGGATACCGGGATCGTCCTGGGCCAGGCCATTGCCGGCGCGCTGGGAGATAAGGCGGGAATCCGGCGCTATGGAAGCTTTATCCTGCCGATGGATGAGGTTCTTGCCCTCTGCGCCGTGGACCTGTCCGGCCGTCCGTATTTTAAGATGGATGCGGAATTTACGGCGGAACGTCTGGGTACGCTGGACACGGAAATGGTTCGGGAGTTTTTTTATGCCGTTTCTTACAGCGCGGCTATGAACCTGCATCTGAAGATATTGGATGCCGGCAATAACCATCATATGGCGGAGGCGCTGTTCAAGGCGTTTGGAAAGGCGCTGGACGGGGCAGTCATGGAGGAGCCGCGGATGCAGGGCGTCTGGTCTACGAAAGGAAGCCTGTAGGAAAAAATATAGAAGGAGAACATACTATGAGTTATAAAAGGTTAACCCCATGTATCCTGATCGACGGCGCCAAGGCCGTCCGCTGGTTTGACGATAAAACCGTGATATCGGATGACGTGGTTTCCCTTGCAAAGCATTATGGAGAACGGGGGGCAGACGAGCTGATTGTGTTTGACCTGTCCAATTCGGATGAGAACCATGAAGAAGCCATTGACCTGATGAAAAAGATCAACCGGGTCATCAGCATCCCCATGGTGGCAGGCGGAAATATCCGCCGTCAGGAGGATGTAAAGAAGATTCTGTACGCCGGCGCGAAGCGGGCCCTTTTGAACCTCTCTAAGCCCGGAACCCTGAAGCTTTTAGAGGAGGCTGCCCTGCGGTACGGAAAGGAACGGATCGCCGTGTCGCTGAATGATTTTGACGCGCTGTTCAAGCACCAGCACCAGATTGAGAAATATTGTACGGAAATGATATTCATGCACAGGCTGGACCTCAATTCTGTTGTAAACATTACGGAGATCCCCTGCGTGGTGGTGACGGATACGATGGAGCAGAAGGAGATTCTCAAGATCCTGAAATCCGACGGGGTCAAGGGGGTTTCCGGCCTCTTTATCAGTCAGAAGGACATGGACTTTGACGCGTTTAAAAATGTCTGCCTGGAGGAAGGCATCCGGATGACTTCCTTTGAAAGCATTATGGATTTTGCGGAATTTAAACTAAATTCCGACGGCCTGATCCCGGTCATCGTCCAGGATTATAAGACCAATGAAGTGCTGATGATGGCATACATGAATGAAGACGCATTTGAGCATACCATCAAAACCGGTAAGATGACCTATTACAGCCGGAGCCGTCAGGAACGGTGGATCAAGGGGGAAACCTCCGGGCATTTCCAGTATGTGAAGATGCTGACCGTGGACTGCGACAAGGATACGCTGCTGGCGAAGGTGGAGCAGATCGGCGCGGCTTGCCACACCGGGAACCGGACCTGCTTTTTCCAGTCCATTGCAGGAAATGATTTTGATGCCAAGAACCCGTTACAGGTATTCGAGTCCGTGTATAAGACCATTGTGGACCGCAAGCAGAACCCAAAGGAAGGGTCCTACACCAATTACCTGTTTGAAAAGGGAATCGATAAGATACTGAAAAAAGTGGGAGAGGAAGCCACGGAGATTATCATTGCCTCCAAAAACCCCAACCCGGAAGAGATCAAGTATGAGGTCTCGGATTTTATGTACCATCTGATGGTGCTGATGGTGGAACGGGGGATCACATGGGAGGATATTACAAAGGAACTGTCAGACCGGTAAGACGGGCTGGCAGTTCCTGCCGCTTCAGGGGCGGAAACTGTGGGAAATGTATACATCCGGAAATATGCGCGGACAAAAAATGCAGACAGAAGCTGGGGGTTTTGATCCTGTTTTGACGGTGTCACTTCATGCAGGATTCCAGAGGGGAAAAGTTCTAAATATCGGGGATTGTACATATATATTCGATACAAGTATCCGGCGGACTCAAGCCCCCGGGATACAAAGATCGAAAAACGAAAGGAAGCCTGCTATGAACGATCCCGAGGCACGCCGCAGAGAGCTTCTGCGCCAGACAAGAAAGCGGTACGACGACAACCATTTTATTCCCGCGGTCCATCCCAGATACGGAAGTATTTATCATGAATTGTATGACGACCAGGAATCCGCATATCCCAGAGACACATTCCTCTTCCGGCTGACGCTTGGGATCTTGTGCTTTATCTGCTATGTCTGGATGGATTCCAGCCAGGCCGAGATCGCCAGCGTCAGCAGCGATCAGATCGTGAACCAGATTGAGAAGCAGGTGGAAATGGAGGATATACGGGAGGTTTGGAATAACCTGTAGTATTTTAGGCGGGAGTATAGAGACTACATTGGAGGAAACGGTTCAGAGCGCCCTGGCGCAGATCAAAGAAAAGCAATATGCTGCGGTGCTGACTGCAAAAGGGATCTCAGGAGAACGAATCCGCTGCTACGGCTTTGCATTTGAAGGGAAGAGGATTCTGATCGGGTAAAAGAGAATTATTCCACAAAAAACATGGAAAAATTCCCCTTAAATTGGATAAAAATATAGTTGACCAATGGTCGAAGAATGTGGTAATGTTTACTTAAATCAATTCGACCGTTGGTCGATTGCATTTTAAGCAGACGGCTGGGATATAGGAACAGCCATCTGGCAGCAACAGTGGGAAATCAAGGAGGAAAAGGATGACTTACGCAGATTTATTTTATGAGATCAAGGGGAAATTTATGGGAGCGGATGTGAGTGACATACACGAGCATCTTGCGTTTCAGTTTAACATTGAGGACGAGGAAGCCGGCGGCGCTTTCTATGTGGAGGTAAAGGACGGTGTGCTCCATGTAGAGCCCTATGAATATTATGACAGAGACGCCATGTTTATCTGTTCGTCTGAGGTGCTTCTCAAGATCGCAGACGGAGAGATGGATCCCATTGCGGCATTTACGGACCAGAAGCTGCGGGTGGAGGGCAATATTGAGAAGGCGCTGCGGTTAAAGGAGATCATAGAGCTGAAGAAAGGCGCTGCGCAGGAAAAGAGCATCGCAAAAAAAGCGGCCGACAAGGTTGTGAATACCGTAGTAAAGACGGCGGTCAAGAAGGCAGCGGCGAAGGAAGCGAAGAAAAATAAATAAGACAGACACATGGGAACAGCAAAAAAAGGATGGTGAAACCATTGGGAGCATTGAAAAACATTGTAGCTGCAGCGGGAATCCTGGCTGCGGCAGGAATCGGGGAAACCGCATATTTTTATAACAGGACCATGAAGCGCGGAAACGCGAAGACCGACAGAACCATCAAGATGTCGGGGACGGACTGGGCAAAATATTATCCGCTTATGGAAAAGAGAAAGGAATATGTACTGGCGCAGACCCACAGAGATGTATCCATCACCTCTTTCGACGGGCTGAAGCTCCACGCTACATACTTTCCGGCGGTGGAAGATGGGGAAGACGGGAATATTTCCGATGTAAAGAAAGCGGTGATCTGTTTTCACGGCTATACCGGGGAAGGGCTCAGCAATCACGTAGCCATCGCGGATTATTTCCTGAAACGCGGCTATGCCATGCTGATGCCGGACGCAAGGGCCCACGGTGAGAGCGAGGGGGAATACATCGGCTTCGGATGTCTGGACCGGCAGGATGCCCTGGGCTGGATCAACTGGATGATACAGAAGCTGGGTGAGGATGTGAAGATCATGCTTTACGGCACCTCCATGGGCGGCGCTACGGTGCTGATGACCAGCGGCCTGGAACTGCCGGCCAATGTGAAGGGGATTGTATCTGACTGCGGGTTTACCTCCCCCAAGGAGGTGTTCACTTATGTGCTGAACCACATGTACCATTTACCGGCATTTCCGGCAATCCAGGGAGCCGACCTGCTGAACAAAAAGCTGGCGGGTTACGGCATGGACGAGTGCAACGCCAAATACGAGGTCGAAAAGGCAAAGGTACCGATCCTCTTTATCCATGGTTCGGCGGATACCTTCGTACCGTGCAGTATGTGCCATGAGATCTATGACCACTGCAGCTCTCCGAAGCGTAAGGTGATCATCGAAGGGGCGGCCCATGCAGAGAGCTATTATAAAGACATGGAGAATTATGAAAAGGCGCTGACCGAATTTACGGAAGAGATTATGCAGTAATAACCTGAGACATACCTGCATTTGTATAAAGAGACGATGCGGATATAGATTGCAGCGGTATTTGAAGCCAATGAACGGACGTTTTTGAACGTGAAAGGATTAATAAACAGAATGAAAACAAGAAAAGGTTATAAGACGTATCCACTGACGGTAGCACAGAAATTCCACAACTATTATTCCGAGTACTGCCCGGGAAAAGAGATCCTGAATGTAGGCACGAGCCTGACCATTGAGTTCGAACTGAATATAGACGAGCTGAGAAAAGCCATCTATAAGGCATACGAGCGGTGTGAGTCTATGCGTGCGCGGCTTGCCTTTGACAAGAAAGAGAAGGAATGGTATCAGTACATTGCCGACAAGGAAGACCGGGAGATCGAGTTCGTGGATTTCACCGGAAAGACCATGGAAGAGGCGGAGGCTGAGATGACGGCGTGGACGCGGGTTCCCTTTGACAAGGAAGACGAGCCGATGAATAAGGTCACCATCATCAAGACTCCGGACGGATATGAAGGGATGTATCTGGTGGGGGATCACAGATTTCTTGACGCCCAGTCGCTGATCGGGTTTATGAAAGACGTGATCGAGCTGTACTGCAACGCGAATTTTGAAGGGATTCCGTATCCGGCGGATATGCGTTCCTATACTGCGCAGATTGAGAAGGATATGGCATATGAGGCCGGCAGCAAGGCGCAGGCCAGGGACAGGGAATATTTCCGCAGGCTCATCGAAGCATCGGAACCGATTTACAACGGAATCACCGGTCCGCAGAGGCTCGAGGACGCCAGGGCGGCAACCGGGAATCCAAATCTTCGGGCAGCGCCTACCGGATCGGACAGCTTCGCGGCGGCAATCGACATCTTCCATCTGGAGGAGGAGCCGACTGCAAGGCTGATGTCTTTCTGCGAGCAGGAACACATTTCTCTGCAGTGCCTGCTTGTGATGGGAATCCGTACCTACCTGCAGAAGATCAACCAGAATGACGACGTGTCCCTGCAGGTTGCCTATGCCCGCAGAGCGACGCTCCAGGAGAAAAAGTCAGGCGGTACGCGTATCCACAGCTTCCCGTTCCGAACCGTGATTTCGGAGGATCAGACATTTTTGGAGGGAATCCATGAGATCCGGGACAGACAGAATGAAGTGTTCCGCTATGTGAATTTCAATCCTACAGAGTATCTTGGATATAGAAAAGAATTATACAAAACGCCGCTGGGCATGGGATATGAGAGCATGTCGCTTACCTATCAGCCGGCTACGCTGAGGGAAAAGGGGCTGACCGACTTAGGCGGCATCAAGTATAAGACGAAGAGATACTGCAACGGTTATTATGCGGACGGGCTGTATCTTACAGTGATGCACAGGCCGGATGACAACGGACTGGATTTCAGCTTTGAGCATCAGACGAAAGCATATACCAGGGAGCAGTTGGAATATTTTTACTATTATTTCTGCAAGATCATGTTCAAGGGAATCGAGACACCGAACATGAAGATCGGCGATATCATCAAATTGGTGTAGTTGTTCTGCAGCATAAGAAAATTCAATACAAAAAAGAAAGGGTGGGGAAAAATGTTTGATCAGTTGACAGAGATCATCGTAAACTATGTGGAGGTTCAGAAGGAAGATATCAAGCCGGAGTCACGCTTTATCGAAGACCTTGGCTTTACGTCTTTCGACTTTATGAGCATGCTCGGTGAGATCGAAGATGAGATGGATGTTGAGATCGACCAGGAGGAAGTGGTCAATATCCGTACCGTCCAAGAAGCAGTGGATTATCTTTCAAAACTGGCGTAGGAACCTGCGGGATTTCCTTATTTGAAAAGGAGAAAGACATATGAACGAATTGCGCAGCACACTCTATGATCTGCTGGTGAAGGCAGAGGAAGCATACGGCACCCAGGATGCCGTCAGATATAAAGTAAAGGACGCTGACCAGGGAGGAAAAAAGAAGACAAAGGTGGAGGCGAAGACCTATACACAGCTTCGCCGGGACAGTGAACAGATTTCGGCAGCCCTCACCGAACTGGGGGAGCAGGGAAAGCATATCGCGCTCATAGGGGCAACCTCCTATTCATGGATCACCTCCTACTACGGCATCGTGAACAGCGGCAGCGTGGCGGTTCCGCTGGACGCAAACCTTCCGGCGGAAGACCTCTGCGAATTGATTGACCGGGCGGATGTGACGACGCTGGTGTATGACGAGACCAAGGCAAATGTTGCCCGGATGGCGGCGGAGAAGTGCCCCGGGCTTACGCATCTCATCGCCATGGAAGGGGAGACTTCCGTTCCCAATGCCCTCCATCTGTGGGAGCTGGCCGCAAAGGCGCCGGAGAGGACAGATTTTGAGCCGAAGCCGGAGGATCTGGCGACCATCATGTTTACCTCCGGAACCACCGGAAAGAGCAAGGGCGTGATGCTGACCCACCGGAATCTGGCGGAAAACGCGACCGCCCAGGATATGGGATATGAACCGGGAATGGTCATCATGACCGTGCTGCCCATCCACCACGCCTACTGCCTGAGTATGGACATTCTCAAAGGGACGTCCATCGGCGCGATCATCTGTATCAACGATTCGCTTTTAAGAGTAGCCAAAAATATCAAGCTCTTTGAACCGAACATGATTCTAATGGTGCCCTTGATGGTGGAAACCCTTGCAAAAAAACTGGAAGAAGCGTCCTTTATTCCGGCCCCGCTTGTGAAGGCGAAGGTATTCGGGAAGCAGTTTCATACCGTGTGCAGCGGCGGCGCCTACTTAAATCCAGACTATATCGCCCTGTTCAAGAAGTACGGCATTACTATCCTGCAGGGCTACGGCATGACGGAGTGTGCGCCGGTGATCAGCACCAACAGCAACAGTGAGAAAAAAGACGGCTCCATCGGAAAATGCATGCCAAACTGTGAGGCGAAGATCGTAGACGAGGAGATCTGGGTAAAAGGTACCAGCGTGATGCAGGGGTACTATAAGATGCCAGAGGAGACGGCCGAGACCTTGGAGGACGGATGGCTGAAAACAGGAGACCTGGGTTACATCGATGAGGATGGTTTCCTGTTCCTGACCGGACGCAAGAAGAACCTGATCATTACGCGGAACGGGGAGAACGTATCCCCCGAGGAGATCGAGAACAAGTTAGGCGCAAACCGCCTGGTGCAGGAGGTTCTCGTGCGGGACTGCGAAGGACTGATCGAGGCGGAGATCTTCCCGGATCTGGAATATGCGTCGAAGAAGCGGATCAAGGATCTGGAGGGAGAGCTTCAGAAGATCATTGATGAGTATAATAAGACGGCTCCGCTCTATAAGCGGGTATTTAAGCTGAAAGTGCGTGACGTGGAGTTTGAAAAGAACACCACGAAGAAGATTAAGAGATTTTAGAGTGATTTACAGGGAGCCGCGGCCGGCTCCCTTTTCATATCATCGTATGCAGAAAAGCTGCCTGTGGCCGGCTTTCTGTATTGCGCAGGACTCACAAAAGAACGAAGAGGTGAATATTCTGTTAAAAAGGTCTTTTTTATGAAGTGGGTAAAAAATGCCGTTGGATATTGGTGTGAAGATATTCTGGACAGAAAATACCTTGGCCGGAAGATCGGGGCTGCCGTTCTCGATACCGGTCTGACCGTGCATCCGGATCTTGCAGGACGTATCATGGGATTTGGGGATTTTGTAAACAGGCGGAAGCGGATCTATGACGACAGCGGGCACGGGACCCATGTGGCGGGGATACTGGCCGGGAACGGAAAGCTGTCAAACGGTGTTTATGCCGGGATCGCGCCGGAGGCGTCCATCCTGTCCGCAAAAGTACTGGACGATTCGGGAAACGGGATGGTGGAGTATGTGATGGAGGGAATCCGCTGGGTGCTGGCAGAGCGGAAGAAACAGAATATCCGGATCGTCAATATTTCCGTGGGAACCCAGCCGGGACTTGACAAGGGGGAGGAAGAGCGGCTCTTGAGAGGGGTGGAGGAGCTGTGGGACGCGGGGCTGGTCGTGGTGGTATCGGCGGGAAACTACGGGCCTGATCCGGGAACCGTGGCAGTGCCCGGGAGCAGCCGGAAGGTGATCACGGTGGGGGCGGTGGACATTGCGGGCAGGCAGGGAGGGAAGAGCAGGGCAAAGTGGGATTATTCCGGCAGGGGCCCCACCGAGGACTGCGTCATGAAGCCGGATTTGGTGGCGCCCGGAACCTATATTACAAGCTGCAGCGTGGATTACAGACACCGGTTTCGGAAACCCTATACGGTGAAGAGCGGAACCTCCATGGCCACCCCCGTGGTATCCGGAGCCATTGCCTGCCTGCTGTCAAAATATCCGGATATGACCAACGTGGAAGTAAAATTAAAGCTGCGGGAGAGCTGCGTCCCCTCGGAACATACGCAGGGGTGGGGGATGCTGCATGTGGGGAGGCTGCTTTCGGCGGGCTGTTGACGCCCGCCTTCTTTTATGGTGATTGTTTGCGTCTGCGGTACTCACAATAACAATAAAAGTTCTGCGCTGAATGGAAATTATCGGGTAGCATTCTGAGCCGATTCATGGTAAAATATGTGAGGTTAGTATTGCCAGAAAGTTTTCGAACACCGATTAAGGAACTGTTGCAGGATCAGCGTTGTATCTGGTTTGCCCCGCTGTTTTGCACCGGATCCTGAGAAAATATGTATGAGGAGGTACAAACAAATGGCATGGTATGATGAGGCGGTATTTTATCACATTTATCCGCTGGGACTGACTGGCGCGCCCAAGGAGAATCCGTATGGGGAGCCGGAGCATCGCCTGAACACGCTGCTCCCCTGGATTGCCCACATCAGGGAGATCGGCTGCAACGCGCTGTATATCGGCCCTCTTTTTGAGTCTGTCGGACACGGATATGAGACGACGGATTATAAAAAGCTGGACAGCCGTCTTGGGACGAATGAGGATCTGACCGGTTTCGTGGCAGAATGTCACAGACAGGGGATCAAAGTGATACTGGACGGTGTATTTAACCACACCGGACGCGATTTTTTTGCGTTCCAGGATATCAAGAAAAACCGGGAAAATTCCGCCTACAAGGACTGGTACTGCAATGTGAATTTCTGGGGAAATAATTCCTTCAACGACGGGTTTTCCTATGAGAACTGGGGTGGTTACGACCTTCTCGTGAAGCTGAACCAGCATAACCCGGCGGTCAAGGACTATATCTGCGACGTGATCCGTTTCTGGGTCAGTGAATTTGATATTGACGGAATCCGTCTGGACGCGGCGGATGTACTGGACTTCAACTATATGCAGGCGCTCCGCCATACGGCCAATGAAGTGAAACCGGATTTCTGGCTGATGGGAGAGGTGATCCACGGCGATTACACCCGCTGGGTCAATGAGGGAACCCTGCATTCCGTGACAAATTATAACCTGCACAAGGCGCTGTATTCCGGACACAACGAGCACAATTACTTCGAGATCGCGCATACGGTAAAGCGTCTTTACGGCATGGGCGGCAACCGTCCGGACGGCTTAAAGCTCTACAATTTTGTGGATAATCATGACGTGGAGAGGATCTATACAAGGCTGAACAACAAGGAGCATTTTACGCCGGTCCATATCCTTTTGTATACGCTGCCCGGAGTTCCGTCCGTTTACTACGGTTCCGAATTTGGGATCGAGGGAAGGAAGGAACGGTTCTCAGACGATTCCCTGCGCCCTGCGCTGAATCTGTCTGATTATGCGGATGCGGCAAAGGACAATTCCTTTACACGGCTGATCGGGGCACTGGGAAGGACGAGACAGAACACTCCGGCGCTTTCTTACGGAGAGTACAATGAACTGCTGCTGACCAACCGGCAGTATGCGTTTTCCAGAAATTACAACGGACAATCCGTTGTCGTTACGGTCAATAACGACGACAGCGATTACACGATGACGGTTTCCGCAGGAAATGCAGCGGAATATATCGGGGCATTGTCCGGAGAAAAGGTATCTGTGAACGGCGGAAGAATCACGGTCAATGTAAAGGCCAATTCCGGGGAGATCTGGGTTCCTGCGGCAGAGGATGGAGCAAAGGCCGCGGCGGACGCGGGATTTACCGGGCTGGATGTGAAGGATGCCGCGGCGGAAGTGAAGCAGGCTGAAAAGAAGGCAGCTGCGGAGAAAGCGGCATCAGAGCAGAAGACTGAGGAAAAGACCGCGCAGGTGAATAAGCCTGACAAGAAGGATGCGGCAGAAACGAGGACGGAACAAAAAACTGCAGATCAGTCTGAAAAGAAAAAGCCGGCAGCTGCGGGCGGAAATGTGGCCGGAGCAGATACTGCGTATACGGAAGCATTTGAAAAAGGGAAGATCGCTGGGCTACAGGAAGCGATCCTTGCGATCATGGGAAAGAATGGCCAGATCACCGATCAGATGCGCAAGGATGTTATGGATAATGTGTATCATGACTCCCTGATCAACTGGATCAAGAGCTTCCGTTAGGATTTCGGGAGCGCAAAGCGCGGAGAAATCCGAGTACCATAATATGTAACTATTCAGAACGTAAGCAGAGGGACTGTGGTCTGCCGTTCTGAACAGTTGCGATCATGTGCTGTAAAAAGCCGTTCCTGATGTATATGGGGATGGCTTTTCTAAATACCGACGTATGCAGAAAAGCTGCCGGCTGCCGGTTTCCTGTATGGCTGCGTACTGCGTCGCGAATGAAGCCGTACGATAAAGAGGAATCTGTATTTCATGTCTTGAAAACAATACAACAGGATTCTTCGATTGCTCTTCTTCTAAAAAAGGTTATAATAGGTATTGAGATGATGTGATTCGAAATAAGGGAGATTGGCCATATGATCTTTAAAGGAAAAATCGGAATCTGGTTCTGGCTGCTTTTGATCGGTGTCAATATTGCGATGGTCTATGAGGGGATTCATGGAGAAATAAAAGGCAGGGAAATACTTGCCCTGTTCTTCGCTTTTTTTCTTACGAATATCATATGTATCCCCATGGTGATCAGGAATTATGTGCAGATCGACGGGGAAAAGCTGATCTTTGCATTGGGATTCTGCAAAGACTATATGAAGATTGAAGACATCACGGAGGTATACAGGACGCATAATCCGATCGCTGCAGGCGCGCTGTCGCTGGACCGGATCGTGATAAAGGCAAAAAGACAGGAATGGATCATCGCTGTACTCGATAAAGAGCAGCTGTTCCATGAACTGAAATGGAGAAATCCAAAGATCCAGATCCGGAAATCCATGGCGGCGGGGAGGGAATGACATGTATCGGATCGCTGTATGTGATGATGACATTCAGATGCAAAGATTCCTGTGCTCTGCCATTGAGGAGGCCGGGATTGCCTGCACTGTAGAAAAATTTTCAAACGGGGCGGAGCTTCTACGCGACGAAAAGGAATATGATATTTTATTTCTGGATATCGATATGCCTGTGGTCAATGGGATGGATGCCGCCAGGCAGCTCCGCCGCAGAGACCGGAGGGCAAAGATCATCTATGTCACAGGGTATCAGGATTATATGCAGCGTTCCTTTGCGGTCCATCCCTTTTCCTTTCTTGTCAAGCCGGTGAAAAAGGAAACGATCATCCGGCAGCTTAGGGAAGCGGTTCTGTACAGCCGGGAGGAAGAGAGCGCGGACGTACTGCGGCTGGAGACCACCCAGGGGCTGGAGGAGATCGCGGTTCCGAATCTCTATTATCTGGAATACCAGAGTCGGAAGCTGCGTCTTGTGATGAAGCATGGAGAACGGATGATCCGAGGGAAAGTCTCGGAGTTTTCGGAAAGGCTGGCGTCTTACGGCTTTGCTTCTCCACACAAGAGCTTCATTGTGAATCTGTATCATGTGAAGGCAATCCGGGGATATGATATTGTGATGATGAACGGGGATCTGGTTCCGCTGTCACAGAAACGCTCCGCGGAATTCCGCGGTCTGCTGGGAAAATATCAGGCGGACAGATTAGGAAGTGTATGGAAATAGCTTATATATTCTGACTTGTCTGCATTCCGGCAGCTTCTTATGAATGGGGGGAGAAAATGAGCTGGGTAGAATCCGGGATATGGAATGGAATTTTCATGTGTATGGAGACGGCTGTGCTTACCCTGTGTACCTGGTTTTTCATGAGCCATATAGAGCAGGACCGGAGTGAAAAAAAGAAAAAGCGATGGGGGGCTGCCGTCCTGTATTGGATGGGCCTTGCGGGAATCACCTTCGGCTTTCAGAACAACGGATTTATCCATCTGCTCCTGCTGGTGTATATGGTTTTCATGACAACGCTGGCAGGAATGCGGCTGTACAACCGGGGAAGGATGTACCGGTTCTATTACTTTCTGTTTCCTGTGACCATGGTGATCGTTCGGATCTTTGTCATCTATATGGTGTTTGCTTACATGAGTTCCCGGTGGGGGAGCATGATCTTTGATTATACTCTGGCAAACACTGCGTCGGTGATCAGGCAATTGACGGAAATCCTTCTGACCGGAGCCTGGGTGGTGGTGCTGAACCGGAAGAAATACGAAAATGTGAAAGGGATGCAGTTCGCCGGACTGTTTCTGGCTCCGGCAGTCAGTATGTTTATCATCTTTTCGCTGATCTATACCGGGGATGTGTTTGTGCAGCTGTACGGAGCATTTCTGATCATACTGAATATTTTGGCGCTGGTCATTATGAATCTGTACATCTGGTATTTATTCTCTTATCAGTCAAAAAATAAGAAGCTGAGGGCAGAACTGGAGATCCGGAAAAAGCAGAGTGAGATGCAGTATCAGTATTATGAGAAAGTGGAACAGAGATACCAATCCTCCCGAAAGATGGTCCATGATATGAGAAACCATCTCCAGGCGATCGAAGCCCTGCAGGAGCAGGACGCGGACAAGGGAAAAGAGTATGTAAAGGATATGCGCCGGATGCTGGACAGACTTGGGATCGTAAACTATACGGAAAACAGGATGCTCAATATCATATTGAATGATAAGGCGGAAGAGGCGCAGAAGAGTGGGATCGGGATGGAGATCCGGATTGATGAGATCCGCCTGGAGCATATCCGGGACATGGATATGACGACCATATTTGCAAATCTGCTGGATAATGCTCTGGAAGCCGCGGAGCAGGTGGTGGGGAAACGGATGATTCAGGTGCAGGCGGATACATTTCATGATTTTACGGTGGTGAAGATCCGGAATTCGATGCCGTGCGGCAGTGCGGCGAAAGGGACGGAAAGTTCATCGGTGAAAAAGGACAGGAAAAGCCATATGGGGATCGGCCTGGAAAATGTACGGGATACTTTAGAAACATACGGGGGAGGGATGATGACGGAGATTCAGGAAGGGGAATTCGTTGTGAGTATCACCATTCCGGAATAAAAAACCAAGCAATGAAAGGAGAGGATATCTATGAAAAAGAAGATGAGCAAAATGATGGTATGCGTGTGTGTTCTGACAGGTCTGCTTTTCGGCTGCGCAGGGAGTCAGCGCCTTTCGGACAATTTTGACGAGGCGGAGGTGAAGGCCGCGGCAGAGAGCGTCATTGAAATCCTGAACAGCGGAGAGGTGGAGTTGCTTGTGGACGAACAGTGGAATGCGGTGATGAAGGGCGCGGCGGACGTGGAAATGCTGAAAAGCGAGATTGTGCCCATCGTGGAAGAACTCGGTGAGTTTGAAGGCTTTGACAAAGAAGCGGTTACCGGGAGTAAAGACCCGGATACGGAGCAGGAATTTGCAGTGGCGGTGATCAAGGCAAAATATGAGAAACGTAAGGCGCAGTTTACGATTTCATTTGATGAAGATATGAAGGTGGCAGGATTCTTTATTAAATAGTGAGGAAAGCGGTGATTATTTTGAAGGCTATCATATATTCTTGCATGGCAGTGAGTGCCGTCTTCTGGGTCATGGCGGCCGTATTTGCGGTACTGAAAGGGAAGGCCGCAATTTTGATCAGTGGGTTCAATACGATGCCGAAGGAGCAGAGAGAGCAGTACGACAGGGAGCAGATGAGCAGAGATATGCGGAATACACTTGCCCTTTGGGCAGCTGTGTCAGGCGCGGGCGGTGTACTGGCGTATCTGTTTTCATCCGCTGGCATTGCGGTTATCTCAATGATTGCGGTGCTGATCTTATTTTTTCGGGAAGTACATCTGGACGAGGAGAAGGCTTTTAGAAAATATAAGCTGAAATAGAATCCAATTTTCAGAATACTCTATATTAAGAATTATATCAGCAATGCTAAAAACCAATAAAATGAAACGTGTGATTTTGAAAAAGCGGTGGTATATCATTTTCCGCCGCTTTTTCCCATCTTTTTCAACAGAACGTCTATGTCGATCGGCTTGGTCAGAAAGTCATTCATCCCGCTTGCCAGCGCCAGGTCCCGGTCCTCCTGGAAGGTGTTGGCTGTACAGGCGTAGATCTGAATAGACTGGGCGTCTGCGCGGTCCAGATTCCGGATTTCCCGGGATGCCTCACAGCCGTCCATGACAGGCATCTGCATATCCATAAGGATGATCCCAAATTCTCCGATCTCAGATTCACGAAATAAATCCACTGCCTCCCGGCCATTCTGGGCGTGGGCAGTCTCAAATCCTTCCATGGACAGGATTTCCAGAAGGATTTCCGCATTCAGCTCCACATCCTCGGCTACCAGGATTTTGCACGGTCCGGAGTGCTTCTGTGAATGCAGGGACTCCTTTGCGGTCCCATTTTTTTCGGTCTCCTTCAAATAGTCCGGAATCTCTTTTACAATGACGGAGGGGATCGAAACGGTGAAGGTACTTCCCGCATGCAGCTCACTTTCCACGGTGATATCGCCGCCCATGGCATTTGCCAGCAGCTTGCTGATCGGCATGCCGAGTCCGGTTCCGGTGATTCCGCTTATGTTCCGGTTCTGCTCCTGGCTGAACGTATCGAAGATCCTGCCGAGATAATCTCTGGACATTCCGATCCCTGTATCCTTACAGAGGTAAAAGGTCATGACGTGCGTATCATCGGTCTTTTCCTGACGGACGGACAGCCGTATGGATTTACCTGACGGCGTAAATTTGGCAGCGTTGCCTACGATATTCATCAGGATCTGCTTGATCCGGGTCGCGTCCCCTTCGACGCAGGGCTCGATCACATCCTTTTCCACGATAAACTCCACCCCGCGGCCCTGAATGTTGTCAGTCTGCATGGCCGCAATCTCATCGACCAGCGCATCCACCATCATCGGTTCATTGATAATATCCACCTTGCCGGCCTGGAGCTTTGACATGTCCAGGACGTCATTGACCAGGGACAGGAGATACTTTGCCGTGCTGTGTGACTTCCGAAGCCATTCCTTAATGTGCGACCGCTGGCTGTCGTCGTCAATGTGGACCATGATCAGATGATTCATACCGATCAGGCCGTTCAGAGGGGTTCGGATCTCATGGCTCATATTGGAAAGGAACTCTTTCTGGGATTTTTCCTTTTCCGAAGCACGGATCGTCTTTATCTGATACCGCATCACGATCAGGAGCATACTGAGTATCGTCAGGATACTGATGACCAGCATGATCATGCTCATGGTAAAAAATGTCCGGGTCTGCTCCCGGAATACGGCTTCGTTGACAGACATGATAAAATACAGGCGTATTTTTTCATCAAAGGGGATAAAATAAAACAGCTCTTTGTATTTTTCACCGGTGTGGGAGTGATAAAAGGCAAAGGTCTCAAGAGCCGCGAATTTTTCGGCAACCTCTTCATTTGTCAGCTCGGAATCCTCGGATTCGGACAAATGTGCAAACAGATTATTTTGTTCGTTCTCGTATACTTTTTTATTGATATCTACGATGTAATGTCCCTCCATATCGATGAGGGCGCTGTGACCGCGACTTTCGCCGCTTTTGGTAAAACAGTCGATCACCATTTTATCCTGGATGGATGAGATATCATTCATTCCGATGATCGCGCGCATCCTGATGCCGTCCACCTGAAAATCCTGCAGACGGATCCCGTAGAGTATGCTTTCCCTGTTCGGGCCGCTGCCTTCGGTGTACTCATCAAACCGGGTCACAAAGCGGTCGTTGCCATTTGCGAAATAGGTCATAAAATCCGGATATCTGGCCATGGATTCGGGAGGATAGATCTCATGTCCGTCCGTGTAGACCGTTCCATCCTCCGTCACCAGGCAGAGCCGGGCAAAGTCGCCTACGGTGCACTCCAGGTCCAGATGCTCCTGCATTTCCTCGAAGGTCCTGCAGTTGTAGCCGGCAAAACGCTCCTGGATCTCATAGAGGTCCTTCCAGCAGATCTCAATATATGCCTGAATCGTAGATTTATCGTGCTCCGCAATCTCGCTGATCTCGTTGATGATATTATCCGAGATCGTCTGATTCAGCTGATTGATATAAAAAAGTGTGATCACAGAGACAATTGCCAGTGCGGAAATCACCAGCATCGCATAAAAAATTTTTTGCTTTTTTACCATTGTTTCCCCCCCCTGTGTCTCATCCTTATGGAACTTTGACAGGAATTGCCGGGTGGCTGAGATTCTGTTCCATCCGACAGCAATATAATCATAGCTCATTTTCCAGAAAAAATCCATACCTAATCGGACGAAGTCTGCCCGTCACGCAGTAAAGAATACCTTGCATAATATGGGGGGAGAGACTATAATAAATAAGCGGAAAGCTGCCGGGGCAGTTTTTTACGGATATCCATGTATTCGAAAGGATGATCAGCGGCAGGCTTTCTGAATTTGTGCCGTATCTGCAGAGAAAACAGGCAGATGCGCATAGTTTAGAGATAAAGAGGTATATGCAGATGATAAGAATCGGTATTTTAGGCTATGGCAATCTGGGCAGGGGTGTGGAATGTGCCGTGAA
The DNA here is from genome assembly GCA_009911175.1 of Lachnospiraceae bacterium. Next base: position 34,647 of record QXWX01000002.1, on the reverse strand, counting down.
GCAGAATCCGGATATGGAGCTGGCGGCAGTCTTTACCCGCAGGGATCCGGCAGATGTAAAGATCCTGACAGAAGGTGCATGTGTGTGCGGCATATCCGAAGCGCAGGACTGGAAGGACAGGATCAATGTGATGATCCTGTGCGGCGGGAGCGCGACGGATCTTCCCGAACAGACTCCGATCTATGCGGAGCTGTTCCATGTGGTAGACAGCTTCGATACCCATGCAAGGATCCCGGAGCATTTTGCCAGGGTGGATGAGGCGGCGAAAAAAGGCGGTAAGGTGGGAATCATATCCGTGGGCTGGGATCCGGGGGTGTTCTCTCTGAACCGGCTGTATGCCAATGCGATCCTTCCGGATGGAAAGGATTATACGTTCTGGGGAAAGGGCGTCAGCCAGGGGCATTCCGACGCCATACGCAGGGTAGAGGGCGTCAGGGACGGCAAGCAGTATACGATTCCGGTAGAGGCCGCGCTGGATTCCGTGAGAAAGGGAGAGAATCCGGATCTGTCCACCCGGCAGAAGCACACGAGAGAGTGCTTCGTGGTACTGGAAGAAGGGGCGGATGCGGCGAAGGTGGAGGAAGAGATCAAAACCATGCCGAATTATTTTGCGGATTATGACACGACGGTACATTTTATCAGCCAGGAGGAACTGGAGAGAGACCACAGCGGGATTCCCCACGGCGGTTTCGTGCTGCGCAGCGGAAGGACCGGGTGGAAGTCAGAGAACAGCCATCTGATCGAATACAGCTTGAAGCTGGATTCCAACCCGGAATTTACGGCCAGTGTCCTGGCGGCATATGCCAGGGCGGCATACCGGCTTGGCTCGGAAGGCGTAAGCGGCTGCAAGACCGTGTTTGACATTGCGCCGGCTTATCTGAGTCCGAAGGACGGGGCAGCGCTGCGGGCAGAGCTTCTGTAGGAACGTCTGCCGCAAAGACAGATACAGAGTAGAAAGAGAAAAGGAGGAACGGAAAAATGACGATCGAGCGTGTAGAGAATATGGCCGGAGGAGAAGGTCATGTGATCATCAAAAAGATTCTGGGAGAAAAGGAACTGAACGGAAAATGCAGACTTTATGCGGAGGTTACTCTGGAAAAGGGCTGCTCTCTGGGATATCATGTGCATCATAACGAGAGCGAAACTTACTATATCCTTTCCGGAGAAGGGGAATACGATGATAATGGAACCCCGCGTCCGGTAAAAGCAGGGGATGTGACGTTTACGCCGGACGGCTGCGGACACGGACTGAAAAATACGGGGCTGGAAGATCTGGTATTTATGGCGCTGATCATTTTGGATTAAACGTTCTGTCCTTACGGATCAGCACCCCGTACAGCTGGAATTCGTTTTGGAATTTGAATGACCGCTGCGCTCGTCATGTTCAGAGCGCGGCGGTTTTGGCATTCAGGAGAGCAATCGCCCGGCCGTTTCGGAAGTCCGCCGAAGTATAGGAATGACAGGGGGCAAGGATATGTCAGGATTTTTCCGGCAGATCTTTACAGGCTGTATTTCCGGAACAGGCAGGAGATCACGCCCGCGGCGCACAGGCCGAACAGGACATTGTGCATGGAGCCGAATACATCCAGAGCTCCCCGGATGCCCTGGAGAGATTCGAACCGCTCCGGGATCCAGTTATTGACCAGGAAGGCGCCGTAGGAACAGATATAAATAAAAAAGAATGAGAACATCCCCCGGCCTACATCTTCTTTGTAATATCCGGTCTCGTCATACACGCGCACCCTTGTCATGGCCCAGAGCGCGGAGAACAGCTCAAATAGGATGAAGAAAGCGGCTACGGCAAAATAGGATGCCAGGACCAGGGTATAATTCTGAGAGACCACTGCATTTTCAATGTCGCCGTAGGGCGCGCTCCCCCGGAAAAAATTATAGGCCATAAATCCGGTGATGGCCAGAATCAGGATCACCGACAGGTTCCGGAAAATAGTCTGGGAGATCCGGTACACGGTCCTTCCACCTTTTTTGATGGGGGCGGCAATGGGAGTCTGTCCGCTTCTTTTCCGCCTGGCATGGGACAGACGGACAGGCTCCCGATACTCACTTCGGCTGCCGCGCCTCCGGCCGTTTCCGGGTCTGTCATAATCGTCATCCTCATAATCATAATCATCCCTGCCGTCATAATAACCGTCATATCCATCATCCGGATCCTCAATGGACAGGTCGTAACGTCTGCTGTCCCTGACACGGGGCATGGGCTGCGTCATGGTCTCTGTCCTTACGCCGCTGCGGGAATCTTCGTCACTTTCCGGATTCACTTTATATTTGGAGGAGATATCTTCCTCATAGGTAACTTCAAAATCATCACTGAACTCATAAGCGCTTTTTGGGGGCTTACGCATAAGATCACTCCTTTTTCATTGTTTTTAGAAAGCTCTGCCAGGATGAGACATATCTTATCACACGGCAGATGGATTTTCCAATGTTTTTTATTTTAAATCCTTTTTCGGGCAAAATCAATCTTTCCAGAAAAAACGTCCTGAATTTTTCAGATAGTTCCATCATGAAGCATTGACCTGAGACTCCGATAGACGTATAATAATAGCGCAGGCGCAGCGATTTGGAACAGCGGGCCTTAAGTCTGTCTGCTTGTCGCGGCAATGACGCAAAAAACAGAAAAGGAGTGGAATTATGGCAATTTTAGTAGCAGGAGGAGCAGGATACATTGGAAGTCATACCTGTGTGGAGCTCTTGAACAGAGGTTATGAAGTTGTAGTGATTGACAACCTTTACAATTCCAGCGAAGTCGCTTTGGAGCGTGTGAAGGAGATTACGGGAAAGTCATTGAAATTCTATAAAGGTGATATATTGAGCCGGGAAGACCTGGAGAAGATTTTTGATAACGAGGAGATTGAGGCTGTGATCAATTTCGCAGGGCTCAAAGCAGTCGGAGAATCTGTGGCCAAGCCATGGGAATATTATCATAATAATATCAGCGGAACATTGATCCTGTGCGATGTGATGAGAAATCATGGCTGCAAAAATATGATCTTCAGTTCTTCCGCGACCGTATACGGAGACCCGGCGGAGATCCCGATCACGGAGAAATGCCCGAAGGGACAGATCACCAATCCGTACGGACAGACGAAGGGGATGCTGGAACAGATCCTGACAGACCTGCACGTAGGGGATCCGGAGTGGAATGTCATGCTGCTCCGTTACTTCAATCCGATCGGGGCCCATGAGTCCGGACGGATCGGAGAGGACCCGAAGGGGATTCCGAACAACCTGGTTCCCTATATTGCCCAGGTTGCGGTCGGCAAGCTGAAATGTCTGGGTGTCTTCGGGGACGATTATGATACCCATGACGGAACCGGAGTCCGTGACTACATCCATGTAGTGGACCTGGCAGTGGGTCATGTAAAGGCAATCGAGAGAATGCGGACAGAGGAAGGCAAGGGCGTTCATATCTACAATCTTGGGACAGGCGTCGGCTACAGCGTGCTGGATGTGGTGAAGGCATATGAAAAGGCATGCGGCAAAGAGATCCCCTATGAGATCAAGCCGCGCCGGGCAGGAGATATCGCGATGTGTTACTGCGACGCAACGAAGGCAAAGGAGGAACTGGGCTGGGTTGCGGAACGCGGCGTGGAAGAGATGTGTGCGGATTCCTGGAGATGGCAGTCCAACAACCCGGACGGCTACAGAAGCTGATAAAAGATTTTCGATCACACGATTCTGAGCGGCAGGATGGATCTGGAAAATCATTTTTATATATTGACAAGCGTTTCCAAACTTGTTATGATAGAAAAACAGAACGCACTCTGTTTTTGCGGAAGAGTGATACCCGAAGGGCATCCCATAACGCATGTCCCTGCGGGACGGGCGGATTTCGTCCGATCAGGTATAGAAAGTGAGATAGTGTATGAGAAGACAGGTATACTCTCTGCTGGTGGATAATAACCCGGGTGTCCTGAGCAGGATTGCGGGATTGTTCAGTCGGCGGGGCTACAGTATTGACAGTATAACGGCAGGGATGACGGCGGATTCCAGGTTTACCAGGATTACGGTCGTATCATCGGGGGATGAGCTGATCCTCTCCCAGATCGAGAAGCAGGTACGTAAACTGGAGGATGTCCGGGAGATCAAGCTCCTCAAGGATGACGAGGCAGTGTACCGGGAACTGATCATGGTGAAGGTGCGCGCGGACGCGAAGCAGCGTCCGGAGGTGCTCTCCATTGCGGATATTTTCCGGGCGAAGATTGTGGATGTGGAGCCGGAGTCCATGATGATCGAGCTTACCGGGGACCAGTCCAAGCTGGAGGCTTTTTTAAACCTGCTGGACGGATATGAAATCCTGGAGCTTGCCAGGACCGGAATCACGGGATTGTCCAGAGGGATCAAGGACGTTACATATCTGGAGTGAATCACGGATTCGATAAGGGATTCAGCTGTAACCGGATAGCTAAAGGCTCAATAAGCCTTTAACTTATATATTACTCACGGCCGATGAGATTGGCCGGCAGAAGAAACAGGAGGAATTTCAAAATGTCAGCAAAAATTTATTATCAGGAAGACTGCAATCTTTCCATGCTGGAAGGAAAGACCATTGCCATCATCGGATATGGCAGCCAGGGCCATGCACATGCCCTGAACCTGAAGGAATCCGGATGCCATGTCATCATCGGACTTTATGAAGGAAGCAGATCCTGGTCTAAGGCAGTGGAGCAGGGATTTGAAGTGTTTACCGCGGCAGAGGCGGCGAAGCAGGCCGATATCATCATGATCCTGATCAATGATGAGAAGCAGGCTGCCATGTACAAGAAGGACATTGAGCCGAATCTGGAAGAGGGGAACATGCTCATGTTTGCTCACGGATTCAATATTCATTTCGGACAGATCGTACCCCCGAAGAACGTGGACGTGACCATGATCGCTCCGAAGGGACCGGGACATACGGTAAGAAGCGAATATCAGGTTGGAAAGGGCGTTCCCTGTCTGGTTGCGGTAGAGCAGGACGCGACCGGCAAGGCACTGGATAAAGCGCTTGCTTATGCGGCAGGTATCGGCGGAGCAAGGGCAGGCGTACTGGAGACGACCTTCAGGACAGAGACAGAGACAGACCTGTTCGGCGAGCAGGCAGTACTTTGCGGCGGTGTGTGCGCGCTGATGCAGGCAGGCTTTGAGACATTGGTGGAAGCTGGATATGATCCGAGAAATGCCTACTTCGAATGTATCCATGAGATGAAGCTGATCGTGGATCTGATCTATCAGTCCGGTTTTGCGGGAATGAGATATTCGATCTCCAACACTGCGGAGTACGGTGATTATATCACAGGTCCGAAGATCATCACAGATGAGACCAAGAAGACTATGAAGAAGATCCTGGCAGACATCCAGAGCGGCGCGTTTGCGAAGGACTTCCTGCTGGATATGTCCGAAGCAGGCGGACAGGCTCACTTCAAGGCAATGCGGAAGCTGGCTTCCGAGCATCCATCGGAGAAGATCGGGGAAGAGATCCGCAAGCTCTACAGCTGGAGTGATGAGGACAAGCTGATCAACAACTAATAGAGAATGAATCTATAAAAGAACAGTAGACCAGTCGTGGGCTGCTGTTCTTTTATAGATCAGGATAATTCTCTGAATTTTCCATAGAATAAAAAAGACATACGCCATGACGGAAGCGTATGCCTTTTTATTTCAATAAATATCTATTCTTAAGCAATGCCGTTGACAGCCTTGGTCAGACGGGAGATCTTTCTGGAAACGGTGTTCTTATGATATACACCCTTTGTCCCAGCTTTAGAAATCTCAACGATGGCAGCCTTCAAAGCTGTCTTAGCTGTCTCAGCGTCCTTCTGCTCAATTGCGGTCTCAACCTTTTTGACAGCAGTCTTCACTCTGGACTTGATCGCTTTATTTCTGGCAGCCTTAGTCTCGTTTACCAAAATCCTCTTCTTAGCAGATTTAATATTAGCCAACCTGTACACCTCCAAATCACATAATAATCAAAATGCAGTTACACTTCACAAGCTGTGAATAATAACAAAATGCAGACAGATCATAAAATCTGCCTGAAAATGACTCCGTTGGATTCGGACACGGACGTACCAACGGAACATACCCACTTATTTTATGCCAACTGTCAAAAGATGTCAATACATATTTCTCAAAATATTGTAAAAACTACATACTATTCGCAGTCTTATAAGAATAAGTAGAGTGAGGGAAAGAACATGTTGGAGAAATATAGTGTGCGTACAGATCTTGCGCTGGAGGAGAAGGAACGGTTTGAATCAGACAATGTGGAGATTTCCGGAGTGGTATTGGAGGAAGAATACGACAAGGAACGGGAGATCCGGATCACCCGTGTGAAGGTGGAGACGGAAAACGGGGCCAAGACCATGGGGAAGCCGGTGGGCGTCTACCTGACCATGGAAGCGCCCAATATGGCAGTGCCGGACGAGGATTACCACAGGGAGGTGTCAGTCAAGCTTTCCGAATATATCGAGGAACTGATCCGGGGCAGGTCGCTGGATACGGACGATCTGTCCGTCCTCGTAGTAGGTCTGGGAAACCGGCAGGTAACGCCGGACGCGCTGGGGCCGTATGTGGCGGATAACCTGTGCGTGACCCGGCATATTGTGAAGGAATATGGAAAATACGCTATGGGGATGGAGCATGCCCGTCTGGTCAGCGCCATCGTACCCGGTGTCATGGGGCAGACAGGAATGGAAACTCTGGAAATTGTAAAAGGGGTGGTAGACGAGACGAAACCTGATCTGGTGATCGCCATCGACGCGCTGGCGGCGAGAAATACCAGAAGACTGAATCGGACCATCCAGATCGCGGATACTGGCATCCATCCCGGTTCCGGAGTGGGAAATCACAGGAACGGGCTTACGAAGGAGTCCGTGGGAGTTCCGGTCATCGGGATCGGCGTCCCCACAGTCGTAGACGCGGCGACCATTGCCAATGATACCATGGAAAATCTTATCGAAGCGCTGGAAACCTCGGAAATTCTGAAAGGAGTGGGGGACGTTCTGCGGACTTACAACAGCGCGGAAAAATACGAGCTTGTAAAAGAACTCATATCTCCCCATCTGAACGGCATGTTTGTGACGCCAAAGGATGAGGATGAGCTGGTAAAACAGATCAGCTATACAATTTCCGAAGCATTGAATATGCTTTTCACGAATAAAGAGGAGGAGTAAGGAATAAGGTAAAATGAGGGATCTGACCGGTCCCTCATTAAAGGAGGGTGTATGGAAAAAGAACGACTGAGCCGGGGGATCGCGGCAGTGCTGCTGTGCCTGGCTTTTACATATATCATTATCGATACCGCGGGAGGTACAGGCATTGGATGGGGATACCGCTGGCAGAGGGCGCTCTTTCAAAGTACGGAGCGGATGTATCTGCCGGGGGCGGTGTATGCGGCCCGGGAGGAAAACAAGCCTGCTGCGCAATGGCTCCTGGAGCAGGCATTCGACTGGATCCCGCTGGTGGAGTATCTGGATACGAAGATCCAGTACCGGACGGTCATGGAGGATGAGGAGACCATCGCAAAAATACTGGAAAATCAGGCCAATGACGGCCATATGGTAGATCAGAACGGAAATCCGGTGGGAGGGACTGAAAGCGTGGAGGATGTTGTGCCGACACCGGGACAGCCGGTCCTCGACATGTCCATAGAAAGGCTTCGGGACTTTGATTATCTCCTCAGCAATTTTTATACGGTTGACAGTTCTACCATGATCGGACCGGAGCAGCTGAATGCGGATGACCTGCTGGGAAGGAGCATGAAGATCGATACCAGTACGCAGGGACCCAAAGTGCTGGTCTTTCATACCCATTCTCAGGAAGAATTCGCCGATTCCACTCCGGGAGACCCGGCTACAAGCATCATCGGGATCGGGGAGTATCTGGTACAATTGCTGAATGCCAAGGGGATCGGAGCCATTCATGATACCGGGGTGTATGATATCATCAACGGACAGCTGGACCGGAGTAATGCTTACGAAAACGCGGAGGCCTCCATCCGTCCGGTCCTGGAGGCCAATCCCACGGTGGAAGTCGTCATTGACCTGCACCGGGACGGCGTGGCGGAGGGCACCCATCTGGTGACGGAGGTGGACGGAAAGCCTACGGCAAAGATCATGTATTTTAACGGATTGAGCCGTACAAGGACCAACGGGGATATCGAGTATCTGTACAATCCATATATCCAGGATAACCTGGCATTTTCCCTGCAGATGCAGCTTGCGTCGGAGAGCATGTATCCGGGGTTTGCGCGGCATATCTACCTGCGGGGATACCGGTACAATCTGCATCTGATGCCGAAGTCACTGCTGATCGAAGCGGGGGCTCAGACCAATACGGTGGAGGAAATGCGCAATGCCATGGAGGTGCTGGCGGAAACACTGCATCAGGTGCTGATGTAAATTTCCGGATAATCTTCAAAGAAATGAAAAAAGACTTGCAATATACCCTGCGGGGGTATATAATGTAAAGCGTATAAGGTAATGAAAGTTTTCTACCTGTATGGCTGGATGCTCTTTGAGCATCCAACCCACCTCATTCATTCGTAAAATCCGTGCTTCGCGCTTTTGTGCCTGCTAACGCAGTCACATTTTACTCATTAATGAGGTAGGTTGCTAATCCGAAGTCGTATTTTCATTGTAATAAATTGCATAAAAATGTGACTGCGGATTGCAACCGTACAGGTGGAAAGTTTTTTGCGTCGCCGAAAGAACGGTGTGAGGAAGAGGTTTATATGGAAGAGACTCATGTAGAAGAGGAATATACAAAGGATACGCTGCCGGAAGAGACCGGCGGATGCTGCGGAACACAGAAGGAGTGCCGCCACAAGACGAAAGAGCGGTCGGATAAGGAGTACAGGGATCTGGTTCATCGCCTGAACCGGATTGAGGGGCAGGTACGGGGACTGAAGCGTATGCTGGAGACGGATGCCTACTGTACGGATATCCTGGTGCAGGTATCGGCAGTGAACGCGGCGTTGAACAGCTTTAACAAGGTACTGCTGGCGAACCACATCCGGACCTGCGTGGCAGAGGACATCCGGGCCGGGAAGGATGAGACGATTGATGAGCTGGTGGCGACATTGCAGAAGCTGATGAAGTAAGGAACTGTGCATAAATAACTTATATATCTGACTTGTCTCAATATCCATCTGCCGCATCAGAAAATCTTGACGCAGCCCACTGCGCCTGCGATTTTCTTCTTTGCAGATAAATATTGATCCTACGTCATCTGTACAAGTTATTTGTGCACAGTTCCTAAACAGATTCCCCCTGTATGGTTGGATGCTCTAAAGAGCCTCCAAGCGTACAGGTGGAAAAATTTTGTAGTGCGAAGGAGGAAGGATTATGGAACAATATACAGTAACCGGAATGAGCTGTGCGGCCTGCAGCGCCAGAGTGGAAAAAGCTGTAGGCGGCCTGCCGGGAGTGCAATCCTGTTCGGTGAGCCTGCTGACCAATTCCATGGGAGTGGAGGGATCTGTCTCCGCGTCGGAGGTGATCGCGGCAGTAGAGGCGGCAGGCTACGGAGCAGCAATAAAAAATGCGGAGGCAAAATCAAAAGGAACCGTGAAAGCCGCCGCAGAGGAAGAATTTTTAAAGGATCATGAGACTCCGGTCCTGAGGCAGAGGCTGACCGCGTCCCTGATCTTTCTGATTCCGCTGATGTATCTTTCCATGGGGCATATGATGTGGAACTGGCCTGTGCCTGGATTTCTGGCAGGCAATCATGTGGCAATGGGCCTGATCCAGCTTTTGTTTACAGGGATCATTATGATCATCAATCAGAAGTTTTTTATCAGCGGCTTCCGGGGACTGCTCCATCGCGCGCCCAATATGGATACACTGGTCGCGCTGGGGGCGGGGGCGGCGTTTGTGTACAGCACCTATGCGCTGTTTGCCATGACGGACGCGCAGATGAAAATGGATATGGCGGGCGTCATGTCCTATATGCATGAGTTTTATTTTGAATCGGCGGCCATGATCCTGACGCTGATCACAGTGGGAAAGATGCTGGAGGCCCGTTCCAAGGGAAAGACAACGGACGCGTTGAAAAATCTCATGAAGCTGGCGCCCAAAACCGCAGTGATCCTGCGGGACGGCGCAGAGACAGAAGTTTCCATTGATCAGGTACGAAAAGGAGATCTCTTCGTGGTCCGTCCGGGAGAGAATATCCCGGTGGACGGAGTGGTACTGGAAGGAAGCAGCGCGGTAAATGAGTCGGCGCTGACAGGAGAGAGCATTCCTGTGGATAAGGCAGAGGGAGATGCGGTATCGGCGGCTACGCTGAATCAGTCCGGTTTCCTGAAATGCCAGGCCACCAGGGTGGGGGAGGATACCACGCTTTCCCAGATCATCCAGATGGTCAGCGACGCGGCGGCTACGAAAGCGCCGATTGCCAAGGTGGCGGACAAGGTTTCCGGTGTTTTCGTTCCCACAGTGATCGTGATCGCGCTGGTAACGATCCTGGTGTGGCTGATTGCGGGAGAAGGGATCGGGTTCGCGCTGGCAAGGGGGATCTCGGTTCTGGTCATCAGCTGTCCCTGTGCATTGGGGCTTGCGACTCCGGTAGCCATCATGGTGGGAAACGGCGTGGGAGCCAAAAACGGAATCATGTTCAAGACCGCGGTTTCTCTGGAAGAGACCGGGAAGATGGAGATCGTTGCGCTGGACAAGACAGGAACCATAACCAGCGGGGAGCCGAAGGTGACGGACCTGCTGCCGGCAGAGGGGATTTCCGAGTCCGGGCTTTTAGAGCTGGCTTATGCGTTGGAGCACAAAAGTGAACATCCTCTTGCAAGGGCGATCCTGACAGAGGCAGAGGAACGCGGTTTGAAAGCGCAGGAGGTCAGTGACTTTGAGGCACTTCCGGGAAATGGACTGTCAGCGGTGCTGAAAGGGGAACTCACCTTGAAAGGTGGGAATCTGAAATTCATCAGCCAGTATGCAGAGGTCACAGATGCCATGCGCAGGCAGGCCGAGCATCTGGCAGAAGAGGGGAAAACCCCGCTGTTTTTCAGCAGCAACGGTCAGCTTGCCGGAATCATCGCTGTGGCGGATGTGATCAAAGAGGACAGCCCCAGGGCCATCAAAGAGCTCCAGAATATGGGCATCCGGGTCGTCATGCTGACGGGGGATAATGAGCGGACCGCAAAGGCCATCGGTAAACAGGCCGGAGTGGACGAGGTGATTGCGGGTGTCCTTCCGGATGGAAAGGAAAGCGTGATCCGTGCCCTGAAGCAGAAAGGCAAAACAGCAATGGTCGGGGACGGGATCAACGATGCGCCGGCCCTGACCAGGGCAGATATGGGGATTGCCATCGGAGCGGGAACGGATATTGCGATCGACGCGGCGGATGTGGTCCTGATGAAGAGCCGCCTGAGCGATGTGCCGGCTGCTATCCGACTGAGCCGCGCGGCACTGCGCAATATCCATGAAAACCTGTTTTGGGCATTTTTCTACAATGTGATCGGGATTCCGCTGGCAGCAGGGATCTGGTTTCCGATCTTCGGGCTGAAACTGAACCCCATGTTCGGGGCAGCCGCGATGAGCCTGTCCAGCTTCTGCGTGGTGACAAACGCACTGCGGCTGAACTGGTTTAAGATACATGATACAAAGAATGACAAAAAGATCAAAGTAAAAAGAAAGCAGGAGGTAACAGTGATGGAAAGAACAATGAAGATTGAAGGGATGATGTGCGGACACTGCGAGGCAGCCGTGAAAAAATGCCTGGAGGCACTGCCGGAGGTGGATGCGGCCCAGGTCAGCCATGAGGCAGGCACAGCGGTGGTAACATTGAATGCGGAGATTGCCAATGATGTGCTGAAAAAGGCGGTTGAGGATCAGGATTATAAGGTGTTGGAGATCAACGGTTAAGCAGACGGGGAGGGGCAAATGTGCCTCTCCCGTTTTTTATGCGTTACAGTTTGCGGTCGTGAACTGTAACAACGGGTTTTTTGATGAACCAAAGGGATAGAAAAATGTCTGTGAATATGGTAAAATGATATTTATAATTTACGTTCAGCCAGGCCGCAGATTGCAATGCATGATGATCGTTATTCACGGGCTTAGTACATGGGCTGGGAATATTTCCGGAAAGGAGTGCGGCAGTGAAAAAGAATTTTACAGTATGGCTGATGCTTTCGGCTGCGATCATGCTTTTCCTGCCATGGTCAGCCGTGACACTTGTAAAAAGGGATGCAGGAAAACAGGCAGATCAAAGGGAGGATTCAGGTGATGAAGATAAAAACAAAATTTGGAATGGCAATGCAGATTTTATGTATCTTATGCCTGGCGGGATCCACGCTATATTTCATGATCGGATGGAATCAGATACCGGCGGAAGTGCCGGGACATTATAATTTTGCCGGGGAAGTGGATTCGATGACAGGAAAAGGTTCCCTGATCTTCCTGATTGTGCTGAACTGGGTGATGTATCTGGGAATGTCCGTACTGGAGCACTTTCCGCAGGCGTGGAATACCGGTGTAAAGATTACGGCGCGAAATCGGACAAGGGTGTATCGGATTTTGTATCACATGCTCGTCTGCCTGAAATTCTCTGTGGTGCTGATCTTTTCTTTTATCACAAGCTGGCATGAGAACTACATGCCGCCCTGGTTTTTAGCAGCAACGCTGTTACTGACATTCGGGCCGATGATATTTTTTCTGGTCCAATTGTGGAGAGTCAGGTAGAAGTCTGTAATATAGGAGGTGTCCATGGGGCGGGATAAAAATGACGTAAAGGGAAATCCAATGATAAGCTCCGGACTTTATGTACTAAAGCACAAGGATCTGGACGTGGCAATGGTTCAGATAGACAGGGCAAGCGGAAAAATTGAGTATGTACCGGATATCTTTTTGCCGGAAGAACTTCCGCCGGGTGTGGGAGAGGACAGCGGCAGGATAGCGGCCTGGTGGGCATCCCGTGCCGTACCGGGTACCCGCAGAGGCATCCAGCAGGTGCTGAACTATCTGCGGGAGGAAACGAATCTTTCTCTGATGCTGTCAGCCTATGGACTGAGCCTTACGGACTATTACTGGATGCAGCCCATCGGGGAAGAACTGTATTGGAAAGACCTGAATTTTTATGACCATGATTTTGCGGATGAGTTGGGAAATCTGCTGATCGGATCCGGAAGGATCGACATGAAGTCTCACATTTCCAAATTTTCCCCAGCTTCTTCTGTAAACGGAGAAATGAAGAAAAAATGGGTGATCATGGACAACATCCGCTATCTGATGAAGGTCAATATGAATGACTATGGTCAGCAGTCCGTGAACGAGGTGATTGCAAGCAGACTGCATGAAAGGCTGGGTTGGAAAAATTATGTATCCTATCAGCTTGACAGGATCCTGGCTGAAGGACGGGAGTACCCCTGCTCTCTGAATCCGATGTTTACTTCTTCGGAGCTTGAATTTGTATCTGCATATCAGCTGGTGAAGGATTATAAGGTGCCCAATGCGGTTTCTGAATTTGAAGCCGTGATCAGTCAGGCGGTACAGTATGGAATGGACGAAGGCACTGTGCGTGAACAGCTGGAATATACGATCATGACAGATTTTATTCTGAGCAATACGGACCGACACTATAATAATTTTGGGTTTCTGTATGATTCGTCAAAGCACCGGCTGACTGCCATGGCTCCCATTTTTGATACGGGAAATGCCCTGTTTTACAACCAGGAGATCATTCCTTCCGGACGCCGCCTTCTGAATATTCCGGTGAGTTCCTTCTGCGGCCGGGAGGTGGATATGCTCCGGTATGTAAAGCGGACGGGGCTGGTGGATCTAAAGCTGCTTGACGGTTTTTACGAAGAGGCGGAAAGGATGATAAAGGAGTATACGGATATGCCGGAAACCAGGGCAGCGCAAATTGCCTGTACAATCCGGCAGAAAATGGAATATCTGGATTTGTTTCAGCAGGGAAAGAAAATCTGGAAAATGGAAAAGTATTGGTAGATACACCGTGAGGATATGGAACAGATAAAGGGATTGGCAGGATTGGGTGATGGAGAGAAAAAAATAGAAATGCGCCGGGAGGGGAATCGGCTGATCATAGGGGATTCTCCGCAATTGATCGTGGATCTTGACAGCCAGGAAAATCATCTTCTGGTCGAGGGGAAGCTACGCCCTTATTACCGGGAGGTGGCGTTCAGCCAAGACCTGCTGGAAGGAAAACGCGGGAATGTGCTGGCTGCTGCGGTGAACTATTATTATGACCAGGCATGCCGGATCGCACAGGGGATGCTGGCAGCGGAAGCTTACCGGAAGTCCGGAAAAATGAAAGTGTAAAGTAAACAGGCTGCTTGTAACTGGATTGTAATATAAATGTGTTTCATCAAGGAGATAATATGAACAAAAGAACGTTATCGAGCGAGCTGCTTGCAGGCGCAAGGTACTTAAAACGCAGGACAGTCCAGAAAAATGTGGTCAAGATCCAGATGATCACCAGGGCGCTGATCGAAAAGATTTCGGATGAGATGGGAATCCATTTGCGGTGCCTCATGAGGGGCTGGAGGCCGGCAGCATCAAGGTGGGAATGCACCTGATCCGGCTGAAAACCCCGGTTAGCTTTGGAAGTGAGGAGTTTGACCCGGTGGAATTTGTATGCTGCCTGAGCGCAGTGGATCATAAGACCTATCTGAAAGCATTTTTCAATCTGGTCAATATGCTCCAGACGGAACAGTTCAAACAGAAGCTGCACGAATGCCGGACACCTGCCGAGGCGGCACGGATCATAGAAGAGTATGAGTACGGATTATAGGCAGGGACAGCAGCAGATTGTTTACGAAGCAGGACGGAACTCAAGGCTGGCGTTCCGATCTGTTTGAAAGGATACTGAGAATGGTAAAGAACATTTCCAATCCGCTGGAAACGTTTTTTACCATTCTATATTTTTGCAAAAATGTGGAAAAACCTTTGACTGTTTTTTACTCTCAGGACGTGCTAGTATAGAGTCACAGGCAGGGAAGACCTGCAGGGTAAGCATTACAGGCCGCTGACAGACCAGCGTCATGTAAGGATCGCGGTTCTCCGGAAAGGAAGGGCTGCTTGAGATTCAAAAACCGGTATAGAGAATCGCAGATATAAAAAGAAGAGGAGGCAGAAACAATGATTTGGGAGGCCTTAAAAAAATCCCTGATTGTGAAAGAAATGGAAGCAGACTCCTGTGAGGATGTTTTCCGGCAGCTTGGCGGAGCGCTGATCCGTGAAGGCTATGCAAAAAGCACTTATATAGAAGCATTATGTACAAGGGAAAAGGATTATCCCACCGGACTGGATATAGAAGGCTTCGGCGTGGCGATCCCCCACACGGATGTAAGCCATGTAAACCAGGCCGCGACGGCCATCGCGGTGCTGAAAAATCCGGTCACATTTATCCAGATGGGCAGTGATGACGAGGAGGTCAGCGTAAAGCTGGTATTCATGCTGGCAGTGGTAGAACCGAAGGCGCACATGGAAGAACTGCAGAGGATCCTGTCTATCATTCAGGATAAGGCAGTATTGGAACAGATCGCAGAAGCACAAGACGAAGAAACGATGATTGAGATTATAAAAGAAAAGGAGAATTGATTATGAAAAAGAAAGTGATCGTAGCATGCGGCGGAGCAGTAGCAACTTCAACAATCGCGGCAAATAAAGTAGTGGAGCTTTGCAAAAAGAACGGGATCGACGTGGAGATCTGCCAGATCCGGATCTCGGAGATCGAATCCAACCTTTCCGGGGCAGTTCTGATCGTGCCTACCTCCAAGGTAAAGAGAGATTACGGAATCCCGGTGATCACAGGAATGCCCTTTATATCCGGAGTCGGTGTGGAGAAGACAGAGGCAGCGATCCTGAAGGTGCTGCAGGGAGAGTAAAGTAGGAGGAAAAATTAGTTACAACAAAACAGTATTGCTGGATGCCCGGAAGGGCGGATCCGCAGCAGGCGAAGGAATTTGTGGAAGCTACAGGGGTAGATTTTCTGGCCGTGGCGATCGGCACCGCCCACGGAGTCTATAAAGGGATTCCAAAGCTGGATGTGGAACGGCTCAGCGAGATCCGTAAAGTAGTCAGCATCCCACTTGTCCTGCACGGTACATCGGGAGTTCCTAACGAGGCGGTGAAGGAATGCATCCGCAGGGGGATCTGTAAGGTCAACTACGCGACAGACCTGCGGATCGCGTTTTCGAAGGGTGTGAAAAAAGTCCTGAAAGAAAATCCGGATACCTTTGACCCGAAGAAGTATAACGCGCAGGGACGGGAAGAGGTGAAAATGTATGTGATGGATAAAATGAAGGTCTGTGGAAGCGTTGGGAAGGCGTGATACGGCACGGGACGGACAGATCAATAAGTGACAAATGAACAAAAATCGTTTATAATAGGTAACTGTAACGTAAAATATTGACGGAAGCCTTAACTTTATATGCAGAGATGGTGAGGATATGGAAGATTTTATATGGGAAATTCAGGATTTCAGGCATTTAAACTGGTCTGATACAAAATTATCTCCGGGAACTCCCGGATGTTTTTTAAAAGCATATGAAGAACAAAACGGACAGAGATACTATTATAAATTGTCCAATTATGACAGCTACAGAGGTGTATTCGGGCACGAATGTATCAATGAACTCATTGTGTCAAGACTTTTGGAGATATTGCAGATACCGCATTTACATTACCAATTGCTGCATGCTCTGATCTGTATCGATGGAAAAGAAATGGATACGTATATAACCAGGTCAAAGAATTTCCGGAAAGAAGATGAACGGAAGATGCCATTTGAGGTCTTTTATGATCTGCACAGACAGCAAGCGGAGAGTCCGCTGGATTTTTTTATCAGGATGGGCTGGTCAGCCTATTTGTATCAAATGCTGACGATAGACTACTTGATCTGCAATCGGGACCGCCACGGAGCAAATATCGAGATCTTGATAGATGGAGAAGATCAGGCGCGTCCGGCACCGCTGTTTGACCAGGGAATTTCCCTGCTGTTTTCCTGCTACGGAAATATAGAAAGTATACGGAAATATGACATTCTGGAAGATAAGGCAGTGAATAACTTTATAGGCTCAAAGTCTTCGGAGTATAATCTCCGTTTTATCCCAAAGGGATTGCATTGGTTTGACGGGAGACTGCGGGAGCATGACAGAGAGAAGCTGTTAAGCGGTCTGGATGGCGTACTGCATGCGGAGCATCTGGAAAAAATCTGGAATATGTTATGGAAGAGGTGGGAAAGATATGTACAGATTTGCGGTGAAGAATAGATTTTATCATGATAAAACCGTTGCATATTTGTTATACGATGAGATGAAGAGGGAGTACCAGATTGAAATACCGGATGATGTAAAAAGTGTGGAAGCGCCTCTGATCATAGCAGATTTTATAAAAAAGGGACAGCGCCGGATCGGGAAAGAATGGAGCCTGCGCTGGGTAAAGCAGCGGGTGATCCCGCCGGAAAGACAGAATATCGGACAGATCCTCCGTGAGAACCATATGAAATATTATGATGAATTTCCATTGCTGCTCATGAATCAGGGAAGAAGCTGTCATGATGAGTGTTATCTTGTGGAGGTTACGGACAGTAATTAACGATCGATGTTTTTGATATAGAATAAAGTACGAAACAGTAAAAAGGCTTTTGGCGGTAAGAAATACCATCAAAAGCCTTTGCTTTAATAAGCGGGAAATCAACAACGCCGGGAAAACAACTTGAAAAACTTTTAAATCTTGTTATAATAGGAATTGCGCTAATCAGGAATATCGGAAAGAAGAAAGGATTTATTTTCATAGACAGGTTTTGAAAAAGGAGAGTCTTTATGAGTAAGCAGAATACATACGATGCGGACAGCATCGCGGTATTGGAGGGGCTGGAAGCGGTCAGGAAGCGGCCGGGCATGTATATCGGCAGTGTGTCCACCAAGGGACTGAACCATCTGATCTACGAGATTGTGGACAATGCGGTGGACGAACATCTGGCAGGCTTCTGCTCGGAGATTCATGTCACATTGGAAAGGGACGGTTCCGCCACGGTGGAGGATAACGGCCGGGGCGTGCCGGTGGGGATGCACCAGAAGGGAATCTCCGCCGCCCGTCTGGTCTATACCACGCTGCATGCGGGGGGAAAGTTTGACGATTCGGTCTATAAGACAAGCGGCGGTCTTCACGGAGTGGGTTCCTCCGTGGTCAATGCGCTGTCCAACCACATGGATGTCTGGATCAGCCGGGAGGGAGCTGTCCACCATGACCGATACGAGAAAGGAATCCCGGTGATCGAGCTGGAAGAGGGACTTCTTCCCATTGTGGGAAAGACGAGAAAGACCGGTACGAAGATCAATTTCCTGCCCGACGATACGATTTTTGAAAAGACCCGCTTCCGGGCGGAGGAAGTCAAGAGCAGGATGCACGAGACCGCCTATCTGAATCCCAGGCTTACCATCGTATTTGACGACAAACGTCCGGAATCGCCGGAGCATGTGGTATTTCATGAGCCGGACGGGATCATGGGATTTATCCGGGAACTGAATCAGAAAAAGGAAGCCTTGCATGATCCCATATATTTTAAAGGAGAGTCCGAGGGCATTGAGGTGGAGGTAGCATTGCAGTATGTCAATGAATTTCATGAAAATGTGCTGGGCTTCTGCAATAATATTTTCAACTCGGAGGGCGGCACACACCTGACCGGATTTAAGACGACCTTTACCACGGTGATGAACCAGTATGCGAGGGAGCTGGGGATCCTGAAGGAAAAGGATGCCAATTTTACCGGGGCGGATATCCGAAACGGCATGACGGCGATCGTATCCATCAAGCATCCGGATCCCCGGTTCGAGGGCCAGACCAAGACCAAGCTGGACAACCCGGATGCGGCAAAGGCGGCGGGAAAGGTGACCGGGGACGAAATTGTTCTGTATTTTGACCGGAACCTGGAGACCTTAAAGACCGTTCTGTCCAGCGCGGAGAAAGCGGCAAAGATCCGTAAGACCGAGGAAAAGGCCAAGACCAACCTGCTGACCAAGCAGAAGTATTCCTTTGACAGCAACGGAAAGCTGGCCAACTGTGAGAGCCGCGACCCGAAGAAATGTGAGATCTTTATCGTGGAGGGAGATTCCGCCGGCGGTTCCGCAAAGACCGCCCGGGATCGGAATTATCAGGCCATCCTGCCCATCCGTGGGAAAATATTGAACGTGGAGAAGGCCAGCATCGACAAAGTGCTTGCAAACGCGGAGATCAAGACCATGATCAATGCCTTTGGATGCGGATTTTCCGAAGGCTATGGAAATGACTTTGACATCACGAAGCTGCGCTATGACAAGATCATCATTATGGCCGATGCGGACGTGGACGGGGCACATATTTCCACGCTTCTGCTGACCTTGTTCTATCGGTTCATGCCGGAGCTGATCTACGAAGGCCACGTCTATATTGCCATGCCTCCGCTGTATAAGGCCATGCCGAAGAAGGGAGAGGAGGAATACCTCTACGACGATGCCGCGCTGGAACGGTATCGGAAGACCCATGACGGCGGATTTACCCTGCAGAGGTACAAAGGTCTTGGGGAGATGGATGCCCAGCAGCTCTGGGAAACCACACTGGATCCGGAGAACCGGCTCTTGAAGCTGGTGGAGATTGAGGACGCAAGAATGGCATCCGGTGTCACGGAGATGCTGATGGGAACGGAGGTACCGCCGAGACGGGCATTTATCTATGAAAATGCCACCGAGGCGGAGCTGGATATTTAATCGAAGTATGCTCACGGCCGATTTATCTGGCGCTTAGGGACAGTTCCATAGTATAACTGTTCAGAGCAGGATAGGAGAGAACTATGAGTAATGAACCACAGATCATCCGGACCGAGTATTCGGACCTGATGAAAAAATCATATATTGATTATGCCATGAGCGTGATCATTGCCAGGGCTCTGCCGGATGTCCGGGACGGGCTGAAGCCGGTCCAGCGCAGGACCCTCTATGACATGCATGAGTTGGGGATCCGGTATGACCGGCCCTATCGAAAATGCGCCCGTATCGTGGGAGATACCATGGGTAAATACCATCCCCATGGCGACAGTTCCATCTACGAAGCGCTGGTGGTGATGGCACAGGAATTTAAGAAGGGCATGATCCTTGTGGACGGCCACGGCAATTTTGGTTCCATTGAAGGAGACGGAGCTGCGGCCATGCGTTATACGGAGGCCCGGCTCTCAAAGTTTACCCAGGAGGCGTACCTGTCCGACTTGGATAAAAATGTGGTAGACTTTGGCCCCAATTTTGACGAGACAGAGAAGGAACCGCTGGTACTCCCGGTGCGTGTACCCAACCTTCTGATCAACGGCGCGGAGGGCATCGCGGTGGGAATGGCCACCAGCATTCCCACCCATAACCTGTGCGAGGTGATTGATGCGGTCAAGGCTTATATGAAGAATGACGAGATCAGCACCAAACAGCTCATGCGCTATGTAAAAGGACCGGATTTCCCTACCGGAGGGATCGTGGTGAACAAGGACGAACTGCTGAATATCTACGAGACCGGACAGGGGAAGATCAAGCTGAGGGGCAAGGTGGAGACCGAGGAGCTCAAAGGCGGCAAGAAACAGCTTGTTATCACGGAGATCCCCTACACCATGATCGGAAGCGGGATCGGAAAATTTCTCAATGATGTGGCCGGTCTTGTGGAGACGAAAAAGACGACGGATATCGTGGACATTTCCAACCAGTCTTCCAAGGAAGGCATTCGGATCGTGCTGGAGCTGAAAAAGGGCGCAGATGTCGAAAACCTGAAAAATATGCTCTACAAGAAGACCCGGCTGGAGGATACCTTCGGCGTCAATATGCTGGCCGTAGCGAATGGCAGGCCGGAGACACTGGGGCTGAAAGCGATCATTGAGCATCACGTGGATTTCCAGTTTGAACTGGCTACGAGAAAATATAAGACCCTCCTTGCCAAAGAGCTGGAGCGCAAGGAGATTCAGGAAGGGCTGATCAAGGCCTGTGACGTGATCGACCTGATCATCGAGATCCTTCGGGGAAGCAAGTCCGTGAAGGATGCGAGAAATTGTCTTGTCAACGGGGTCACCGACAACATCAAGTTCAAGTCCGGCATTTCCAAAAAGATGGCAGCCATGCTCCGGTTTACCGAGCGGCAGGCGACGGCGATCCTGGAAATGCGCCTGTACAAGCTGATCGGCCTGGAAATCGAGGCGCTGCAGAAGGAGCATGAGGAAACGCTGAAGCATATCGCGAGATATGAGGACATCCTGAATAACTATGATTCCATGGCCCAGGTGATCATGGATGAGCTGGACGCATTCCGGAAGGAGTACGGAAGGAAGCGGCGCACAGCCATTGAAAATGCGGAGGAAGCGGTATTTGAGGAGAAGAAGATCGAAGAGCAGGAAGTGGTATTTCTGATGGACCGCTTCGGCTATGCGAAAACCGTGGACGTATCCGTATATGAGCGGAACCGGGAGGCGGCGGACAGTGAGAACAAGTATATCATCCACTGCATGAATACCGGGAAGATCTGCATTTTCACAGATACGGGCAAGATGCACCAGATCAAGGTTCTGGATCTGCCTTATGGGAAATTCCGGGATAAGGGGACACCGATCGATAATGTGAGTAACTATGCCAGCGCAGAGGAGCAGATCGTGATGGTCTGCGATATGGAGCAGATGCGGTATGCGAAGTTGCTCTTTGCCACCAGGCAGGGGATGATCAAGCGTGTGGAAGGCGCGGAATTCCAGGTGGCGAAGCGCACGATCGCTGCTACGAAGCTCCAGGAGGAGGACGCGGTGATCTCTGTCCAGGTCGTGACGGAGAACCAGCATGCCGTGCTGCAGACGAAGGGCGGGTACTTCCTGCGGTTCCCGGCAGCCGAGATTCCGGAGAAGAAAAAAGGCGCCGTAGGCGTCCGGGGCATGAAGCTGCAGAAAAAGGATGAACTGGAAACGGTGTATCTGTTCGAGGAAGGGACGGAAGCGAAAGGAAAATTCGGAGAGAAGGAGATCATGCTGAACCGTCTGAAGGTGGCGAAGCGGGACGGAACCGGAACAAAGAGCCGGGGATAAGGAACAGCAGGAAAATAACCTGTGCAGATTGCGCTGGTTATTTCTTCGATCTGTACAATCAGACAAGCAAGATGCATAAGATATTTTCATACAGTTCCTAAGATTCTGCGCAATCAGAATAGAAGAAACAGAACATATCAGGCAATGTCTCAGGAAAGGGGCATTGCCTGATTTTTTTCCACGGGTTTGGATATGGTTTAGGCTGGTTTAGACATAAAGTTTAGGTAAAATGTACAAAAAATAGGAGTGTAAACGCAGCATAAACTGTCATATAATACAAAGCATAGAAAAGCAAGTGTGCCAATGTGACAAATTCGCAAAACAAGAATCATGAGACAACACTCGTGAAGCAGGTGAGTCAGATCGCAAGGAAGTACTCAGGAAGCAAGCGGGTCGGATTGGCAGGTAAAATCCACAGAAGAAAAAGGAAGGAGAACAACAAAATGAGTGAAGAAATGAAACAGGAACAGGGTTCCGAATCCAGAGAGCTTGGTACGAAACCGGTGGCTGGGCTGTTTGTGAAGTACAGTTTTCTTACATTAATCGGAATGCTGGCACAGGCGATCATGGTCATCCTGGAAGGTATCATTATAGGAAGAGGTCTGGGAGAGACAGGGCTTGCCTGCGTAGGACTGATCATGCCGTTGGAATATTTCATGCTTGCGCTGGGAGGCTTCTTTGCGATCGGTGTTTCCACACTGGCTGCCATGAAGCTGGGAGACGGCGATGAGCAGGGGGCAAGAAGAGTCTATGGACAGGGACTGTGGTTCAGCTTTATCGCCATTGTTGCCATTGCAGCTGTGATTTTTATTTTTGCCGGACCGATCGCGGGGCTTTTGGGAGCGACACCGGATCTGTTTGATTCCATCGTATTATTTATCCGTATATTTATGTTTGGATATCCTTTTTGCATCATCGGTCATATTGCGGTTTATATGGCGAGGGTAGATGAAAAGCCGAGCATCGCTACCTGGGCCATGACACTTTCCGCAATTTTAGCGCTGGTGTGGCTCTATGCGAGTGTATTTATCCTGAAACTGGGGATTGCGGGATGCGCAGGCTATTATGCGTCCTCCATCGGAATCTGGGGATTTTTTATTCTGTACTTTTTCTTCAGCAAGAATACCATTTTCAAGGTTCAGATGTCAGATCTGCATTTTGATAAAGAGATTATTGCAAATATCGTGAAGATCGGATTCCCGTATCTTCTGGTACAGGCATCCTCCACCGTATTTACCATTGTGCTTAATAACTTTCTGGGAAAATTCGGAGGGGAGCTGGACATCGCGGCATTTGCAGTCATCAACGGATACGTGGTCTACATTCTGATGATGATCACCCAGTCTACGACCGGAGGTTTACAGCCTATCGCAAGCTACAATTTCGGCGCAAAGCTTTATGACCGTGTCAAGGATTTGATCAAGGTAGGGATCGGCGGCAACCTGATTGCGGTCTATGTTCTGGCGATCGTATTCTGGCTTGCGGCAACACCGGTTTGCGCGCTGTTCATCGGGGCAGGCTCGGAGCTGATCCCGATTGCGGCAAAATATACAAGGATTGTGATTTCCTGTACCGCGCTGGGGCTGACGGCCAACCTGATGTCCGGGTATTTCCAGGCAGTAGAGAGTGTGGTAGAGTCTACCGTATTGGGAATCTGCCGTTATATCATTTTCGGGATCCCGGCCATCTTTATCATGGCAAATACGCTGGGGATTACCGGCGTCTGGTTCTCACAGCCGGTATCCGATATTCTGTCATTTGTATTGTCGCTGGTACTGGCGGCGATGGAGATCAAACGTCTGAAAAACATGAAGGCTGCGTAGAAAATGAATGAAAAGAGGAAGGAATACATATGGAAAAAGCAAAAATTGTAATTAAAGGAAACGCGATATTTGACGGAACAGGCGCAGAGCCTTTTGCAGGCGGAGTCGCAGTGGAAGGAAATCGGATTGCGGCTGTGGTAAAGGGAGACGGAATTGACGGATACATCGGATCGGATACCAGAGTGATCGACTGCGGCGACCGGCTGATCATGCCCGGCTTTAACGATGGACACACGCATATTACCCAGGGAGCATTTTTGGAGGATCCGGACTTTTCCTTCAGCTTGCTGGAATCCGGAAGCAGAGAGGATGCCATCCGGATGGCAAAGGAGTATGCGGACTGCCATCCGGATAACGAGTGGGTATTCGGCTATATGATGAATAACCTGATTTGGGAAGATCAGACACTTCCCACGTATCATGACATTGACCGGGTGATTTCGGACAGGCCGGTGGTACTTCAGATGGCGGACATGCATACCATCGTGGTCAATACCTGTGCCATTGAGAAGATCGGGATCACAAAGGAAACGGAAAGTCCGGCGGACGGCCTGATCGAGAAGGATGAAAAGGGAGAATTGACGGGACGGTTTTATGACGGCGCTTCGTTCATGTTTACAGATGAGATCTGCAGTCCTACGGACGAGGTTTATCTGCAGATCTATGAGAACCTGTTCGACAAGATGAAGAAGCTGGGAATAACCAGCTGCAGTCTGGTGGCGCCTTACGGGGCTCATGACGACCCGCTTCCGTATTTTGAAAAAATGGAAGAGAAGGGGACGCTGACCTCCAGAGTGATGCTGTATCCGAATATTGCGGAATATGAGAAGGAAAGCTTTTCTGCTCTGCAGAAAAAATACTCGGATGGGAAGCTTAGGATTCAGGGATTAAAGCAGCTGATCGACGGTGTGACCAGTGTATTTACCGCATATCTTCTGGAGCCTTATAGAAACGACCCAAGTACCTGCGGTACGACCTCTGTGGACATGACGGAGTTTAGAAAACAGGCGCTGGAAGCGATCAAAGACGGAGTGGCGCTTCGGATCCACACCATCGGAGACCGGGCGGTCCGTGAGATGCTGGACATTTTTGAGGAGGGCGAAAGACTCTATGGAAAACAGAATCTCCGCCATGTGCAGGAGCACCTGGAGACCATACATCCGGAGGATATCCCGCGCTTTGCAAAGCTCGGCATCTGCGGATGCATGCAGCCCTGGCATATGCTCTTTGACCTGGAGGGCGGCGATAAGGGAAACGGATTGTACGGCGACAAGGAAGCCGCTGTGGGAAGCGAGCGGGCAAGGCATTCCTGGCCCATGCGTGA
Source organism: Lachnospiraceae bacterium (assembly GCA_009911175.1). Next base: position 9,456 of record QXWX01000002.1, on the reverse strand, counting down.
ACTGCTGGACGCAGGAATGGTGCTTTCACTGGGAAGCGATTTTCCGGTAGTGGGCATTGAGCCCATGTGTGAGATCTACGGGGCAGTGACACGCCAGACCTTTGACGGCAAGCCGGAGGGCGGCTGGTATCCCGGGCAGCGGATCACGCTGGCGGAGGCATTGAAGGCTTACACCTGGGGATCGGCTTATGCGGAAGGCTGTGAACAGGATCTCGGTACGCTGGCGGAAGGAAAGCTGGCAGATATCATTGTTCTCGATCAGAACCTGTTTGCAGTGGAGCCGCAGAAGATTTTGGATACCAGGGTTGTGACGACCATCATGGATGGTGAAGTGGTGTACGAAGTATAAGATACAGAAAAATCGTATACTTAGATGAAAACAGGCGGTACCTCAGTAAGACAAGGAGGTGTCGCCTGTTTTTTATCCTTTGGACGCCTCCCATCGGGTAAAGGGCTACCGTCCGCTCCTATCCGATTACCGGGCGTTGGCGATCAATGAAGCCCACAAGTTCCCGGAAGCGGTGGAGCAGATGTGCGGAAAATCCCTGTGCCATGACGATATTCAGGAAATCTGCTACATGCTGGAAAAGGAGCATCAGGGCATCCGCAGATCGCCTTTGCGACTTCCGTAAATACCTTCTGGGCTGGCTTTGCTCCGTTGCTTTTCATGTGTTTGTTCCTCATGGAAATTGTTACTTGTCCATTTGTCAGTTTGTGGTTACAGGTCACACCTTGGCCAGGCGTGCCCTGTAACTCAGGCCGTCATTTAAAATTGCCTACGGCAATGGACGGCCTGAATCCCAGCTTTTATGTGCATCCTCCTGACCAATCAGCGTAGTGATTGGTCAGTGTGTGACATGTAACAGTTTGTGACCTTAGTATACCTGCGTGTAAAAAGAAATTGTAAGAAGGTGGAATTTTGTGATATACTACTAAAGTGGCATGAATAGCTGGCTTTGAAAAATAAAATGAAAGGGAGAGCAATGGAATTATCCAATGCCCGGTGGCATAATTTCCAGGGCTTCCTGTTGGAGTTATTAAAAAAGGAGAACCGAATCATGGAACAGGACATTCAGATTAGAAAAGCCGCAGAATCAGACCTTGACAGTATCGAGAAGCTGTACGAAGATATCTGCGGCTATTTAGAAACGCATAAAAATTATCCGGGATGGCAAAAAGGGAGTTATCCAAGCCGCCGTGACGCAGAAAAAGGGCTAATGGCCGACGGGCTGTATATTGCCTGTATCGGCAGCAAAACTGCAGGAGCGATGATCTTAAAACACGAACCGGAGGAAGGATATAAAAACGGCAGATGGCTGACGGAGGATGATTATCAGCATATATATGTGATTTACACCCTTGCCGTCCACCCAGACTTCCTAAAGTGCGGGGTCGCCACAGAATTACTGATGTTTGCGGAACGTGCGGCACGCAGAGAACAGTGTATAAGCATCCGACTCGACGTTGTAAAAGATAACATTCCTGCAGAGCGGCTTTACCAAAAATGCGGATATCAGTTGGTCGGAACGGTCAGTCTGGGATACGAAGCGTACGGGCTTCCCTGGTTTCACCTTTACGAAAAAATATTGTAAAGGCGGCGTAAAGTTTTGGAAAAAAGTTACTGTGAAAAGCAAAAAAACAATACGGGAATTGGTTACAAGAGAGAGGTATGGACAATGAAATTAAAGAATGTTTTGATCGTTGTGAAAGAGATTGAAAAGTCAAGACAGTTCTATCATGACCTGTTCGGTCTTGATCTGCTGCTTGACAACGACGGCAATATGATTTTAACGGAAGGTCTTGTGCTACAGGATGAAAAAATCTGGAAACAGTTCCTGGGAAGGGATATTATTCCTGAAAATAACTCCTGCGAACTGTACTTTGAGGAAAAGGATATAGAAGCATTTGTCTGTAAGCTGGAAAAATTATATCCCTCGATTCAGTATGTTAACCGGCTGATGACGCATAGCTGGGGGCAGAAAGTCATTCGTTTTTATGATCCGGACGGGAATCTGATCGAAGTAGGGACGCCTATGCAGTAATTCGTTCTAAAAAGATCGCGAGCCGCAGATATAAATCCTCTGCTTCAGATCATGAACGGTAATCAGCGCTTTTAATTTTTACAATACGGTTACACCGGGTCAATTGAAAATTGCTCATGGCTATTATAAAATAAAGAAAAGTAACGGTCCGAAACGGCAGGCAAAGCTGGGGCAGTACGAAAGGATAAATAATCATGAGCGCGAAAAAGGACGGCAGAACATCCGGTAAAAATCAAGAGAAACAAAAAAACGTTTCCATCCAAAATAACGCTTCCAAACAGAAACGTATTTCCGGGCAGAAGCAAGTTTCGGAACGGAAATACGTTTCCGGGAAAAAGCGTACTTCCGGAAAAAAGCAGACTTCCAGACAGAAGAATAATTCCGGGCAGAAGCAGGCATTCAGACAGAAGCTGCTTGTGGCCGCTGCAGCGGTAATCGGCTGTCTGTGCATCGCGTATCTGTGTGTGTCGTTTTACTTTATGAAGCATTTCTTTCCAAATACGATCATCAACGGGCAGGATTTTTCCGGGCAGACGGCAGAAGCTGCGGAGGCGTTTTTCAAAGAAAAGACGGAAGGGTATTCGCTGACGGTCATAGCAAATGGGAGCGGGACAGAGACCATCCATGGTAGTGAGATTTCCCTGACCTGCAGGGAGGGCGGCGAGATCAAAGCAGTGCTGAAACAGCAGAACGCGTTCCAATGGCCGGTCAAATTGTGGGACAAAAAAGCATCGGATGTACGGATTGAGCTTTCCTATGATAGGGCGGCCCTGGAGAAACGGATTCAGTCTCTGGATGCGGTGACATCAGAGCAGATTCCGGCATCCTCCGCTTTTCCGAAATATGATGGAAATACATATGTCATTGAGCCGGAGTCCTACGGGACTGCCGTCAATATCCGCGCGGTGAAGGAATGCATCACCAATTCGGTACAGACGTTTGCCGCGGAAGTGGATTTGAAACAGGAAGACTGTTATGAAACGCCGAAATATACCTCCCAGTCTGAGCAGGTAACGTCGGCATGTGAGACGCTGAATACTTATTGCAGGGCAAGCATTACCTACAATATGGACGTGCCTGTGGTGGTGGATAAGGCGCTGATCTCCGGCTGGCTGTCCGTGGACGGGGATATGAATGTGACCCTGAATGAGGCTGCTGTCCGGGAGTGGATGCGGGAATTTGGAAAACGTTATGATACGCTGGGAAGCTCACGTACCTTTACCACGCCTGCCGGAAAAACCGCGGAGGTCTCCGGAGGGACCTATGGGTGGTCGGTGGATGAGGACGGGGAAACCGCTCTTTTGATTGAACATATTAAGAAAGGAGAGGTTCTTTCCAAAGAGCCGGCCTGGTGCCAGACCGCGGCGGCGCATGGGGCGCAGGACTGGGGCAGCACCTATATAGATGTGGATTTGTCGGCGCAGCACATGTGGTATGTTGTAAACGGCGGGATCGCGATGCAGTGCGACGTGGTGACCGGGGCTCCCGATGCAAGTAAGGTTACGCCTGCCGGAGTATATTACGTTTCGGAAAAACTGTCCCCAACCGTCCTGATCGGGGAGACTCAGGCGGACGGAAAGCCGGAATACGAACAGGAGGTGGACTATTGGATGCGGGTGACCCAGAGCGGGATCGGTTTCCACGACGCGGACTGGCAGCCGGCATTCGGCGGGGATCTGTATCTTTCCATAGGATCTCACGGATGCATCAATATGTCCAAATACGATGCACAGACCCTGTATTCCATGATTGAATTGGGAGTGCCTGCAGTGATCCATTATTAAGGGCCTGCAGGAATGGTGAAATGTCAAGGTAAATGTGTAAGATTTTTATAGGCGGTGTGAATAGTAACAGGCGGTCGTAATTGACCGCCTATTTCAGTATAAGTTTTAATACTGAATATATCATTTTGCGTGTATCATTTCCCCGCCGATTCTATTTCACGCGCCCCTTCGGCTGCTGCTGGGTAATGCAGTGTACATTTCCGCCGCCTAAGATGATCTCGCGGGTAAGGACGCCGACCACCTCACGGTCCGGATGGATCGCTCTGAGCTCTTCAAGCACTTTCGCGTCATTCTCGTCCCCGAACTGAGGGACGATGATTCCGCCGTTTACATACAGATAATTCAGATAGGAAGCAGCGGTCATTTCCCCGGCGATCCGCGGGATGGTGCCGTCTACGATGTCGATGCCGGCGGCTTCTTCTTCCGTAAAATACACCGGAACCTTCGGCATGGAGATGGTATGCACTTTCAGCTTGCGCCCCTTTGCGTCGGTTTCCTGCTCCAACTGCTCTTTATTGGCTTTGAGGATCTCATACCAGGGGTCGCTTTGATCCTCTGTATAGGGAACCACCACCTCGCCGGGCCTTGCAAAGCAGCATACGTCGTCTACGTGCCCGTTGGTCTCGTCCGGGTCCATACCGTCCTTGAGCCAGATGATTTTTTCTACGCCCAGATACTGCTTTAAGTTCTCTTCGATCTGTTCCTTATTCAGATGGGGATTCCGTCCCGGGGAGAGCAGGCACTGCTCGGTCACCACCAGGGTTCCTTCCCCGTCTACCGTGATGGAGCCGCCTTCCAGCACGAAGTTTTCCGCTTTGTACATGTCAACCTCTTCCATGGAAGAAATCTTGCTTGCCACACGGTCGTCCTTGTCCCATGGGAAATACAGGCCGTCATACAAACCGCCCCATGCGTTGAAATCCCAGTTTACAGTACGCACTCCGCCCTGGTCGTTGACTACGAAGGTAGGGCCGCAGTCGCGGATCCAGGAGTCGTTGCAGGACAATTCTACCACACGGATATCATCCGGCAGTACGGATCTGGCATGGCTGTACTGCTCATCGCTGACTCCTACGGTGATGGGCTCGAACCTGCGGATCGCCTTTGCCACTTCCGTAAATACTTTCTGGGCCGGCTTGGCCCCGTTGCGCCAGTTGTCCGTGCGCTCCGGCCAGAGCATCCAGGCCCGTTCATGGGTTTCAAATTCCGCAGGCATGTAGTAGCCGTCTGCCTTTGGTGTGGATTTGATGGTTTTCATGTGATGATTCCTCCTTTGAGATCATAGTATACATTTGTTCGTTTATTGTCTGCCCATATACCAGTGATTTCCGGTCTGTCTGCGCATCCGCGCAGTACACCGTTAATCTGAGTATACCTGTAGAAAAAAAGAAAAGAAATTGTACGAAGGTGGAATTTTGTGATATACTACTAAAGTAGCATATGTCGTTGCGTTATATCTGAGGCAGAACAGGATTTACAGGCAGAACCTTGGTCTGGAAGGGGAAACGAAAGGAGAGGGACGGGATGGAATTATCAAATACCCGGTGGCGCGGTTTCCAGGGATTCCTGCTGGAACTGTACCGGCAAAGCCGGCTGAATGAGATCCAGAAGATGGTCATGGAATATCTGCAGGCGGAGATCCTGCATCAATGTTCCATGTTTGACTACGGAAGGGCCGGGGATGAGACGATCCGGTTTTTTCATCCCTATTCCGGGAACCTGGACGAACAGACATTGCAGGATTATTATCAGAATTATCAGCACAAGGATTATACAGTCTGGAATTTTTCGCAGACGGAACCGGTGGTATACCGGGATTCCGACCTGATGCCCGACCATCTGCGGGAGAAGAGCCGCATATACCAGCAGTGGATGCGTCCGCTGGGGGCATATTACGGCTTGGGGTGCACCATCGTGAGGGGGCATTTCTACGGATCAATCACCATGTTCCGCACAAAGGAGACGGGGGACTTTACGGAGGAAGAGGTTTATTTTCTGGGATTATTGAATACCCATCTGTCCTCCCATCTGCAGATGCTTTATCCCAACGGGATCAGGGAGAGCGACTTCCGGGCCGTAGATGAAAGCCTGCTGGGAAAATACCATCTGACGGAACGGGAGACGGAGATCCTGCGGCAGTTGGGAGAGGGGCTTACGAATCAGGAGATCGGCGGGAGGCTCTGCATTTCTGAGGTGACAGTGAAGAAGCATATGAGCCATATTTTTGAAAAAATGCAGGTGAAGAACCGGAATCAGCTTCTTCTGAAATTACAGAAATGAGCATGCCGTTTCTCTGCCTGTTTGTTATATCTTTACATTGGCTTGCGTACCACAGATCCAATGCGCTCAAGTATGAGTTTTTGGGTGCATTGGATTAACGATAGGAATTTATGGCAGTCTATTTTTATCTCCCCATTCACACATCCCATCTAATATAGGAATGAGCGATTTCCCGCGTTCTGTCAAGCTATATTCCACTTTTGGAGGTATTTGAGGATATTCTTTTCTGTGTACTAATTGGTCTGCTTCTAATTCTTTTAGTGTAGAGCTTAATGTTTTAAAAGAAATTTCACCAATATATTTTTTCATTTCATTGAATCGGACAATACCAAATTCCATAAGCGTATAAAGAATTGTCATTTTATATTTCCCGTTGATGAGGGATAATGTGTAGCTGAAACCGGTTGTTTCTAAGCATTCTTGTGATATACAGCGTTCGCCCATTCTTACACTCTCCTTTAGGTAAGTATATAACTTCTGAGTCAGTATCGCACTTGAAGGTGCGTACTTGTTTTCTGTTCCATTCTCGATATAATTATAATATCAACAGCGGGAAAAGTCAATCCTGCAGTAAAGGAGGCCAGCTCTGACGCTTAAATTTATTTTTTTCTTCCAGGCTATGAAAATTTCATATCTTCCACAGCCTTTTCTTAGTATTATGGATTCCAGGAAACAGTATTCCCTTGGTTTCCTCTATTCAATTTCCAGCTTCCTTTTGAATCCCCCCTTCCTTCGAGACCTGTCTATTGTAATCGGATCTGTATGTTCTTTTTTATTCCAATGTATTCTTTCAACCTGATAGCCTGAAAGGATTCCAGTATCTTCTGATGCTTTTGTTCCATACTCAGATGCATCCCTTCCCATAATCTTCCCCATGTCTCCATTATCTGTGCAATCATGTGCCCGATCTGGATCAGGTAATAATGGTTTTTGATCCCCTGGTAGTTTTTACTGAACAAGTGCTTCAAATAATATCCCTGATTCTTTTGCGTATTAAACCCTTCATTTTCTATTTTCCAGCGCATCCGCCCCTTCTCCACCAGATCGCATACGTTCTTTTTTCTCACCGGCAGACTTGTCAAAAAACAGAACGACTTTTTTTCCTCACGTTCGATTTTGCACATCCCTCTTTTTATGGTCCGTTTCAGTTCCTCACCATACTCCATCAAATTGATTTTACATCCGTTATAGTCAATCTCATTTACATAATCATACCAGTATCGGCCATTTTTTATTTTCGTTTCCTTTCGGTTCTTTTCCAAGTCTTTCAGTTTTCTATATTCCTTTCCTACTGTCGGGATACTTCCCTCCTTAAATCGGATCAGATACTGCCACCGGTATTCCCCGCATTTCCGGAAAAATGGCTCACATGCATACAGGCTGTCCGCACATAGGCAGATATTTAATCTTGGAAACTGCTTCTTCAGCTTTTCCATCAGTCTCACGCCTGCTTTCCTTTCGCAGTCCTGCTTGTCCATCTCTTTCCCATCATTTTCCACAAATTCGGTCATAATACTTACTACAATCTTGGGATGTAATACCAACTTTGCCTCCAGGACATAGTAATAATTCTCGCGGTATTCTTCCGGCTTGCCTTTGTGATGGATCCGGTACATGCATTTCGGATCCAGCGGCTTACGGCTGCTGTGTAACTGGGTCCCGTCTAAAATGATCTGCCAGTGTTTCTCTCCAATTCGCGCCCCTTGGAACGCCTTGCTCCGCAGCAGGCGGTACACCAGTTTCCAAATGACTTCCTGCAGAGATTCCGGCTCCAATTTTTCCAGATACCGGTTGATGGTCTCCCAGTAAGGGAGCTCGCGGACGGTTTCTTCCTCTGCGCATAGTTCCCAGATATTTTCAATCATGAGATCCGAATTGAATTCTTCACTTGTTTTTCTCATACTGCTGATGTAAAATATAGAAGAAAGGATACGGGTCATTAGGAGCACGGCAGACGGATAGGTAATATAGCTTTGGTTTCTGGGATCCGGCAGTTTTTTCAGCAGTGGCACCAGATCCGGGAAGTAGTGCCGGATCAGTTTTGAGAGTTCACATGCAAGCTGGAGTTTCTGTAAGTTTTCCCGGGTTTCTTTTCTCGTAACCGCTATTCTCTTTTCATGTAAAAAACCTCCTTCTTTTATGGGTGAAGATATGTTGTTGGGTTAATTACATTATCTCTCATTTTTCCATAAAATGGGAGGTTTTTTTATGATTTCCTACCTTTTTGCGATTTTAGCCAAAGTCATCAGATAATTTCTGCGTTTCTTCTATTATAATATACGCAATACCCATAGAACACTCTGGTATTGGGGCCGAAAACCACCCGATTCAGATTTCTTTTTTCCGGAATTGCGCGTCAGACGGATATCTCATTAAAACTTAAAGTACGCCTGATCTGTAAAGAAACTTTTCCATAGATCATTTGGGAATGTCTGACAATCAATGACAGTAGCAGACCATATCCCCTGTTTCGAATGCTATCCTAAATGAAAATGGGGATTCCCTTTATCCAGATGAATGATTTGTCCCATGTTTGATCTCCCTTGCCGGAACAGATGCTTTTTAAGTGAGCAACATATGAAACAGACCCTGGTGTTTCATGGCTCATCTTTTTGTTCCATCCAACAGCTCTTTTACCCTGAGTGCGAAGAAAAAATTTCCCGCCTCTTTACCAAACCGTCTTAATGTCTTTAAATTACGTATGATTTCAAAACAAAAAATATTTAAGCGTCGGAGCTGTAAAGGAGGCATAGACATGCAGAACTATGAACATTTAGGAAAGCCGCTCCAGATTGGCAGACTGACTATTAAAAACAGGTTTTGTATGGCACCGATCGGTGGAGGGCAACATCATCTTCCGGGAGGGCGGGAACCTTCCGGCACCGTTTTCTGTCCATGTATTCCGGCATCCGGGGGTACGGGCAGCAAAAGAAATTTTGGAAGGTATCAAGCAGGAGTGCGGCAGTGATTTTCCTGTCAGTATGCGTCTGGGTTTGAAAACCTTTGTAAAAGGATTTGAACAGGCGAGTTTAACTGGTGAACAGCTCCGTAATATGGATGCAGATACAGTTGTTATCGCAGCCGGTTTCCGTCCGGCTCCTTCTATGGCACAGGAGCTTCAAGGATGTGGTGCTGTCGTTTATGAGATTGGCGACGGACAGAAGGTCAGCACAATCCTTCATGCTGTATGGGATGGCTATGAGGTAGGAAACAATATTTAATCTTATTACCATGGTATAAGGCAGAACGCTTTATATAGAGTCAAAAAAATTTAAGTCCAGCTAAGAAATGTCAATAGCTAAAATGAAAAATATTAAAAAAGTTTTTCAGAAGAATTTGATGTAAAAAAG